>NZ_JAPZKZ010000016.1:0-141590 GCF_033804605.1 Mycobacterium sp. RTGN6
TGGCACTGCTGGCAAGACCACACCACCTACGACCCCACCCAGCATCGCGCCCTCCAAGCACTGCTCGACAGACCCCAACCGGGAGCGGCTTGACACAGGGCAACTCATGCGCGTTCCTAGGTCCCCTCAGGTGGTCGCGTAGCGGTTGGCGGGGCGCGGGAGCTGCAGTGCGGCCCGCAAGGTGGTGGCGTGGTCGGCGTCGGCCAGCGCGCCTCGCCTGCGCAGTTCGGGGACGAGCCCGTCGGTGATCTGAAGCAGGTCGTGCGGCAGGGCCGCTGGGCGCAGCCGGAACCCCGCGGCCCCCGCGGCGTGCCACTGTTGTAGGAGGTCCGCCAGCTGCGCGGGTGTCCCCACGAATACCTCGGCGTCGCTGGCATATTCGGCGCCCGCCAGCTCGTCGAGGCGCGCCCGTCGCGCGGCGGCCGCCTCCTGACTGTCGTCGAGGAACACCACCAGGTCGGCGAACACCCGGACGGGGTCGGCGTCGGCGGATCGGTGTACGGAGATCGCGTCGACGATGGCCGCGGTCTCGGATGCGTCATGCGGGGTGACGAACCCGATGTCGGCACTGTCGCCGACGAGTCGGTAGCCGGCTTCACCGTGGGCGAGGGCGGCGACGAGCGGCTGACCCTGCGGCGGCCTCGGCGTGATCGACGGCCCCTTCACGGAGAACTTCGTACCGTGGAAGTCGATGTAGTGCAGCTTGTTTCGATCGACGAACTTGCCCGACGCCACGTCGCGGATCTCGGCGTCGTCCTCCCAACTGTCCCACAGCCTGCGGAGCACTTCGACGTACTCGGCGGCCTCGGTGAAGAGCTCGTCGACGAATGCCTCGGACAGATCCGGAACGTCACGGCGACCGAGGAGGCGGGCGGCGTCCCGACTGGCGGACACCTGGATTCGGACGCCTGCGCGGCCCGAACTCACGTAGTCGAGCGTCGCGATGGCCTTGGACAGGTGGAAGGGCTCGGTGTGGGTGGCGATCGCCGTCGGGATCAGCCCGATGCGTTTGGTAGTGGGTGCGACCCGCGACGCGATCAGGACGGCGTCGAGTCGCCCACGGACGCGGTCGACGCGGTCGTCGGCGCGAAGGGGATGGTCGGACTGCAGCGCCAGGCCGTCTTCGATGGTGGCGAACACCAATTGACCGCGTTCGGCTACCCCCACCAGGTCGGTCCAGTAGCGAGGCGTCAGCAGTTCGGAGGGGCGGGCGTCGGCCTCGCGCCAGGAAGCCGGGTGCCATCCGGTCCCGTCGAGTGCGACGGCGAGGTGGAGCGGATCCGAGGAACTGGGCACGGACGGTTCTCACTTTCCTTCGCGGTCTCCAGCACAACGTTGGGCTGCGGCGTGGGAATTCCGAACTGCCCGAAGGGTAGGCGACTCTTCAGCCACCTGACGGAGTCTGAGCTTGCATTTTGCGCCTGCGAAGAGATCGACGCAGCGTGATGCCAACTAGGGCTGACGAGCGGATGCGTCGATCAGCGACCAGTAGCGCCGTTCCCGCTCCGTCATCTCGTTGCTCGTGATCGCACCGAACGCGGCCGCCTCGCGCGCGAAGCGGTCGGCAGCCTCAGACAGCGCGTCGGGGCCTTCGAGCCGGAAACAACTCGGTGCCAGTGGTCCAAACAGCAAGGCGCGTCGAAGTTGCGGCCAGTTGTTCAGGTCGGGCTCGACGCCGGCCGCGCGCGCGAACGCCAGCGCGGCCAGGTTCATCCGCGTCTTCTGCGGCGTACCGCGTCGGGAGCGACAGTCCTCGATCGCCGTCTGCTGTTCGGCTGCCGTCGTCGCCCGGGCTACGCCGCCCCACGCGTATGCGATCCACCTGGCCTGCAATTCCAGCGGGACGAAGTAGCCACCCGACTGATCCCACATCCCGACGAACGCCAGCCCGGGAAGGTCGGGATGAAAGGTGTGGCGGTCGGCGTCGAAGTGTGCGGCGTCGAGTCCGAGGATCGCGCGGACGTCCCCGCTGAAGAACGGCAGCGACAGTTCGAATCCGGTGCCAAGCACGATGCCGTCGAACTGCTCGGCCCGCCCGTCGGCGAAGGTGACGGTTGATCCGTCGACCGATTCGATCCACGGCCGCACCGAGATTCGGCCCTCCGCGACGAGCGGCAGGTAGTTCTGACTGAGCGTGACGCCCGCGGCGAAGATGGACGGATCCGGCGTCGGCGCGCCGTACTGTTCTGGGTTCCCGCCCGCCTCGACGACGATCTCCTTGAGTTGGCGGTCGAGCTCCGGGCCCGGGAGCCGCTCGCTCGACAACACCCCGTAGCGGGTGAAGATCCGATGGTCCGACGGAACGCCCGCAGCGAACTTGGGCAGGACGTAGCGCTGTCGGCGTTGCGTCAGCACGACGCGGGCTGCGCCAAGTGTCGCCAGTTCGGCGGCGATCTCCAGCGCGCTGATCGCACCGCCAGCCACGAGAAGCCGCTTGCCGCTGTACGGCGCGGGCCCGCGGTAGTCGTACGTGGTGGTCACGCCCGCCGAGCCCGCGAACGCGTCGAGACCAGGGACGTTCGGTCGCGCCGGGGTGTGGAACCGGCCGGTGGCCACCACGACCCGGTCGACGTGCTCGGCGCCGCCGGAATGGGTGACGAGCCATCCGGATCCGTCCCGGTCGAGCCGCTCGACCCGCGTGCCGGTCCGCAGCCGTGACACCAGTCCGAACATCTCCGCGTAGCGATTCAGATAGGCGAGCACGTCGCGGTTCGACGGAAATACCAGGTCGCAGTCGTGCTCGAGATCGCTGAAGGCCGTCAACACTCGACTGGTGTTGGTGTGCATGGTCGGCCACACACCGCTGCGGCCGGCGAGTCCCGTCCACTGTCCGCCCAGCACGGCGGCCTGCTCGAAGATCGTCGGTTCGAAGCCCTGAGCCAACAGCCACCGCGCCGCGACCAGACCGCCGGGGCCTGCGCCGAGCACCGCGACGCGTTCCGCCATCGGCCGACTGTCGCACGGGCGCTAGCGGTCGGGGGACCTTTCGATGCCGCGCGCCACCTCGGCCTTGGCGAAGTGCCGCACCTGCGCCTTGGCGACCTTGCCGTTGCTCGTCGTCGGCAAGGCGTCGACGAACAACACGTGGCGCGGTCGCTTGAAGGCCGCGAGGTGCGCGCGGACGTGTGCGACGAGGTCGTCGGCCGACGGTCGTCGGCCAGGTCGCCGCACGACGACTGCGCAGATCGCCTCGCCCCAGTAGCCGTCGGGAACTCCCACCACGGCGACCGCATCGACGTCTGGGTGGGTCGACAGCACGTCCTCCACTTCGCGCGACGACACGTTCTCGCCGCCTGTGATGATGACGTCCTTGAGTCGGTCCACGACGACGAGCCGGCCGTCGTCGTCGATGCGCCCGACGTCGCCGGTGCGGAACCAGCCGTCGCCGGGAACGAGTCCAGGAGCGACTTGTGCTCCCCGCAGCAGGATTTCGCACGAACCGTCGGCGATCCGGACTTCGACCTCGGCATGGGGGCGGCCCGCGGTGGCGAGCACGGAGGTGTCTCCATGGGCACCGGCGCGGTGCTCCGCGGGGCCAAGAAAGGTGACGTTCCCACCGGTTTCGGTCATGCCGTAGCCCTGGTGGAAGTCGACGTCGAGGCGGTCGAGTGCGCGGCGCAATAGGTCGGCGGGGATTGCGGCTGAGCCGTAGGCGATTTCGCGCAGCGTCGGCAGTTCGGTACCCGACTCCTCCAGGTAGGCCAACAGGCCGTGCAGCATCGTCGGAGCGAGCGAGCAGGACGTCACGCCGTGGGCGTTGACGGCTGCCGCGAACTGATCCGGACGAAAGGCGGGCACGGGCAGCACCGTCGAACGTGCGGCGTGGTGCACCAACATGTTGTATCCGGCGACGTGGCACATCGGGAACGGCAGCAGATAGACCCCACCGGAGCGCACGGAACGGCCCGCGACGGTGCCGCGTACGGCGGTAGTGATCGAGCGGTGGGTGTGCAGCACGGGCTTCGGCGCGCCCGTCGAGCCGCTGGTGAACAGCAACCAGGCCGGGTCGTCGGGATCGACCGGCTCGACGGCGTCGGCGCAATCATGTTGCGCACGTGCCCATTGAGGGTCGTCGAACGAGACGACGTGCGCCGTCGACGGGACGCGCGGGAGGGCGGCGAGGTAGCGCGCGTCACCGACGAGGATCGCCGGCTCGGTGGACGCCAATTGAGCGAGCTGCTCGTCGGCACTGAGCCTTTGGTTGATCAGTACGAGTATTCGGCCACTCCGCGGGACGCCGTAGTAGAGCCGTGCGTAGTCGGCCCCGTTGTCGGCGATGACGGCCACGCGGTCGCCGCGGCGCGTCCGGGCGGTCACCCACCCGGCGATGGCGCGGACCTGGCGGTCGAACTCGGCGAAGGTCGTCGGCGTCCCATCGGGCGCGATGATGGCGAGCCGGTCCGGCACTGCGTCGGCCGCCACCGACACGAGGTCGTGGATGCGGTCGATCGGAGCGGCAGTCATCTCGGCGGAAGGATATCGACTTGTCACCCGCGATAGGTCGCCCGCGTGGGCAACGGTTTGGCGTTCTACCCTGCCGTCTTCTGGACGGGAAAGCCGTTGTGTTCGGCCAGCGAGCGCAACTGCTTGAGCGCGAACTGACGGGCGCGGCCCGCGTCGGGGATGAGGACGCCGGCCCACACGCCCGCCGCGCCGGGCGTCCTGCAGGCCTCTTGAGCGCACAGCCAGCGGCGGGGACAGGCGCGGCAGAGCGCCTTGGCGCCATCGTCGGCGGTGGTCGTCCACCGGTCGGGATCGCGCGTGCACGCGAAGGTCGATGGGTCGTGCATAGACGTGGCTCCCTCCGTAGCGCGATGAGCGACAATACGCACGTATCGTAGAAACGATACACGCGTATTGTCTACTCTGAAGTGGTGACGATCACCGATGCACGCGCCGGATGACCGCGGTGTCGGAGCCCGATGGACTCGATGACGAACCGCTCTCACCCATCGAGCGGATTCGCAACGCGGCGTTGACGAGCTTCGCGGCCCACGGCACCTCCGAGACCTCGCTGCGGGCCGTTGCTGCGGCGGCGGGAGTGTCCCTGGGGCTGGTGCAGCACCACTTCGTCACGAAGGCCGAACTGATCAAGGCCGTTGACGACCATGTCCTGGGAGTCGTGACCACGACCATGTCGAAGCCGATTCCGGAGCGCGCGGATTCGGTCGCCGAGGTCGGCAGCCGAATCACGGCGATGATCGTCGACCAGCCCGACATCGGGGGCTACCTTGGCCGTGCCCTCGTCGACGGAAGCCCACTGGGCACGACGATCTTCGACACCCTGATGAGTTTCGGCATTGCCCGGTGGCACCAACGCGCGGAACGCGGTGAGCTTCGCCCGGATGTCGATCTGACATGGGCCGCCATCAACTCCCTAGTGCTGGCGCTGGGCACCATCAGCCTGCGCCTGCACATCGACCGGCATCTGCCCGCGCCGCTGACCACGCCCGCTCAGCTCCCGCGATGGCATGCCGCCGTCAGCGCATTGCTGCATGAAGGACTGTTCAGCCAGCCTGGCGACCGGTAGTCGTCAAACCCGTTCGCCGGCAACCCTTTTGCGGTAGGTGCTCGGCGTCTCGCCGCAGAACTGGGTGAATGCCCGGCTGAACGAGCTGAGACTGTCGAACCCGACGGCCGTCGACGTCTCCTGAACCGACTGCGTCGGCGAGGCGAGCAGTGCCATCGCCCGCAGCATCCTGGCGTGCAACAGATACGTGCGCCACGACAGCCCGAGCGTGTCCTGGAACAGGCGCCGCAGTGTGCGCTCCGAGACGGAGACAGCGCGGCTGACGTCGTCGGCGGTCACCCCGTCGAGATGCTCCTTCGTGTAGGCCATCGCGGCCGACACGATCGGATTCGCCGACGTCGGGAGGCTCAGTGGGGCCTCGTGATCGAGCGCCTCGGACACCAGGTCGGCCAACGTGCGGAAGAAGCCGTCGGAGGTGTCGTCGCCCCGCGCCCGGTCGATGGGCCAGCGCAGCGCGTAGATCATCATCTCGCGGATCAGTGGAGACACCTCGATGATCCGCGCGCGGTCGCCTGCGTCCGGGATGAGCGTGGGGTCGAACATCACCGCCACCGTCTTGACGTCGGGGTTCATCACCGCCTGGTGCTCCAGGCCGACCGGTATCCACGCCGCCTGCTGCGGCGGAAGCAGGTAGTGCGCCGAGTCGGTCTCCACTTCCACCAGACCGTGCAGGGCGTACTCGATCTGGTGCACCTCGTGCGAGTGCCAGCCGGTGATGAGCCCGTCGCCCTCGTAGAGGTAACTGCCGGCGAGCGCGCGGCCACCACGGCGCAGCTCGATCACCGGGCGGGCGGCAGAATCCAGGTTGGCCGATTCGGATAAACCTCTGTCCGAAAGCGCAGAGACGGTCACGACAACCGAGGGTACTAGTTGGATATGCAGACCGACGACCTGATCCTGGTGAGCATCGACGACCACGTCGTCGAGCCGCCCGACATGTTCAAGAACCACGTGCCCGCCAAGTACAAGGACGACGCGCCGATCGTCGTCACCGACGAACGCGGCGTCGACCAGTGGATGTACAAGGGCAGGCCGCAGGGCGTTAGCGGACTCAACGCCGTCGTGTCCTGGCCCGCCGAGGAGTGGGGCCGTGACCCCGCAGGCTTCGCCGAGATGAGGCCGGGCGTCTACGACGTGCATGAGCGTGTCCGGGACATGAGCCGCAACGGCATCCTGGCGTCGATGTGCTTCCCGACGTTCACCGGGTTCTCTGCCCGCCACCTGAACCAGCACCAGCTGCCCGAGACCCTGATCATGGTGTCGGCGTACAACGACTGGCACCTCGACGAGTGGGCGGGCAGCTACCCGGACCGCTTCATCCCGATCGCAGTGCTGCCGACGTGGAACCCCGAGGCCATGTGCGCCGAGATCCGCCGAGTGGCCGCCAAGGGCTGCCGGGCGGTCACGATGCCGGAACTGCCTCATCTGGAAGGGCTTCCGAGCTACCACGACGAGGACTACTGGGGTCCGGTGTTCCGGACGCTCTCGGAGGAGCAGGTGGTGATGTGCCTGCACATCGGCACCGGCTTCGGGGCGATCAGCATGGCGCCCAATGCGCCGATCGACAACCTCATCATCCTGGCCACCCAGATCTCGGCGATGTGCGCGCAGGATCTGCTCTGGGGCCCGGCCATGCGCAACTACCCCGACCTGAAGTTCGCCTTCTCCGAGGGTGGAATCGGTTGGATCCCTTTCTATTTGGACCGCAGCGACCGGCACTACACGAACCAGAAGTGGCTGCGCCGCGACTTCGGTGACAAGCTGCCAAGCGACGTGTTCCGCGAGCACTCACTGGCCTGCTACGTCACCGACAAGACGTCGCTGAAGCTGCGCCACGAGATCGGCATCGACATCATCGCGTGGGAGTGCGACTACCCGCACTCCGACTGCTTCTGGCCGGATGCCGCCGAGCAGGTGCTCGCCGAGCTCAACGCCGCGGGTGCCGACGACTCGGACATCAACAAGATCACGTGGGAGAACTCTTGCCGGTTCTTCGGCTGGGATCCGTTCGCGCGCACGCCGAAGGAGCAGGCGACGGTTGGTGCGTTGCGCGCCAAGGCAACTGACGTCGACGTGACGATCCGCCCGCGCAAGGAGTGGGCGAAGCTCTACGCGCAGAAGCAGCTGGCCAAGGCCTGAGCTCGCGGCGGCGGGCTATGCGGGCTTTCGCCGAGACTGCTCAGAGATCGAGTTTTCGCGTCAGATCGCGATCTGTGCGCAGTTTCGGCGTAGTGCGGACCTAGTTCTCGGCGTCGGGCAGGATCAGCGCGAGCATGGTGTCCAGCCGGTTGGCCAGCTCGCGGTACGTGACCACCCGCGACTCGACCTGAAGCAGGGCCCCCCAGAACAGCATCTCGAGGGTCTCGAGCACCTCGGGCCACGCACCGGCGCCCATTGCGGCGGCGATGCGCCTGCGCACTTCGGCGGCGATGCGGGCACGCGCCTCGGCGACCGCGGCGTCATCGTTGCGCATGAGCGCGCGGGTACACGCGACGGCCAGTCGCGGCTCGTCGGCGACGACGAGGATGACCGCACGCAGTTGGTCGCTCAGGCGCGTTTGAATGCTCGCCATCGGATCGATCACCAGCGGCAGCTCGGTCACCCGGTTGAGGTAGAGCTCGGCGAACACCGCGTCGAGGGACGGGAAGTGCGCGCTCAACGCGGCGGGCGCGATCCTGGCGCGCTGGGCGAGGCTGCCCACCGAGACGTCGGCCTGCGCGGATTCGTCGAGCATGGCGGCGGCCGCACCGAAGACGCGTCGGCAGGTGAGCCTGCGCTGGGCGTGGGGATCCCGCAAGCGGGTGACGTGCCCGACCACTGGACTGGACATGTGTCCAGGCTATCCGACCCATCGGCTCATCGCAACGGCCGGACGAAATACGGCTGGAACTGCGAATTCATCGGGCCTATGCACAACGGCGGCCCGGCTTGTTGCGACAGACTGCCCAATGGACACCGCTGAATCGGACAGTTGTCTACCAATGTCGGTTTACGGCACTGCCGTCGCCGTGGGCGTCGCGTCGGACCGACGGGTGGCCAGCACCGATCCGGTCAGGATCAAGGCCAACCCGGCGAGGTGCCACCTGGTCACCGGCTCGCTCAACACCAGCACTCCGGCGATCAGCGCGACGGCCGGGTTGACGTAGGTGAACACCAGCGCCCTGGCCGCTCCGACCTCGCGAATCAATGCGAAGAACACCAGGAAGGCCAGCGCCGTGCAGACCACTGCCAACCCGGCGACCGCCAACAACACTCGTGTGGAAGGGATTTCGTCGGGCCACGTCGCCGCCGCCGGCGCGGCATACACCAGGGCGGCGACGCCGAGACAGGCCGCGGTCAGTTGCAAGGTGGGTACGTCGGCGAGGTAGCGGTCCGCCACCAGCGGTGCGATCGCGTAGCACGTCGCGACCAAAAGCACTTCGGTGACGGGCCACGCGGAACCACTGCTCAGGGCCGGCCCGGCCAGCGCCGCGACACCCGCAAGCCCGATGCCGAGTCCGGCGATCCGCTTGACGCCCAACTGGCGTTCTCCGCCGGTGAACCGGTCCAGCACCACCGCGATGATGGGGGCGGCGGCGATGAGCAGTCCGGTCAACGAGCTGGTGAGATGACGCTCGGCGTCCGACAACAACAGCCAGGCGGCGATCATCTCGAAGAACGCGAACACCAGCGCGGGCCTCCAGTGCTTGAGCACCTGTGCCCACGCGGGACGGGAAAGCGCCAGGGGCAACAGCACTGCCACACCGATGGCCGTTCGGGCGAACACCAGGACGGGCACCGACACGCCCTCGACCGCAACCTTGATCAAGAGGTACGGAATGCCCCAGATGACGCTCATGGCGGCGAATAGCACCCAACCGCGCAGGCTCACCCTCGGGTCAGCCTCGCGTACCGGGTGACGTGATAGTCGGTGGACCCGAATTCGAACTGAATCGCGGTGAGCCGCTTGAAGTAATGCCCGATCGCCAATTCCTCGGTCATGCCCATGCCGCCGTGCAGTTGGACGGCGTTCTGCCCGACGAAGCGCGCGGCCCGTCCGACGGTGGCCTTCGCCGCCGACACCGCACGGGCTCGCGTCCTCGGTTCGGCCTGCAGATTGAGCACGGCGAGATAGCTGGCGGCGATCGACTGCTCGACCTCCATGTGCATGTCGACCATGCGGTGCGACAGCGCTTGAAAGCTGCCGATCGGCTGCCCGAATTGCTTGCGCTGCTTGCAGTATTCGACGGTGTCGGCGAGCACCTTCCGCATGCAGCCGACGGCTTCCGCACACACGGCGGCGGCGCCTTCGTCGCGAGCCGTCTCGACCGAGGGCCACGCCTGCCCCTCCTCGCCGAGCAGCGCATCCGACGGCAGCCGCAACTCGCTCAGCACCAGGTCGGCCGCGCAACGATCGTCGACCGTGCGGTACCCGTGCAGGTCGAGACCGGACCCGAGGGCAGCGCGGTCGACCAGGAAGAGCGACATGCCGCCGGGTGCTGTGGCCGTCACCAGGAGGTGCGTCGCCAAGGGAGCGCCGACCGCCATGATCTTGGAACCCGTGAGCACCCAGTCGGTTCCGTCGCGGCGAGCGGTGGTGGTCACGTCCTCCCAGCGATCGCCGGAGGCCGCCTCAGCGGCCGCCAGCGTCACGATCGCGGTGCCCGCGCCGATGCGCTCGAGCAACTCGAGGGCCACCGCGCCGCCGGCGCGGCGCAGCAGGCCTGCCCCCACCACCGCGGTGTCCACGTAGGGCTCCACGACAAGTGCGTACCCCAACGCTTCGGCGATCACCATGACCTCGACGGGCCCGCCGCCGATGCCGCCGACGTCTTCTGGCAGTGCGGCGCCGAGGATCCCGAGTTCCTCGGCGAACGCCTTCCAGATCTCGGGCTGCCAGCCCGGTCCCGTCTTGACGGCGGTTCTGCTCTTGTCGAGGTCGTAGCGGGTCGCCAGAAATCTGCCGAGCCCGTCGCGCAGTTGGGCTTGTTCGTCGGAGAGGCTGAAGTCCATCAGAGTCCCAGTTCTGCTTTGGCCAGGATGTTGCGCTGAATCTCGTTGCTACCGGCGTAGATCGATCCGGCTCGGTCGTTGAAGTACCGCAACGGCGCCACCGCCTGCCACGGCTCACCGCTGACGTAGCCGTCGGGTGGTGGCTCGTACCCCGCAACGGGTCCGCCTGGATGGGTGGCGTGTGGCTGGTAGGCACGCCCACGTGGCCCGGCCGCCTCCATCGCCAGCTCCGTGAGCGTCTGGCTGAGTTCGGTGGCCAGGATCTTCAGCATCGATGACGCCGAGCCGGGGTGACCTCCGCCAGCGAGCGTGGCCAGTACCCGGTACTCGAGTAGTTCGAGCACGTCCGTGCGTATCCGCGCGTCGGCGAGCTTGCGAGAGAACGCGGGGTGGTCGATGAGCGGTCCTCCGTCGGGTCCTGGTTGGCTCGCCGCGGCGGCGGCGACCTCCTCGGCCACCACCTGCAGCGCCGGTGCTCCTGCGCCGCCGCCGCGCTCGAACTCCAACAGATACTTGGCGACGGTCCAGCCGTCGTCGAGCTCACCGATGACGTTGCTCTTCGGCACGCGCACCTCGTCGAAGAAGACCTGGTTCTGGATCTCCTCGCCCGAGGTCATCACGAGCGGTCGGATTTGGATGCCGGGCGACGTCATGTCGATCAGCACGAACGTGATGCCCTGCTGTTTCTTGGCCGTGCGTGACGTTCGGACGAGGGCGAACATCCAGTTCGCCTCGCGGGCATGGGTCGTCCAGATCTTGCTGCCCGTGCACACCAGATCGTCGCCGTCGTCGACCGCCGCCATCGACAGCGCAGCGAGGTCCGAACCGGCCTCGGGCTCGGAATAGCCCTGGCAGAAGAAGACGTCGCCGGTGAGGATGCGGGGGAGGAAGTACTCCTTCTGCGCGTCGGTGCCGTACGCGATGATCGCGTGCGCGACCATGCGAATGCCCATGGGCGACAACGCCGGACCTCCCGCAAGCGTCGACTCACGGCTGAAGACGTAGTGCTGCGTCAGGCTCCACCCGCAGCCGCCGTACTCCACCGGCCAGGCCGGCGCCGCCCAGCCCCGCTCGTGAAGAATCAGTTGCCACCGCATGCTCGCGTCGTGATCGCTGTACACGCTCGTCATCAGCCGACCCGCCTGCTGGAGCTCCGGCGTCAGCCGTTCCCGAAGGAATGCACGCACTTCCTCGCGAAACCGAATGTCCTCGTCCGACCATGCCAAGTCCATCCGTCAAACCTAGCGACCGGACTGTGACGCGCATAAGTGCGTGGTGTTTCGTGTACAGCGGCGATACTCGAAGGCGTGGAAAGGCGAAGGCACGGCAACTCCCGGCAAACCTCGAAGGAGATACTGGAGGCGATGCCGGCGTTGGTCGTGCTGGAGCGCTTTCCCGTGCCGGTGCTGGCTGTTGCCGACGACGGCGCCATCCTCTTCGCCAATAGCGCGTTTGCCACCATGGTCGGCCGCACCGTCGATGAGGTGATGCCGTTGACCTTCGCGGATCTATTTCACGACGCTGCGCCAAATGGCGAGTCGGCGGTGTCCGTCGTGCGAGTCAAAGCGAACGTCGTCGTCGACCTGTGGCATGGCGACGGGTCGCTGGTCCGCGCCAAGATGAGCAGCTCTGCGCTGGTCCGGGACGACGACCCCGTCGCGCTCGCCACGTTCCAGGACGTGACCGAGCGGCTCTGGATCGACGAACTCTAGGGATCCTCATGACGCGACGTCGAGGCGCGCGACGCCTGGCGGGAGAGGAACTCCAGGTAGTAGTTCAGCGAGTCGGCCTGCACGATCGCCAACAGCAGCACTTCCCAGGTGCCGACGACCTGCTTGCCCGTGTCCGCACTACTGTCCAACGCGTCGGACAGTAGTTCGGCGCCGAGCATGGCGCCGAAGATGGCGCGACCGATGACGTCGGAGTCGACGTCGGCGCGTACATCGCCTTCGCCCACTGCGGCCTTGACTCGGCTGGTCATCTCCGCGAGAAAGCCACCGTACGCGCCCTTGGCCGCGGCGTTGAAGCCGCCGAACGTACGCATCAAGCGCGATGACGCCTGCGCGAGCTTGTCCCGGTGGATGGTGTCGGTGACCATGAACACGCCGTGGATGATGTTCTCCAACGCCGGCGATCCCGTTCTGCCCGCGGCCTGAAACGCCGCCAACACCCTGGCCCCGCCGTCGTCCATGATGGCCGAGGCGAGCGCTTCCTTGGAGTCGAAGTGGTAGTAAAGCGCACCCTTCGTCATCTCCGCGCGCTCGATGATGTCGGCCAACCCAGCGGCGGGGTATCCGATCTCGTTGATCAGATCCACGGCTGAGTCGATGATCTTCTGCCTAGTGGCTTCCGATCGGGCTTGGCGCACCATCCTCGAATACCTCAGTCAATCCCGTCCGATGGCGATTCTGATTTTCGAGAATCATAGATTGCCGTTGACCAATGGCGCGGTATTCCTGATCGCGAGTGCGGAGCGGCGCCGGATGAACGCGCGGAGATAGTCCAGTCGCTGCGGGTCGGCGAACCCCGGGAGCAGGAGCAGCCACGCGGCTTCTAGATCGCCGAACAGTGTCTTTGGCTCGTCGAGGTCGCTGGTCTGGCGCAGGCCGAGGTACATCGAGACGATCAACCGACCGACGGCCACGGGATCGCTGGTGTGTACAACGTCACCTTCTTCGATGGCCCGGCGGGCGATGTTGGCGAATCCTGTGACCCAGTGGTCGATGATCTTCGCCTGAAAACCGTCGAAGCGACCGACCGATTCGAGCAGATTGAGGCTCGCTCGCGCCATGTCATCACTGATGTCGCCGGTGGCCACTAGGTAGGAGACGTCGATCAAGGTCTCCAACGCCGACGACGAGGGCGTCTGCAGATCTTCGACCAAAGCCTCGGCCACCGCGATGCGATGCTCCACGATCGCTCTGGCGAGTGCGTTCTTGGAGCGGAAGTGCGTGTACATCGCGCCCTTGGTCACGTCCGCGTGCGCGAGGATGTCGTCGACGTTGACCAGGGTGTAGGGCTTGAGGGCGAATTCGCGGGCCGCGGCGCGGATGATGTCTTGCCGCGTCGAACCGGACTTCTTGTCCACGACGTCCGTCACTGGCCACGACCTCCTTCCGTCCGCCTTCGTTTCTGGTCCCACTCGTACCCAATTTTGCTACAGACTTTAAGTCATCTCTAGGGATGCAGAACATTCCATTGGTATGTAAAGTACTCGGTGTGATGACTCATGGTCTGATGCATGGGATGCCCCGGCAGGGGTTCTCCTGCGCCCAGAGCAGCACGTCGGGGGCGATTCTCCGCCATCCCGAACGGGCGCGAGCTGGTATCTTCGGCCCGTTGCCATGGTCCGCACTGGCAAACCCCCTCGAATCCCTGCGCGGACCGTGGCAACTCGATTTTCGCGGTCAGTGGCAAAGCTCACAACCGCGTGTCGCGCGTGCCGAACTGGCGCTCGAAGTGCGCGGCCAAGGCTGCATCGCAGGGTCAGCGGAAATACCCACAGGACAATCGGTGAGCCACCCGATTGCTGGCCCCAGTATCGATTCGCAATTGCGAGGTAGTTAACGCATATGTGGGATATCGAAGTCGACGTTGCGTGTATCGGTGCTGGGATCGGCGCGATGGCCAGTGCCATCGCGACCGCGGACGGCGGCGGCAAGGTCCTCGTCGCAACCCCGCCCGTGGACCGCGGAGGGTCGGCAACGGGGCTTGCCGTGCAACCGCGGGTCGGCGGATTTCTTCGTAGCTGGGGACGGCCGGATCTGGACGTCGAGACCCGCGAGTACTTCACCGCGGTGGGCGAGGACCTCGCGCCGAGTGAGCGCCCCGAGGATGCTCGCCTCACCATTCGAACGGTGAGTCCGATGGCCAATTCGGGCGCCATCGAGCCCTTCGTCGGATCAAGGCTGCGCGCCTGGAACGCTCAGTGCCTGGCGTCGCCATACGGCATGCTCTACTCGACCGTCTCGGGATGGCGAACCACGCAGATGCGCGCAAGCGACGGCCAGTCGTTGGAGGTTCAGGCCATCGGAGCGATCAACCCCGCCGAGCTGACAGGTGGCAACGCGCTCTCCGATTGGATGGTCGGCCGGGTCCACGAACGCGGCATTGCCCTGCACGAGGACAGCCTCCTCGACCGGATCGTCTTCGACGACGGACGAATCGTCGGAGTCATGCTCTCCACCTCGGACGGCCCGCTGGCAGTCGGGGTGCGCTGCGGTGTGGCGATCTCCTCCAGCGACCCGTTCATCGCGGATTCCGACGCAGTGCGTGCGCCGTCCGGCTCAGCCGAACTGCAGGTCTGTCTCGTCGGGCAGTTGGCCAGCAGATTCCTGCGAATCGAGCTACTGAACACCGAGCGTGCGGAGTCGCCCGTTCGGCCCACCTGCACCGCCTCCGGCCGGCAGCTCAGGGAGGCCATGCGCGACGCGCGCTCCTTGCCGTCAGGCTCTTGGAGTTGCGGAAAACTGCGCTGACACCCGCCCCTTGGCGAGCAGCGCCCCCAACTCCGCTCCGCTGAGCGGAGGGGACAGCAGAAAGCCCTGAGCCCGGTGGCAACCGTGGCGTAGCAAGGTGATTGCCGCGGCTTCGGTTTCCACGCCTTCCGCGACCACCTGCAATCCGAACGCTTCCGCAAGCGCGATGATCGCGCGCACGATGGCGAGATCGTCTCGGTTCGAGCCGAGTTCCGTGACGAAACTGCGGTCGATCTTCAGCACGTCGACCGGCAAGTCCTTCAAGTGGGACAACACGCTGTAGCCGGTCCCGAAGTCATCGATCGCGATCTGCACGCCCGCCTTCTTGAGCCCCGCGAGCGTGACGCTGGTGGTCTCGATGTCCTGCACGACGACGCTTTCGGTGATCTCCAGGCAGATCGAACCCTGCTCCAGTTCGAATTCGCTCATGATCGCGGCGACCGAGTCCGCGAACCCAGCGGTGACCAGCTGCACGGGCGACACGTTGATGCGCAGTACCGTTCCGAGCCCGACGCCCAGCGCACGCCAGTGAGCGAACTCCTCGCACGCCGTGCGCATCACCCATCGGCCCAATTCCCCTGCGAGATTGATGGATTCGGCGACGGGGATGAACGACGCGGGTGATATCGGCCCACGCGTCGGATGATTCCAGCGCACCAGCGCCTCCGCGGCGAGCACCTCACCTGTGCGCATGTCGATCTCGGGCAGATACCGCAGGAACAGTGCACCCTGGTCGATGACGTTGCCCAGGTGCAGTTCGATGTCGGTGCGGTATTCGGCCTCCAGTGACATCTCGTCGGAGTACGACGCGAGCTGGTTGCCCCCCCGCCCCTTGGCGGTCAAGAGGGCCAGGTCGGCGCGACGCAGAAGATCCGATGTGGTGTCTCGGCCGGGCATGCCCTGGGCCACCCCGACACTCACGGTGCGCGTCAGTACCTCTCCGTCCAGCGAGACCCGTTCGCCCAGCACCGCGAGGAGCTCGCGGCCTAGTTTGTCGGCCTCTTGGGCCGCCAGGGGAGTGGCCGGTACGACGACGAACTCGTCGCCGCCAAGCCGTGCGATGAGGCTGGTCGGGTCGGACTCCTTCTGCAGTCGTTCGGCCAGTATCTGGAGGAACCAGTCTCCGGCGTTGTGACCGAGGTAGTCGTTGATCGTCTTGAGCCGGTCCAGATCGAAGTAGAGCGCCGACACGGGACCGGGGTGTCCCGGCTCCAGCCGGGTATCCAGGTGGGCGATCAGGGCCCGCCGGTTGTACAGCCCGGTCAGGTCGTCGTGCTCGGCGAGATTGCGCAGTTGTTCCTCGGCCTGGACGCGGGCCTGGACCTGAGCGAACAAGGTTCCGATGGCCTGAAGGGCGTTGAGTTCGTCCTCCCGCCAGATCCTGTCGCCGAACTTGACGAATCCGAGCACGCCGGTGGTGACGTCGCCCGACACCAACGGGCATGCCGCCATTGACGTTTGGGGGATCTTGCGCCCCTCTTCGATGCGTTTCTGGTAGTCATCGTTCTCGGGCCGGAAGACCACCGGCCGCTTCCCGTGTTCGGCTGCGGCGAACACGGGATCGGCGTTCTCGAAGTACACGACCTGAAGTGGATCGGGGTCGGGCACGTCGGTCCGGACGGGCCACTCCGCGACCAGGATGGATGCCCGGATGGAGTGATCGTTGTAGCGCAGGAAGCTCACGTCGACGTCGAAGTACTCGACCAAGAGCGCCAGCACGCCCTGGCTGAGCGCCACCGAGGTCGCCGCGGTGGCGGGCATCAGCCGGCCGGCGACTGTCGTCACCAAGCGCTCTAGGCTGAGCGGCGAGTTCTCCTCGGACACTTACGGATTTTAACTGGCGGTTCGGTTAATCGTGGGCGTGCGGCGCCTACTCGTCACGCTTGGTTCTGGGGCGATGGCCAGTCGGGGCGCCAGAGATAGTAGATCCAGCGCGGACTTTCGGCGAGCGGCTCGAAGGCCGGGTCGGGGCGAAGCGCGGCGAGGGCCCGCCCAAGAGTCCGTGAACTCGATCGCGTCGTTGCTGCCGAGGTCGTCGAGTAGCTGCGCGTCGTTGCGGTCGTCGGCGTCGAGGATCCGATGTGGCGTCGGCGGGTCGCCGTGGGTCACCGGGCCATCGCCGACCTCGACAAGGCATGCGTCTCGATCAGAATCCTCGACACCTGTTCTGGTTCGGCGTGATTGGCAAAGGTCCGCTTGTCCCACCACATCATCTTCGTCCGGTAGCGCGCGTCGGGATACGGTGCCGCCGGTATCGGTGCGACGATGCCCCCGGAGGAGCGCCAGCGGTCGAGCGCGTGGGGCGCCGAGGTCGCCATGCAGAACTGCACGTCCATCAACGCCATCGCGTGGGACCAGGTGCGAGCCAGCACGCGCGTGACAGGTTGTGCGCGTTCGCGGTCGTCGGTGACCCATGCGGACTTCATCTCGAGAACCCCGAACGGCAGTCGATCGGTGATCATCTTCCGGACTGCCGGTAGGCCGGGCTGGCCACTCCACTCGACGACGGCATGAGAGTCGTCGGCCGACGTCAGTGGCCCCTTCGCCCTCAGCCCGCCGATGACACGGCCGGATTCGTCGAGTGTCGCCCAGAACATCACGGTGTCCGAGCCGCCGCGAATCGCATTGGTGTCGAGCGCGCGCTCGACACCGTGTCGACGGTAGCTGGCTTGCGCACCCCGTAGATATTCAGCCCACAGTTCGGGGTCGGCAGTGGGGCTGGATATCACGACGGTGCATTGCGATTCCTCGTCCCACCAACTCAGATTCGCCGCGAGTTCGAATTCGAACCGGGATTCGAATTCGGGGTATAGAGGGTATAGAGGATGCATTATTGGCCCATTCGTTAATAGCTTTGCGTCCGCGCCGTCACCGCAGCGTGTGGCAGGTATTTTGCCTCAGCGCTGCCGTTTTCCACCCGATTAGTATCGGCGCGCAACCGGTGCTTGACAGACCAATAAGCCGTGCTAATCGAACTTCTTTAGACCGGCGTTGTACCCCGCAAGAGGCTGGCAAATTCCTCGGCAACCTGACGTGTTTGTCAATTACCTATGGTCTGGCTGCACATTGCGCGGAGAAATCGAACTCCGGCGAACTCGTATGAGCCGTTTGGTAAAGGTCGTTGTGTTTCGAGGCGCCAAGGGGCTACAAGTAGTACGGGTGGCGTAATGCGCCAAGATTTCGTCGAGAGGAGAAGCGGTGAAGGTATTCGAGGATCTGGGTGAGCTTGCTGCGGCAGAGGGCAGCCAACTCGGGCCGACCGAGTGGATGGAGATCAGCCAGGATCGCGTGAACACCTTCGCGGATGCCACCGACGACCACCAGTGGATCCACGTCGACCCGGAGAAGGCGGCCAGTGGACCGTTCGGCGGGACCATTGCGCACGGTTTGCTGACGCTGTCACTGCTTCCGCACTTCTCTCATGAGCTGTACACCGTGCGCAACATCACGATGGCCATCAACTACGGGTACAACAAGGTTCGCTTCATCACTCCGGTCAAGGTGGGCGCGAGGCTGCGCGCGCGGGCGGAGCTCACTTCCGTCACCCAGCTCGCGGGGGCGGTTCAGTCGACGATGACGGTGACGGTGGATATCGAGGGGTCCGACAAACCGGCTGCCGTCGCGGAGTCGATCATCCGTTACATCGCCTGACGGATCGGCGTCCGCGCGCCGGCTAGGACGACCGCTGGGCGGCCTTGACCAACCCGCCGCCGATGATGAGGCGCTGAATCTCGCTGGTGCCCTCATAGAGCCGCAGCAGTCGCACGTCGCGGTAGATACGCTCGACGGCCACGTCGCGCATGTAGCCGCTGCCGCCGTGGACCTGGACCGCGAGATCGGCTACCGTGCCGACCATTTCGGTGCAGAAGAGCTTGGCGGCCGACGGTGCGATGCGGCGGTCGCCGCCCGAAACCCACATCCGGGCGGCGTCGCGGACCAGCGCCCGGCCCGCCATCACTCCCGTTTGCATGTCGGCGATCATGGCCTGCACCAGTTGGAAGTTCCCTATCGGAGTGCCACCCTGGGTCGCGGTGGCGGCGTAGGCCACCGATTCGTCGAGGGCGCGCTGCGCGGCGCCGACGGACAGTGCGGCGATGTGGATGCGGCCCCGCGCAAGTGACGTCATGGCGGCGCGGTACCCGATGTCCTCGGCCCCTCCGACGAGCGCGTCCGCGCCGACGCGGACGTCGTCGAAGTTGACGTCCGCGGTCCACGCCCCCTCCTGACCCATCTTCGCGTCCTTCGCGCCGACCTCGACGCCCGTGGTATCGGCGGGGACCAGGAACACCGCGATGCCGGGGCCGTCGGAGTCCGCGGGCCTGGTGCGCGCGAACGCGACGAAGAGGTCCGCCGTCGGCGCGTTCGTGATGAATCGCTTCTGACCGGTGATCAGCCAGTCGGCTTCATCGATTCCCCGGTCGCTGCGCTCCTGCCCTCCGGTATCGCGAACGGCCTTGGTGCGCAAGCCCGCCGGATTGGACCCGGCGCCGGGTTCGGTCAGGGCGAACGAGGCGACGACGTCCCCGGAGGCGATGCCCTCGAGCCACCGCGCCTTCTGCTCGTCGGTGCCGAAGCCGACCAGCACTTGTCCTGCGATGCCGTTGTTGGTGCCGAACATCGACCGCAGCGCCAGCGTCGTGTAGCCGAACTCCATGGCCAACTCGACGTCTTGAACCAGGTTCAGCCCGAGCCCACCCCACTCCTGGGGGATCGCGTAGCCGAACAGGCCCATCTTCTTGGCCTGGTCCCGGATGTCGTCGGGGACCAGGTTGTCGTTCATGATCTCGAGTTCCCGGGGCATCACCACCGACCGGACGAACTCTCGGGTGGCGTCGAGGATGTCGCCGAAGTCCTGGTCACTGACCTCTGCGTCGGCGATTGGGTCTGCCATGCGTCGTACTCCTCGGGGGCGATGACCAAGCGGGTTGGTACAACAAATATCATATTTTATGTTGTTAACCGTTGGCCTCAGGAACGGCAGGAACGCTCATGGCATTGCTTGACGGACGAACCGCGGTGGTCACCGGCGGGGCACAGGGGATCGGCTTCGCCATCGCCGAGCGCTTCGTCGCGGAGGGAGCGCGCGTCGTGCTCGGCGATCTCGATCCCGACGCCACCGACGCCGCCGTGCAGAAGCTCGGCGGCGTCGCAGTCGTACGGGCGGTGCGGTGCGACGTGACGAAGGCCGACGACGTCGAGGCTCTGGTCAATGCCGCCGTCTCGGAGTTCGGTGCGCTCGACGTCATGGTCAACAACGCGGGCATTACCCGTGACGCCACCATGCGCAAGATGACCGAGGACCAGTTCGACCAGGTCATCGCCGTCCATCTGAAGGGCACCTGGAACGGCACGCGGCTCGCAGCGGGCATCATGCGCGAGTCGGGAGGGGGCTCCATCATCAACATCTCGTCGATCTCCGGCAAGGTCGGCCTGATGGGCCAGACCAACTACTCGGCGGCCAAGGCGGGCATCGTCGGGATGACCAAGGCTGCCGCCAAGGAGGTCGCGCACCTGGGCGTGCGCATCAACGCCATCCAGCCCGGTCTCATCCGCTCGGCGATGACCGAGGCCATGCCGCAGAAGATCTGGGACGCCAAGCTGGCCGAGGTGCCGATGCAGCGCGCCGGTGAGCCGAGCGAGATCGCCTCCGTCGCAGTGTTTCTCGGATGCGAGTTGTCGTCCTACATGACGGGCACGGTGCTCGAGGTGACCGGCGGGCGGTACATGTGATGCGAGACACCGTGATCTGCGAACCGGTGCGTACCCCGATCGGGCGGTACGGCGGAATGTTCGCCTCGCTCACGGCGGTCGACCTCGGGGTGGCGGCGTTGCGGGGACTCCTAGAGCGCACCGGGGTCACGCCTGACGACGTCGAGGACGTCATCCTCGGGCACTGCTATCCCAGCATGGAGGCGCCCGCGATCGGCCGCGTCGTCGCGCTGGACGCGGGTCTTCCGGTGACGGTGCCCGGCATGCAGTTGGACCGTCGGTGCGGGTCGGGGTTGCAGGCCGTGATCCAGGCCTGCATGCAGGTGACCACCGGGCAGCACGACCTCGTCGTCGCAGGCGGCACCGAGTCGATGAGCAACGTGGTGTTCCACTCCACCGACATGCGTTGGGGCGGAGCCCGTAGCGGGGTCAAGGTGCACGACGCGCTGAGCCGGGGCCGCACCATGGCGGGCGGACGGGACTACCCGGTGCCCGGCGGCATGCTGGAGACCGCCGAGAACCTCCGCCGCCAGTACGACATTCCCCGCGCCGAACAGGACGAGCTCGCGGTGACGTCGCACCGCCGCGCCGTCGCCGCACAGAAGGATGGCCTGCTGGCCGACCAGATCATTCCGGTCACGGTGACCAGCCGCGCGGGTGACGAGGTGATCGACACCGACGAGCACCCGCGCGCCGACACCACGGTCGAGGCGTTGAGCAAGCTCAAACCCGTCCTGCTCAAGCAGGATCCGGAAGCCACCGTCACGGCGGGCAACTCCAGCGGGCAGAACGACGCGGCATCGATGTGCATCGTGACCACGACCGACAGGGCGGCCGAGCTGGGGCTGACCCCGCTGGTCCGGTTGGTGTCCTGGGGCGTCGCGGGGGTCCCGCCCAACGTCATGGGTATCGGTCCGGTGCCCGCGACGGAACTGGCGCTGACCAAGGCCGGTCTGACGCTCTCGGACATCGACCTCATCGAGCTCAACGAGGCGTTCGCCGCACAGGCGCTCGCCGTCATGCGGGAGTGGAAGTTCACTCCCGTCGATCTCGACCGCACGAACGTCGCGGGTTCCGGCATTTCGCTGGGCCATCCGGTGGGTGCCACCGGCGGCCGCATGCTCGCCACCCTCGCCCGTGAAATGCATAGGCGTGGAGCGCGATACGGCCTGGAGACCATGTGCATCGGTGGCGGCCAGGGGCTGGCCGCCGTATTCGAAAAGGTGGAGGCATGACCAAACTCGCGCAGACGATCGGGCTGACCGAGGTACAGACCGAGATCATCTCCGCCGTTCGGCAGTTCGTGGACAAGGAGATCATCCCCAACGCTCAGGAACTCGAGCACTCCGACACCTACCCACAGCACATCGTCGACGCGATGCGGGAGATGGGCTTGTTCGGACTGATGATCCCCGAGGAGTACGGCGGGCTGGGCGAGTCGCTGCTCACCTACGCGCTGTGCGTGGAAGAGCTTGCGCGCGGATGGATGAGCGTGTCCGGGGTGATCAACACCCACTTCATCGTCGCCTACATGCTGCGCCAGCACGGCACCGACGAGCAGAAGCAGCGGTTCCTGCCTCGGATGGCCACCGGCGAGGTGCGCGGCGCCTTCTCGATGTCCGAGCCGGAGTTGGGCTCCGACGTCGCGGCCATTCGCACCAAGGGTGTGCGCAATCCCGACGGCGGCTACACGATCACCGGCCAGAAGATGTGGGTGACCAACGGCGGGAGCTCCACGTTGGTCGCCGCGTTGGTGAAAACCGATGAGGGACAGGCCAAACCGCACCGCAACCTCACGGCCTTCCTCGTCGAGAAACCCGCGGGCTTCGGCGAAGTGGCACCGGGACTGCTCATCCCCGGCAAGCTCGACAAGCTCGGATACAAGGGCGTCGACACTACCGAGCTCGTCTTCGACGGTTACCACGCCGCCGCCGACGACGTGCTCGGCAATGCGCCAGGGGAGGGCTTCTTCCAGATGATGGACGGCATCGAGGTTGGCCGGGTCAACGTCTCGGCGCGGGCCTGCGGAGTGGGCATCCGCGCGTTCGAGCTGGCGGTCAGATACGCCCAGCAGCGCAGTACGTTTGGCAAGCCGATCGCCGAACACCAGGCGATCGCATTCCAGCTCGCCGAGATGGCGACCAAGGTCGAGGCGGCGCACCTCATGATGGTCAACGCCGCGCGGCTCAAGGACTCGGGGGAACGCAACGACGTCGCCGCAGGAATGGCGAAATACCTTGCCAGCGAGTTCTGTTCGGAGGTCACGCAGCAGAGCTTCCGAATCCACGGCGGATACGGCTACTCCAAGGAGTACGAGATCGAACGGCTCATGCGCGACGCGCCGTTCCTGCTGATCGGCGAGGGCACCAGCGAGATTCAGAAGACCATCATCAGCAAGAGTCTGCTCAATGAGTACCGCATCTGAGCCGGAGTTCGCGGCCAGGCCGCAGCTGTCGGACGACGTCGCTCGTTACGTCCGTCGACGGATCTTCAACGGCGAGTACCCGGCAGGTGAGTACCTGAGGTTGGACCAACTGGCCGTCGAGCTCGGCATCAGCGTGACCCCGGTCCGCGAGGCGCTGCTCAACCTTCGCGCCGAAGGCCTGTTGGTGCAGCACCCCCGGCGCGGGTTCATGGTGCTGGAGGTCACCGCGCGGGACCTCGCCGACGTTGCGCGCGTGCAGGTGTTCATTGGCGGTGAGCTGGCGGCGCGGGCCGCCGAGCGCATCACCGCCGAGCAGCTCGCGACGATGGGTGCCATCCAGGACGAGCTGGAACGGGCCTACGAACTGGGCGACCTGGATCGCATGGTGCGGCTCAACCACGAGTTCCACCGCACCATCAACGTGGCCGCGGACTCGCCGAAGTTGACGCAGTTCATGTCGGGAATCACCCGGTACGTACCCGAATCGGTGTTCCCGACGCTGGCGGGGTGGCCCGAGCAGTCGACCAAGGACCACCGTGCCGTCATGTCCGCGTTCGAACGGCGTGACCCGGAGCTTGCCCGCGCCGCGATCGCTGAACACTTCACCGTCGGTGTCGGGCCGCTCACCGAGCACCTGATCGAACGGGGCGTCATCCGCCCCTAGTCCGCTGGTCGGAATAGCGCAGCCACCTCGGTCGGCCTGACCTTCATCGCCGCGTTGCGGGGCAGTTCGTCGACGCACGCGATCGCCACGGGCACGTGGTAGCTCGGCAGCGCGTCGCGAACCAGGTCCTTCAACTCGGCTTCGGTCGGGATGCGAGCGCCCCGCTTGACTTCGATTGCGGCGAAGGGCACTTCGCCGAGCCGACGGTCGGGCACGCCCACGACGGCGGCGTCGCGCACCGCAGGGTGACAGATCAGCACCCGACGTACCGTCTCCGGCAGGATCTTGAAACCGCCACGGTTGATCGCGCCGTCACCGCGCCCGTGAATGGTGATGAAGCCGTCGGCGTCGATCGACGCCAGGTCGGTGGTGCGGATCCACTCCTGGCCCATGACGTCGACCCTGGCCTCGAGAAACCCCTTGGTACCCAACGGAACTTCGGCCCCCGACTCCGGGTCCACGACGCGGACCGCAACACCCGGCAGTGGCCTACCCGCGCTGTCGGGTTTCGACTTGCCGTACCGCTCGTACAGGTCGGGCGTCCACGCGCACACCGAGCCCGCGAATTCGGTTGCGCCGTATGCCCACAACACCGGGATCCCGTACCGCCGCTCGAACTCGTCGCGCACGGCCTGCTCGAGGGGGCCGGCCCCGCCGACGAGGCACTCCAGCGATTCGAGGTCTTCTGGCGGCACGTCGGCATCCAGCAGCATGCGCACGATGGTGGGTTGCGCACCGCCACGTCGGATGCGGTAGTCCTTGACCGCCCGGACCCAGTCGTTGACGGTGAACTTCTCCAGCAGCACCAGGCGCCTGCCGAGGCATGGACCGGCCAGCAGCTGGCACGCGCCGCCGATGTTGCCGATCGGGAGGAAGACGACGTCCGGCGGATCATCGCGAGCCGGCAGCTGCCCGTGGGTGATGCTGCGCACGGTGTGCTCCAACACCTCTGTCCCGATCGGTATTCGCTTCGGCGGACCCGTCGTGCCGCTGGTGAGGACGTGGATGCCCGCCTCGCGAAGCGTCGAGCCGGGGCCAACGGGTGGTCGACGCGCGGCGAGCAGCTCGACCCGAGGTTCGTCCAGCGCAAGCGCGATCGCCGCGGTGCCGGTGCGCCGCGCCGCGTCGATGACGGGTGCGGTCCAGTCCTCACGATCGGCGACCACCGCGGCGAGCTGCAGCGTCTCGACGTCGTCGGCGATCGATCGCGCCGACTGGTAGCTGTAGATCATCACGACCGGCCGACCCGTCGCGACGAACCCGAGGATGGCCGCCGCGTGCGGCACCCGGTTGCGTACCACCACGCCGATGGGTTCGCCTGCGTCGACGCCTGCCTCCCCGAGCGCGGTGTCGAGGCGTACCCGGAAGGCGCCGACGTCGTCGCCCGAGTACCAGGTGCGCTCGAACTCGATGAACGCACCTGCGCCGTATCCGGCTAGGCCGCGGGCCAGGTTTTCCGCGAAGGACTCTGAACGACCGGTCAGCGCAACCATCAGTACTGCGTCGTCCCTCCGTCAACGGGGATCGCGGCGGCGGTGACGAACTTCGACTCGTCGCTGGCCAGCCACAGCACGGCGTCGGCGATGTCATTGGCTTCGGCGATGCCCATGGTGAGGAAGCCGAGCAGCATGCTCGACAGCTGCGGGTACGACTCCATGGTCCGGCCGATCTCGGCGACCATGTCGCCCGAGCCCATGTCGGTGGCGACGGGGCCGGGGTGCACGCTGTTGACGCGGATCGAATGCCTACCCAACTCGGCAGCGAAAGCGCGGGCCATGCCGGTCACGGCGTGCTTGCTGGTGGTGTAGTGCACCATGAACGGCTGCATCTTGAGCCCCGCGGCGGAACTGATCAGGATGATGGACCCGCCGCGGCCGCCGTCGATGATGTGCTGCGCTCCGGCCATCACCGCGTTCCAGGTGCCCGTCACGTTGACGTCGATGACGTCGCCCCAGGACTCGGGGGTGATCTCGGCCCAGGTCTGCGGGACCGCGATCCCCGCGTTCGCGACGATCACGTCGAGCCTGCCGAACTCGGCGACCCCATCGGCGACGGCCTTTGAGAGTCCGGCATGGTCGCGGGTGTCGACGACGGAGGCGAGGATGCGACGGCCGGTGGCCTCGACCAGCCGAACGGTCTCGTCGAGGTCCGCGCGGGACGCGGGGTCGTACTTGACGCTTGGCGCGACCCGACCCGCAAGGTCGACGGCGATGACGTCGGCACCCTCCTGGGCCATCCGCACCGCGTGCGCCCGGCCCTGTCCCCGCGCCGCGCCCGTGATGAAGACGACCCTGTTCTCGAGCTTGCCCGTCACTGTGTTTCCTCTCGTTGATTGCGCCGTATCGTGGCGAAGTTCACGGTGGCGATGGCGGCCAGCTGCTCGTCGGGAAGGCTGACGATGTCGACCTGCATGATCAGGGATCGCCTGCCGGAGTACACGACTCGCGCGACCGCGCGTGCGGAACCCACCTTGACGGGGCGCAAGTAACGCACACTGAGGTCGGATGTCACGACACTGACGTCGGGTGGAATGACCTCCATGGCGAGCTTGCCCGCCGCGACGTCGACGAGGGTCGCTAGCAGCCCGCCCTGCAGTCCACCGTTGGTGTTCTTGACGTGCGGGGCCACGGGTAGCTCGACGACGAGGTCGCCGTCGGCGTTGCGGTAGTCGTGGAATCCGATGGTCTGGAAGAGCTCGAAGATGGATTGCGGTGCCGTCATCTCACTGCCCTACTTCCGTTGTCGCGGTGAGCATCTCGCGGAGTCGACGGATGTCGACCTTGCCCGTCGCACCCCGGGGGACCTGCTCGTTGGAGCTGACCAGTACCCACACCGTCGGCACCTTGAAGGAGCTCAAGGTCTTTCGTGCCGCGGCCCGCAGATGATCCGGCGTATGGCCAATGTCGCACACCACCACGGCGCCCACCCGATCGCCCTGCTCGCTGCGCACGTTGGTGACGAACGCGGCGTCCACCCCGTCGAGGGTGCGCAACGCCGCCTCGACCTCGCTTGGGTACAGGGTGGCGCCGCTGACCTTGAACATGTCGTCGGACCTGCCGTGGTAGAACATGAACCCGTCGGCGTCGAGGTGCCCGAGGTCGCCGGTGGGGTAGTAGCCGTCGACGGTGAACACCTCCTCTCTGCTGAGCCGGCAGATTCCGCGCAGCGTGTGGGGTCCCCGGACCTGGATCTCGCCAAGTTCGCCGATCGCGACGGGCTGGCCGTCGTCGACGTCGACGATGCGAACCTCCATGCCCGCGAACGGCTTACCGCAGCTGCCCCATGCGGACTTCGGCATGTCGGTGTCGGCGGCATGTCCGCAGTACGGCCCGAACGTCTCGGTCATCCCGAACAGCTTGGCGCGCGCGCCTGGCGCTGCCCTCTGGTCGGCGGGCAACAGCGCCTCGAGGCTGCCCGGCTTCAGCGCGGATAGGTCCGCATCGGCGGAATCAGCTTGGCGGGCCAGGGTTTCGGCCTGGTCGGGCCAGCCGCGGAACAACGTGACCCGCTCGCGTTCCAGCAGCGCCAACGTGGCTTCGGGCTGCGGCGTCGGCTCGGTCACCAATGTGGCGCCCGCGAGCAGTGCGGAAAGGATGCCGCCGCCGAAGCCGCCGACCCAGAAGAACGGCATGGGTAGGTAGAGCCTCGTGTCGGAGTCGATGCAGCGTGGCGCCAGGCTGGAACGGACCGCGCCGAGTGCGCTTCCGTGAGAGTGGATGACGCCCTTGGGCATTCCGCTGCTGCCCGACGTGAATATGATCGCCAGGGGATCGCTCGGGTCCACTGACGAGGCGAGTGCGCAGGCAACGTCGCAGGCGGCGCTGTCGGCGGTCAGCCCGGCGATCGCGTCCACGCTCCAGATCTGCCGTAGCGCGGGTAGGGTGGGTAGCTCGTCGAGGTAGCGGTGACCGCGGAACTCCTCGACGCTGACCAGGAACTGCACGGCGGCCACGCGCAGCTGGGCAACGAGTTCGCGCGGCTGCAGTAGCGTGCTCAAGGGAACCAGCACCGCGCCGACGCGCGTGAGCGCCAGCGCAAGCCGCACCCAACCGACGCCGTTCGGCATGATCAGCCCGACCCGGCTGCCCTTTCCGACACCGGCCGCCACGAATGCGGCCGCCAACTCCCGGGTGGTGGAATCCAGTGCCGCGTACGTGATTCGATCATCCGGATCGATGACCGCCAGTTTGGCCGCATCGGTGGCCGCGCGGTCGGTCAGCAGTCCGTCGATCGTGTCACGCATCGAAGAGTCCCGGCAGTCGGCGGCCGTCGACCTTGCCACTGGACAGCTGCGGGAGTTCCGCGGCCGGTATCGCAACGATGCGGCGGGGGATCTTGAACGACGACAACTCGCGCGCGAGTCCCTCGCGCAGCGTGCGCTCGTCGAACGGCTGATCGTCGGCCAGCGCGATCACCGCGGCAACCACCTCCCCTCGTTGGGCGTCGGGCAGGCCGATGACGTGGGCCACGGCGCCGGTCAGCCGGCCGATCGCGTTGGCGACCTCGACCGGTGACACGTTGGCGCCCGCCGTCTTGATCATCGCTGTCCGTCTGCCGAGGAAGTACAGGAATCCGTCGACGTCGGCGCACACCATGTCACCCGTGTGGAACCAGCCGTCGCGGTCGAAGCACTCCTCGCGACTGCGCCGGTAGTACCGCTGCATGACGAACGGTCCACGGATGCAGAGCTCGCCGGGCTCGCCGGCGCCCACCGGCTCACCGGAGTCGGGACCGACGATCTTCGTATCGAAACCCGCTGCGGGCCTGCCGAACGAGCCCCGGCGCTGCTCGGGTTGATCCGTCTCGTCGCCGCTGAGCAGCAGGGTGCTGCCCGCCTCGGTCATGCCGAGCATGTTGTGCCGCAGTTCGGGATCGGCTGGTCGCGCCTCCGGCGCCATGATCGGGTACAGGTTGCCGCGCCGCATCGACGACAGGTCGCGATCGCCGAAGCTGGGATGCTTGGCGAGGTGCGCGATGGTGGCTGCGAAGCCATTGGTCATCGTCGGCCGTTCCGCTTCCAGAAGGTCGAGGGTGCGGCCCGCGTCGACGGCGTTGGAGCACACCAGCGTCGCGCCGGCGACCAGCGTGGCGAGCAGGCCGAACCCGAGCCCCCCGATCCAGAAGAACGGCGAGTTGCAGAACAGCGTGTCGGCTCGGGTCAGCCCGCGGATCTCGTTGAGGTTGCGTTGATGGGTGAGCAATGCGGCGTGCGTGTGCACCGCACCCTTGGGCGCGCTGGTGGAGCCGGACGTGTAGACGATGGTCAGCGAGTCGCCGCCGACCACGTCGTCCTCGGCGGCATGCAGCAGCTCCATGTCGATGGATTCGCCTGCCCGGCAAAGCCGTTCGACGTCGAACACGACGTGACGCAGCTGCGGAACGCCTGGGCGCATCAGTCGTTCGCCCGCCGTGATGTCGCCGTCGAGCACCTCGGCGAGGCGTGCCACGTAGTCGTGGGAGCGATACCCCTTGGCGGACAGCAGAATCGCGACGTCTGCGTCGACCAACTGCTCGCGGAGTTCGCGCGCGGTGGCGAAGGTGGTGAAGGGAATGACCACCGCGCCGATCCGGGCCGCGGCCAACATCGCCACCACGAAGGCCGAACCGTTGGGTTCCAGGATTCCGACGTGGGTACCCCGTCCGGCTCCGAGCGCGAGCAGCCCCCGGGCAAGGGCGGCCGAGCGCCGTTCGGCGTCGACGTAGCCGAGCCGGTCGTCGTCGCAGACCAGCAGCGGATGCTCACCGCGTGCCCGAGCCTGCTCGCGGATGACGCCGCCCACCGTCGTCGGGCCTTCAGGCATGGTCGCCCTGCGCGGCGGACGCCGCCTCGGTGAAGTGGCGCCGCACCGCGGTGAGATCGGCCTTGCCCGACGGCGTGCGCGGGATGTGCGCGACGATGGCGAGCTCGGTAGGGATCTCGTACCGGGCCAATCGGGTGTCGAGGTAGCCGGCCAACTCGTCGGAGTCGAGGGAGGCGCCGTCGCGCAATTCGACCATGGCGACCGGGGTTTCGCCCAAGCGGTCGTCGGGGAGTCCGACCACCGCAGCGCCCAGCACGGCGGGGTGCTGCTCCAGGGTGGTGCGCACGTCGTCCGGCATCACCTTGAAGCCGCCGCGGATGATGGCCTGGTCGGCGCGGCCGAGTATCCACAGGAACCCGTCGGCGTCGATGCGTGCCAGATCGGTGGTGCGGATCCAGTCCACGCTGGGCCCCAACTGACCGGGCTTGACCTCGAGCAGGCCGGGTTGGTCGGGTCCGACCGGGTTGCCGGCGTCGTCGACGACCCGCAGGTGCGCGCCGAGCGTGGCCCGGCCGACGCTGCCCCGCTTGGTGGTCCAGAACTCGCGGTGGTCGGCCAGCGACCAGCCGGCCACACCGCCGCCGAATTCCGTTGCTGCATAAGAGGTCAACACGGGGATGCCAAACTTCTGGGTGAAGGCGTCGGCATCGTCGGCGGACAGGGGAGCGGTGCCGGACGTGACCGCGGCGATGCTGCTCAGGTCGTCGCGGGTGAGCTCGGAGTGCAGCACCATCCGCAGTGCGGCGGGCACAAGCGACACGGCGCGCGGCCGGTGAGCGCGGACCGCTGCGGCCCAGCGGTCGAGTTCGAAGCGCGCCAACAGCACGAACGAGCGGGCCTCGGCGACGCATTGCAGCACGCGGAAGACCCCGCCGATGTGGACGAGCGGCGCGTTGACGATGGCGACCCCGCGACGGGGCGCCGAGGGTGCTTTCACCGCGGATGGATCGACGCCCATCACGCTGCGCGCGAGCATGTCGTAGGTGAGGTCGATGCGCTTGGGCGGGCCCGTGGTTCCGCTGGTCAGCATGCGCACGGCCACTCCCGGGCGGCCCGGGTCCGTCGTGGCGGCGGTGGCCGGGCGGACGGCGGGTGGTTCGTCGAGTTCGGTGATCGTCACGACGGTGGTTCGCGGCGAGGGGGTGACGAGTGCGGCGACGTCGTCGGGCGTGCCGACAAGCACGCGCAGGTCGAGCGTTTCGATGTCGGCGCGCGTGCGCTCGTCGCCTCGCGATGGGTTGATGACGACGAGCGTGGCGCCGGCCATCAGCAGGCCGAGCAGAGTGGCCACGTGGGGTGGGCGATTGCGCAGCAGGACGCCGACCGACGGCGGTGGCCCGCCGTCTTGCGGGGTGACGAGAGTTTCGATGCGGCACGCGAATTCGGCCAGTTCGCCCCACGTCGACCATCGGTCCTCGTACTCGATCGCGGGTGCATCGGGAGCGAGGGCGAGCACGTCGGCGATCCGCTCGCCGAGCGGATGCGCCATCAGCGCACCCGCGGTGGGCGGCGCGGACGGTCTGGATCGAGTTCGGCCTTGCCCAGTGCGTTGCCGAGCCGGGTGTAGATCAATCCTTGGTCGAGCGCGGCGCGGTAGGGCTTGTCCAGTGACTCCCAGATCGCCTTCACCGTGCCCTGGGTGGCCGAGGTCGGATGCGCGGCGATCAAGCTTGCGATGTCGTGGGCGCGCGCCCACAGCGCGTCGGCGTCGACGACCTCGGTGACCAGTCCGATCCGTAGCGCGGTCTGCGCACTGAGCCGTTCGTCGTTGCCGGTCAAGGCTATTCGCAGCGTCTCACCGAGGCCGATCTTGCGCATCAGCCCGACCGGTTCGAGCGCGCAGACCAGCCCCGCGCTCACATGCGAGTCGAAGAACGTTGCGTCGGTGGAGCAGATCACCACGTCGGACTCGTTGACGAAGTAGAACGCCCCCGCGGTGCACATGCCCTGCACGGCGCACACGACTGGCTTCCACATCTTCTGCCACTTGGGGCTGAGGAATTCGCCGGGATCTTCGTGGTTCCACACGCTCGACGGTTGGCCGTATGGCGTCTTGACGTCGAGCCCGGCGGAGAAGGCCCGTTCGCCCGCCGCCCGCAGTACCACCGCGTTGACCCGGTCGTCGAGTTTGATGTTGCGCCAGACGTCGGCCATCTCGTGGCACATGGTGCGGTCGAAGGCATTCAGCCGGTCCGGACGGTTCAACGTGACGGTGGCGACGCGCGCCGACTCGTCGACGTCGAGCAGGACGGTTTCGTAGTCGCCCATTACCGACACTGCCAGTTCGGTGCCCGCTTCTCCATGAACGCCTTCGGCCCCTCGAGGGCATCCTCGGTGCGCACCACGCGCTCGCGGAACGTCTCGGCGAGGATCTCGGCGTCGTGCAGCGGCAGGTCGAGCGTCTTGTGGATGGCCAGGCGAGTGCCCCGAACAGCCAGCGGCGCATTGGAGTTCACGATGTCGGCGATCTCGTGGGCCCGCTCCAGCAGTCGGTCGTGCTCGACGACTTCGCTGATCATGCCGAGGTCGTAGGCGCGCTGCGCGCTCATGCGTTCGTGCTTGCCGACGAGTGACATGCGCAGCGCGATGTTGCGCGGCAGCACGCGGGCGAGCCGCACCATCTCGCGCCCCGCGACGAGCCCGATGGACACGTGTGGATCGAAGAACGTCGCCTTGTCCGAGGCGATCACGATGTCGCCGGTGGTGACCCAGTCCAGTCCTGCGCCGCAACACAATCCGTTGATCGCGGCGAGCACCGGCTTGGCCATGGTCCGAAACGGTGGGGTGCCCTCCTGCGGAGCCTCCCACTGGTCGTAGGTGGACAGATAGGGCCGTTCGTAGATGACCTTGCCGTCCGCGGGGATCTCCGAGACGTCGGCGCCCGTGCAGAACGCGCGGCCCGTGCCGGTGACGACGAGCAGCCAGACCGCGTCGTCGCTTTCTGCTTCGTGGTAGGCGGCGCGCAGCTCGGTGATCATGTGTGGGCTGAGCGCGTTCAGCGCGTTCGGCCGGTTCAGCGTGATCGTCGCCGTGTGCCCGTCGACCTCGTAGCCGATGTCGTCGTACGGCTTATCCGCCATGTGGGAGTCCCTTCGTGGTCACGGTCATCGGCCTTGGAAGTCTGGTGGCCGGCGGTCGCGGAAGGCCGCCAGACCCTCCTTGAAATCAGCTGTTCGGCAGGACAGTTCGAGGTTGAACAACTCCTGCTTCATGGCTTGGTCCAACGCGGCGTGCTGACCGGAGTTGATGGCCTGCTTGGCCAACCCGAGCGCGACCGTCGGCCCCGCGGCAAGTCGCGTCAGCAGCTCCTCGGTGGCCGCGTCTAGCTGCTCGGGTGCGACTGCGTCGTGAACCAGTCCCCAGTCGGCGGCGTCGGCGCCGGATACCCGCTCGCCGAGCAGCAGCATCCGGCGGGCTCTGGCCACTCCGACGAGTCGCGGCAGCAGCCACGTCGAGCCCGAGTCGGGGGAGAAGCCGCGGGTCAGGAACGGCTCCCAGAAGACCGCGTCGGTGGTGGCGACGGCGAAGTCAGCCGCCAACGCCAGATTGCAGCCCAACCCCACGGCCCACCCCCGGACACTGCACACCACCGGCAGCGCGATGGTGTGAAGCAGTTCGACGATGCGGTTGGCCGTGAGCGGAACCCGACGGACGAGGTCGCCGGTACGAGGGCGCTGGCCACCCGCGTTGGTGTTCACCCAGTCCGCGCCCGAGCAGAAGTCGTCGCCTGCGCCGCGGAGGTGAATCGCGCGCAACTCGTCGTCGGTGGAGGCCTCGGTCAGCAGGTCGACGAACTGGTCGACCATGTGATGGCTCAGGGCGTTTCGGCGTGCGGGACGGTCGAGCACGATGTGCAGGATCGCGCCGTCGCGGATACCCGTCACCGACCCTGCATCGTCGCTCGGGTCGACTTCCTGAGTCACGGTTGAGGTGCCCTTCCCCGGTGGTACGGATAACCCTACAGTAGGAGATTCGATTGCTATCCTGTATAACTTAGCAAGGAAAGGCCGCCGACGGAAGATTCGGTGTGCGGAGGCAGAACGGGGTGACGGATGTCCGACGGTCCTCGCTTCGGTGAGCAACCGCTGCCGCAGACCGTCGCCGCGGCCGCATCGATGCGCAGGCTCACCAGCCTGTTGCTGTCCCTCGAGCACGACCACCCGACCGTCGAGGCGATGCTGACGCGATTCGCCGAGTGGGAAGCGGAGTTGTCACCGGACGTGCCAGGAGACCCGACGCCACGCATGGGCTCGGATCCCGACGGCGCACACCGCGTCTACCTGCAGCACGCAGTCGACATCGGTTCGTTCAATCCGTGCTTTCCCACCTACGAATTCGACCGACTGGAACCGGATTCGGCCGCCGGCCGGGTCACCTTCCCCGTCGCGTACGAAGGGCCGCCGGGATTGGTGCACGGCGGGTTCCTCGGGGTGTTCTTCGACTGCATCGTGCAGCACCACAACTGCGCCACCTCACCGTCGGGCATGACGCGGACGATGACCGTGACCTATCGCAGGCCGGTGCCGTTGCTCGTCGAACTCCATTTCGACATCGTGCGCATCGAGGTCGACAGGATCGTCACCTCGACGGCGCGGCTGCTGCTCGATGACGAGGTGTTGTGCATCGGCGAGGTCGACGCCGTCGTGATCCCTCCAGAACGGTTGACGGGGTTCGACTTCGGGTCGCGACGTAGCACGGCGGCGTCGTCGTGAGTACCGCGCGCATCCGTCAACCGCGGGTGGCGGAACTGGTCGCGTCGCGGCTGCGGGACGACATCCTGTCCGGGCGGCTGAAGGAGGGCGACGTGCTGCCCTCGCAGGAGGCGCTCTTCTCCGAATTCGGGGTCAGCCCGCCCGCGGTGCGCGAGGCGATCCACATCCTGGAGTCCGACGGCCTGATCTCGGTGCGACGTGGCAACGTCGGCGGCGCGGTCGTGCACCTTCCGTCGTCGGAGCGCACCGCGCACATGATCAGCATGGTGCTGCAGACCCGTGGCGCGTCGCCCGGCGACGTCAGCGAGGCGCTTATGCACATGGAACCGGTGTGCGCGGGGTTGTGCGCCGCGCGGGCGGACCGACTGACCACCGTTCTGCCGCACCTCGAAGCCGAACTCGACACGCAGACTGCGCAATTCGACGATGTGACGCAGTACGTGCCCAACGCGCGGCGCTTTCACGAGACGCTGGTCGCGCGGTGTGGCAACGAGTCGATGATCCTGCTGATCGGCTCCCTCGAAGTGATCTGGTCGGCGCACGAATCCGCCGTGTGGAGTGGCGAGGGTGGAGCCGTTAGCGAGGACGAGGCGACGCTGGCCAAGATTCGACGTGCGGCACTTCGTGATCACCACCGCATCGTCGACGCGATCCGTGACGGCAACCAGGCCCGCGCGGTGAAGCTGGCCGGTGACCACCTCGCGGCCGCGCGCCGAAACACATTGGGCCTAGGCAAGGCCGCCAAGACCATTGAGGCGAAATTCATTTCGCACGTGTGACTGAAAGGACCTTCGACTCGTGACGACACCCTCCAGTGGAGACGACCGCGTGCTCTTCGAGGTCGATTCGGAGCTCCGGATCGCCACCATCACGTTCAACAATCCCAAGCAGCGCAACTCATACGACGCCACCATGCGCGACGCCGTCGACCGCTGCCTCGATGTCGTGGCCGAGGACGACGACATCACGGTGGTTTTGCTACGGGGCGCAGAGGGCGTGTTCTCGACGGGCGCCGACATGAACAACGCGTACGGCTGGTACGGCGAGGGTGGCGGTGAGAAGCCGGCCAAGAGTCGGCCCAGCCAGCGTCGTCGACTTACGGTGGACCGCAAGTCCTTTGGCTTCTACCACAACCTGATGGGCTTCCCGAAGATCACGGTGGGGGAGATCGGCGGGTACGCGCTCGGCGGCGGATTCGAGATGGCGCTCATGACCGACATCTCCGTCATCGCGCGCGACACCAGGATCGGCATGCCCGCCACGCGGTTCCTCGGCCCGGCGCTGGGCAGCCTGCACATGTTCTTCCATAGGCTCGGCCCTGTGCTGGCGCGGCGCATGCTGCTCACCGGCGACATCATCGAGGCTGGCGTGGTCGAGCACCTCGGTGTGTTCACCGAGACGTGTGCACCCGAGGCCGTGACCGCCAGAGCCTGGTACTGGGCGCAGAAGGCGGCGAAGATGCCTGCCGACGGCGTCGTGATCGCCAAGGAGGCGTTCCGGCTGGTCGAGCAGAGCCAGGCGTATCAGGGCGAGGAGGTGGCCAGCTACCTGTTCCACGCCTACGGCACCAACCTGCAGTTCGCCGAGGGCGAGTTCAACTTCGTCAAGACCCGTGCTCAACACGGCACCAAGGAGGCGTTCCGGCTACGCGACGAGCACTTCCACGTGCCGGAACCCACGTGATCACCCTCACCTACTGAACCCGATACAGTATCTGCTATTTTTGTAAAGTCGCTCAACTCAAAACCCGAGGTCGTGAGATATGCCAACACCTGTCATCGTCGGAGCTGTCAGGACTGCGATCGGGCGGTCCTTCAAGGGCACGCTGGTCAACACACCCCCCGAGACGCTGATCACTACGGTCCTTCCCGAGGTGATCCGCCGGTCCGGTATCAACCCGGATGACATCGACGACATCATCTTCGCCGAATCGCACTACGGCGGCGGCGACCTCGCGCGCTACGCCGCAGACGCGGCGGGCCTGCAGCACGTGCCCGGGCAGTCGGTCAACCGGCACTGCGCGGGCAGCCTCACCGCGATCGGCAACGCGTCCGCTCAGATCGGCTCTGGCATGGAACGCGCCCTGATCGCCGGTGGCGTGCAGTCGCTGTCGATGACGCCGCTGACGAATTGGCGCATTCCCGGCCCCGAGCTCAAGTTCGAGGAGCGATGGATGCCGCCGACCCACGTCGAGACGCCCGACGCGCCCACCAAGGACATGTCGATCACCGTCGGATGGAACACCGCGCAGGCGATGGGCATCACCCGCGAGGAGATGGACGCGTGGGCCGCGCGGTCGCATCAGCGTGCCGTCGCAGCCCAGGACGCGGGCAAGTTCCTCGACGAGATCGTCCCGCTGAAGGTGGAACTCCCCGACGGCTCCGTGATCGACTTCAGCGTCGACGAGCATCCCCGCCGCGACACCACGGCCGAGAAGCTGGCCGGACTCAAGGTGATCCACCCCGAGATCGAGGGCTTCTCCATCACCGCAGGCAACGCCAGCGGTACCAACGACGCGTGCGCCGCCGTGGCGGTGACCGACCGCGACTACGCGGTAGCTCAGGGGCTCAACGTCATGGCCACGGTGAGGGCATGGGGTGCCGCCGGTGTTGCGCCGCGCGACACCGGTCTTGGCGCCGTCAAGGCCATCGGCAAGGTCCTCGACAGGGCCGGCCTGAAGCCCTCCGACATCGCGCTGTGGGAGATCAACGAGGCGTTCGCGTCCGTTCCGATCGCGGCCGTCAAGGAGTACGGCCTCGACGAGGAGTTGGTGAACTTCTCCGGCAGCGGCTGCAGCCTGGGGCATCCCATCGCCGCATCCGGTGCGCGCATGGTCACGACGCTCGTCTACGAACTGCAACGACGTGGTGGCGGCATCGGCATGGCAGCCATGTGCGCCGGTGGTGGCCAGGGCGGCGCCGTCATCATCGAGGTCTAGCGCCCTTCGACGCGAGGGGTAGACGCATGGTTGGCGTGCTCGATGGGTTGCGGGTGCTCGACTACGGACGGTTCATCGCCGCGCCGTGGTGCAGCGCACTGCTGGCAGACATGGGCGCCGACGTGTTGCGGGTGGAGAAGCGCGAAGGCGGCGAGGACCGCTGGGTACAGTCCGTCGCCGCCGGAGGTGAAGGCGGCACCTTTCTGCAGTGCAATCGCAACAAGCGCTCGCTGACGCTGGACTCGACGACGCCGGAGGGTGCGGAGATCACGCGTCGACTGGTCGCACGATCGGACGTGGTGATCGCCAACATGCCGTTGGCGGGGTTGCGCGCCAGCAAGATTGACTACCCCAGCCTTCGCGAGATCAAGCCCGACATCATCCTGGCCAGCGCCACCGCCTACGGCGAGGGTGGACCATACAGCGAGCGCATCGGTTTCGACGGTGCAGGCCAAGTGATGTCGGGCGCGACGTACCGTCAAGGCCTGCCCGACATGCCGATCCGAACCGTGGTGCCGCAGGCCGACTTCGGCACCGCACTGACGATGACCATCGGCGTGATGATGGCGCTCTACCACCGCAGCCAGACCGGCGAGGGGCAGCACGTGGAGGCGGCGCTGCTCCCGACCGCGCTGATGCTCTCCAATGCCTTCCTCATCGAGCGCCACCTGTTGGGCGTCGACAAGCCGCGCATGGGCAACCGTGGGACGTCGGTGGCGCCATGCGATCTCTACCGGGTGACGGACGGCTGGGTGCTGCTTCAAGTGGCCGGTCAGCCGATGTTCAAGCGCTGGTGCCGGATGATCGGTCGCGACGACCTGATCGATGACCCGCGCTTCGTCGACGACGACTCGCGCTGGGAACACGGCGACTTCCTCAACGACCTGATGCAGGACTGGTGTTCGGGCAAGACCAAGGCCGAGGTGTTGGCCACCCTCGAGGCGGCGAAACTACCCGCGGCGCCGATGCATTCGACGCAGGACGTGCTCGAGGACCCACACATTGCGGCCATGGGATACCTCAAGCCGGTGCCGTTTCCCGGTACGTCCCGTGACGTCCCGATCATCGAGACGCCGTTCCGCATGTCTGCCACCCCTGGCACCATTCGCCACCGGGCGCCGCTGCTCGGTGAGCACACCGACGAAGTGCTCGCCGAGATCGGTTACGGCGCAGCCGAAGTCAACGACCTCCGCGGTGGCGGGATCGTCTGATTCCTCAGCGGGCCGCGGTCGGCTTGCGGCGCGGAGCGGCGGCCTTGCGGCGTTGCGGGGCAGCGGACTTGGCGGCCGTGGACTCCTCGATCAGCCGGGCGGCATGGTCGAGGATGCAGTCGAGGCCGTACTCGAAGTTGTTGTCGTCGGACGCGCCGATGCGATGACCCTCGCTGGTCACCCGGGCCAGCAGCGGCGCCGTCTCGGGATCGATGACCATGGCCTCCTCGAAGTCGCCAGGGCCACCATCGGCGGACCGGTTCTTGTCGTAGAGCCGCTGCAGTACCACCGACCCACGTACGTGCACCGACACCGCCGAGTACGTGTCGAAGGCGTCCTCCGGCGACAACCCGGCCTCGGCCAGGCTCTCGATGGCCTTCTCGACGGCGACGACGCCGAGCTTGGCAGCGCGCGGACTGAGGGCCGAGCGGATGAGGATCAGATCGCACAGAATCGGGTTGCCGAGGAACGTCTTTCGCATGGTGCGCGCGTGATTGCGCAACGTCTCGCGCCAATCCTTGGCCTCGACGTAGGGCGTGGCGAACACGTACTGCCGCAGGGCGCGGTCGGTCATCGCGTTCAGTAGGTCGTCCTTCTTGCGGAAGTACCAATAGATGCTCGTCACGCCGACGCCGAGATGCTTGCCCAACAGCGGCATGGAAAGGTTGTCGATGCCGAGTTCCTCGGCGAGCTCGAACGCACCCTTGATGATGTCGTCGGGGTTGATGGAGCCGCGTTCGCGTCGCTGACGCTTGTCTGCGGTCGCTTGCTTGGCCACGCGTGGCACCTCCATCGAACTCGACATCGCTCGCACGACCCCATCGGGGCGGCTGTGCGTCAATCTACCGGCAACTGCCAGGTGAACAGGGGCTACAAAGGCGTGTCGCTGCTCACCGTTCCCGACGAGCTTACCGGTAGGCATCCAGTTGCGTATTCGTCATTCGCTTCGTCGCAACGTTCGTGCAGCTAGACAAGCTTTTGGGCCCATCGCGGAGTTCGCGGCGGCTCGTCGAGACCTGAGCGCTCGAAGCGGGCCTCGGCCCACCAGTCCGGAAGCCCTGCGTCCGGCCAGACGCTGCGACGAAAGATACTGCGCCGCACGATGATCGGTCCTCGCTAGCCGATCGGTCACGCGTGGGGCGGACACCGGGGCGGGCCGGCTCGCTGTGCCGGTCTGCGAGTACCGAAAGACCTATAGTAAGTTTCACCGCGTAACCATTCTGGGTGGACGACCAAGTGAATGAGGCAACGTGGCCGACGAAGTTCTGACAGAGCGCCAGGGGCGCACCCTCGTCATCACCATCAATCGCCCGGAGGCGCGCAACGCGTTCAACCTCGCCGTTGCGCAGGGCCTCGCCGATGCGATGGATGAGCTCGACGACACTCCGGAGTTGTCGGTGTCGATCGTCACCGGTGCGGGCGGCACCTTCTGTGCGGGTATGGACCTGAAGGCCTTCATGGCCGGTGAGGTGCCCGCGATTCCGGGCCGCGGGATCGGGTTCACCGAGCGTCCGCCGCGCAAGCCGGTGATCGCCGCCGTGGAGGGCTACGCCCTGGCGGGCGGCACCGAGATCGTGCTGGCCACCGACCTCGTCGTGGCCGCCAAGAACGCGAAGTTCGGCATCCCCGAGGTCAAGCGCGGACTCGTCGCCGCAGGCGGCGGTCTGCTTCGACTGCCGCACCGCATTCCGTATCAAAAGGCCCTCGAACTCGCGCTGACCGGTGACAACTTCACCGCCGAGGAGGCCTCGGCGTGGGGCTTCGTCAACGTGCTGACCGAGCCCGGCGAGGCGCTCGCCGGGGCACTCGCGCTCGCCGAGCGCATCACGGCGAATGGCCCGTTGGCGGTGGCGGTGACGAAGGAAATCATCGCCAAGTCGGCAGGCTGGAGCGAGGAAGAGATGTGGAAGAAGCAGCAGGAGTTGATCCTGCCGGTCTTCTCGTCGAAGGACGCGATGGAGGGCGCCACCGCCTTCGCCGAGAAGCGCGCGCCGAACTGGACGGGCACGTAAAGCACTGCGGCTAGGTCGCATCGTGGATCTGGGCTTCGCGAACGCCACCGCCGTCGTCGTCGGTGGCGGCCGCGGAATGGGGTTGGCCACCGCTCGCTGCCTTGCCGAGGACGGCGCCCGCGTGGCGCTCGTCGGGCGGTCGGCGGAAGTGCTCGATGCGGCCGCCGAGGAACTCGGCCAAATCGGCAGTCCCGACGCCATCGGCGTGGTGGCCGACATCGGTGACGCCGCGCACGTCGACGAGGTGTTCGCGGGGTTGGGTGAGCGGTGGGACGGCCAGCTCAACGTGCTCATCAACACCGTGGGACCAAGCGCCGCAGGCACGTTCGAACAACTCACCGACGAACAGTGGCGCGCCGCCGTCGACGACGGCGTGATGGGCATGGTGCACTGCGTGCGCTCGGCGTTGCCGCTGCTGCGCAACGCGGAGTGGGCCCGCATCGTCAACTTCTCGGCGCACTCGACGCAACGCCAGAGTGTGATGCTGCCCGCCTACACCGCCGCCAAGTCGATGGTGAACAGCGTGTCGAAGAATCTGTCGCTCCTGCTGGCCAAGGACGAGATCCTGGTCAACGTCGTCTCGCCCGGCAGCATCGCCTCCGAGGCCCTGCTTGGCTGGGCCGACTCGGTGGGTGTCGACGGCACCGACCCCTACAAGCTGATGGACGCCATCGACGAGCACTTCGGGCACCCGGCCCACCTGCCCCGCGCCGGGCTGCCGACCGAGATCGGCCCCGTCGCGGCGTTTCTGGCGTCGCGGCGCAATTCGTACATGACGGGTGCCAACGTGAACGTGGACGGCGGCTCGGATTTCACCTGAGGGGAGCAAGTCATGGCAACAGCCAAGGACGCACGTGAGTGGGCGCGCGGCGCGATACGGGGGATCGGTGACTCGCTCTACACCCCGTTCGCGGGAACCGACGGCGACGACATCGACTGGGACGCCTATAGCACGCTGGTGCGATACTGCGTGGGCGAGCTCGGGCACGAAATGCTCTGGTGTACCAGCGGTCTCGCGGAATTCTGGGCACTCACGCTCGACGAGCGCAAACGCCTGCTCGAGGTCGCGATCACCGAGGCGCGCGCCATCAATCCGGACGTCGTCATTCAGGCGTGCACGTCGACCACTGCCGCAAAGGACTGCCTGGAGCTCACCCGGCACGCGCAGGAGGCCGGTGCCGACATCGTGTACATCCAGACGCCGGTGATGGAAACCCACGGTGGCGAGGGCGTGCTGAACTTCTTCCGCTACATCGCCGATCGCACCGACATCGCGCTGGGAATGTTCAACTCGCCGTCCTCGGGATACGTGCTGACCGCGCAGGAGAGCGCGCGCATCGCCGCCGAACTCCCCGCCGTTTGCGCCACCAAGGAGGGCGCCTTCCGCCCGGCGAACAGTCGTCGGCTACACGAACTCGCTCCCGAACTCCTGATCTGGGAGTGTGACACCACCGTCTACCGGGCCGGCTGGCTGCGCGACGGCATCGTCTGTGCGGCTCAGCTCGGCACCGCCGGCTATCTGTTCGAGACGCCCGCCCGGCGGCTGTTCACCGAGTACTGGAACCTGGTGTGGGACGGAAAGCTCATCGAGGCAATGGATTACGCACGCGTGACGGGCATGGACCAGTTCGAGCTCGACCGCGGGTCCTGGTACATCTGCTACCCGGGTCGACCGGAGTACTTCACCCACTGGGGCGGCGCGTTCAAGTACGCCGCGTCGGTCCTCGGCCTGCCCATCGGTTCGTACCCGCATTCGCGGCCTCCGCAGGCCCTGTTGCCCGACGAGGCCAAGACCCAGATCCGGGGGGCCTACCAGCGCTTGGGCCTGCTCGACGACTGATCCGGAGCGCGCCAGCCGCCTTGCGGAAGGCTGTACCGATAGGTGTACAGTATGTGCATACATCCAGCCTGAAGCCACTTTCGAGGGAGTCGACGAGCAGTGACCGTGTCCGATCGCGCCGAGCCCGTGTTGTTCGAGCTCCTGGACAGCGGGGTCGCGGTCGTGACGCTGAACCGGCCCGAGCGGATGAACGCCTGGGGCGGGGGGATCGCCGGCGCTTTTTATCGGTGCATGGACCGCGCCGAGGCGGATCCGGCTGTGCGGGTCATCGTGCTGACCGGCAGCGGCCGCGCGTTCTGTGCGGGTGCCGACATGGGCGACGGCGGCGCCATCGGCGGGGCCACCGTCGGCGACGACACCGATGTGACGAAGTTGGTCGGCGAACGTCATCCGCATTTCGTAACAGGTATGCGCAAGCCGATCATCGCGGCCATCAATGGGGCGTGCGCAGGCATCGGGCTTACTCAGGCGCTGATGTGCGACATCCGGTTCGCCGCCGCCGGGGCCAAGTTCACCACCGCATTCGCGCGGCGCGGGCTCATCGCCGAATACGGCATCTCGTGGATCTTGCCGCGCGTCGTTGGGTGGGGTGCCGCGCTCGACCTGTTGTTGAGTGGCCGCACGTTCTTTGCCGAGGAGGCGAAGGAACTCGGCATGGTCAAGGAAGTGCTACCGCCCGACGAGTTGATGCCGCGCGTGCTGGCCTACGCCGAGGACATGGCTCTGAACTGCGCGCCGAGTGCGATGGCGGTGATCAAGCGGCAGATGTATGACGACGCTTTGCGAAACGTCCACGACACCAGTGCCGATGCCGAGAAACTGATGCACGAGTCGATGCATCGGCCAGACTTCATCGAAGGCATCACTGCCTTCTTCGAGAAGAGACAGCCCAGCTTCCCGCCGCTGAAGGAGGACCTGCCGTGACCAGCGCAAAGCCCCTGGACTACCAGGCGATCGACGTCGACAACCACTACTACGAAACGACCGACTCCTGCACCAGACACCTGCCGAAGGAGTTCAAGCGTCGCGGTGTGCAGATGGTCGCCGACGGCAAGCGCACGCTGGCCGTCATGGGGGAGGTGGTCAACCACTTCATCCCCAACCCCACGTTCGACCCGATCATCGAACCGGGCTGCCTCGATCTTCTGTTCCGCGGCGAGATCCCCGAGGGTGTCGACCCGGCCTCGCTCATGAAGGTCGACCGCATGGCCAACCATCCCGAGTACCAGAACCGCGACGCGCGGAAGAAGGTGCTCGACAAGCAGAACCTCGAAACGGTGTTCATGCTGCCGACGTTCGCCTGCGGTGTCGAGGAAGCACTCAAGCACGACATCGAGGCGACGATGGCGACGGTGCACGCCTTCAACCTCTGGCTCGACGAGGACTGGGGATTCGACCGCCCCGACCACCGGTTCTTGTCGGCGCCGATCATCTCCCTGGCTGATCCGGACAAGGCCGTCGAGGAAGTCGAGTTCGTCCTCGGCCGCGGCGCCAAGAACGTGTGTGTGCGGCCCGCGCCGGTGCCTGGTGTGGTCAAGCCGCGGTCACTGGGCGATCCGCTGCACGATCCGGTGTGGGCCCGACTGGCCGAGGCGGGTGTTCCGGTGATCTTCCACCTGTCCGACAGCGGCTATCTGGCGATCGCAGCGCTGTGGGGCGGCAAGGGCACGTTCGAGGGGTTCGGTAAGAAGGACCCACTCGACCAGATCCTGCTCGACGACAGGGCGATTCACGACTCGATGGCCTCGATGATCGTGCACCAGGTGTTCACCCGTCACCCGAAGCTCAAGGTCGCCAGCATCGAGAACGGCTCCTACTTCGTGTACCGGTTGATCAAGCGGCTGAAGAAGGCCGCGAACACCGCGCCCTACCACTTCAAGGAAGACCCGGTCGAGCAGCTGCGCAACAACGTCTGGATCGCCCCGTACTACGAAGACGACGTCAAGCTGCTCGCCGCAACCATCGGCGTGGACAAGATCATGTTCGGGTCCGACTGGCCTCACGGCGAGGGGCTCGCCGACCCGATGACCTTCACCGCCGACATCCCACAATTCCCCGAGTTCAGCGCCGAAGACACCCGTAAGGTCATGCGGGACAACGCCCTCGACCTGCTCGGCGGCTCAATTGAACCCCGGGTCGCTCCGCTCCTGCCCGCCGGCGCCAACGTCACCGCCTAGCCATGGGCGAATGGACCATCGGCGACGTCGTCGACGCCATCGCCGACGTCATCGGTGACCGCACCATGACGGTATGCGGGGAACGCCGAACCAGCTACGCCGAGCTGGCGGAGCGCACCCGCCGCTTCGCGAACTTCCTGGCCGACAAGGGGTTCGGCGCCCACCGGGAACGCGACGGGTTGGACAACTGGGAGTGCGGGCAGGATCGCGTCGCACTGATCATGTACAACGACCGCTACCCGGAAATGGTCGTCGGATGCCTCAAGGCCCGTACCGTTCCGGTCAACGTCAACCACCACTACACGCCGCGTGAGGTCGCCGAGCTACTCGACTACGTGAAGCCAAGGGCCGTCGTCTACCACCGTGCGCTGGGCGCCAAGTTCGCCGATGTGCTGGCACCGGAGTTGCTCATCTCGGTCGACGACGGCAGCGACGCGCCCGACCTGCCTGGCGCGATTTCGTTGGAAGACGCATTGGCGCAAGGTGATCCGGAGCGCAGAATCGTCGGATCACCCGACGACGTCATCATGTACTGCACGGGTGGCACCACCGGCCGACCCAAGGGCGTGCTGTGGCGGCAAGCCGATTCCTATGTGTCGTCGATGGTCGGCGCCGACCACGCCTCCGCCGTCGAGATCCACGAGAAGGTACGACGCAACGAGGGCGCACCCTGGTTCGCCGTGTCGCCGCTGATGCACGCGGCGGGCCTGTGGACAGTGTTTTCGGGGGCGCTGGCCGGGCTGCCGGTGGTGCTGTACGACGACCGGACCAAGTTCAACCCCCCGGCCGTATGGCAGACAGCGGAACGCGAGAAGGTCGGCCTCATGACGATGGTCGGCGACGCCTACGCGGCACCACTGATCGACGAGCTCAACCAGAACAGCTACGAGCTCTCGTCCCTGTACGCCATTGGAACCGGCGGCGCGGCAACCAATCCCAAGCACGTGGCCGCCTTGCTGGACAAGCTTCCGCAGCTCACCATCATCAACGGCTACGGGTCGTCTGAGACCGGGAATATGGGCTTCGGCCACAACCAGCGCGGTTCTCATCGCGACACGTTCGATCTGCGCGAAGGTGGCACCGTGGTGTCCGACGACCTCGCCAGGTTTGTCGAACCCGGCGATCCCGAGGTCGGATGGGTGGTGCGCACCGGCCGGATTCCGCTGGGCTACTTCGACGACGCCGAAGCGACCCGCAAGACCTTCCCCGTGGTCGGCGGTCAGCGGGTGGTCGTCTCCGGCGACCGCGCCTCGTTGGAGGCCGACGGCACCCTGCGGTTGTTCGGACGAGACTCGTTGGTGGTCAACACCGGCGGTGAGAAGGTGTTCGTCGAGGAGGTTGAAGGCGTGCTACGCGCGCACCCGGGGGTGGCCGATGCGCTGGTGGTCGGACGCGACAGCGAACGGTGGGGCCAGGAGATCGTGGCCCTCGTCGAGACCCAGCCCGGGGAGACGGTCGAACCCGAGGCGCTCCACGCCGCCTGCACGGAGCACCTCGCGCGGTTCAAGGCGCCCAAGGAGATCGTGTTCGTCGACAAGGTCCGCAGGCTCGGCAACGGCAAGGCCGACTACCGATGGGCGAAACGCACTGCAGTGCAACAGGAGTCGCTGGCATGACGCACAACGTTATCGATTGCCTGGTCAACGTGCACTTCGGCGAGACCGCCAAACAGCCGGAGTTCATGCTGAAGGTGCGCGACGACTACTTCAAGGGGCCGAAGTCGCTGTACGAACAGGTCGAGCTGCCCGCGCTACTCGACGAGATGGACGAACACGGCGTGGTCAAGGCCATCCTGATGGACAACCTCTTAAAGCCGTCGGTGACGGCGCGCAAGTTCGTCGAGGAACGGCCCGACAAGTTCAGCCTCGCGATGGGCGGCATCAACCTGCTGCGGCCGGTCGCCGCGCTGCGCGAGCTGGCGGCGGTCGTCGCCGACCTGCCGGTGGCGTATGCAGTTGTCGGACCCAGCTTCTGGGGGGACGGCATGTACCCGCCCAGTGACGCGGTCTACTACCCGCTGTACGCGAAGTGCGCCGAACTCGAACTGCCACTGTGCATCAACACCGGGCTGCCGGGTCCGCCGATCCCCGGCGAGGTGCAGAACCCGATCCATCTGGACCGGGTGTGCGTGCGCTTTCCCGAGCTGAAGCTGTGCATGATCCACGGGGCCGATCCGTGGTGGGACGTCGCGATCCGGCTACTGATCAAGTACGAGAACCTGCGCATCATGACCTCGGCCTGGTCGCCGAAGCGGTTACCCGATGCCCTGTTGCACTACATGCGCACGCGGGGCAAGGAGAAGGTCATCTTCGCATCGGACTGGCCCGTGCTGCGTCAAAGTCGCGTGGTGCCAGAGGCGCTCGCGCTCGACCTGCCCCCCGACGTGCTCGACAACTATCTCCACAACAACGCCGAGGCGTTCTTCTTCGGTGCGCGATCGGACGAGAGGCTCTGAGGATGGATCGCTACGAACTTCGCAGGGTGGACTACAGCCTGACGGGCGACCACACCGACCTGCAATCCGCGTACCAGCAGTTCTTCAAGACGAACTGCTCCATCGACGTCGTTCGCGCGGCCGAGGCCACGGGGTTCGACAAGGGCCTGTGGGAGCGGTTGTGCGCCACCGGTGCCACCACGATGGCGCTGCCCGAGGAGGTCGGCGGAGACGGCGCGACGATGGTCGACCTTGCGCTCGTCGCCGAGGAGTTCGGCCGGGTATTGGCTCCGGTGCCGTGGATCGAGCACGTCTGCGCCGCGCGGCTGCTGGCACGGCTGGGCGCGCTGGACGGCGACACCGCCGGGGTCGTGACGGGCGAGCAGATCGCCGGACTCGACCTGCGCGAGTCGAGTGCCGCGGGACCGCGGCTGATCTCGAACGGCTCGATCGCCGACCACGTCATCGTCCGCGACGGGGCCGACGTCGTCCGACTGACGTTCGACACGCGCCCTGCCGCAGTCGACAACATCGGCAAGCTGCCGATGGCGTGGATCGATCCGGGCACTGCGCAGGGGCGCACCGTGATCGGCAGCGGGGCGCAAGCGCTCGCGGACTACCAACTGGCGCTTGACGAATGGCGGCTGCTGATGGCTTCGGCGCTGGCCGGCCTCGTCGAGGAGACGATGACCATCGCGGCCGAGTTCGCCAAGACCCGGTACACCCTCGGTGTGCCCATCTCGACGCTGCAGGGCATCTCGCATCCGCTGGCCAACATGGCCATCACCGTGCAGGGCGGCCGAGCGTTGGCCAGGCGGGCGGCCTGGTACCTGGACAACGAACCCGGGGAGCGGCCCGAGTTGGGGCCGTCGGCGTTCGTCTTCATGACCGAGGAGGCGGCCAAGGCCGCCACCATGGCAGTGCACGTCCAAGGCGGCCTCGGCGTCTCGGATGAGGCCGCCGCAAGCGCCTACCTCGTCCGGGCGAGGGGCTGGCCGCTGGCCGGCGGTGACCCTGGAGCGACGACGCAACGCATTGGACGCATCGTGTCCGCGCGGGAAAGCCAGTAGGAGGCAATCACAATGGACTTTTCACGCGTGCAGCTGGCAGACGATGACCAGGCGTTCCTCGACGAGGCGAAGGCCTTCCTCGCCGAGCAGGTCACCGAGGACGTCATCCGACGGGACCGCGAGACCGGTGACAACTTCGACGAGGGCGTCCACCTTGCGCTCGGCGCCGCAGGCTATCTCCACGGCGAGTGGCACACCGAGGAGGAGGGTGGCTTCAGCCGGGTCCGACGTCGGCTGTGGGAGTTGGAGAAGCGCCGCTCCCACGTGCCGTGGGTGACGATGGGCACCACGACCATGGTCGCCAAGACCGTGGCCGCGTTCGGCTCGCCCGAACTCCGCGACGAGGTGCTCCCGCTAGTGTTCAGCGGGCACGCGCGACTCTGTCTCGGGTACACCGAACCCGAGGGCGGCTCCGACATTGCGACGTGCAAGACGCGGGCCGTTCGGGACGGCGATGACTGGGTCATCAACGGCTCCAAGATGTTCACCACCGGCGCGCACAATTGCCAGTACGTGTTCCTGATCACCAACACCGATCCGGACGCGCCAAAGCACAAGAGCATCACCATGTTCCTGGTTCCGCTCGATACCGAAGGCATCGAGATCCAGGGCATCCGCACCGTCGACGGCGACCGCACCAACATCGTCTACTACAGCGACGTGCGAGTGTCCGACAAGTACCGGCTCGGCGAGGTGAACGGCGGCTGGACGGTGCTGCGCGGGCCCCTCGACGCCGAGCATGGCGCCACTGCGTCAGCCGACGACGGGCTGCAGGACGTGGCCATCATGATGCATCAGGGCGAGTTCATGGTGAAGGCGTGTGACGTTGCCGGCAAGGTGGTCGGGACGCCGGACGTGAACGGGCGCAAGGCCATCGACGACGATTCGGTCGCCTATCGGCTGGGCCGCAGCGTCGCTCGCATGGAGGTGGCGATCAGCACGCCGAACATCTTCGGCCGGGTGGCCCTCGCGCAGTCGATGCGTGACGTGTCGCCCGATCTCATGGACATCCTGGGCACCGCGTCGGCGCTACCCGTGGGAACCGAGGGTGCGGCCGACGACGGTGCGGCCGAGTACGTCTATCGGTTCGCGCCACTCGTCGGCATCTACGGCGGCACACTCGAGGTGTTTCGGAACATGATCGCCCAGCACGTGCTTGGGCTGGGCAAGCCAAACTACTCGCCGCCCAAGAAGGCGTCGTGACATATCTGACCACCCGCGAGCGCGCGTGTCTGCGGGCGACACGCCGGGCGGAATGCGGACTTTGCGCGCGCTCGCGGCCCTTTGACGCTAGCTAGATCTCGGCCATCGCCGGCGGGTGGACCGCCTCGGGATCGGGATTGGCGATCGGTAGCCCCATGAAGCGGCGGGCGTTGTCACCCATGAAGTCATAGGTGCGCCGGACGTCCATGCCCTCGGCGTACTTCCAGAACCCCTTCGGTTCGGCCAGCCCCTCCGGGTGCGGGTAGTCCGATCCGAACATCACCTTGTCCCAGCCGACGGTGTTCACGACGTCGGACACGCAGCCCTCCCAGAATGGGCTGACCCAGATGTTGCGGCGGAAGACGTCGTGCGGATGCTCGGGGAAGTTCTGCGGCATCTTCTTCTGCAGGTCTTCGAAGTCGTTGAACAGGGGGAAGATCCAGCCGCTGCCGTTCTCGACGCTGGCGATGCGCAGCTTCGGGAACCGCGTCAGCGTGCCGTGGCAGATCAGCGCCGTGATCATGTCGGCGATCTCGCGGTGGCCCAGCACCATCCAGCGAAACGCGCTCTGCGCCATGAAGTTCTGCGTGTATGGGGGCTCCCACCGGCTGACGTAGTCGTCGAGCGGCGGGTAGCTGGCGTGCAGCACGATGGGCAGCCCGGCCGCCTCGACGTCGCGCCAGAACGGGTCGAATTCCGGGAGCGCGGGGGAGCGCCAGCCGTGCAGGCCGTTCACCGGGCCCGGCTTGATCAGCGCGACCTTGGCGCCACGCTCCAGGATCCAGGCCAGTTCACGCTGCGCCGCATCGACCTCGGACAGGTTGATGATCGGGGTGGTGAACACGCGGTTGTCGTAGTTGAAGCTCCAGTGTTCGGCGAGCCACTCGTTCAGCGCGTGGATGATGGCCAGCGTCAGCGCGGGATCGTCGGCGCTGGAGTGCTCCACGAGACTGCCGAGTGTCGGATAGTTCAGCGCCTCGACGACGCCCTGACGATCGAGTTCGGCGACCCGGTCTTCGGGATTGCGCGTGGCTGCCGGCGCCTCGATCGCCTTGCCCTGCATCTCGCGCAGCGTCTGCCCCTCGGTGTTCTCGCCCGCGAAGAACTTCTCGTGGGCACCGGGGGCCGCGACGCGCTCGAACGTCGGGTTCGGGATGAAGTCGGTGACCCTGTTGTTGATGACGATCCGGGTCTGGCGGCCGAACTGCGCGTACTGCACCGCACGCTTGTACTGCTCGGGCAGGAACTTGATCAGGGCGTCCGCCGTCTCGTACATGTGCTGATCGGCGTCGAAGACGGGCGCATCGCGGAACTGTGTCATGTGATCCCCTCAGGTCGTCAGCACGGTGGCGCCCGCGGTTCCCGGTGCGCCGTAGAGCTGGGCGAAACCCACTTTCGGTTCGCCGGGCACCTGACGGTCGCCGGCCTCACCGCGCAGCTGCTTGACGAGTTCGTGGATCTGGCGCAGCCCCGACGCGCCGATGGGCTCGCCGTTGGCGATCAGGCCGCCGTCGGTGTTGATGGGCATCGACCCGGTGATCTCGGTGGCCCCGTCAGCGAGCAGCTTCTCCTGGTCGCCGTCGGCGCAGAATCCGCACTCGGCCATGTGGATGACCTCGGCGCCTGCATCGGTGTCCTGCAGCTGGATCACGTCGACGTCCTCGGGTGCCACGCCCGCCTTCTCGAATGCGGCACGGGCGGCGAAGACCGTCGGCGCGGCGATCTCGTCGACCGGGGCGAAGGTGGTGTTCACCTCCCACGCGCCGTAGGTGCGGGTGCGGATCTCGACGGCGCGCAGGAAGACGGGCTTGTCGGTGTAGCGGTGCGCGATGTCGGCGCGGCACATGACGATGGCGGCCGCGCCCTCGTCGGGAGCGCAGAACATGTACTGCGTCAGCGGGTAGTTCAGCATCGTCGAGTTGAGGATCTCGTCCTCGGGGATCGGCTTGCGCCGGAACGCATTCGGGTTCAGCGCGCCGTTGCGGAAGTTCTTGGCCGCCACCTTGGCCAGGGTCTGTTGCGAGATGCCGTGCTGGTGCAGGTACCGGTTGGCCTTCATGCCGAAGAACTGCGTGGTGAGGTACTGGCCGTTCTCGGCGTACCAGCTCGGCATGCCGACCAGTGCGGGGTCCTCGGTGAAGGCGCCGCGCGGATGCTTGTCCAGTCCGACCGCGATGCCGATGTCGTAGTCGCCCAGTCGGATTCCGTCGGCGCAGGCCTTGGCGGCGCTGGCCGCGGTGGCGCAGGCGTTGAACACGTTGGTGAACGGGATCCCGGACAGCCCGACCATTCCGACGATCGCGTCGGGGTTGGCCACCGTCCAGCTGCCGCCTGCGGCGGCACCGATGTCGCCCCACGCCACACCGGCGTCGTCGACCGCGGCGAAGATCGCATCCACCGCCATCTCCATGGCGGACTTGCCGTCGAACCGGCCGAACGGGTGGAGGCCCACGCCGATGATCGCGACGTCATTCATCTGCGACAGTGCTCCCTCTGGTCGATTCCGCGGGCATGACGCGGCCCGTCGGGTGAAACAGGCCATCCCACTGTAACCGTTACAGTAACGTAGTACCGGTGATCGAACACAAGCCCACCTTCTGTCGCATTTGCGAACCGTTGTGCGGCATGGTCGCCACCGTCGAGGACGGTCGGCTGGTGGCGTTACGACCCGACAAGGACCATCCGTTGTCGTCGGGTTTCGCCTGCCAGAAGGGCATCGCGTTCACCGAGGTGGTCAACGACCCTGACCGCGTGCTGACCCCGTTGCGCAAGGGCCCCGACGGCTTCGAACCGGTGTCGTGGGACGAGGCGATGACCGACATCGCCGCCCGCTGCAACGACATCCACCGCAGGCACGGTTCCGGCGCCTTTGGCTGGTACATGGGCAACCCCGCGGCCTTCAGCTATTCGCACCTGTTCGGGGTGATGGCGTTCATCAAGGGCATCGGCCGTCACAGCCACTACTTCACGGCGTCGTCGCAGGACACCAGCTGCAGGCTGCTGGCCAGCCAGTTCCTGTACGGCACCCCGATGTCGGTTCCGATCCCCGACCTGATGCGCACCGACCTGCTGGTGATGATGGGCGCCAATCCGGTTGTCTCCCACGGCAGCTTCCTCACCGCGCCGCGCATCAAGGAGCGCATGCACGACGTCGTCAAGCGCGGCGGCAGAGTCGTCGTGATCGACCCGCGCCGGTCCGAGACCGCCGCGCAATTCGAGTGGCTCGGCATCGTCCCGGACAGCGACGCCTACTTCCTGATGTCACTGCTCGAGGTGATGTTCGCCGAGCACCTGGTCGACTGGACGACGGTGTCGACCCAGGCGGACGGGCTCGACTGGCTCCGCGCTCAATGCGCGCCATTCAATCCCGAGGCCACGGAGTCGCACACCGGCATCGCGCCGTCGGCGGTTCGCGAGTTGGCGCGGGCGCTCGTGAGCACACCAAGGGCGGCGGTGTACGGGCGGCTCGGCACCTGCGTGGGACGCCAAGGCACGCTCACCACGTACCTGATCGACGCGGTGAACCTGGTGGCGGGCAACTTGGATCGACCTGGCGGCAGCGTGTTCAGCACGCTTGGCATCGCCGGGCAACGCCTGGGCTTCATGGCGATGGGCGCATCCCTTCGCCGGACCTACCGCCGCAAGCGCACCCGCGTCGGGGGATTCAGGTCGGTGATCGCGGCGGAGCCCGCGGCAATGATGGCCAAGGAGATGTCGACTCCGGGCAAGCACCAGATCAAGGCGCTCTTCGTCAGCGCGGGCAATCCGGTGTTGTCGGTCCCGAACGGACAGGAGTTGGAAGCGGCCTTCGAGAAGCTGGAACTCGCCGTCGGACTGGACTTCTACGTCACCGAGACCACCGCACACTGTGACTACATCCTGCCGGTCACGACGATGTACGAGCGTGACGACTTTGCGCTCACCTTTCAGCAGTTCCAGGCCACCCCATTCCGCCAGACGACGGAAGCCGTGGTCGACGCGCCGGGGGAGGCGCGCTCCGAGTGGGACATCGTCGACGACCTGACGAGCCGGATGGGCTCGCGCACACCGGTCTTCGCGGCGCTTGCGGCGGCGCGCAAGGTGCTGGGCATGTTCGGGCGTCGGCTCAACCCGCGCGCATTGGCCGACGGCATGATCCGGCTGTCGGACGGCGGTGATCGGTACGGGTTGCGCCGTGGCGGACTGACGTTCAGCCGGCTCAGCGGCGAGCATCCGCACGGCGTCGTCGTCGCACCCCACATCCGGACCGGCGTGCTCGGCGAGGTGGTGGTGTACCGCCACGCCCGGGTGCGGTTGAGGCACGACGACATCGCCGCGGAGATCTCCGCGATGCGCAAGCGCGGCCAGCCGGCGGGCTTCCCGATGAAGATGATCGGGATGCGGGAGCCGCGGTCGGAGAACTCGTGGATGCACAACTCGCCGCTGCTGATGCGTGGGGAGCGCGTCCACCGTGCGCTGATGCACGAAGACGACGCTGGGCAGCGCCACATCGCCGACGGTGACACCGTGGAGGTCAGCTCGCCGCACGGCCGGATCGCGCTCCCGGTGGCGCTGACCCGCGACATCGTGCCGGGCACCATCGCGATCCCGCACGGCTGGGGGCACAAGGGCACCGGGGGATGGCAGCTGGCCAACCGCGCAGGCGGGGCCAACGTGAACCAGCTGATGTCAACCGATCCGCGCGACGTCGAGGCGCTGGCCGGGATGTCGTGGCTCACGGGTGTCCCCGTCGAGGTGGAGCCGGTCGCAGCCGGATCGTAATACTGTAAGGTTTACAGTTGATAACTGTAGTCCGGCCGGCTGGGAGATGACACGTGAGCGACGTCGCGCAGGAGCAGGTCGCGCCCAGTGTCGAAATCGGCAGGCGCGCGGCAGTGCACGCCGAGCGAAGGATGCTCGTCGACGGTGAGCTCGTCGCCGCGGACTCCGGTGCCGAGTTCGACAATGTGAGTCCGGCAACGGGTTTGGTGATCGGCGCGACTGCGGCTGCCGGTGCCATCGACATGGACCGCGCCATCGGAGCGGCCCGGCGCGCCTTCGACGAGACCGACTGGTCCACAAACGGTGCGCTGCGGCAGCGCTGCCTCGGCCAACTCCAGGAGGCCATCGCCTCCGAGCGCGACGCGTTGCGCGAGGAGTTGATCGCGGAGGTCGGCTGCCCCGACATGACGATCGCCACCGCACAGTTGGACTGGCCGCTCGCTGAGTCGCTGCGCTATCCCGCCGGCCTCATCGACACGTTCGAATGGGAACGTCCACTCGAGGGCGGGGGCCTGTTCGGCGAGCGCAACGTCCGGACGGTGGTGAAGGAGCCGGTGGGCGTCGTCGGTGCCATCACCCCCTCCAACTTCCCGATCGAGGTCATTCTCAACAAGCTGGGGCCTGCGCTGGCGACCGGCAACACCGTCGTACTCAAGCCGGATCCGCACACCCCTTGGAACGCAACCCGACTCGGCAGGCTCATCGCCGAGCGCACCGACATCCCCGCGGGTGTGGTGAACGTCGTCCCCACCCCGGCCAACGACGTCGCGGAGCTGCTCGCCACCGACCCGCGTGTCGACATGGTGTCCTTCACCGGTTCCACCGCGGTCGGCAAGTTGCTGCTGCGCCAGGGTGCCGAGACCATGAAGCGCACCTTCCTCGAACTCGGTGGGAAGTCGGCGCTCATCGTCACCGAGGACGTCGACCCGGCCAAGATCATCCCCAGCGCCGTCGGGGTTTGCGTGCATGCCGGGCAGGCGTGTGCGCTCACCACCCGCATGCTGATCCACCGCTCGTTGTTCGACGACGCCGTGGCGGGCGTGACCGCGGCGTTCGGCATGGTGCCCGTCGGTGATCCGGCGCTGCCGCAGACGCTCGTTGGTCCGGTGATTAGTGCGAAGCAGAAGGAGCGCGTGCTTGCCGCGTGCGACCAGGCCCGCCGTGCTGGCGCCGAGATCACCGTGGGCGGAGGCTCGTTCGATGCCACAGGTCCGTTGGCCGGTGGGTTCTTCGTACAGCCGACCGTCGTCGTCGGCGTGGACAATAGCGCCGCGATCGCCCAGGACGAGATCTTCGGACCCGTGCTGGTGATCATTCCGTTCGACGACGACGACGAAGCCGTGCGGATGGCCAACGACAGCGCATTCGGACTTGCCGGCGCGGTGCTGTCCGGGTCACTCGAACGTGGCCGCAGCATCGCCCGACGCATCCGCACGGGATCGATCGGCGTCAACGGCGGCATGTTCTACGGCGCCGACGCTCCGTTCGGCGGCTACAAGAGCAGTGGCATCGGCCGCCAGTGCGGTATCGAAGGCTTTCAGCAATACCTGGAAACGAAGACCATCGCCCACCGGGTGCCCCGGCAGGGCTAGAACGAAGGACGCAGGCGAATGGGCAAGCTGGACAACAAGATCGCCGTCGTGTCGGGCGCGGCTCGCGGCCAAGGTCGTTCGCACGCCGTCAACCTGGCGGCTGAGGGCGCGAGCATCATCGCGCTCGACATCTGTGCCGATCTGGAGGGCAACACGTACCCGCTGTCGCGGCCAGAGGATCTCGACGAGACGGCGCGCATGGTGGAGAAGGAAGCGGTGCGGTGCCACACGGCGATCGTCGACGTGCGCGAGCGCAGTGCGGTCTGGAAGGCCATCGCCGATGGCGTCGCCGAGCTCGGCGGGCTGGACGTCGTGGTCGCCAACGCCGGGATCTGCGCGATGGGCAAGGGGCAGACCATGCAGTCGTGGTCGGACACCATCGACACCGATCTGGTCGGCGTGTTCAACGTCATCCAGGCCAGCCTCCCGCACATCAGCGACGGCGGGTCGATCATCGCGACGGGATCGCTTGCGGCGCAACTGGGTAGTGCGACCAACCAGGGTCCGGGCGGCTCGGCGTACAGCCTGGCCAAGCAGATCGTGGCGCGCTACGTCAACGACCTGTCGATCCAGCTGGCCAAGCGGATGATCCGGGTCAACGCGGTGCATCCCACCAACGTCAACACCGACATGTTGCAGAACGAGGGCATGTACACGGTGTTCCGGCCAGACCTGAAGGAGCCGACGCGGGAGGACGCCGAGGCGACGTTCTCGATGATGCAGGCGATGCCGGTGCCGTACATCGAGCCGCAGGACGTTTCCGACGCGGTGGTGTTCCTGGCCAGCAACGCCTCGCGCTACATCACCGGCACGCAGTTGCGCATCGACGCGGGCGGTTACGTGAAGGCCAAGCCCTGGAAGGGCTGACCGCCGAGGCGTTCTCCCCGCGGAGGGTGCTACGCGGGATCGATGTAGAGATCCAGCGTTGGTGAAGATCCGCCGCCGTACCGCGAAAGATCGGTGACTCCCGCCTGCGCAAGGACGTCCGCATCGACCAGCGTCTGGCCCGTCATGGTGCCGCGGGGTTGCGACAGCATGAGCATTGCCGCGTCAGCCATGACGCGCGGGCTGCGCGCCTTCGCGACGGCCTCATCGCCGCCCAGGAGGTTGCGGATGACCGCGGTGGCGATACGTGTCTGAGGCCATAGGCAATTCGCGTCTATCCCGAACTCGGCGAACTCGGCGGCCCACCCCAGCGTCAGGATTGTCATCGCGTATTTCGTCATCGTGTAGGCAGGGAACCGACCGAGCCACGCGGGCGCCATGTTCAGCGGTGGGGACAACGTGAGGATCGCTGGATGCGAGGAATCGCGTAGCGCAGGTAAACACGCCTGGGTAAGCGCGAACGTGCCGCGCATATTGACGTCTGCCATCAGGTCGTATCGCTTCAACGGAAGTTCGTTGGTGCCGGCCTGAGCCATCGCGCTGGCATTGTTCACGACGATGTCCACCGTGCCAAAGTCATTGACTGCCACGTCAACTGCTCGGCGGACGTCCTCCTCGTTTCGCACATCGCCGACTACCGCTCGAGCACGGCCACCGGCGCGCTCGATCTGCTCGACTGCGGTGTGGACCGTGCCGGGCAGTCGTGGATCTGGTTCGTCCGGTTAGGCAGGCCCGCTCGAACGAAGCATCGGCGCTCACGCGGCGTCGAACGTCACCGGCAACACATTCGGCGAACGGAACGGTTGGCCGTGGATGTGCGGATCGCCCTCGTCGAGCAGTGTGATGTTCTTCAGCCGGCTCAGCAGACACTCCACCGCAACGCGGGATTCCAAGCGCGCCAAGTGAAGTCCCAGGCAGGTGTGCTCGCCTGCGGCGAACGTAATGTGCGGCGTGCGCTTGCGGAAGATGTCGAACTCCTCTGGACGGTCCCACCGTGACTCATCGCGGTTGGCCGAACCCATGCACACGTCGATCACGGAGTCCTTGGGGATTTCGATCCCGTCGAGTTCAGTGTCCTCGCTGGTAAAGCGCTGCACCGTCGTCAGGGGCGTTTCGAATCGCAGCCCCTCCTCGATGGCGGGTCCGATGAGCTCGTGATCGTCTTGCACTGCGGCGAACTGGTCAGGGTGGGTGAGCAGCAGGTGCAGCAAGTTGCCCGACGACCGGTAGGTGGTCTCGAGGCCAGCGGGCAGGAGAAGCCGCAGGAACGAGTAGATGGCCTCCTCGGTCAGCTTCTCCCCGTCGATGTCCGCAGTGACGAGATCGCCGATGATGTCTTCGGTGGGGTTGTCCTTGCGGGCATTCATCTGTGTCAGGAAGTAATCCTTCAGCGCCGCAGACGATTCGAACGCCTGCTTGTACTTGACCGTATAGCTGATGAGGTCGACGGCCCACTTGCGGAACTTGGGCAGATCCGCTTCGGGGAGACCGAGCAACTTGGCGATGACGCGAGTGGGGAACTCGAACGTGAATTCCTTGATGAGGTCCGTCCGGCCCGAGTTGATGAACTCGTCGATGAGTCCGTCGACGACGGGCCGCACGATCTCGGGCTCCCACCGCACCAACGACCTTGACTTGAACGCCGCTGATACGAGGTTGCGGTGCGCACGGTGTTCGGCTCCACCCATCGCGAGAATCGTCGGGCCGATGAACATGCCGATGGTGGAGTCGTACATCGCGGAGTTGAAGGTCTTGCCGTCCCGGTACACTGTGTTGACCGCGTCGAATGACATGGCGGAGTAGCACTGCTTGGGACGGAACTGCTCGGGTGTCTTGGAGTAATCCATGACGGTGCCCTCGAAGACGCCGTTCTCCGCGCGCTTCTTGGCGAAGAACGGATACGGGTTGCGCAGCAGGCTGGCCCTGTCGGCCCGCTGCTGGCTGGCGTCTTGTACTTCGGTTTCCACCACAGCCCCCCGCGTCGTAAAGCCTAGTGGACGGCGATGCCGCACGTCCGTACTGTAAATATTACAGTAGCTTATCCCACGTGCCCGGAGCGATGACGGCGACATCGCAGACGGCCGCGAATCGGGTGCTACCGTGAGCCTTACCGGAGGGCGTCGCGCCGCCGGGAGTTACGGAGTCTGGTGGCGATGAGTACAGCGGAACAGCACCTCGGCGTTGAGCTCGGGGCCGAAGCCTCGCAGATGCGGGAAGCCCTCGACCGCCAGCGCCGGGCCTTCGTGGCGGACGGCCCACCCAGTCTGGCCGTTCGGCGCAACCGCATCGACCGACTGATGGCGTTGGTGCTCGACAACACCGACGCATTCGTCGACGCCATGGCGGCCGACTTCGGCACCCGGTCACGGGCGGCCACGTTGTTCACCGAAGTGGTCGGCATCATCCCGGTGATCGAGCACACACGCGCGCACGTGGCGGAGTGGATGTCCGCCACCAAGCTGATGCGGGTGGGACGCATCTTCGGGCTGCGCGCCGAGGTCGAGTCCACCCCACTGGGCGTCGTGGGCATCATCGGCCCGTGGAACTTCCCGCTGAACCTGGTCGTGCTGCCCGCCGCCGCGGCGTTCGCGGCGGGCAACAGGGTTATGCTCAAGATGTCCGAGATCACCTCCCACACAGCGGAATTGATGGCCGCCGTCGCGCCGAAGTACTTCAGCCCCGAGGAACTCGTCGTGGTGACGGGTGGCCCGGACGTCGCGGCCGAGTTCTCGACGTTGCCGTTCGACCACCTCTTCTTCACCGGGTCGCCGTCGATCGGCGCTCGCGTGCAACGCGCCGCCGCCGAGCACCTGGTTCCGGTGACGCTGGAACTCGGGGGCAAGAACCCCGTGGTCGTCGCACCCGACGCCGACGTCCGTCGCTCGGCCGCCCGCATCGCCGCGGCCCGAATGGTCAACGGGGGACAGGTGTGCGTGTGTCCGGACTACGTTTTCGTCCCCGACGACCGAATCGACACCTTCGTCGACGTCGCGCGGGAGACCCTGCGTGGCATGTTCCCCACGATCGTGTCGAACGGCGACTACTGCTCATCGGTGAACGAGGCCAACTTCGACCGCGTGGTGGGTCTGATCGACGACGCGCGCGACGGTGGCGCCCAGGTCGAGAGCATCGCGCCAACCGGTGAGGCGTTGCCCGATCGGGCCACCCGCAAGATCGCGCCGACCATCGTGCGCGGGGTGGACGATCGCATGAAGATCGCCAGCGAGGAGGTCTTCGGGCCCGTGCTGGTCGTGATGGGATACGCACAACTCAGCGACGCCATCGACTACATCAACCAAAGGCCCGCGCCGTTGGTGGCCTACTGGTATGGGCCCGACGGGGCGCACTTCCGCAGCTTCGTGCGGAACACCCGCAGCGGCGGCGTCGCGCGAAACGACTTCGCGGCACAGATGATTCCGTCGGCCGCACCCTTCGGCGGCGTCGGCCGCAGCGGTATGGGCGCCTACCACGGCAAGGCGGGTTTCGACACCTTCAGCCATCAGCGGACCGTCGTGGGCACCGACCTTCCGTTCAGCATCACGGGTTCGGCCTCGCCGCCGTTCACCCGGCCGATGAAGGCCTACGCCGACATGTCCTTGCGCATGGCGCGGCGCCGCACCAATCGACGCCTCAAGTCCAACGAGGCCTAGGTGCTCGCCTGCTCGCGAGCCCACCGGTAGTCGGCTTTGCCCGCCGGGCTGCGCTCGATCACCGGGCGGAATACGACGGCCTTCGGCAGCTTGTAGCGCGCCAACGACGTTGCGGCGTGGGCGATCAACTCGTCCGCGTCCACCACGGCACCGTCGGCGAGCGCGACCACCGCCACCACCTCCTGGCCCCAGCGCTCGCTGGGTCGCCCGGCGACCACCACGTCGGCCACGGCCGGGTGCGCGGCGATGGCCGTCTCCACCTCTTCGGCGAAGATCTTCTCGCCGCCCGAGTTGATGGTGACCGAGTCGCGCCCGAGCAGTTCGACGGCGTCGGCGTCCACGAGCCTGGCCCGGTCGCCGGGAATGGCGTAGCGCACCCCGTCGACGACGGGAAACGTCGCCGCAGTCTTGGCTGCGTCACCCTTGTAGCCCAGTGGTACGTAGCCACGCTGGCCAAGCCAACCGATGCCGTCGTGGCCTGCCTCGAGCACGGTGCTCATGTCCTCGGAGATCACGACCGTGTCCGGGCCTGGCTTGAACCGCCCGGTCGACACCGCACCCGGTGCCGACATGTGCGACATCTGGGCACCCGTCTCCGACGAACCGACTCCGTCGACGACGACGAGGCCGGGTTTGGCATCGATCAAGCGCTGCTTGGTAGTTGGAGTCAGAAGCGCCCCGCCGTTGGCGACCGCGGCCAGCGGCGTCGAGCCCGCACGTTCGATGGCCGCGGCGAGCGGTCTGGCCATGGCGTCGCCGACGACCGTCACGACCATGACCCCCTCGCGTTCGATGGTCGCGACCACCTCGTCGGCGTCGAGGCGGTCGACCACCGAGGCGAACACTACTGTCTGTCCCGTGGTCAGCGCCGTCATGACGCCCCACTGGGCGGCCCCGTGCATCAGCGGCGGGAGGATCATCAGCTTGGTCCCCGTCCCGGCGGCGGCGCGCTCGACGAGCCCCTCGATCGAATCGATCACCGTGCCGTCGAACAGATTCCGCCCACCGAACGAGGTGACGAAGATGTCGTGTTGGCGCCACAGCACGCCCTTCGGCATGCCGGTGGTGCCACCGGTGTAGAGCACGTAGAGATCGTCGGGGGAGGGCTCGACGGGTGGTGGCTCCGCTGCGCTGGACGCCAAGGCTTCTTCGTAGTCGACGGCGCCGTCGAGCAGTTCGTTGCCGGAGTCGTCGGCGATCTGGATGAGCACCTTCAGCCGTGGCAGGTCGGGCAGGATCTCGGCCACACGCGGAGCGAAGGCGGCGTGGTAGACCAGTGCAGTGGCACCGGAATCCGCCAGCAGGTACTGCAATTCGTTCTTGACGTAGCGGTAGTTGACGTTGAACGGCGCGACGCGGGCCCGGAACGAGCCGAGCAGGGCCTCGACGAACTCGTTGCCGTTGTAGGCGTAGACGCCGAGTAGGTCCTGGCCGACCTCGTGGCCCGCCAACGCCGATCGGCCGGTGTGGCAACCCAGTCCGCGTGAGTGCAGATAGGACGCCAGCCGGTTGGACCGGTCGACGACGTCGGCATACGTGTAGCGTCGGTCGCCCTGGGTGAGCAGGACGCGATCGGGAATCGCGGCCGCGACGGCGTCGAACACGGCGGAAACGGTGAATTGCATTGCGGTCCTTGAAGTCTTCGTTAAGTCAGGGTTGGTGGGGGAGTAGCTTGATCATGAGTCCGTTGGCCTCCGACAGCACGGTGCCCTCGGCATCGGTCATGGTGGCGGTGATGAAGGCCTTGCGGCCGTCGAGCCGGTCGATGCGGCCCCGCGAGATCAGCGGCTGATCGATCGGCGTGACGGCGCGGTAGTCGACGTGCAGGTACGCCGTCCGGCTGATGGGGCGCCCCGCGGCCGACACGATCATGCCGAAGTGCCAGTCGTAGAAGAGCGGGATGACGCCGCCGTGTACGGCCATGTTGCCGCCCACGTGAAACCGGCTGAATTGGCCCTCCATGGTCACGCCGTCCGCGCTGTAGTCCGTGAACGTCCACGGCGGAATCAACGGATGGCCGAGGCCGGGCAGCTTGGTGGCCCGCCCCGCGGGAGCCTGACCATCCGGAACCTGATGCGGTTCAAGCGTTTCGCAGGCCCGCTCAATCGCCTCGGTGGCCGCGGTCCAGGACTCGCCGTCCGGATCGGTGGAGACGGCGAGATCCTGCAGCCGGCGCACCGCCGCGGTGAACCGCTCCAGTTCCGGTGGCGCGTCGACGGGTTTGAGCTCGGGGAAGCCGCGCGTCTCCGTCATGGGGCCTGCCAGGTCGTGATGAGCTCGTCGGTCGTGGTCACCGTGGCGAGCAGGGAAAGGCTGTTGTCGATGACGGCGGCGCCGTACTCGGCCGGGAAACCCGCCACCGCGTCGCGCGGCAGGACCACGGTGTATGCGGCGTTGACGGCGTCCATGACGAGGTTGGGGATCGCAATGTTCAGCGAGACCCCCACCGCGACGATGGTCGTCACGCCGAGGTTGCGCAGGACCGCATCGAGGTCGGTGCCGCCCATCGGGCCGACGCCGTGCCAGCGGGACAGTACGAGATCGGTTGGGGCAGGGCCGAGTTCGGGCAGCAGCGTCGCCCCTTCGCTGCCCGGGGTGACGTCGACGCCCTTGGCGGCGCCGGCGAACAGTCGCGCATTGTGGTTGGCGCCAAGCCCGTCGGGGCGGCGCTGCACCAGGCAGTGCACGATCCGCACGCCCGCCGTGCGGGCGGCGGGCAGCAGTCGGACGATGTTGGGCAGCGCCTCGCGGCGGGCCTCGGCGGCCAGCACCGCAAGCCCTGCGTTCGGGCCCATCACCGCGCCCTGGCACTCCTGGGTGACGATCGCGGTGTGGGCAGGCGTGACGAGGTCACCGAGCGCGGGTCTCATACGCGGGTCTCTGCCGGCTCGGCGGCGGAGACCTCGTAGAACTGTGTGGCCCATTTGCGCATGGCCATGTAGGGGATGGCGTCGATCTTGGCCAGGGCGGGTCGTTCGACGTACTTTTGGTAGCGCCAGATGTCGCAGTCCTCCCAGACGGTCTTGAGGAATTGCTTCTCGACCTGGGTGCGGACGTGATCCGGTGGGACGTCGGAGGTTTCGCCGTCGACCTTGGGCCACCAGATCGAGTAGAACATGTCGGAGACTTCGTCGTCGACGGGTGTGCAGGCGAAGATCAGCCGATGGTTGGACGAGCCCTCGAACACGCTCATCGCGAATCCGAGTCCGGAGAAGTGACTGTGGATGCGCAGCGCCATCTCGTTCGGGTCGTCGCTGCGGGCGTCGGGCCAGCCGGTCAGGAACCGCCATTCCTCGTCGACGTGTTCCCAGTGCAGACATACCGGTGTCACCGAGGCTCCGTGCACGTAGCGGAAGTGCGAACTGTCCGGTCCGTTCTCGGCGACGATCTGGGGGTGCACCGGGATGGCGTCGGCGCGGCTGGAGAACTCGGGGTAGGGCCGGTAGTACGCGTTCGGGTCGGTCTCGAATTGGGGGAACTTCAGAAAGATGTCGGGCAGTTCCCAGCGCGGAGGGTCCCCGGCTGGGTGGTACCACATGAAGATGCAGCCGTACTGCTCCTGGACGGGGTAGGAGCGCAGCCGCAGCCCGCGGTTGGGCCGGTCGGGTTGGTACGGGATGTAGCGGTTGGTGCCGTCGGGGCCCCAGCGCCAGCCGTGGAAGGGGCATTCGACGCAGTCGCCGACGACCTTGCCGCCGTGTCCGATGTGCGCGCCGAGGTGCTTGCAGTGCGCCTCCATCACGTGCAGGTCCCCGGATTCGTCGCGGTAGGCCGCCAAGTCCTCGCCGAAGTACTTGAGCGCCTTGACGTCGCCCACTTCGAACTCGGCCGACCAGCCGATCATGAACCAGCCCGTGACCTTCCAGGTGAACGGCACCTTCACTGCTAGCCACCCCTTTGATCGGTCGAAACGAGGTCAATGGAATACATTACAGTAGAGGCTTCGGCAGGCGCTTCGGACCGGGTTGGGAGACGACGACGGTGGTGATCGATCAGTCGGCGCGGGTACACACCACCGGCGGCATCGTCCAGGGCTTCGTGCGCGCCGGCTTGGCGAGGTGGCGATCCATCCCTTATGCCCGGCCACCCATGGGACCACTACGATTTCGTGCTCCACAACCGCCGCTGCCCTGGCGCGGCGTGCGGTACTGCGAGGAGTTCGCCTACTGCGCGCCGCAGGATCCGCGGTACACGTTCATGGGGCGCGGCGGCCGTCAACCGATGAGCGAGGACTGTCTGACGCTCAACGTCGTCTCCTCGACCGAACCGCACGACGGGCCACTGCCCGTGATGTTCTTCATCCACGGCGGCGGCTACATGTTCGGCAGCTCCGCCACGTCGGTGTACGACGGCGCGGCCATCGCGCGCCGGGGAGCCGTTTACGTGTCGGCGAACTATCGGCTCGGGGCGCTGGGGTGTCTCGACCTGTCGTCGCTGTCCACGCCGGAGCACCCGCTCGAGGCCAACCTGTTCTTGCGCGACCTGGTGGCGGCGCTGGGTTGGGTGCGCGACAACATCGCCGAGTTCGGCGGTGACCCCGACAACGTCACGATCTTCGGCGAGAGCGCGGGAGCCCATGCCGTGACGACACTGCTCGCCGTCCCCGAGGCGGCCGGGCTGTTCCACCAGGCGATCTCGGAGAGCCCACCAGGCGGGCTCATCCACCAGGCCGAGTACTCCGCCGAGATCGCTCGCCGATTCGCCGCCGGGCTCGGTGCCGATCCGGTGGAAGGCGCGCGGGCCGTGATGACCGCACGACCGTCGCAGCTCGTCAGGACGCTGGAGCGCATCATGACGGACACCATCCGCGAGACGCCCGACTCCTTCGGGATCGGCGCCACCGTTGGCGGCGACTACCTGCCACGGACGCACGTCGACGCGATGGCGCGTGGGGAGGCACACCGCGTGCCGCTGATCATCGGCAGCAACGCCACCGAGGCCAGCCTGTTCGCGAAGTTCATGGACTACCTGCCGACCAACGAGCCCGTCATCGAGAAGTTCCTCGAAAGCGCGGAACCCGAAGTGGCGCAAGGAGTGCGGGAGGCCTACCCGGGATATCCGAGCAAGGCCGCCTGCCTGGCCTTCGGCAGTGACTTCACGTTCGGCGCGAGAGCCTGGGAGCTCGCCGAGGCGCATTGCCTGCACGCGCCGACGTACCACTACCGCTACGACTACGCGCCGCGCCCACTGCAGTGGACCGGCTTCGGCGCCACCCACGGCAGCGAACTGCTTGCGGTGTTCGACGTGTACGACACCCGGATGGGTGGGTTGTTGACGGTGGCGGGCGACCGCGGGTCGGCGCGTTCGGTCAGCAGGGACGTTCAGCGCCGCTGGCGGTCGTTCAGCAAGACTGGCGTGCCCGGCGACGACTGGCCCCGCTACACCACCGGCGAGCGAGCGACGATGATCTTCGATCGCCGTTCCCGCGTGGAGTCGGACCCCACGGCGGCGCGGCGCGCGGCATGGGCGGCGCTCAGCGCGTCCCGCGGGGACCGTAGTCGGAGCTGATGCGCGTCCGGGCGAAGTCCAATTCCCTTGCGAGGTCGTAGCGTTCGGACATCACGATCCAGTGGAACGCGATGCCGAAGATCGACGCGCTGATGTCGTTGACTGCCCGCTCGACGTCGATGTCGGGCCGGACCGATCCGTCGGCTATCCCGGTTCGCAGCCCCGCCTCCACGGCCTCGACGCCACGCTCGAACCAGGTCTGCATCACCGTACGCACTGGCGAGGTCGTCTTGACAGCCTCGAACGTCATCGCGAACATCGCGCGCAGGAAGTCAGGGTCCTGCGCATACATCTCCTCGATCCGGTGGAGGTGGGCGACCGCGTTCTCCATGCCGGTGGCGCCGGGCTCTGGGCCGGGTAGCAGACGTTGCACGTAGCCGTCTTGCAGGAACGCGTCGAGGATGGCGTCCTTGCTGCCGTACCGCGCATGAACCATCGCGCGGCTATAGCCCGCGCGCCTGCCAATCTCGGCGGCCGTGGTTGCTTCCCAACCCTTTTCGGCGATGAGCTCAGCGGCGGCCTCGACGAGTCGACGGTTGGACGTCTCGACTCGTTGCGGTTGCGTAAGCCCGCGGCTGGGAGTGGGCACCCTTGCATAATAGACGCTCGACAACTAACTTAGTTGTTTATCGTCAACTACCTCGATGGGGAGGCCCGTGTGACTTCGGCTACCTCGGCTGTGCCCTGCGGTATCGAGGGCGTCACCGCGCCGTGGCTGTCCGAGGCACTCGGAACCCGGGTCGACGCCGTCCGCAGTGAGCAGATCGCGCAGGACAGCGGCTTCTCCTCGCTGCTGTACCGGCTCCACCTGACCGGCGGGGACGTGCCGCCCACGCTGATCGCCAAGTTGCCCGCGCTCTCGGAGGCGCGGGGTGCCATGGAGATGATGGGCGGCTACGCCAAGGAAGTGGCGTTCTACCAACGGGTGGCCGGCCGCGCTCCAATGGGCACACCGCACTGTCATGTGGCTCTCATGGCAGTGGATTCGTCGGACTTCGTGCTCTTGCTCGAGGATCTCGTGGACTGGGACAACGCCGATCATCTGGCGGGCCTGTCATTGGACCGGGCCCGCTGCGGCATCACGCATCTCGCGGGCTTGCACGCGTGGTCGAATGATCCGACCAATGCCGATGCGCTCGAAGCCTTTCCCAGCATGAACTCGCCAATGATGCGGGAGCTCCTGCCGTCTGCATTCGGCATGGGATGGCAGACGTACCGCGAGAACACCGCGACGAGGGTCCCCCCGGCCGTGGCGACCTTCGCCGAGCGGTTCGCGGAGCATGCTCCCACGGCGCTCGAAGCCCTGACCGAGCGTACGACCCTGGTGCACGGCGACTTCCGCGCCGACAACATGTTCTTCGCCGGGGATGAACTCAAAGTGGTCGACTTCCAGTTTGCAGCCCAGGGCGTCGGCACAGCGGATATCGGCTATCTACTCAGCCAGGGTCTGCCCGCGGCCGTACGAGCTGGGCGTGACGAGGAGCTGCTCAGGGAGTACCTCGTCCGACTGGAAGAGCGCTCGGTCAGCGACTACTCGTTTGACGAGGCTTGGCGCCATTACCGATTCGCGGTCGCCTACTTGATGGTTCTTCCCGTCGTCGCCCTGCTCGGCGCGGCGAACATGCCAGAACGAGCGCGCCGGCTGTGCATGACGCTCATCGACCGTGCGGTGACAACCATCGACGACATCGAGGCACTGGAGGTATTCGAATGACCCGCACCGCCCGTGAGGTAGTCGAGCTCTACAACCTGGTGGTGTGGAATCAGCGCGACTTCGCACTCGCCGAGGAACTGATGGGCGACACCGTCACCCGGCACGACGTCGGCGAGGTGACCGTGCTCACCCACGCGCAGGCGGTGGCGCGCATCGTGGACCACTGGGAGATGTTCGAGACGATCCGGTTCGACCTGAACCTGGTGGTAGCCGGCGACGACGGCGTGCACGTGGTGATCGTGTACGAGTCGCCGATGAAGCTCAAGGACGGCACCGAGACGACGATCAGCAGCATGGAGATTTTCCGCGTCGTCGACGGCAGGATCACCGAAGTGTGGAATTGTGGCTATAAGCAAGGGGTTTGGGCGTGACGCGAACTTTGGACGAGTTAGGTTATTACCTGCTTGCCGGGGCCGGAGGTGAGGGTCCGGCCGGGTTGATGGACGAGGCCCGGCGCGGTGAGGAGCTCGGCTTCGGCACCGGATTCATCTCCGAACGATGGAACGTCAAGGAGGCGTCGTCGCTCACCGGTGCGGCGTGCGCGGTGACCAGCCGCATGCAGATCGCCACCGCCGCAACCAATCACAACACCCGCCATCCGCTCATCACCGGGTCGTGGGCCACCACCATGCACCGGCTGTCCAAGGGGCGCTTCACCCTCGGCATCGGCCGCGGGGTGGCGGCCATGTACGGAGCGTTCGGCGTGCCGCCGGTGACGACGGCGCAGATGGAGGATTTCGCTCAGCTGATGCGCAGGCTCTGGCACGGCGAGCTCGTCTTCAACCACGACGGACCGATCGGCAAGTACCAGTTGCTATTCCTCGACCCGGACTTCAAGGAAGACATCCGGTTGGCCATCGTGGCGTTCGGTCCGCAGACGCTGGCGCTCGGCGGGCGAGAATTCGACGACGTCATCCTGCACACCTACTTCACCCCGGAGACGCTGCAGCGCGCGGTGAAGACCGTCAAGGAGGCCGCGGAGCAGGCCGGCCGCGACCCGGACGACGTGAAGGTGTGGTCCTGTTTCGCCACCGTCGGCGACCATCTCCCCGAGGAGCTCCGGTTGAAGAAGACGGTGGCGCGGCTGGCAACCTACCTGCAGGGCTACGGCGAACTCCTGGTCAATACCAACGGCTGGGATCTATCGGTGCTGCAACGCTTCCGGGACGACAAGGTGGTGCAGTCGATCGCAGGCGGTATCGACCACAAGGCCACCGCCGAACAGATCGAGCACGTCGCCACGCTGATCCCCGACGAGTGGCTGGAACCGTCGGCCACGGGTTCGGCGCAGCAATGTGTCGAGCGCATCCGCAAGGAGTTCGACTACGGTGCCGACGCACTGATCATGCACGGCGCCACTCCCGACGAACTCGAGCCGATCGTCACCGCCTACCGCGCGACCGTCGGCTGATTTCGTGGCGGGTGTGCGCGTCGGGTTGATGGACCCGGTGATGGCCGCGCGCGTACGCGTCGACGCGTTCAGCCGGGCGAACTATCTTGGTGCCGTGGCGAATCGGGTCGACTCGTACTGGGTGCCCGACCACATCAACGGGCAGACACCGCGACCGCTGTGGGACCCGAAGCACACCGCGGCGGCGCGGCTGCTGCGCTCACCCGATGCGGCGATGGATGCGTGGACACTGCTTGGCGGGCTGGCCGCGCGACGGCGCTTCAACCGGGTGCGGCTGGGCATCGGCGTGACCGACACCGGCAAGCGTCACCCCGCGGTCACCGCGCAAGCGGCGGCGACGCTGAACCTGATGACGCGCGGGCGTGCGATCCTGGGCATCGGTCCTGGGGAGCGGGTCGGCAACGAGCCCTACGGCGTGGACTGGTCAAAGCCGGTGGCGCGGTTCGAGGAGGCGCTGGCCACTATCCGGGCACTGTGGGAGTCGAAAGGCCAACTGGTCAACCGCGACTCGCCGTTCTTCCCGCTGCGCGACGCGATGTTCGACCTGCCGTCCTACCGGGGCAAGTGGCCGGAGATCTGGGTCGCCGCGCACGGCCCGCGCATGCTGCGAGCGACGGGCCGCTACGGCGACGCCTGGTTTCCCGGCTTCGCCCACCTGCCGAAGGACTATGCCGCGCGCCTCGACGTCATCCGGTCGGCGGCCAGCGATGCGGGGCGCGACCCGATGGCGATCACGCCGGCCTTCTGGATTCCGGTGGTCGCCGCCGCGAACAGAGCTGCCGTCGACGCGGCCCTCGACACGACCGTCGTCAAGGCGTGGGCGCTCAACGCGCCGTCGGACTTCTACGCCCACTTCGGTACCGGACACCCGATGGGCGCGGGCTTCTCGGGCATGCAGGACCACGTCGCGTTCAACATCGACGAGCCGACCATTCTCGAGAAGTCGGCGAAGGTTCCGCTGGAGGTGGTCAAGGGCATGATGCTCAACGGCACCGTCGACGACGCGCTCGACCAGGCCGCCCAGTGGCGCGACCACGGCGTGCGCTACTTCGTCGTGGTCAACTTCGGGCCGATGCAGCCCGGCTTGAAGGCGGGGCTCGCGACGATGGGCCCGTTCAACAAGGTGGTCCGCGGGCTCAAGAGGCTGTAAGCGGCGAGGATGGTTACGGCAGGATGACGGTGCGGCTCACCGGTTCTGCGGCGGCCTGCCTGCTGTACAGGCCACGCTGCAGGCCAGCCAGGAGCGCGTCGCGGGTCTCACGCGGATCGATCATCTCGTCGAAGCCGAGGTTCTCGGCGGAGCGGTACGACGCCTGCAGCTCGGCGTCGCGCAGCTTGGCGCTCAGGTCCTCCTCGGCGTTGGTGGCGCGGCTCAGGGCGGCGGCGCTCATCGCGCCCATCGTCGCCCCAGGGAAGCCGTACGTCGCCACCTGATGGTCGAAGCCCAGGATGGACATCACCATCGAGCCGAAGCCGTACGCCTTGCGAAGGGTGACCTGAAGCTTCAGCGTGGTGGCCGCGGTCTGCGCGGCGAACATCCTTGCGCCGGCCCGCAATACACCGCTGCGCTCCGACCGACTGCCGGGCAACATGCCGGGGTTGTCGGCCAGGAAGATGATCGGCAGGTGGAACGAGTCGGCCACCATGATGAAGTGGGCGGCCTTGTCGGCGGCGTCGGCGTCGATCGAGCCCGCAAGCACCTGCGGTTGGTTGGCCACCACCGCAACGGGATGCCCGCCGAGGTGGGCCAGCGCGCACAGCATGGCCCGCCCGAACTTTGGCTGTACCTCGAACCAGTCGGTGTCGTCGAAGACGACGTCGAGCACCTTGCGCATGTCGTAGACGCGCTTGTTGTCCCGCGTGACGATGTCGAGCAGTTCGGGGGTGGGGCGCGGCGCGGATGCCTCGTCGGCGGTCCGCGGTGCCGGGTATGACCATGCGCTGGGCGGGAAGTAGGACAGGTATCTCTTGACGTCGTCGATGACGGCCTCGTCGTCCTCCGCCACGTTGTGGATCACGCCGCTCAACGCGGCGACGGTCGGGCCGCCCAGGTCCTCCTTGGTGATCTCCTCGCCCGTGGACTCCTTCACGACCGGTGGACCCGCGGTGAAGATGGCGCCTTGCTTGCTCATGATCCGGAAGTCGCACACCGGAGCGACGAGCGCGCCGTGCCCGGCGGATGGCCCCAGCACCGCCGCCACGGTGGGTACCTTCCCCGAGCAGTTGGCTTGGGACAGTAGGTCGGTCGGGGTGCGTCCGTAGTGCCCACCGGTGGGTCGGAAGCCCGCGCCCTCCAACAGCATGACGAGCGGAATACGGTCGCGCAGCGCGAGTTCCGCGATCCGGTAGCGCTTCGAGTTGCCGCCAGGCCCGATGCTGCCCGCCATCGTCGTGAAGTCCTCCGCACCCACCATGAGGGGAATGCCGTTCAGGAGTCCCGAACCGACGACGATTCCGTCGGCCGCGATCTCGCCGCCGACGAGCGTCCCGAGCTCGCGGAAGGAGCCCTTGTCGACGAGGCGATCGATGCGGGCCCTGGCGTCGAGCTTGCCCTTCCCGTGGTGCTTGGCCAGCCGCTCGTCGCCGCCCATCGCACGGGTGCGCTTGCGGCGCTCCTCCAAGTCGTCGAGCGTGTCCTGCCAGTCCTCGGCCTTCGTCATGCATCCATCCTCACAGCTCGGGTGCAAGCGGGTTGCGACTCGTAGCGTTGACCATACTGAAGTGCTTACTGTAGCGTCTTCTTGCATGATGACGGCCGTCGGGGGTCTGGTGCTCGTGCATGAGTGCTGACGGCGGCGGGCTCAAGATCGATAGGGGCATTCCGAGCGAACTCGCCCGTGTCCCAGGCATAGTCACCGACCTCGAGCGAGCGGGCTACGACGGCTGCTGGGCCGGCGAGATCGATCACGACCCTTTCCTGCCGGTCCTGCTGGCCGCCGAGCATTCGTCACGGCTGGAGGTCGGCACCAGCATCGCGGTGGCGTTCGCCCGCAACCCAATGAACGTCGCCAACCTCGGCTGGGATCTGCAGACGTATTCGCAAGGCCGATTCAACCTGGGCCTGGGCTCGCAGATACAGCCGCACATCGAACGACGCTTCAGCATGCCGTGGAGCCATCCGGTGCGGCGGATGCGCGAATTCGTCCTGGCCATGCGCGCCATCTGGTCGTCGTGGCAGGACGGGACGAAGCTCGCGTTCCAGGGCGAGTTCTACACCCACACCTTGATGACGCCGATGTTCACGCCGGCGCCGACGCCGCATGGTTTCCCGCGGGTGTTCATCGCCGCCGTGGGCGAAGCGATGACGGAGATGTGCGGCGAAGTCGGCGACGGCCTGCTGGCGCACGCGTTCACCACGAAGCACTACGCGGAGCAGGTCACCGCGCCCGCACTGATGCGTGGACTGGCGCGAGCGGGGCGCGACCGGTCGGACTTCCAGGTGTCGTGCCCGGTGTTCGTCGTCACCGGCGAGGACGAGGCGCAGCTGACCGCAGCGGCGTCGGTGACCCGCAAGCAGATCGCGTTCTACGGCTCGACGCCCGCCTACCGCAAGGTGCTGGACCTGCACGGCTGGGGTGACCTGCACACCGAGCTGCACCGGCGCTCCCGCGCGGGTGACTGGGACGGCATGGCGACGTTGATCGACGACGACGTGCTGGGCGAGTTCGCCGTCGTCGCCCCGCTCGACGAGGTGGCCGATGCGCTGTGTCGGCGCTGCGACGGCGTCATCGACCGTGTCATGCCCGCGTTCCCGGCCGGGCTCTCCGAGGATGCCGTCGGCACCGTGCTCGCGGAGGTTCGCGAGCGTTCGAATGCGTTGGGGGACAACGTGGCCCCCGCAATCACCTAGAAGGATCGCCATGGACAAGATCAGGGGCAAGACGATCGCCATCACCGGCGCCGCCCGAGGTATCGGGTACGCGACGGCGAAGGCACTGTTGGCTCGCGGCGCGCGCGTGGTGATCGGTGACCGCGACGTGGCGACGCTCGAGTCGGCGATCGCCAAGCTGTCGGACCTTGGCGTGGTTTCGGGACACCCGCTGGACGTCACCGACCCCGAGTCGTTCGCGACGTTCCTGGACGAGGCGCGCACCGACGGCGACGGACGCGTCGACGTGTTGATAAACAACGCGGGCGTGATGCCCATCGGCGCGTTCCTCGAGCAGTCCGACGAGGCCATCCGCACGTCGATCGAGGTCAACTTCTGCGGGGTGCTGACGGGCTGCCGATTGGTGCTGCCCGAGATGGTTGCCCGGCGCGGCGGACACATCGTCAACGTCGCCTCCCTGGCAGGAATGCTGGCGGTGCCCGGTCAGGTCGTCTATGCGGGAACGAAGTTCGCGGTGGTGGGACTGTCGACGGCGTTGGCCGACGAGTTCGCACCGCACGGCATCGAGGTGACCGTGGTGATGCCGCCGTTCGTCAAGACCGAGTTGATCAGCGGCACTCACGGTGTCGGCGCGGACAAGGCGGTCGAGCCCGAGGACATCGCTGCGGCCATCGTGAAGGTGCTGGACAAGCCGAAGACCCAGGTGTCGGTGCCCGGCGGGCTGCGGTTCTTCCTGACGATCCTCAACCTGCTGGGTCCCCGCGGCAGACGCTGGATGAACCGCCGCTCCGGCACCGACCGCATGTTCCTCGACTTCGATTCGGGCGCACGGCAATCCTATGAGGAGCGCGCGCAGCATGCGACGGGCCTGGCGCCCGCAGGCGAAGGGAGCAAGTGATGAGTACGCCCATCATCGACGAGGCTGCGAAGGTGCTGGCCGACCCACAGGCCTACACCGACGAGGCAGGGCTGCATCGGGCGCTGAGCCACCTGCGTGCCCACGCCCCGGTGTCCTGGGTCGAGGTGCCGAACTACCGGCCGTTCTGGGCCGTCACCAAGCACGCCGACATCATGGCGATCGAGCGTGCCAACGACTTGTTCACGAACTCGCCACGGCCGGTACTGATGACCGCGGAGTCCGACGAACTGCAGGCCGGCGTCGGCATCAGCACGCTGATCCACATGGACGATCCGCAGCATCGCGTGGTGCGGGCAATCGGTGCGGACTGGTTCCGGCCGAAGGCCATGCGCGCCATGAAGGTTCGCGTCGACGAGCTGGCCACCCGCTATGTCGACCATATGGCGACCGTCGGTCCGGAGTGCGACTTCGTGCAGGAAGTCGCGGTGAACTTCCCGCTGTTCGTCATCATGTCGCTGCTCGGGGTGCCCGAGGCGGACTTCCCGAGGATGCTGCAGTACACCCAGGAACTCTTCGGCAACGACGACGCCGAGTTCGGTGGAGGCGGTGCCAAGGAGGACCAGATCGCGGTGCTACTCGACATGTTCGGGTACTTCAACGCAGTGACCGCCGCGCGCCGGGAACAGCCGACCGATGATCTGGCTTCGGCGATCGCCAACGCGAAGGTCGACGGCGAGCCGCTATCCGACGTCGACACGGTGTCTTACTACGTCATCGTCGCCACTGCGGGCCACGACACCACCAGCGCGACGATCTCCGGTGGACTGCAAGCGCTCATCGAGCACCCCGACCAGTTGCGGCGGCTTCAAGCGGATCCCGGACTGATGGGGCTGGCGACCGAGGAGATGATCCGCTGGGTCACCCCGGTCAAGGAGTTCATGCGAACGGCCCGTGAGGACACCACGATTCGCGACGTGTCGATCGCGGCGGGGGAGTCGTTGCTGCTGTCGTACCCGTCGGGCAACCGCGACGAGGACGTGTTCGTCGACCCGTTCCGGTTCGACGTCGGACGTGACCCCAACCGGCACGTGGCGTTCGGCTACGGCGTGCACTTCTGTCTGGGCGCTGCGCTGGCTCGCATGGAGGTGAACAGCTTCTTCTCGGCGCTGATACCCCGGCTGAAGTCGATCGAGCTAGCCGGCACGCCCGAACACACCGCGACGATCTTCGTCGGCGGGCTCAAGCACCTGCCGATCCGCTACGAGTTGGACTAGCAGCAACGCGCGTTCGGGTTGCGCTCGGTCGCGTCGTGGCGCATCCGCCAGTACTCCCGCTCGGTCAGCACGGGCTCGTCGGGATGGGTGCGCTCGCGATGGTCGACGTAGCGGCGATAGTGGTTGTCACCCATCAATGAGCCCCAGTACCAACCGATTTGGCGTGCGGTTTCGGTAATTCGTCCCACTGCTTCTGCACCTCCTTCTCGGCCTTGGTCGGAATCAACCCCGACGGCGCGAAGATCCGGGACGGCACTGGCTCGTCCTCGGTGAGTGGGCGTCCCGAACCGCGAATTGCCTTCGCCGCCATGATGACCCCCGCGGCGAACACGGTGAGGACGAGGACCGCGAACACGATCGACAGCGTGCCCTGGACGAACGTGTTGCGGATGACGGCATCGATCTGATCGGGGTTCTTGGCCGCGCCGAACGCCGTCTTGCCTGCCTCCTTGGCGTCGCGGTACTGGAAGTGTTGAGTCCAGTAGCCGAGCTTCGGGTCGCCCGAGAAGATCTTCTGGAATGAGGCGGTCATGGTGACCGTGAGGTCCCACAGCAGTGGAACACCGGGAATCCACGCCCATTTCAGAAGGCCGCGTTTGATCACCACGACGGTGGCGACGGTAAGCGCGATGGCGGCGAGCAACTGGTTGGCGATGCCGAACAGCGGGAACAGCGTGTTGATACCGCCCTGCGGAGCTTGGACGCCCATCAACAGGAAGTAGCCCCACGCCGCCACCACGATCAGGCTGCAGATCCACGCGCCGACCCGCCAACTCGGGTTCTGCAGCTTCTTCAGTGGTCCGCCGAGGTTGCCGAGTGCGTCGGAGAGCATGAACCGCGCCACCCGCGTGCCGGCGTCGACCGTGGTCAGAATGAAGAGCGCCTCGAACATGATCGCGAAGTGATACCAGAAGGCCTTGAGGCCCGCGCCGCCGAACACCTGGTGCAGCACCTCGGACATGCCGAACGCGAGGGTGGGGGCACCGCCGGTACGCGACACGATCGACTTCTCGCCGACGCTCTGGGCCGCGGCGTCGATCTCGGCGCCGGTGATCGGGGCCCCGGACAACCCGAGTCCGTTGACGTAGTCGGCCGCGGTCTGGGCGGTGGTGCCCGTCGATGCGGCGGGTGCGTTCATCACGAAGTACAGATGCTGGTTCAGGATTGCCGCGGTGATCAACGCCATGATCGCGACGAACGACTCGGTGAGCATGCCCCCGTAGCCGATGAGCCGCATCTGGCTCTCCTTCTCCAGCAGCTTGGGCGTGGTGCCGGAGGAGATCAGCGAGTGGAAGCCCGACAGTGCGCCGCACGCGATGGTGATGAACAGGAACGGGAAGAGGGACCCGGCGAAGACGGGACCCGTGCCACTGCTGGCGAACGACGAGACTGCGGGCGCCTCCATGATCGGGCGGGCCACCAGGATTCCGATGGCCAGCAGGATGATGGTGCCGACCTTCATGAAGGTGGACAGGTAGTCGCGGGGGGCGAGCAGCAACCACACCGGCAGCACCGACGCCGCGAGGCCGTAGATGATGATGCACCAGGACAGCGTCACCTTGGAGAGCGTGAACCAGTCTGCGCCCCAGTCCGTTTCGGCCACCCAACCACCCGAGACGACGGCGAGCAGCAGCAGCGCGACGCCGATCAGCGACACTTCGGAGACGCGTCCCGGCCGCAGGAAACGAAGGTAGAGCCCCATGAAGAGTGCGATGGGAATCGTCATCGCGATCGAGAAGACGCCCCACGGGCTCTCGGCCAACGCGTTGACCACCACCAAGGCCAGCACCGCCAGCAGAATCACCATGATGACGAGCACGCCGATGATCGCGGCGGCGCCGCCCACGACTCCGAGCTCGTCCTTCGCCATCTGACCCAGTGAGCGACCGCGCCTGCGCACTGAAATGGACAGCACCAGGTAGTCCTGGACGCAACCAGCGAGCACAGCACCGACGATGATCCAGATGGTGCCCGGCAGGTAGCCCATCTGCATGGCCAGCACCGGGCCCACCAGCGGACCCGCGCCCGCGATCGCGGCGAAGTGGTGCCCGAAGAGCACCCGCCGGTCGGTCGGCATGTAGTCGGTGGCGTTCTCGAACACCTCTGCCGGGGTGGCGACCTCGTCGCGCGGCTTCACGATCTTCATCTCGATCAGCCGCGCGTAGAACCGGAACCCGATGACGTAGGTGCAGATCGCGGCGATCACGAACCACACCGCGTTGATCGTCTCACCGCGGAAGAACGCGATGATCGCCCAGGCGATGGCGCCGACCAACGCGATTACGCCGAAGACGATCTTGTGCCTGGTGGTGATCGGTGACCGGTCGATGATGGCTACCGGCGGCAGGTCCTTGTCGGTGCGCACGTAGGTGAGGTCGCCAACGGTTTCCTCGGTGCGCTCGAATGAGGCAGGGGCGGGGGATGACGTGGAAGCCATAGCCCGATCCTGTCATCGTGCGTCAGGCGTTTTGGCGGAAACGCCGCCATTGGCTCAACAACGGCTGCAGTCGGTGGTCACTACCAATGGGAAAGCGCCGTGTGGCGCTCGACCACGATCACCGCAGATCTCTGCGCATTGCGATACCGAGGGCGCCGCGTCCCCGGCCCACCACTCGAAATCCCTTGCGCTCGTATAGGTGCACCGCCGGGTTTCGTTGGTGGACGTTCAGGCTGAGTGCCTCGTAGAGACCCGTGCAAAGCACGATCAACTCATCCAACAGCGCACCGCCGACACCCTTTCCGCGCAGCTCAGGCGCGACGGCGATGGAAAGTTCCGGCACGGCAACGGCGTCGCTGTCGACTAGGAGCGGGGGTTCATGGTGAAAGGTCCACACGACTCCTAGCGACGTGCCAGTCGGATATTCGGCGACTACTACCACGTCGTCGGCAGTCGGCAGGAGGCTTCGCGTTTCTTCGGAGTCCGGCTCGGGAAGGGGCCAATCTTCGATGACGCAGGCATGGCGCGCCATCTCAACGATGAAGGCTGCGTCTCGGGTCGTTGCAGCACGTAGCCGCACACTTGGGGCCGGGGGCATTCGTCAATCATTTCAGCCCGCCGCGGCCGGGCACTACGCAATTCCAGGCGGCGCTAGTCGCGTTCATAGAAGGTGCGGACGACGTCAATCGTGTCGGCTTCGGCAGGCCCCTTGTCGTCGCGGTAGCGCAGCACCCGGGCGAAACGTAGCGCCATCCCACCCGGATAGCGCGTCGAACCCTGGACGCCGTCGAACGCGATTTCGACTACTTGTTCCGGCCGCACCCGGACCACGTAGCCGTCCGTGGGCCCGTCGGCGAGTTCAGTGAACCTGGCGGTCTGCCAGGCCAGCATCTCGTCGGTCATGCCCTTGAAGGTCTTGCCGAGCATGACGAAGCCACCCGTCGCCGGATCGCGGGCGCCGAGGTGGATGTTCGACAGCTTCCCGGTGCGACGGCCGGAGCCCCACTCCACGGCGAGTACCACCAGATCGAGGGTGTGGACGGGTTTGACCTTGAGCCAGCCCGCGCCGCGTCTGCCCGCCTCGTACGGCGCCGTCGGTGACTTCGCCATGACCCCCTCGTGTCCGGCGGCCAGCGTCGCGTCCAGAAACGCCGTCGCCTCCGCGACATCGGCGGTGGCGAGCCGATCGACGCGCTGCGCCGCGGGCACGATCGCGTCGAGTCGCGCCAACCGCTCGGACGTCGGCAGGTCCAGCAGGTCGGTGCCGTCGACGTGCAACACGTCGAAGAAGAACACCGACAGCGGCTGCTCGACCGCATCCCGACCTGCCCGTCGCCCGAACCGCGACGCGGTGACCTGAAATCGGTCGGGCCGCCCGTCGGGCCGCAGCGCGATGGCCTCGCCGTCGGCGATCAGCGTGCGAACTCCAAGCGCGCGGGTGGCCTCGACGACTTCGGGCAGGCGGTCCGTGACGTCGTCGAGGCTGCGGGTGTAGATCGAGACGTGGTCGCCGTCGCGGTGGATCTGAACGCGTGCGCCGTCGAGCTTCGCTTCGAAAATCGCTGTGCCGCTGAGCTTTTCGAGCGCGTCGGCAACGCCGGTGGTCGGCTGGGCGAGCATTGGCCCGACTGGCCGGCCGACGGTGAGAGCGAACCGTGCGAGCGCGGGCAGCCCACCCGTCAGCGCGGCCGCCGCCACGGTGGGTAGCTCACCGCCCAGCATCGCGGCGCGGCGCACCTCGGCCGCGGGAACGCGAGCCGCTGCGGCGACCGCGTCGGCCATGACACCCACCAGTGCGCCCTGGCGCAGTTCGCCGCCGAGCAGTCGGCGCAGGAACGTCTGCTCGACGTCGGTTGCAGCGCCGAATACCGCGCCGAGGAGCTCCGCCCGCCGCGATTGCGAGCCCTTGCCCGCCACGGCACCGAGCTCGGTGAAGGCCGCATCGACGCCGCGCACGGTTAGCGTCGGCTCGTCGGCCGGCGGTGGCAGCGAGCGCAGCGCCGCCCACCCGACCCCGATCTGGCGTTGCGGCAATTCCCCGGACAGCCAGGACACGACGATGGCGATCAGCTCCGGATCGGATTCCTGACCGGCCCCGGTGAGCAGGTCGGCGATCAGGCGCGACTTCGCCGAGCGCGCCGAGGTCGCGCCCACTTCGGCGGAGGCTTCGGCCACGTCGACGAGGAGCACGTGCTCAGCCTGGCACGGAGGTCAGACATCCTCTAGAAGCCCGGTCAGGACCGCGATCTCGGCGTGCACGTCGGCGGCGCGGTCCGGCCGGCCGGCCGAAGCGAGTTGCTCGGCAGCCTCGATGCGCTCGTCGACTTCGGCTCGGATCACCGTGCGGATCTCGGCGTCGGTAAGCGTGCGCCGGGCCACCTCAGCGGCACCGAGTCCCATCGCGCTGTCGGTGATCGCCCCAGCTCGGGGTGCGGGCCCGTCGGGTGTCTCCGCGTTGTCGATCGCGCTCAGCGCCGACCGCAGCGCCGAGACGCGCACGGCGTCGCGTTCCTTGCGGGCGGCCATCAACTCACCGCGCAGCGTCGCGCGCCACCGTTGGGCTGGTCGTTCCGACGTGGGCTGGGACACGGCCCCGAAACTAGGCGCGAGCGTGCGGATTTGCACGCCATTTACGGCGTGTCGCCCCGCAGACACGCGCGCTCGCGGAGAAAGGGGGGTGGCTCACGACAGTTACTTCACCGCGAATGACACGGTATGCCAGCCGGTGGCGCCGTCGGGGACGACGCCGGCTTGATCGGAGGTCTGCACCGCACCCGTGCCGTCAGTGGCCCTGACGCGGATCTTGTGAGGGCCGGGATCGTCGGCCTGCCACTGAAAGCTCCACAGTCGCCAGGTTTCGTTCGAGTATTCCTCGCCCAAGTCTGCGGGGCGCCAGTCCCCGTCGTCGACGCTGACCTCGACGTCGCGAACGCCGCGGTTCTGCGCCCAGGCCACTCCCCCGAAGGTGACGGGGCCGCGGCTAACGTCCTGTCCGCTGCGCGGGACGTCGATCCGCGACTCGGTCTTGATGGGCCCGCGGGCCGACCACCCCAGCCGGGTCCAGTACGCCTGGGCCCGATCGAACCGCGTCACCTCGAGGTCGACCACCCACTTCGTCGCCGAGACGTATCCGTACAACCCCGGCACCACCAGCCGTGCGGGATACCCGTGCTCGGTCGGCAGCGGCACGTCGTTCATGCCGATCGCCAGCAGCGACTCGCGGTCGTCGGTGAGCGCCTCGACGGGTGTTCCGGCGGTGAAGCCGTCGATCGACTTCGACAACACCATGTCGGCCTCGGGACGAACCCCCGCCTGCGCCAACAGATCCCGCACCCGGTAGCCGGTCCACTTGGCGTTGGAGATGAGCTCACCGCCGACGGGGTTGGACACGCAGGTCAGCGTCACGACCTTCTCGATCACCTCGAACCGATCGAGCTCGCCGAACCCGAATTCGAGCTCGCGATCGACCATGCCGTGGATGCGCAGCCGCCATTCGTCCCGGCTGACCTGCGGCACGGACAGCGCGGTGTCGATGCGGTAGAAGTCGTCGTTGGGAGTGATGAACGGCGGCAGCGCCACCCCGTTCGGTTGCGCGGCGGCAGGTACCGGCGCGGCGGTCGTGGCGGCAGAGGGTAGCGCGAAGGCGTCGCGGTCACCGGCCACCGACGAGCGCAGTCGGTTCAATACCGTGCCCGCGACTCCGGTCACGACGCCCGCGGCGAGCAATCCGACAGTGATCAGCGACAACCGCCGTCCGCGATCCGGCTCAGCATCGGCGGTGTCGGGGGTGGCATCGGTGAACCGGCCCGACACCAGCAGCCGCAGCACCGCGATTCCGCACACGGTGCCGACCAGTGTCGGCACGACGTCCACCCAGGCCGTGCCCGCCCTGGTCAGTACGGCCGCACATCCGGCCACGCCGGCAAGCCCGATCGCGATGCTGCCCAACGGTATTCGCCCGCGCTCGCGTTGGCCGGTGAGCGCGGCGATGATGGCGATCACCGCGAGCACGATGATCGTTGGCGCCAGCTTGTCGGCGGTGCCGAACAGCTGGATCGCCGCCTCCTTGACGGGGCCGGGCGTGAGGTCGATGACGGTGGACCCGACGGCGGTCAGGGAATCGGCGCCTGGGCCGAACGGAACTGCGGCCAACTGGGTTACGCCGAGTGCCACCGCTGCGGCGGCGACACCTACGAGAGCGCTGGGGCGGGCAGCCGGTTCGGGCATGCCGCCAACGTACCGATTAACCCGACCCGAAAGGCTTACGGGAAAGTGACGTCGGCTAGGTTGCTTTACAGTCTGACGTCATTTTGCAAAGTACCTCCAGCGGAAAGGGAGCTAAATGGAGATCTCGGGGAAGAAGGCCATCGTCGTCGGTGGCGCATCCGGTTTTGGACGGGCGACGGTGGAGACGCTTATCGCACGCGGAGCGACCGTGGCGATCCTGGACCGGCCCCAGTCCGAGGGCAAGGCCGTTGCTGCCGAGGTCGGCGCTGCCTTCCACGAGGTCGACGTGACGGACTTCGACGGAACCGAGCGGGTGCTCAACGAGGCCATCGAAGCACTCGGTGGGCTCCACATCATCGTGACCACTGCGGGCGGCGGCATCGGTGAGCGCACCATCAAGAAGGACGGCCCCCACAGCCTGGATTCGTTCCGTGCCACCGTCGACCTCAACCTGATCGGTAGCTTCAACATCAGCCGGCTGGCCGCCTTCCAGATGAGCAAGCAGGAGCCCGTCGACGACGAGGCCGAAGAGCGCGGCGTCATCATCAACACCGCGTCGATCGCCGCATTCGAGGGCCAGATCGGGCAGGTGGCCTACACCGCGTCGAAGGCCGGCATCGCTGGCATGTGCCTGACGATGGCAAGGGATCTCGGCAGCCTGGGCATCCGCGTTCTGGCCATCGCGCCGAGCCTGTTCGCCACCGGCCTCACCAAGGGCATCCCCGACGAGTTCGCCAGTGCGCTCACCAAGGATGCCGCCTTCCCGAAGCGCCTCGGCAAGCCCGAGGAGTACGCCAAGCTGGTCGTCGCGATCGTCGACAACCCGATGCTCAACGGCCAGTGCCTCCGCTTGGACGCCGGCCAGCGCTTCGCCCCCAAGTAATAGAGTGATTTCGGCGCGCTAACGGACGGTGACCGGGCGAAAGCGCGCCGAAATCACTGACTCGGGAGGCGCCCATGGCCACTGTTGCGACCCACCTCATCGCGGCCTTGGCGCGCAGCGGCGTGCGCCGCGTGTACGGGCTGCCGGGCGACAGTCTCAACGGGTTCACCGACGCCATCCGACGCTCGGACGACGTGACGTGGGAGCACGTCCGTCATGAGGAGAACGCGGCGTTCGCCGCAGCCGCCGACGCAGCGCTGAACGGCGCGCTTGCGGTCTGCGCGGGCAGCTGCGGGCCGGGCAACCTGCACTTGATCAACGGGCTCTTCGACGCGCAGCGCAGCAGGGTCCCGGTGCTCGCGATCGCGGCGCACATCCCGCGCACCGAGATCGGTTCGCAGTACTTCCAGGAGACGCATCCCCAGGAGTTGTTCCGCGAGTGCAGCGTCTACTGCGAACTCGTCAGCACTCCCGAGATGGCGCCCCGCATAGTCGAGATGGCGATGCGGGCGGCGATCGAGGAGAACGGCGTCGCCGTCGTCGTCGTCCCCGGTGAGATCTTCCTTGCCCAAGCACCCGAGTCCGGCTGGCTGGCCCGCGCCGTCGAGCCCACCCAGTCGGTGATCCGCCCCGACGACGCGTCGCTGCGCAGGGCCGCCGACATCCTCAACGCCGCCGAGAACGTGACCATCCTCGGCGGCGCTGGAGTGGCCGGCGCCCACGACGCGCTCGTCCAGCTCGCGGGCACCCTCAACGCGCCCGTCGTGCACGCGCTGCGCGGCAAGGAGTTCATCGAGTACGACAACCCGTTCGACGTCGGGATGACCGGGCTGCTCGGGTTCGCCTCCGGATACAAGGCCATCAAGGAAGCCGACGCACTGCTGATGCTCGGCACCGACTTTCCGTACGGCCAGTTCTATCCCGACCATGCGCGGGTGATCCAGGTCGACGTCCGCGGCCGAAACCTGGGCAGGCGCACCCCGATCGAGCTCGGCCTCGTCGGCACCGTGGCCGATACCCTGGCCGCGCTGGAACCCCTGCTGGTGCAGAAGACTTCACGGGCGCACCTGGACCGTTCGTTGCAGCACTACCGCAAGACGCGCAAGACCCTGGACTCGCTGGCCGTCAACGACCGGGACCGCAGTCCGATCCGACCCGAATACGTTGCGGGACTGGCCAATCAACTGGCCACCGACGACGCGGTGTTCACCGTCGACGTCGGCTCACCAGTGGTTTGGGCGGCCCGCTACCTGACCATGAACGGCAGGCGCAGGCTCGTCGGGTCGTTCAACCACGGCACCATGGCCTGCGCGCTGCCGCACGCGATCGGCGCCCAGACCGCGTTCCCGCACCGGCAGGTGGTGGCACTGTGCGGCGACGGCGGCCTGACCATGTCGTTCGGCGAACTGATTACGTTGAGCCAGAACCGGTTACCGGTCAAGGTGATCGTGTTCAACAACTCGTCGCTGAACTTCGTCGAGCTCGAGATGAAGGCGGCGGGCATCGTCAACTTCGGCACCGAGCTGGTCAACCCAGACTTCGCCGCCGTGGCGCAGGCCATGGGGCTGTTCGGGCGGAGGGTCGAACGTCCGGGCGACCTGGCCCAGGCGCTCACCGACGCGTTCGCTCACGACGGTCCCGCGGTGGTTGACGTGGTCACCGCGCGCCAGGAGTTGTCCATTCCGCCCGCCATCACCGCCGAACAGGCGAAGGGCTTCTCGCTGTACGCGATCCGCACGATCCTGGCCGGGCGCGCCGACGAACTGCTCGATCTGGTCACCACCAACGTGGCCCGCAGGGTGCTCGACTGAGCTCGCTACCCGGAAACGCGGAACGCCCGCTAATGTCTGTTCGTGCGAAAGAGCTCATTGGCGTTGGTCGCCACGGTCCTTCTTCTTGCTGGCTGCGGTGGACCCAAGCCGGAGATACCGCAACAGTCGCAGGCCAAAAAGCCCGATACCAGCAACATCGACATCGAGGGTGACCGCGACGCTCCCGTGAACAAGCTCGCCATCGAGGCCATCGCCGACCTCCAGGCGTTCTGGACCGAGCAGTTCCCCAAGCTCTACGACGAGGACTACAAGCCCGTCGAGGGCGGCCTGTACGCGCTGACCCCGGATTCGGAGTCCGGGCCGGAGTGCGCGTCGAGCTACGCCGACGTCGAGGGCAACGCGTTCTACTGCAAGCTCGACGACTCGGTGGCCTGGGATGCCGAGGAGCTGCTGCCCACGCTGCAGAAGAAGTACGGCGACTTCGTCATCCCGGTGGTGCTCGCGCACGAATGGGGCCACGCGATGCAACAGCGGTCCGGCTTCTTCGACCAGAACGAGCTCACCGTCAGCTCTGAGCTTCAGGCGGACTGCTTCGCAGGCGCTTGGTCCCGCCACGCCCAGGACGACGGCGTGTTCGACGTAGACAGCGGCGACCTCGACAGCGCCCTGGCCGGCATCCTCGACCTGCGTGACACTCCCGGCACCAACGTGACGGATCCGTCGGCGCACGGCAGCGGATTCGACAGGGTCAGTGCGTTCCAGGACGGCTACGACAACACCGTCGAGAAGTGCAAGGAGTACAAGGACGGCGAGCCGCTTGTGCTCGAACTGCCCTTCAACGACGCGCAGGACGCGGCCAACGAGGGCGATGCGCCTTATGACTCCATCGTCAACGGCGTTCCCTACGACATCGAGGACTACTGGACCCAGGTGTACCCGGAGCTGGCCGATGGGCAGGCGTGGCCGCCGCTGAAGAGCATCGAGCCCTTCGATCCGTCGAGCCCGCCGAACTGCGGTGGGTCGCCCGCGAAGGGCTTCGTGCTGTTCTACTGCATCGACGACGACTACGTCGCGTGGGACAACGTCGACACGATGCCGACGGTGCACGCCAGGGGCGGCGACTACGCCGTCACGACACTCCTGGCCACGCAGTGGGGCCTTGCGGCACTGACGCGGCTCGGCGACGACTCCGACGAGCAGACCTCCACGCTGCGCGGCGACTGCCTAGCCGGCGCGTACAGCGCGAGTGTGATCCTCCAGAATCGCAGCGAGACCAGCAGCTGGTCCATGTCGCCCGGTGACCTCGATGAGGGCATCAAGGCGCTGCTGATATTCCGCGGAGGCGGCGACGTGGAACGCCAGGGCGCCGGCTTCGACCGCACCCGAGCGTTCCGGGAAGGCGTGATCAACGGCGCGCAGCCCTGCCTCGAATACGAGGCGTAGTTCGGCTCAGCCGAGCACGACCTTCACGCAGGCCGCGGTACGGCCGATAGCGTCGATTGGCCAATCCAGGACGGGATCGCGCGGCGCACGTCGGCCGGGCCGGACACCGCCACGCTGCCGTCGAGCAGCGCTTGCGACCACCCCACGTCGCCCCGCCAGATCCGGGTGAGGGTGCGCAGGCTGGTCTCCACGGTGCCCGCCACCTCGTAACCCGGGTCGAAGTCGCAGACGTCGGCCTCGCCACCGGCGACTACCAGCCACCAGCGCGACGCCTTCGGCGCCACCCCGTCAAGCCGAAATGCCACCGTGGTGCGCGACCGTGGCCACGCGTCGATCGGGATGGTGCGGCGCATATCCCACATCAGCAGGTGCGGGTCGAGGTCCTCCTCGCCGAGCTCACCGATCCAGCGGACTCCCCAAGCGCCCAGTGATTCGACGACGTCCGCGAGTTCCTTTCCGCATTCGGTCAGCGAGTACGTGGTGCGGCCGTCGACCTCGGCGCGCTCCACGACCCCGGCCCGGGTCAACGACTTCAGCCGCTTGGACAGCAGCGCTGGCGACATCTTCGGCACCCCGCGGCGCAGGTCGTTGAAGTGCGTGCTGCCTGCCAGCAGTTCGCGCACGACCAGCAACGTCCACCGTTCGTCGAGTAGCTCCATTGACTTGGCCACCGGACAGAATTGGCCGTATCCAGACATTTGCGCACCTCCGAGCGTTCAGTGGGCAGTACAGATATGGAACCAGTGCCAGTACAGATCTGTAACTAGATCGGTGCGATTGGCGACGGGACGATGTTTGCAACCGATCAAGGAAGGACAACGATCATGAGCAATCCGACCGCAGCCGTCGACCTGAGCCAGGTGGCGGCCAAACACCGAGCGATGTGGGCATCCGGCGACTACGAGAAACTCGCCACCGACCTGTTGACGTCGCTCGGCCCCGTGCTGGTGCAAGCCACCGGGATAGCCCGGGGCGATCGAGTGCTGGACGTGGCCGCAGGCACCGGAAACGTGGCGATTCCCGCCGCGGAGACCGGAGCGAGCGTCGTCGCAAGCGACCTGTGCCCGGAACTGTTGGAGCAGGGTCGCGCGCTTGCCGCCGAGCGCGGCATCGACCTCGAATGGCGCGAGGCCAACGCCCACGAATTGCCCTTCGGGGACAGCGAATTCGACGTTGTCATGTCGTGTATCGGCGTGATGTTCGCGCCGTTCCATCAACTCGCCGCCGACGAGTTGGTTCGGGTGTGCAAAACGGGCGGCAGGATCGGCGTGATCAGCTGGACGCCCGAGGGTCACATCGGGCAGCTGTGGGCCGCGATGAAGCCGTACGCTCCGCCACCCCCGCCCGGCGCGCAGCCGCCTCCGCTGTGGGGGCAAGAGGAACACGTCCGCGCGCTGCTCGGCGACCGCGTCACCGATGTCGTCACCGAGCGACGGACGCTGACGGTCACCCAGTTCGCCGACGGAGCTGAGTTCCGCGACTACTTCAAAGCGCTCTACGGACCGACGATCGCGGTGTATCGCAACATCGAGGGTGATCCGGACCGCGTGGCCGCCCTCGACGCGGACATCGCTGCGGTCGGTGACAGTGTCCTGAGCAGTGCGTCGACCATGGAATGGGAGTACCTGCTGCTGACCGCGCGCAAGCGGTAGAACTCAACCCAGCGCGGTGGTGCACCGTTGGCAGAGTGACGGTGCACGGCAACGACTTTCGCCGATCTCGGGACGCCTGAACGGTTGACCGCGACGATGGCAGCCATGGCCGATGACGTGATGGTGCCGCCGACGTTGAGCGACGACGACCAGGCCACGCTCCAGGGCTGGGTCCGCGACCAGGGGCTCGGCTCGGAGGTTACCGACGTCGCGCCGCTCACCGGTGGAACGCAGAACATCGTCGTCCACCTGCGCATCGACGGTCGCGCGATGGTGCTACGCCGCCCGCCTGTGCATCCCAGGCCTACCAGTGACAAGACGATGTTGCGGGAAATCGCGGTGCTGCGCACGCTGGCGGGCACCGACGTGCCGCACCCCGAGTTCATCGCGGGCTGCGCCGACCTGAGCGTGCTGGGTGTCGTCTTCTACCTGATGGAGGAGGTCGACGGATTCAACCCGGGCACCGAGGTTGCGCCGTCGTACGTCGCCGACCCCGCCAAGCGGCACGACGTCGGGCTGTCCTACGCGGCGAGCGTGGCACAGTTGGGCAACGTCGCGTGGGAGGGCAGCCCGCTTGCGGAACTACGCAAGCCGGGATCCTTTCTGGCGCGCCAGGTTCCGCAGTTCCTCGGGCTACTCGAGAGCTACCGACACGAGCTGTACCGACCCGAGTCGTTGCCCGCGGTGACTGACTTGGCCAACTGGCTGGAGACCAACCGGCCACCCGACGGTGAGCCCGGCATCATGCACGGCGACGCGCACCTCAACAACGTGTTGTTGCGCAACGAGCGTGCCGAGTTGGCCGCCTTCATCGACTGGGAGATGTGCACGGTGGGCGACCCGCTGCTGGACCTCGGCTGGATGATGGTGTGCTGGCCAACGGAACCCGACACCATCAACGCGGGTTCCGAACTCGCCGCGCTCGGCGGGTTGGCCACCCGCGCCGAACTGCTCGAGGCGTACCGCGCGGCCGGTGGGCGGCCCGACGCGGCGTTGGAGTGGTACGTGGCGCTGGCCTGCTTCAAGCTCGGCATCGTCATCGAGGGCACCTGGTCGCGATATCTGGCCGGCCAGGCGAACCGGGAGGCGGGGGAGCGGTTGCATGAGTCCGCCGCCAGTCTCATCGAGCTCGGCACGCGAGTGGCCAAGGGCGACAACCCGTTCGAGTGAGGCGTCACCGGTAGGCGTCGAAACCCAGTTTGACGGCCAGGGCCAGGCCTGCGACGGCGATCAATAGCCGCAAGGGGGTGGCCGGCGCACGTCGAACGACCATTGGGCCCAACCGGGATCCGATCAGACAGCCGACCGCCAGCGGCACCACTGCGGCCCAGACGACTGGCGCGAGCACGACGAAGACCACTGCAGCCGTGGCGTTCGCGACCCCGAGGACGACGTTCTTGGTGGCGTTCGCGTGGGCCAGCGACTGGCTGCCGGTACGCAGGAACGTCGCGAGCAGGAGCACGCCCGCGGCCGCGCCGAAGAAGCCGCCGTACACGCAGATCGCGAAGATCGCGACGCCAAGGAGCACCTTGTGCGTCGTGCTCCGGCGCGCATCGGCGTCGCCTCGGTGGGGCAGCGCGATGACGATGGCCGAGAAGCCGAGCAGGATGGGCACGACGCGCTCGAACCCGTCCGCGGGGATCGACAGCAGCAGGGCGGCACCGGCCGCGCCGCCGAGCACCGCGACGGGTAACAGCCGCAAGAGCGCACCGCGCTGCCCGCGCAGTTCGGGCAGCGAGCCCCAGACCGAACCGACACCGTTGAGCACCAGCGCGACGGTGTTGGCGATGTTGGCGCTCACCGGCGGGAGCCCGACCAGCAGCAGCGCGGGATAGGTGGATACCGATGCCAGGCCCGCGATGCTGCCCGCCAGCCCGCCACCGATCCCGGCCGCGACCATCAGCAGCACTTCCCACGCGGTCATTGGCGAACGACGTTAGGCGAGCGGACGGATCGACCGCCAATCACCGCGCGGGACTATGGCCCAAATCTCAGACGGCCCAGCTCTCAGATGCAATCCGAGCAGATCATTTCGCTGCCAGTCTGTTTCGCCAACCGGTGCCGGTGGTGGACCAGGAAGCAGCTCGAGCAGGTGAATTCGTCGGCCATCTTGGGCAGCACCTTCACCATCAGTTCCTCGCCGGACAGATCGGCGTCGGGCAGTTCGAACGACTCGAACGGGTCTGCGTCATCGACGTCGATGACCGCAGTCGTGGCGTCTTTGCCGCGGCGTGCGGCGAGCGCCTCCAACGACTCGTCGGCGACATCGTCGGTGGGGGCCTGTCGGGGGGCGTCGTAGTCGGTTGCCATCGGAGTCCTTTCCTCGTCCTGCCGCGAGAACGCTGCGGGGTCAGTGATTGTTCCCGTGGTGTCACGGAACCAAACCCCGCACCGCTTTCGCCGACCGACGACGATGGCGACGTTGGTTCGGCGCCCTACTTCTCGGCCTTCTTGCCGACTAGGGCGTCGACGGGATCGGGGGCGCCTTCGCGGTCCTTGACCACGCGGTAGGCGACGTAGCCGACCAGCAGCGTCAGGGCTACGAAGATGACGGCGAAGTATTGCATGAACCATCCGGCGCCCGCCACGTCGTACACCTCGGCGCGGGGCCAGCCGATGTTGACGACCAGTAGGCCGCCGATCACCACGGCGATGAGGTTGACCGGAATTCCCCACTTGCCCAGGTCCATCACCGGAGGACCGTAGGACAGGCTGGTGCCGCGGAGCCGGTGGATGAGGGCAGGCACGGTGACCATCAGATAGGCGATGTACACGATGACGACCGACACGGACGCGATCGCGGCGAACACGCTGGACTGACCGATGTTGACCAGCAGCACTCCAATGGCGAGCGTGCTGACGGCGACACCGGTGATGACAGGGGTGCCGGTGCGCTTGTTGACCTGGGACAGGAACTTGCCGAACGGCAGCCGGTTGTCCCTGGCCATCGAGAACATCACCCGCGAGGCCGAGGCCTGGATCGCCAGCGTGGCCGAGAACATCGCGACGGCCACCAGTGCCAGTAGCGTCTTGCCGAGCCAGGTGTCGAGCTGGCTCTCGATGATCCAGGCCATCCCGCCGGTGGCGAGGTCGTCGCCGAGGCTCGGGGCCGACATCAGGGCGGCGATGATCATCAGTCCGCCCCCGAAGAACGACACCAGCAGCGCGTTGACGATGGCCTTCGGCGCGGTCTTGCGCGGGTCCCGGGTCTCCTCGGAAAGTTCTGCGGCGCTGTCGAATCCGTACATCACGTAGGCGGCCATCAGCATCGACGCAAGGAACGCCGGTAGGTAGCCGATCCCGGTGCCGTGGTCGCCTGAGTTGGCTACCGCCTCGACCGGGTTGCGCTCGGCGTTGAGGAACATCGCCCCGATGATGAGGGCCACGCCGATGATCTCCAGGGTGACCCCGGTGACGGTGATGCGGCCCATGAACTTCACGCCCGCCGCGCTGATGATGGTGCACAGCACGATGGTGATGGAGCCCAGGATGATTCCGTTCTCCGCGCCGGTGACCGAGAGCGGGTCCATGTCGCCGCCGATGATCTGGAAGCCGCTCCAGATCGGCGGCAGCACCGTCTGCATCGCGATCGCGAGCGCGGCGATGGACACGATGTAGCCGATCAGCATGAACCAGCCGGCGAACCAGCCGACGGCGTTGCCCGCCAGTCGGCGCGACCACTGATAGATGGCGCCTGCCACTGGGAACTTGCCCGAGAGCTCTGCGAAGACCAGACACACGCAGAACTGACAGACGAACACGATCGGCCACGTCCAGAAGAACGCGGGGCCGCCGAGGGCGAAGCCCAGGGGGAAGAACGCGAACACGGTGGTGAGGATCGAGACGAACGAGAAGCCGGACGCGAACGCGGCGTAGCCGCCGATGCCGCGATGCAACTCCTGGGTGTAGCCAAGCTCTTCGAGCGTCGATGCGTCCTCTTCGGACGAGATCGCGGGATCGATGGCGGTCATGCGCTGCTCCTGGGTCTGGTGCTAATAACTATCGATTGATAGAAAATAGCGGTAGTTTGCGTTCCTCGCATTTCGAAGCGGTCACGACTGTGTGACCAGGTACTCGACAGGTGACAATCATGGGCATGTCCAGCGTGTTTCGATCCGGTCGTGGAATCGCCGCCACCATCCGGGACATCGATGTTGCCAGCGACGAGCCACGTCTGCGCGCCGGGCTGGACCGGGCGTTCGACGCCGTCGGCGCGGAGTTGCGGGCCCACACGCCTGCGTCGACGCTCGCGGCGGCCTGGTCGGAGGTGTTGCGACACGCCGTCGGGGCGGCGGCGCGCATCGAGTCCGGCGCGGATGTGCCGCAGTGGACGTGGTTCGTGTCCGGAAGTGGCGCGCGGGGCGAGGCGGCCCCGGGATCGGACGTCGAGACGATGGTGATGCTCGCCGACACCGTCGAAGGCGCCACCAAGACCGCGTTGCTCGCGCGTGCGGCCGAGGTGCACGCGCTGCTGGAGCGCTGTGGAGTGCTCGGCGACGCCAACGGCGTGCTGGCCAGCCGTCCTCGGTTCTGCCGACGGCGGCTCAGCTGGGCCGAGGGCATAGAGCAGTGGACGGCCAACCCGCGGGACGACCGCGGCGTCGTGATGACCGGGCTGATGGCCGATTCGACGGCGGTGTGGGGCACGCTCGGCGTGGCCGACGACGAGCTGCGTGGGCAGAACCTGAAGGCGGTCGGACGCAACTACCCGGTGCGCCAGGCCATGCTGCAGGACGCCACCGCGACGCGAGCCGCCTTCCCGTCGCGGCTGCGAATGTTCACCACCCACGCCGACACCGTCGACCTCAAACTGGTCGCCATCGACCCGGTGGTCAAGATCGCGCGCTGGGCGGGTCTCGTCGCGGACTCCGACGCGCTGTCGACGACGCAGCGACTGGAGGCGGCCGCCGCGGCGAAAGCGCTTGACGCCGACGACGTCTCGAGCCTGCTCGAATGCCACCAGTGGCTGGTGCGGTTTCGCTGGCGGATCCGCGCGGGCGCCTTCCTCGACGGACGGCGGGTGTCCGACCTGGTGTCGTTGTCGGAGCTGGCACCGCAGGAGCGGGCGATGCTGCGCAGCGTCGCGCGGGAAGTGGCGGGCATCAGCCGCAAGTTGACGTACCTGGCGTCGACGTCGGCCTTCCACTGAGCCCGGCCGTGACGTTCGATCCGGGTCGGCATGCCGTCGCCCAGACCATCGCCGCCGAGCGGCTGGAGGGTTGGGCGCCAACGGACGAGCACGTCGTCGCGCTAAAGGCCCTGGCCCGCGGCGACGTCACCTTTCCCGATTATCTGGCGTCGTTTCGCGCCCGTCATCCACCTCCCGCGCCGGACGCTCGGCGCTGGCGGCTGCGCAGGCTTCCGTACCTGATTCCCGGAACCAACGTGCTGCGCAACGAGTTCGGCGCGCAGTCGGGAGCGATGCTGGCGGAGCTGGAGTACGTCGCCACCGCGGGGCGGATGGTGTGTTGGTTGCGCGCACTCGATGATGCGGCCTCCGAGAGTCTGGACGTGCGGGTGCTGCACCGGCACCTGTTCGCCGACGTCTATTCGTGGGCGGGCGAGCTTCGGATCGCCGAGCTGCGCCGCGGCGACCACTGGTTCGCCTGGCAATCGGCGCTGCCCACGGGGCTGTCCGCGTTGCACCGTGAGGTCAGCGCCGTCGTGGAACTCGGTGCCGCCCAGGATGATTCGCGGCTAGCGTACGCGCTGGCCCGGCTCTACGCGGATTACAACCAGCTCCACCCGTTTCGTGAGGGCAACGGTCGGGCCGGTGCGCTGTTGTTGCACGGCGTGGCGGCGGCCTGCGGCCGCACCCTCGACCTCTCGGGGATCACCCGCGAGCAGTGGTACGGCGCGGCGGCCGAGAGCATGCCATTCCGGCGGGACGGGCGGGCGAGCCATCGACCGTTCCTCTATCTGCTGTTGGGGAAGACGGCGCGCTAACCCACCGCCGCGCTGCCGCAGTGAAGGCGCGCGTGGACGATCGCGTCGTCCAATGAGTCGATGAGGTGGTTCTCGTGACGCAGCGACTCGATGACGCCGACGTTGGTCAGCAGGTCCATGTGCTCGGATTGGACACCCTTGATGATGACGGTGACGCCCCGCGACTCCAACTCTTCGGCGATGCGTCCCAGGGTGTGCGCACCGGTCGCGTCCAGCATCCCCAGCTTCGACATCCGGATGATCACGACCGAGACGTCCGGACGATCGGCATCGGTGATGGTGTTCGAAATGCGCTCGGCGACACCGAAGAACATGGCGCCGTCCAGCCGCAGCAACGCGATCCGCTCGTCGCCGGGGCGGGGTGGCCCGGGCAGCTCCTCGCGTGTCACGCTGCTCCGGCGCGCCACCGAGCGCAACGCGAACACCGCCGCGACCACCAGGCCGATCTCCACGGCCTCGATCAGGTCGAAGCACACCGTGACGACCGCGGTCAACGCGAAGGTCAGGGCGTCGGAGCGGGTGGAACGCAGAACACTGCCCACCGTCTTCGCCGAGATCATCCGGAAGCACGTCACCATCAGCACCGCGGACAGCGCGCACAGCGGAATGGCCGACACCGGACCGGTGGCGAAGTACACGACGCATAGCAGCACCAGGGAGTGCACGATGGCCGAAACCCGGGTGCGCGCCCCTGAGCGCACGTTCACCGCAGTGCGGGCGATGGCTCCCGTGGCCGGCATGCCGCCGAACACCCCGGAGGCCACCGACGCCAGGCCCTGGCCCACCAGTTCGCGGTTGGGGTCGTACGGGCCGGTGGGCGACATGGTGGCGGCCACCCGCGCCGACAGCAGCGACTCGATGGCGGCCAGCGCCGCGATCGCAACGGCGGCACCGAGTAACGCGCGCAACGCATCTAGATCGGCGTGCGGCAGCACGGGCGTGGGCAGGTGCGAGGGCAGTTCCCCGATGCGGGCGACGGGCAGCTTCGCGACGACCACCAACACCGTCGCGGCCAACACGCCGGTCAATGACTCGGGGATGGCGCGGTGCAGCCGGGGCAGTCCGATCATCAGCGCGGCGACCAACAAGGCCACCATCAGCGTCGTCGCGGCGACCGTCCAGTCGGCCCCGCGCACGACGGTCCACGCCGCGAACAGTGGGCGCTGGCCCTCGGGGACGGCGCTGCCCAATGCCGCAGGTACCTGCTGAAGGAAGATGATGGTGGCGATGCCGAGGGTGAAGCCTTCGATCACCGGCCACGGAATGAACGTCACCGCGCGTCCGAGCCCGGTGACACCGGCGGCCACCACGATCAGTCCGGCCAGCACCGACACGAGCGCGATGCTGCCAAGCCCGTAGTGCGTGACGATGGGCGCCAGCACCACGGCCATGGCGCCCGTCGGCCCCGAAACCTGGACGTGTGAGCCGCCGAACACCGCCGCCACCAGGCCGGCGACCACCGCAGTGATGAGCCCGGCCGCCGCCCCAACCCCTGAACTAATGCCGAAGGCCAGGGCCAGCGGTAGCGCAACGACCCCGACGGTCACCCCGGCGAGCACGTCGCGGCGCCAGGATCGTGGCAGGCCTGCGTAGTCGGAACGGTGGGGGAGCAGCCGGGCTACCGCAGCGGTGCGCGCACCGATCATTCCCGAATTCCCAAGGGCGGCAATGCGTCCACCGCATCGAGTTGGTCTCGACGCGCAGTCAGGGTATCGACGAGGAAGGTCCGGGCGATGGCAAGCAGCTCCGAGATCTTCGGGTGGGCCAGCTCGTAGTAGACGGCGTTCCCCTCCCGCCTGCTGCGGACCACGTGGTGGCGCTTGAGCACTGCCAGATGCTGTGACAGCAGAGTCGGCTCGATTTCGGTCGCCGCCAGAATCTCGCTCACCGGCGTCGGGCCGGCACTGGTGGAGAGGATCTCCAGCGTTCGGATACGCGCCGGGTGGGCCAGCGCCTTGAACAGATTCGCCTTGATTTCGTAGAGCGGTCGCTCGGACCCGTCGAGGAAGCGGTTGGGCACGTGGAACGACCTAACAATTGATGGATTGAACGAATACTCAATCCACTGTACTTTGCGGCTTCGCAGACTCGTACCCGCCGCCGATGTATTCGGTTGCGTCGGGTGCGGAAATGCGGCTACTGTCGCGTCCGTGCCGAAGCGACTCGTAGTAGCAACCCGCAGCGGGGTCTGATCCAGACCGACCCCTCGCTGTGGGTCGTTGCTACACCGTCGGTCATTTCCTCTGGCAAGAGAAGACCGGCACATGTTCCCCACCACTTCGGCACCGTCCGGCACCAACACGGCCCAACGGGCCGCGGCGCACCTTCCCGTTCCGCTGCCCGTGGGCCTTCGCGAGGAGGCCGATTCCATGTCGTTCGACGAGTTCCACGCCACCTACGCATCGACGTCCGGCCCGGTGCGGCTCGGTCAGTGGGAGTGCACCGACGGGTATCGGCCGTCGACCCGGCTCGGCCCGCAGGCCCGTAATTACCGCGCCACCATCGCCGTCGCGGACCGCATCAGCACCGCCACCGCCGCCGCCAGCGGGCCCATCGCAGCTCTGACCTCCATGCTGTACGACCGCGGCGTCGCCGTGGAACTGCTGAAGTTCCACCAGCTGGCCGCCGACGACGGCATCGCGACGTTCGTGCACGGGACCAACGGCTCCGCCGACGAATGGGCGATGGGGATGTCGGGCGATGCGACCCAAAGCGCACTGCGCGCGATGATCGCCTGCGCGAACCGGCTGCTCGCGGCCTGACCCGTGGCCGTTTAGCGCAGCGGGCGCAGCACGATCGGCAGCCCGTCCATGGGCACCGGCATGCCTGCGTAGTCCCACTGCTCCTTGTAGCCCGGCCGCGCCGGCTCCAGCCGGTACTTGCGCAGCAGCCGGTGCATGATCGTCTTGACCTCGAGTTGGCCGAACAGCATGCCGATGCACTTGTGCGATCCGCCGCCGAACGGGGTGAACGCGTACCGATGCTTCTTGTGTTCACTGCGTGGCTCGGCGAACCGGTCGGGGTCGAACTTCATCGGGTCGGTCCAGAACTCGGGCAGTCGGTGGTTCAGGCCGGGATAGGCGATGACGTTGGTGCCCTTGGGTAGGTAGTAACCGAGCAGTTCGGTGTCACGGACCGTGCGCCGCATCGCCCACTGCACGGGCGTGACCAGTCGGATGGACTCGTTCATGACGAGGTCGAGCGACTCGAGCTTCTCCAGCGACTCGATGTCGACGGGCCCGTCGCCGAGCCGGTCGGACTCGTCGCGACAGCGGTCCTGCCACTCGGGGTTCTCGGCCAGGTAGTACGCCATCGTGGTGGCCGTCGACGTCGAGGTGTCGTGCGCGGCCATCATCAGGAAGATCATGTGGTTGACGATGTCGGCGTCGGAGAACTTATTGCCGTCCTCGTCCTCGGTTTGGCACAGCACCGTCAGCAGGTCGTTGCCCTCCTTGCCGCGCCGTTCGGCGACGCGCGCCTGGAAGTAGTTCTCCAGCAGCTTGCGCGCCTGCAAACCCCGCCACCACGTGAACGGCGGCACGCTGGTGCGGATGATCGCGTTGCCCGCGCGAACCGTCGTGGTGAACGCGTTGTTGACCTTGGTCACCAGTTCGTTGTCGGTGCCGGGCTCGTGGCCCATGAAGACCATCGAGGCGATGTCGAGCGTCATCTGCTTCATCGCCGGATAGAGCAGGAACCTGGGGTCGTTGGCCACCCAGTCGTTGGCGATCACCTTCGACACCACCTGGTCGACCTGCTCGGTGTAACCCACCAGTCGGGTGCGGACGAAGGCCTCCTGCATGATCCGCCGGTGGTACATGTGCTCGTCGAAGTCGAGCAGCATCAGCCCGCGGTGGAAGAACGGCCCGATGACCGGAACCCAGCCCTCCTGCGAGAAGTCCTTGTTGCGGTTGGAGTAGATCGCCTGGGCGGCGTCCGGCCCGAGTGCCGTGACCGCCGCGAGCACCGGCGAGTCGGCGTAGTACACCGGACCCTTCGTGTTGTAGAGGTGCATCAGGTAGTCGGGCCCGCCGCGGAACATCTCGACCATGTGCCCGACGATCGGTAGCCCTGCGTCACCCATCACGGGCTTGAGGTCGCTGCCCGCGGGCGGAGCGGCCAGGGCGGACTCCTTGAACTCCGTGCGGAGCAGCTTGCGTTCGAGCGCCCCCATGCCCGGGAAGTTGTTGATCGAGGGGGTGAACCGCCGCTTCGCCTGGTCGAGCAGATACTCGGGGGTACTGATGGTCGCCATCTGGACACTCCTGAAGCTCAACGGGCTGTGGTCGATGTCACGTGAGATTCCATCCTGTAGGGCACACTTGACGCATGTCAAGTTTTGAACTGTCGTGTCCCGGGTGCGATCGTTTACGCCCATGACAGCCGAACCCATACCGGTCCGCCGGAGCCGTGGTGACCGGCAACGCGACGCGATCGTCGCCGCGGTCTACGAATTGCTGCAGGAGCGGTCCTTCGCCGACCTGTCCGTCAGCACGATCAGTGAACGCGCCGGTGTCGCCCGGTCGGGCTTCTACTTCTACTTCGATTCCAAGTACGCGGTGCTCGCGGTGATCCTCGCCACCGCCGGCGAGGAACTCGACAAGATGACGCACCACTTCGCGCCACGCGAACCGGGCGAGACGCCGTCGGAGTGCGCCAAGCGAATGGTCGGCGCCGCCGCGGCGGTCTATGCGACGAACGACCCGATCATGCACGCGTGTGCGCTGGCCCGGAACACCGATGCGCAGATCCGCGAAATGATGGACGATTTCGCCGACGGCATCATCGACAAGATCATCCGCGTCGTCGAGCAGGATGCCGACGCGCGGCCGATCTCAAGGGATCTGCCCAGTCTGGTGCGGACGCTGGCGGCGACGACGACGATGACGCTCACGCAGGACAGCGCGTTCGTCGGGCGCGGAGAGGATCCCGCCCGGGCCATCGAGATCGTCGAGCGGCTATGGCTGTACGGCCTGTGGGGCGGCTCTGACCTACGTGGCGACTAGGTAGGGTCACCGGATGGCTCAGGGCTTTGCGGGCAAGCGGTGCTTCCTGACCGGGGCGGCCAGCGGCATCGGCCGCGCGACGGCGTTGCGGCTCGCCGCCGAGGGCGCCGAACTCTTCCTCACCGACCGAAACGCCGAGGGCTTGGCGCAGACGGTCGCCGACGCGCGTGCGCTCGGCGCGCTGGTACCCGCCCACCGGGCGCTCGACATCTCCGACTACGACCAGGTGGCCGCGTTCGGCGCGGACATCCACGACGCGCACCAGAGCATGGACGTCGTCATGAACATCGCCGGAGTCTCCGCATGGGGAACCGTCAGCCAGCTCGAGCACCGGCACTGGGAGTCGATGGTCGCCATCAACCTGATGGGGCCCATCCACGTCATCGAGACCTTTGTTCCGCCCATGGTGCAGGCAGGTCGAGGCGGGCACCTGGTCAACGTGTCGTCGGCGGCCGGTCTGGTCGCATTGCCCTGGCACGCCGCCTACAGCGCGAGCAAGTTCGGCCTGCGCGGGGTCAGCGAGGTGCTGCGGTTCGACCTCGCCCGGCACCGGATTGGCGTGTCGCTGGTGGTGCCGGGCGCCGTGAAGACGCCGCTGGTGCAGACCGTCGAGATCGCAGGCGTGGACCGCGAACACCCGCAGGTGCGCAAGTGGATCGACCGGTTCGGCGGGCACGCCGTCTCACCGGAGCACGTCGCCGACCGGATCCTCGTCGGCGTCACGCGAAACCGCTACCTCATCTACACCTCACCCGACATCCGGGCGCTGTATGCGTTCAAACGCCTGGCGTGGTGGCCGTACAGCGTTGCGATGCGGCGGGTGAACGTCGTCTTCACCCGCGCGCTACGGCCTGCCAAACCCGGCTGACGGCAGTCACCGCTTTCCCCAGTCCCACGGCGGTGCGGTCACCATGGTCTGACCCACGACGCGAGTCTCGCCCCACTCCTTGCACAGCTCGACCTCGGAGCTATCCGCGCCTGCGAGCTGTTCGCGCATGGCCGCCGAGTGGGTGACCACGACGACTTGGGTGTTGGTGGCGGCGGCGTTGATCATCGAGGCCAGCGGGGCGACCAGGTCGGGGTGCAGCGAGGTCTCCGGCTCGTTCAGCACCATCAGCGACGGTGGGCTTGGGCTCAGCAGGGCGGCTCCCCACAGCAGGAATCGCAATGTGCCGTCGGACAATTCGGCTGCCCGCAGTGGGCGCAGCATCCCGCGTTGGTGGAGTTGGAGCTCGAAGAGGCCGTCGGTGACGGCCACCGACACCGACGCCCCGTCGAAGGCTGCCGCGACCGCCCGGGCGAGGTCGTCGAACCCGGCTTCGACGATGGTCTGGATGGCCGCGGCCAGGTCACCGCCGTCGTCGGACAGCGCAGGCGTGCGGGTGCCCACCCGTGGCTGCCGCGCCGGGGCAGCGGCGTCGACGCGGAATCCGTCGTAGAACCGCCAGCCGCGCAGTCGCTCCCGGACGGCCGCTAGCTCGGGCAGCGCGCCGGGGTGGGCGTACTCGGCGAGCACGCTGCGGTAGGTGGGCAGCGCGCGCGTCAACTCGGTGAAACCACGACCGGACTCGTCGGCGACCTCGGCGTAGTCGCGGCCGCGGCGAACCAGGGTGGCGGCCGGACGCAGCCGCGGGCCCACGAACACCGCCTCCCGCTTGATTTCGGGGTCGCGCGCGAAGAACGACCCTGGACCCGCGAACTGAGGTAGGCCAAGATCGACGAGGTATCCGAAATCGTCTGCGGCGAAGCCGAGTTCGAGCGCCACGGGGCGGGTGCGCGTGGTGCCCTGCGACGTGCCCGTGCGCCGGGCGCCGCTGGTGTGCTCCGGCCCGGCCCACAGCACCGACTCCAGCCCACCCTCTCGCGCGAGCGATCCGATGACCTCGCCCCTGCCGCAGTCGGCGAGCAACCGCAGCGCCCGGTACACCGACGACTTGCCCGTGCCGTTGGCGCCGGTGACGACGGTCAGCCCGGCGAGCGGCAGGACGAGCTCCCGCAACGAGCGGTAACCGCGGATCGCGATGGTGTGCAACACGGTTCGTGACGCTAGCGGTCGCCGGTGACAGCCGGCTCTGGCATGGCCAGTTCCAGCCGCACGCCGAGCAGGCGGATCGGGCGGTCGAGCTCGAACTGATGCAACAGGTCGAGCGCCGTTTCGACGATCGCCTGCTGGTCGTTGCCCGCGACCGCTAGCTTGCGGATCTTCGTGCGCGTGTAGAACGTCTTCGTCCGCACGGTGACCGCGACCCGGGTGACCGTGCGGTCCGCCTCGACGATCTCGGTGAGCGTCTGCTTGGCCAGTTCCGTGATGGCGGAGTCGATTTCGGCCTGCTCGGTCAGGTCCTCGGGAAACGTGACGACGTGGCTACGCGACCGGGGCACCCATGGCTCGGCGCTGACGTTCGTGTCGCCGCCGCCCTTGGCGAGCAGCAGGATCCACAACCCGGTGGTCGGACCGAACGTGGAGGTGAGAAGCGTCGCGTCGGTTGCAGCCAGGTCGGCGACGGTGGTGATGCCCAGTCCGGCAAGACGTTTGGCCGTCTTGGGGCCGACGCCCCACAGCGCATCGACAGCGCGGTCGCCCATGACGGTCATCCAGTTTGCGTCGGTGAGTTGGAAAACCCCCGCAGGCTTGCCGAATCCGGTCGCCACCTTGGCGCGCTGCTTGTTGTCGCTGATGCCCACCGAACACGACAATCCGGTCTCGGCCTCGATGACGGAACGGATCCGCTCGGCGAGCGCAACCGGGTCGTCCACGTCGGCGCCGAGGTAGGCCTCGTCCCAACCCCACACCTCCAGCGGGTGCCCGAGATCGCGTAGCAGCCCCATGACCCGGTCCGAGGCCTCGTCGTAAGCCGCCGGGTCCGACGGGAGGAAGGTCGCGTCGGGACAGCGGCGCGCGGCGTTGCGCAGCGGCATGCCCGCGTGGACCCCGAATTCACGGGCCTCGTACGACGCGCAGGTGACGACCTTGCGCGGTTCGCTCGGGTCGCCGTTGCCGCCGACGATGACGGGTAGGCCGCGCAGCTCGGGACGGCGCTGGAGCTCGACCGAGGCGAGGAACTGGTCGAGGTCGACGTGCAGGACCCAGGGCATTGTCATCTGCTCTTCGCGCAAGCGCTCATCGCCGCTAGTGCCCGCAGAGCTTGCGCGCCACGCCCTCCCACGCGTCACCCTGCGCGTCGAGGCTGAGGCCGAGATCGGTCAGTTGATGGGTGACGTAGTCGGCGTCGAGCAGCGCCAGCAGTGCATCGGCCTGGGTGTCGAGGTCGCCGGTGGTGTCCGCGGCCGCCAGCAGCGTCCGGATGTGGGTGCGGTGCAAGGTGGCGGGGGAGTTGAACCGCGTCGCGGGGTCGTGCCAGACGTCGGACAGCAGGGCGCGGTGATTCCAGACGAACTGCAGGCGTTCGCGGCCGTAGGCCAGCAGCCGTTCGAGCGGCGGCGCGCCGGGCCCGAGCGGTGGCGGACCGAACATGAACCCCTGCTGCTGGATCTTCTCGTCTTCGTCGAGCAGGACGACCATCAGCCCTGCCCGGCTGCCGAACCGGCGGAACAACGTGCCCTTGCCGACGCCCGCGGCGGTCGCGACGTCGTCCATCGTGACCGCGTCGGCGCCGCGATCGGCAACGAGCTTGCGCGCCGCATCCAGAAGCAGCGCACGGTTGCGTGCGGCGTCGCCACGCTCGACGGGCACGGAGTCGGCGACCGGTAGGCCGGACAACCCCGCCGACCCGTTGCTGACGCCCATGCCTGCACTTTAGCTGCGTTGGACCTCGAGGCACCTACGCTGGCGGCATGGCGGATCGGCCAACGGCGGTGGCAACCCTTGCCAAACTGGCGTTCCACACCGTGTTGTTCGGGGCGCTTGCGGCGGTGTTCATGTTCCCGCTCGTCGGTGGTGCAGGCGTGGCGGTCACCCGGATCTCCGACGTGGTGATCGAGGACTCGGCGCAGATCGTCGAGGGCACGGTGCCGACCATCACGACCATGGTGGACGCCGCCGGGAACCCGATCGCGTGGCTGTACGCGCAGCGTCGGTGGGAGGTGCCCAGCGACCGGATCGCCGACACCATGAAGTTGGCGATCGTCTCGATCGAGGACAAGAGGTTCGCCGACCACAACGGTGTGGACATGCAGGGCACCCTGGCCGGACTCGCTGGCTACCTGCGGGATGCCGACGGCGCCAGGGGCGGGTCGACGATCGAACAGCAGTACGTCAAGAACTACAACCTCTTGGTGAACGCCAAGACCGCCTCCGACCGCCAAGCGGCGGTGGAGACGACGCCTGCACGCAAGCTGCGCGAGATACGGATGGCGCTCGAGCTCGACAAGGTGCTCACCAAACCGGAGATCCTCACGCGATATCTGAACCTGGTGTCGTTTGGCAACGGCGGATATGGCGTCCAGGACGCGGCTCGGACCTACTTCGGCATCGACGCGTCGCAACTCAACTGGCAGCAGGCCGCGCTGCTGGCCGGACTGGTGCAATCGACCAGCACACTGAATCCGTACACCAACCCCGAGGGTGCGTTGGCGCGTCGGAATCTCGTACTCGGCACCATGATCGAGAACCTGCCGGACAGCGCCGACGAACTACGCGCCGCCGCCGCCCAGCCGTTGGGCATCCTGCCCCGGCCCAACGTGCTGCCCCAGGGCTGCATCGCCGCGGGTGACCGCGCGTTCTTCTGCGACTATGCGCTGACCTACCTGGCCGCCGCGGGCCTCAGCAGGGAGGACTTGGCGCGCAACGGCTATCTCATTCGCACCACCCTCGACCCCAAGGTGCAGGCGAGTGTGAAACGCGGAGTCGACGCCGTCGCGTCTCCCACGGAGGACGGCGTCGCCAGCGTGATGTCCGTGATCAAGCCCGGCAAGGATGCGCACCGCGTGCTGGCGATGGCGGACAACCGCACCTTCGGCCTCGATCTCGCCGCCGGCCAGACCGTGCAGCCGCAGCCCTACTCCATGGTCGGCGACGGCGCCGGCTCGATCTTCAAGATCTTCACCACCGCCGCGGCGCTCGAGCTGGGGATGGGCATCAACGCCCAGCTCGACGTCCCGCAGACGTTCAAGGGCACGGGCCTGGGCAGCAGCAACACTCCCGGGTGCCCGCCGCAGACGTGGTGTGTCAAGAACGCCGGCGGCTACCGCGGCACCATGAGCGTGACCGACGCGCTGGCACAGTCCCCGAACACCGCGTTCGCCAATCTGATTGCGCAAGTGGGTGTCCCGCGCGCGGTGGACATGGCGGTCAGGCTCGGGTTGCGGTCGTACGCGCAGCCGGGCACCGCCCATGGCTACGACCCCAACAACGACGAGAGCCTCGCGGACTACATCAAGCGGCAGAACATCGGTTCCTTCACGCTCGGCCCGTTCGAGCTCAATGCGCTCGAATTGTCCAACGTCGCGGCGACATTGGCGTCCGGCGGCACGTGGTGCCCACCGACCCCCATCGACAAGGTCTTCGACCGCGAGGGTCGCGAGGTGGCGCTGGAGACGGCCGCCTGTGAGCAAGTGGTGCCCGAGGGGCTTGCCAACACGCTGGCCTTCGCACTAGGCAAGGACACCACCAGCGGGACTGCCGCCGGTGCGGCGGGTTCGGCGGGATGGAATCTGCCCATGTCGGGAAAGACGGGTACGACCGAGTCCCATCGGTCGTCGAGCTTCCTCGGCTTCACCAATCAGTACGCCGCCGCCAACTACATCTTCGACGATTCCCCGAAACCGTCCGGGCTGTGTTCCTATCCGCTGCGAAAGTGCGGTGACGGCAACCTGTTCGGTGGCAAGGAGCCGGCACGCACCTGGTTCCTGGCGATGAAGCCGATCGCCAAGGACTTCGGTCCGGTCGCGCTGCCCCCCACTGACCCGCGCTACGTCGACGGCGCCAAGGGCAGCCAGGTGCCTAGCGTGACTGGCCTGAAGCTGGCGGCGGCGCGCAAACGCGTGCAGGATGCCGGCTTCCGGGTGGCCGACCAACCCACCCCGATCGACAGCTACCTCGCGAAGGGGGCCGTGGCGGGGACCACGCCGAAGGGCAAGACCATTCCCGGCTCGATCGTCACGATCAACACGAGCAACGGGATCGCGCCTGCGCCGACCTACTACCCGCCGTCGGATGTGCCACCGCCTCCGCCGCCCGAGGCGCCGCCACCGCCACCGGAATTTAACGTCATTCAGATTCCAGGGCTGCCGCCGATAACGTTGCCGATGCCACCGCCGCCCCCACCACCGCCTCCGCCGCCGCCCGCGCCACTGCCCGACCCCGGACCGCCGCCCGCGGGTGCACCGCCACCTCCGCCGCCGTAGCAGACTCGGCTCCATCAGAATGGCGGGATGAATCGGACCGCGGTCCGGCGTTACGTAGGGCGAGCATCACAACGACCGAAGGAATGGAACATGTCGAACGTCAAGGTCTTGGTCCTGGTGGGCAGCCTGCGGGCGCAATCGGTGAACCGTCAGCTGGCCGACCTCGCGGCAGAAGCCGCTCCCGAGGGCGTCACGTTGGTGAGGTTCGACCGGCTGGGTGAATTGCCCTTCTACAACGAGGACATCGACAACGAGGACGTCGCCGAGTCGGTGAAGGCGCTTCGCGAGGTGGCCGGCGCGGCCGATGCCGCGCTCGTCGTCACGCCCGAGTACAACGGCAGCATCCCCGGCGTGCTGAAGAACGCGATCGACTGGTTGTCGCGCCCGTTCGGAAACGGCGCGCTCAAGGGCAAGCCGCTGGCCGTCATCGGTTCGTCGGCCGGCCAGTACGGCGGCGTCTGGGCGCACGACGAAACCCGCAAGTCGTTCGGCATCGCCGGGCCCAGGGTGGTCGAGGACCTGAAGCTGACGGTCCCGGTGAAGGTCTTCGACGGGAAACACCCCCGCGAGAACGCCGACGTGGCCGCCGCGCTGGGCGACGTGGTCGGCAAGCTGGCCGCCGAGGTCGGTTGATCGAATCCCACGCAAGCCGTCGATGAACCCGGTTCGTCGGCGGCTTTGCTGTTGGTAGGGAGCCGCGGCCACCTTGTCGGTGCCCGGTGGTAGACACGTGTGCGTAGCGCGACACACCCCACGGGGTGGTGCGCGACACGCCGGGAAATGTTCGGCGCCGCGGCTTACGACCTGGGAATTCCATCAATGTGGTTCAGAACATCTAGTATCTCTTCTGATTGTCGGACACCAGGTGTAGTGTCTTGCAGACCGACAGACCCCCACGGTTCGGAGGTCGGCCGGAGCCCACAATCCGGCGGTGTCGGTACTCGGAATCGCTCAATTGAAGGCCTCGGTCGGCAGGAATTTCAGAGGTCCGGAGGCCGCTGTATTACCAAGCGGAGAGCAGTACCCGAGCAGTTGCCAGTCGCGTGCAGTCCACGTTCAGTTCTTGCTAGTTCTTCAAAGAGGGAGCCGTACCGAAGATGACTCAGCCATCGATCACCGTGTACACGAAGCCCGCTTGCGTGCAGTGCAACGCCACCTACAAGGCGTTGGACAAGCAGGGCGTCGCCTACGACGTCGTCGACATCAGCCTGGACACCGAAGCGCGCGACTACGTGATGGCGCTCGGCTACCTGCAGGCGCCCGTCGTCGTGGCCGGCAACGACCACTGGTCGGGTTTCCGGCCGGACCGCATCAAGTCGCTGGCTGGAGCGGTCGCAGCATCTGCATAACGGGTAGTCCAAGGGCAGGAAGGAGAATGCGATGAGCAAGCTCGTCTATTTCTCCAGCGTCTCGGAGAACACTCACCGCTTCGTCGAGAAGCTGGAACTGCCCGCCACCCGGATCCCGGTACTTGGACGAATCGAGGACCCTGACTTCGTCCAAGAGCCCTATGTACTGGTACTGCCCACCTACGGCGGTGGACACGCCAACGGTCCCGATCCCGATGCCGGGGGCTACGTCCCCAAGCAGGTGATCGCCTTCCTCAACAACGAACACAACCGGTCGTTGATCCGCGGAGTGATCGCCGCGGGCAACACCAACTTCGGCGCCGAGTTCGGCTATGCGGGAGTCGTCGTCTCCCGCAAGTGCGACGTGCCATACCTCTACCGCTTCGAATTGATGGGCACCACGGACGACGTATTCGCCGTCCGTGAGGGCCTTGCCGACTTCTGGAAGGACCAGACGTGCCACCAACCGTCACAGCTGCAGAACCTGTAACCTCGAGCGCGCCAAACGCGCTGCCCGGGGAGACGGATTACCACGCGCTCAACGCGATGCTGAATCTGTACGACGCCGACGGCAAGATCCAGTTCGACAAGGACCGGGAAGCCGCGCACCAGTACTTCCTGCAGCACGTCAACCAGAACACGGTGTTCTTCCACAACCAGGACGAGAAGCTCGACTACCTGGTCAAGGAGAACTATTACGAGCGTGAGGTGCTCGACCAGTACAGCCGCAACTTCGTGAAGTCGCTGCTGGATCGGGCCTACGCCAAGAAGTTCCGGTTCCCAACGTTCCTCGGCGCGTTCAAGTACTACACCTCCTACACGCTGAAGACGTTCGACGGGAAGCGCTACCTAGAGCGCTTCGAGGACCGCGTCGTCATGGTGGCGTTGACGCTGGCCGCCGGCGACACGACTCTGGCCGAGAAGGTGGTCGACGAGGTCATCGACGGACGGTTCCAGCCGGCCACCCCGACGTTCCTCAACTCGGGCAAGAAGCAGCGCGGTGAGCCAGTCTCTTGCTTCCTCCTTCGCATCGAGGACAACATGGAGTCCATCGGGCGCTCCATCAACTCGGCGCTGCAGCTGTCCAAGCGTGGCGGCGGAGTTGCGTTGCTACTGAGCAACATTCGCGAGCACGGCGCGCCCATCAAGAACATCGAGAACCAGAGCTCCGGCGTCATCCCGATCATGAAGCTGCTCGAGGACTCGTTCTCCTACGCCAACCAGCTCGGAGCTCGCCAAGGTGCGGGCGCGGTGTACCTGCAGGCGCATCACCCCGACATCTTCCGGTTCCTCGACACCAAGCGCGAGAACGCCGACGAGAAGATCCGCATCAAGACGCTCTCGCTGGGCGTCGTGATCCCCGACATCACGTTCGAACTCGCGAAGCGCAACGAGGACATGTACCTGTTCTCGCCGTACGACGTCGAGCGCGTGTACGGGGTGCCGTTCGCCGACATCTCGATCACCGAGAAGTACTACGAGATGGTCGACGACGCCCGAATCCGCAAGACGAAGATCAAGGCGCGCGAGTTCTTCCAGACGCTGGCCGAGCTTCAGTTCGAGTCCGGCTACCCGTACATCATGTACGAGGACACGGTGAACCGGTCGAACCCGATCGAGGGCAAGATCACGCACAGCAACCTGTGCTCGGAGATCCTCCAGGTGTCGACGCCGTCGCTGTTCAACGAGGACCTGACCTACGCCAAGGTGGGCAAGGACATCTCGTGCAACCTCGGCTCGCTCAACATCGCCAAGGCGATGGACTCGCCGGACTTCGCGCAGACCATCGAGGTGTCGATCCGTGCGCTCACGGCCGTCAGCGACCAGACCCACATCTGGTCGGTGCCGTCGATCGAGCAGGGCAACAACGACTCTCACGCCATCGGGCTGGGCCAGATGAACCTGCACGGCTACCTGGCTCGCGAGCGGATCCACTACGGCTCCGAAGAGGGCGTCGACTTCACCAACATGTACTTCTACACGGTGCTGTACCACGCGCTGCGGGCGAGCAATCGCATCGCGATCGAGCGGGGCACGGCGTTCGGTGGCTTCGAGCGGTCGAAGTACAAGTCGGGCGAGTTCTTCGACAAGTACACCGAGCAGGCGTGGGAGCCGGCCACCGAGCGGGTGCGCGAACTGTTCGCCGATGCGGGCATTCGCATTCCCACGCAAGAGGATTGGGTGCGGCTCAAGGAGTCGGTGCAGGCGCACGGCATCTACAACCAGAACCTGCAGGCGGTGCCTCCGACGGGGTCGATCAGCTACATCAACCACTCGACGTCATCGATCCACCCGGTCGCCAGCAAGATCGAGATCCGCAAGGAAGGCAAGATCGGTCGCGCCTACTACCCAGCGCCGTACCTGACCAACGACAACCTGGAGTACTACCAGGACGCGTACGAGATCGGCTACGAGAAGATCATCGACACCTACGCCGCGGCCACCCAGCACGTGGACCAGGGACTGAGCCTGACGTTGTTCTTCAAGGACACTGCCACCACCCGTGACGTGAACAAGGCGCAGATCTACGCCTGGCGCAAGGGCATCAAGACGCTGTACTACATCCGACTGCGCCAGATGGCGCTGGAGGGCACTGAGGTGGAGGGTTGCGTCAGCTGCATGTTGTAAGGCATTACAGCTCCTGCCAAACGATGTTCGCTCTCCAGACGATCCGGAATCAGTAGCCGGAGTGGGTGATCCGAAGGTGTACGGGCGTCAGCAGAACACAGTTGCTATCTTAAGAAAGCGAAGCTTGCGACTCGCTGGCGTGTATCAAACGGCAATACAGACACTCGGGACTCCGGCGGAGGATGGCTGCGAGTCGGCTCGCGTTGCGATTGTTTGCCACTGCATGCGTGAGTTGATGAACTGCCTGCCGTCGGTGATCACGGACACCTCAATTCCGCGCCCGAATCCATCGGCGAGCCGGCAGACAGCAGATCTTCCCCGGCTACGTGACGAGCATCCCGAGATGGACCTTCTCGCCGATCAAGACGTTGTCCCAGTGCCAAGAGCCTTCGCTGAAGCCCTCGATCAGCTGATTAGCACGGTCGTTCGAGAGAATGGACGGAACCGCAGGATTGCCGCCGAGCTTGTCACCGGAGGGCAGGATGGCAAACACCCTGCCGTAGAGCAGTGGAGGCGTGCGCAGGATTTCTTCTTGGGGTGGGCGCACATCGATCGCAATCATGAGGGAGGCAAGGAACTTCCGAGCGACGCCGACTTGTTGGCCAACATCAAGGTTGTGGAAGACATTCTTGAGGTCCGCACTGCGGCCTTCTTCGAAAATGTGAAGTCTCTGGAGGGCATGCTTGCGCAAATAAACGCGCCGATTGAGGAGGACTTGTGACGGCGAAGTTCCGACCTCCTGCCGGTGACGAAGTCAAGGAGGTTCTCCGGAGAATCCCGACAACGCAATTGAGGCGTGCATTTTTTGAAGGCCTGAACAACCCGGAGTGGGTTGTTCCGTTGGCGACGGAAGGTGTCTTTGACAATCCCCCCGAACCGGTGAAGACAGATGATGGGCTTGTCCGAGATATCTATTGGCCAGAGATCGATTATCTGATCCGTATGGCAGCCTATGTACCTGAAGCGGTCGTCGACGTCTTATTGAAACTCCATAAAAGCAACAACGCTTGGGTCAAACGAGCCTGCTTTGCCGTGGGCGCAACAATTCCCGCAGATCAGGCCGCTCGGTTAGCGCCACTCCTCAGATCGTGGAAGTCGAGAGGGTTTGGTTGGAGGACTGATCCACGGGATCTCGTCGCTTTTACCATCAATCTATTTCAAGGCGGCGAGGTCGTCGCTGGCACCTGGTTGGCTAACGTTATCTTCAAGCCGCACAACGTAAGTAGTGGCCGAAGATCCGAAAACGCGCTGGAGGCCTATTGGTACAGACAGGGTCTGCCGAATCTTGTCGCCGTACTTGGTGATGATGGCCTCGGCCTCGTGCTTCCTTGGCTCGTTTCCTACGAGAGGGCCCACAGGAATCTAACGAAGCAGTTCGATATGACGTACTTCTGGCGGGACTCGGTACGCAGCGGATCCGACGAACGCGAAGATATCGAGCAGGTACTAATTGATGCAGTCCGGGACTTGGCAGTAAGAGCCATGCTTGTTGATCCGTCGACAGCGAAGCATCTGCTACTCGGCACCAATATGCTTCTTGCCCGCAAGGTTGCCTTGTTCTCGCTCGGGGCTGCGATCCGACAGATCGGTGACTCTCAGCGGATGAAGCGCTTCCTGTCTGTGGCGACCGAGCTCTTGTTCGATGAGCAGTCGAGTCACGATTCCTGTCGAATCGACTATGCCGAACTTGCGCGCGCAGTCGCGCAAGCTTCGCCGGACTCGCTGGATCCACTTACTGAATTCATCGACCTAGGTTCTCGTGCTGGCGACGATGACCTTCGAGAGCGGATTCGCAGCGATGGAAGAGACGAGGCGGAGGTCGATGAAGTAGTTCAGGAGTACGAGGAACGCTGGAAGCATCGTTGGCTGTCTGCGATCGGTGTTGAAGCCCTGCCGCCGCCATTGGGCGCAGAGCTGGCAACTCTGGATTCCAGGTACGGCGTCATCGACCAACCGCTCGTACCGACTCCGCGCATCACAAGCTGGGTTGGGCCGAATAGCCCTGTTAGCCAAGAAGAGATGGCAGGCATGAGTCCCACCGAGCTGATAAGCCATCTGGAGAGCTGGCACGACACGGGGAACGGATGGGGACCGGAGCCATCTCACGAAGGTCAAGCGCGCGAGCTGACCGCCCTCATGACAACAAATCCTGAGATCGTTGCGGGTATCAGCGACCTTGTCGGCCGGCTGCGCCCCACCTACGTCAGAGCGATCCTGCGCGGATGGGAGGCTGCGATTAAGTCCGATCTCGTCCCGGAGTGGAACCAGGTCGCTGAAGTCGTTGCGGACGTACTGCGCCACGATGATGCGTCCGCCTTCCCGGCCGAAGGCGGTCGCGGAGATGACGACCCGGACTTCCGTTGGGCCAAGCGAGCGGCAGTAGGATTGCTTGAACATCTCGTGCAAAAACGCGAAGTGCTAACGATGCCCGAAGAAACTATGGCGCGGTTCGCCGAGATGCTCGTGACTTCAGCGGTGGACGAAACGGCTTGGCTTGAATACGTTTCGGACGCTGCAGGTAGCGGCATGGATCCCCTTACGGTCTCGCTTAACTGGCAATGGCCGATCGGAGTCCGCGGACTCGTTAATCTAGTTTCACAGGGCAGAGAGACCAGTTGGTACGAGTCGGCCCGGTCTGCATTGGAAACGGAGCTTTCGAGGCCAGATCCAATTGGCGCATCGAGGGCGGTTATCGGCCGAAGCCTAGGGCGGCTACTCTCGGCAGACCCGGAGTGGCTGAAACCAAGAATCCCTGAGCTTTTCGGCGCCGAAGCTGGACTGTCCGTTGCGCAGCAGATAGCGCTAACGACTGCCGTCGCTAGCCATCACTACCATCCAACACTGTATAAGTTGCTTAGTCCCTCGATGATCGCGGCAATTGTGATCGACGAGCCAATCGTTGCCGGCTGGCGTACTCAGATCGAGCCGCTTCAACAAATCGGAGCTTGGGCCATCAGGGCGATTACCCTGGGGCACAATACGATTGATGATCCTGTCGCTCGTGCGTTTTTCACTGCGGCGCCGCCAAAGGTCCGAGGCGATTCGTTGGGGCATATCGCATGGTCCTTCATGCACGCACCGAAGGTTGATGACCCGATTAGAGATCGGCTAGCCGAACTGTGGGACTCGCGGGTTGCGCACGTCCGCGTGCATCCGGAGGATCGCGACGAGCTCAACGACTTCTACTGGTTCGTCAAGAGCAACAAGTTCGCAGTGCAATGGTGGCTGCCCCGGCTGAGGGAGGCGTTGGAACTTTGCCCTGAACTTGGCGCCGAGCGATACATGATCGGTAAGGAGATTGCCTTATCTGCAGATATCGATCCACGCAACGCATTTGAAGTGATGAAGCTCTTACTAAGTGGGCGTGACGAAGCGGGGATGACGGTGTATGACCTGACACGCAACGCGGTTCCCATGGTCATCGCTCGGTGCATGACCTCTGGCGATGAGAGTCTGAAGCAAGAGGCGGAGATGTATATGAACGAACTCGGCGAAGCGGGCAACCTCACGCTCCAGGCCGAGGTCACGAAGTTCTTAGCTGGCGTACTCGGCGAAGGCGACGTGGACGAGTAGTGGACGCCTGTGATGAAGGCTCCGGCGCTATTCGGATCAGCCCTTGCGAGCCCGTTCTTCATGCAGGGCCTTCAGGCGTCGCTGCTCGCTCAGCACCGCCTGGTAGCTCTCGCGCTCCGCGACAAGCCAGTCCGGCTTCTCCTCGAGCAGCGCATCGATCTGCTCGGTGGTGAGCGCATCCACGACGCCGCCGCGCCCAAGACCGGCGATCGAGACGCCGAGCTTGGCTGCCACCAGGTTCTTCGGGTGCGGGCCGCTCTTGCGGAGGTCCTTGAGCCACTGGGGCGGATCCTCCTGCAGGGCAGCGAGTTCGGAGCGGGTGGTCGGGTTCTCCTGGAACTCCGCGGGTGTCGCGGGCAAGTACACGTCCAGCTTCTTCGCCGCGGTGGCGGGTTTCATGGACTGCGCGTTCGGCCTGCTCATGGCGCTAGCCTATCGGTAGCCTGATGCGGTGACCCAGTCCTCGCTCACCCTCGGTTACGTCCCGGGAGGGACTCCCGCGAAGTGGGCCCGGATCTGGGCGGAGCGCCATCCCGAGGTTCCGCTGCAGTTGTGCGCCGTCGCCGCGGCAGACGCGGCCGCCGCAGTGCGTGCCGGCACCGTCGACGTGGCGGTGCTCCGGCTGCCGGCCGACACATCGGGGCTCGCCGTCATCCCGCTATACGAAGAGATCACGGTGGCCGTGGTGCCGACCGATCACATTCTCACTGCCGTCGACACGATCACCGCCGCAGACCTCGACGGCGAGCCGATGCTGCTCCCACTCGACTACGTCGTCGACTGGGCGGACGCTCCCGGCAATAAGGTCGATCACCGACCCGAAACCACCGAGGGTGCAATAGAACTCGTCGCCTCGGGGATCGGCGTGCTCATCGTTCCGCAGTCGCTGGCGCGGCTCTATCACCGCAAGGACCTCACGTACCGCCCGATCACCGACGCGCCCACCTGCCCCGTGGCGCTCGCCTTCCCGGAAGGGCCGCAGCCTGCCCTGGTCGAGGAGTTCATCGGGATTGTGCGCGGCCGCAAGCCCGATTCGTCGCGTGGGCAGGCCCAGCCGGTACCGAAGCGCACGGCGCGGGAGAAGACGCTCGCGAAGCAGGCCGTCCGCGCCGCCGCGGGTAAGGCCGCCCGCAAGACGGGTCGGGCCGAGCGCGGTAGACGCTGACGCACCGGGCCGCCGGAAAATCAGTGGAGATTCCCGCGGGAGTCGATCACGCTCGATGAGTGAACGTTCGCCTGTACTCGACGCCCGCCGACTTCGGTGCGGTCGCGCGATGGGTGTACCGCCGGGACCCGGTGCGGTACACCCTCGAGTTGACGACCCTGCGTACTGCGACGTGGCCGGACCGCCGGATCCTGGCGTCATTCGTGGATCGTGGCGTGATCGGTGCTGCGGTACAGGGCAGCGACGGATGCCTACTGGTCAGTGGACTGCCCGTCGAACTCGCGGGTGAGGCGGCTACCGCGCTCGCCCCGGTAGGTCTTCGGTCCGTGCGCGGAGCCCGCCCGGCGGCCGAGGCCTTCACCGATGCATGGTGTGACGTCACCGATGGACAGGCCGTGCCGACGACCGAAGACGTGCTGTACCGGCTCGGCGACCTCGTGCCGCCCACCGGAGTCCCGGGACGCGAGCGGCCGGCGCTCGACGTCGACGACGAGTTGATCGTGGACTGGCTCGACGAGTTCCTCGTCGAGGCCTTCGGATACGCGCCCGATCGCGCGGCGCGCGTCGGCTATCTCCGCGAGATCGTCGATGCGGGTGGACGATTCGTGCTGTGGACGGTCGACGACGTGCCGGTCAGCATGGCGCGGGTGCATGCGCCCGCGGTGGGGACGTCGCGCATCGGCCCGGTGTACACGCCGCCGGAGCACCGCGGCCACGGCTACGCCGCGGCGGTCACCTCGGCGGCAGTCGCCCTCGCGAAGCGGACGGGAGCGCGCGACGTGGTGTTGTTCGCCGACGTCGCCAATCCCGTCTCGAACGGCGTCTACCGGCGGATCGGTTTCGTCCCCGTCGCCGAGCACGTCCACTTCGAACTGACGGTGAAACCCGAGGCTGCGGCGGCGCGCTGCGGCAGCCCAGGTGTGAGCGGGCGGACCAGGGTCGCGCGGGTGGCGGCGCGGTCGGCTCGCTAGGCCCGCGACGCGACGGCGACGATGGGTGCTTGCGGCAGCGTCAGCACCGGCTTCGTCGGACGTGCCTCGGGCGCCTTCTCCTCGGCCCAGTCGTAGTAGCAGGCGTCGTTGCGCTCGTCGTAGTCGCCGCCGTAGAAGACGCAGCACACGCCGACACCCTCACCGTCGTGGTCGACGAGGCACTGCAGGAAGTCCGCATCCTTGTCGGGTTGCGTCGGTTGAGCGGATGCGTTGGCGGCGACGCCGATGGCGAGCCCGGCGGCCAGTGCGGCCGAGGCCAGGAATCCGCGTGCGAATCGAGCGATGGTCATGGTGTTCCTCCTGAGTCGTCGCGCCCCCGTGGGACGCGTTCATCAGGTAGGAGTCAGCGGGGCGGCCGAAGGCGACACTTTTCGCCCGAGTCGCGACGCAAAGGTGCGGCCCTACTTCACCTTGTGCTGCGGGCCCTGTTCCTTCTTGTACAGCGCCTTGAGCATGCGGTCGCGGAACGTGGAGTTGTCCAGCAGCTTGATGCCCGCATTCGCGACCTTCGGGTAGCCGATCAACATGTGCATGTAGCGACCGCGGCGGTACTCCCTGCCCCACGCCGCTTCCATCCGCTGCGCGTAGTTGGTGAAGTCGTCGGGTCCGCCGTTGGTCAGCGCGGCGATCGCGCACTCACCCGCGGCCAGGCCAGACTCGAGCGCCTTGGAGATGCCCGCACCCGACGCCGGCTTGCCCGCGCCCAGCGCATCGCCGGTGAACAGCACGCCCGGGCGCCACGGCGGCCAGGCCGTGAAGCCCATCGGCAGCCGCCACGCCCGCACGCTCTTGTTCTTCTTCAACTCCTCGATGGCGGGAAGCTCCCACTCGCGCGGCAGCGTCCGCAGGAATTCGCCGAGGAACTGAGTGGCGTTGATCTGCTGCCAGTCCTTGTAGCTGTTGACGTAGCCGAGCCCGATGTTGAAGACGCCGTTGCCCATAGGGAACACCCAGCCGTAGCCGGGCAGCTGATCGCCTTCGAAGACGAGCTTCAGGTAGATGTCCAACGAATCGGTATCGGCCCGGTTGGCGTGCATCTCGGAGCGGATCGCGATGGCCGAGTAACCGTTGTACTCGGAGTCGATCTTCAGCGCCCGCTTGATGGGGGAGTAGGCGCCGTCGGCGGCGATGACCGCGTCGCCGTAGACCTTCTCGCCGCCCTTGAGCACGACGCCGACGACGCGTCCGTCGGCGTCGAACTCGGGTCCGGACACCTCGGCGCCTTGGCGCACCTCGGCGCCCGCAGACTCGGCGTGCTTGAGCAGCACCATGTCGAGGTGGGTGCGGCTGACGGTGTGTCCGTGGTCTGGCATGCCTGGACGCTTGGGGAACGACAGCTCCCACGCGCTTGGACTGAACACCGTCACCCGGTTGACGCGGTGAAACGTGGAGACCTCGTCGGCCAGGCCCATCTTCTGCAGGTAGCTCACCGCGCGCGCGGTCAGCCCGTCGCCGCACGGCTTGTCGCGAGGAAATTCGGCCTTGTCGAGGACGACCACCTTGGCGCCCGTTCGCGCGGCCTGCCACGCCGCGGCCGAGCCGGAAGGCCCCCCGCCGGCAATGACAAGGTCGTATCGCTGCGTCATCTCATCCGTCTCGTTGGCTGTCTGTGTCCTGCGCGATGGTACCCAAGCGCATCGAGCGAAGCCCGACGAGCATCGTGGCGAAAACGTCGCCGACTCCCACGTCGACGGTCGTGTCGGGCGCGGTCTTGGCAGGTCAGGCGGTACCAGCGGGTACAGTATTCCCGTGCGCAGACCGTCCATCCCCCGTCCCGGCCCCCCGCCTGGGGTGAAGGTCGACGCGCGCAGCGAACGCTGGCGCGAGCACCGCAAGAAGGTTCGGGCGGAGATCGTCGACGCCGCGTTCCGGGCGATCGACCGGTTGGGCCCCGAGCTCTCGCTACGGGAGATCGCCGAGGAAGCGGGCACCGCCAAGCCCAAGATCTACCGCCACTTCACCGACAAGTCCGACCTGTTCCAGGCCATCGGCGAGCGGCTGCGGGACATGCTGTGGGCGGCGATCTTCCCAAACATCAACTTGGCGTCCGATCCGGCTCGCGAGGTGATTCGCCGCAGCGTCGAGCAGTACGTGCGGCTTGTCGACGAGCATCCCAACGTCTGCCGCTTTCTGATTCAGGGCCGCTTCGCCGAGCAGAGCGAGTCGACGATGCGCGCAATCAACGAGGGCCGCGAGATCACGCTGGCCATGGCCAACTTGTTCAGCAACGAACTGCGCGAGATGGAACTGGACGGGGCGGCCATCGAGCTCGCCGCGTTCACCACGTTCGGTTCGGCGGCCGCGGCGACGGACTGGTGGCTGGGCCCGGAGCTTCACAGCCCGCGCCGGATGCCCGCCGAGGAGTTCGTTGCTCACATGACGACGATCATGCTCGGCGCGATCAAGGGCACCTGTGAACTGCTCGGCATCAAGATCGACCCGGACTTGCCGCTGCACGAGGGCGTGCAACGGCGCGAACCCGTTGCCTGAGCAAGGAAGCCAGAAACTCGTGGCGACACAACGTGTTGTGTTGCAGCGTGTCGTCACACCCCAGTTGTAGTGTTGCGAACACAGTCCGATGTTGCAGATTTAAGGGGTTCACGTGTCCGATGGAATGAAGCTGATCGACCGCGTTTCGGCCATCAACTGGAACCGACTGCAGGACGACAAGGACGCCGAGGTCTGGGACCGGCTGACGGGCAATTTCTGGTTGCCAGAGAAGGTCCCCGTCTCCAACGACATCCCGTCCTGGGGGACGTTGACGGCCCACGAGAAGCAGCTGACCATGCGTGTCTTCACGGGGCTGACGCTGCTCGACACCATCCAGGGCACCGTCGGCGCGGTGAGCCTGATCCCCGACGCGCTGACTCAGCACGAAGAGGCGGTCTACACCAACATCGCGTTCATGGAGTCGGTGCACGCGAAGAGCTACAGCAACATCTTCTCCACGCTGTGCTCGACGGTGGAGATCGACGAGGCGTTCCGCTGGTCGGAGGAGAACCCCAACCTGCAGCGCAAGGCCGAGATCGTCATGAACTTCTACAAGGGTGACGACGCGCTCAAGCGCAAGGTCGCCTCCACGTTGTTGGAGAGCTTCCTGTTCTACTCGGGCTTCTACCTCCCGATGTACTGGAGCAGCCGCGCCAAGCTGACCAATACCGCCGACATGATCCGGCTGATCATCCGCGACGAGGCCGTGCACGGCTACTACATCGGCTACAAGTACCAGAAGGGGCTCGCACTCGAGGACGAGGCGCGCAGGGCCGAGCTCAAGGACTACACCTACGAGCTGTTGTTCGAGCTGTACGACAACGAGGTGGAGTACACCCAGGACCTCTACGACGAGGTCGGGCTGACCGAGGACGTCAAGAAGTTCCTGCGCTACAACGCCAACAAGGCGCTGATGAACCTCGGGTACGAGGCGCTGTTCCCGAAGGACGAGACGGACGTGAATCCCGCGATCCTGTCGGCGCTCTCGCCCAACGCCGACGAGAACCACGACTTCTTCTCGGGTTCGGGTTCGTCGTACGTGATCGGCAAGGCCGTCAACACCACCGACGAGGACTGGGACTTCTAAGTCCGCGGTGCCGGGTGGGCCGTCCCGTCCGAGTCGCTTTGATCCAATGTCGCGGCCCAGCTGGCGAGCAGGGCTAGTCCGTCCGCAGATGGGCTATCGGGTTCGGGACTGTAGGCGGTGAGGGTCAGACCGGTATCCGCCGAGAGTTCCATCACCTCGTAGGCGAGGCTCAGGTCGCCGACCACGGGGTGATGGAACCGTTTGGCGCCCGCTCGGTGCAGGACCACATTGTGGGCAGCCCACCGATTGCGGAAGGTCTCGCTGCGAGTGGACAACTCGCCGATGAGGTCTGACAAGTCGCGGTCGTAGGGGTTGCGGCCCGCTTCGATGCGCAGCATGGCCACGGTGCTGTCCGCGGCGTCGTCCCAGTGCGGGTAGAGCGCGGTGGCGTGGGGGTTGAGGAAGCAGAACCTGGCGAGGTTCACCGGCCGCGACGGGTCGTCGTACGCCAGTGAGTACAGAGCGACCGCGAGTCGGTTGGCGCCCAGCAGGTCAAGACGCGCGTTGAGCACGATCGCCGGCAGAGCGGTCATTCCGTCCAGGATCCGCTGCACGACGGGCCGGAGCTGTTGTTTCGAAGCGGGGCGTCGGCGGGTGTGAGGCGTGGTGTTGGCGGCGCGGGCCAGATCGTGGAGGTGTGCACGTTCGGCCTCGTCGAGGCGCAGCGCGCGGGCAAGCGCCTCGAGCACGCTGTCGGAGACGCCGGTGAGGTTTCCTCGCTCCAGACGGGCGTAGTAGTCGGTGCTCACCCCGGCGAGCATCGCTACCTCTTCGCGGCGCAGGCCGGGGACGCGTCGCCTGCCGTAGGTGGCCAGGCCGGCCTGCTGGGGAGTGATCCTGGCCCGCCGGGTGGCGAGGAACTCGCGGATCTCGTTACTGCTGTCCACGCCGTCAGATTACGTCCGCCCATCGACGGTAGGGGTGGTCTGCCATTACATGGCTAACCAGGCACTGTCACCAACCCGGCGGCTCCGGTTTTCTTGGTTGCAGACCTACCAGACATCAACGGTGGAGGAGACCTCCGAAATGACTGAATACGACGACGTCCGTGGAATCAGTCGCCGCGACCTCGTGGCTCGAGCCGCTCTTGTCGGTGCGGGGTTGGCGGTCGGGTTCCCGGTGTTGGCCGCCTGCTCGCAGCGAGCTCGGGAATTCGAGAACCGGAGCGACAACTCGATGCCAACACGGAAACTCGGAGCGCTGGAAGTCTCGCAACTCGGTGCTGGGTGCATGAGCATCAGCGCCAACTACGGACCTCCCGCAGATCGAAACCAAGGCATTCGCGCCATTCGCACGGCGCATGACAAGGGTGTGACGTTCTTCGACACCGCCGAGGTGTACGGCCCGCATACTAGTGAAGAGCTTGTCGGAGAAGCGCTCTCACCCTTCCGCGACGACGTCGTCATCGCCACCAAGTTCGGGTTCGACGTGGAAGGTACCGGTGCACCACTGAGTCGACCCGAGCACATCAAGAGGGTGGTCGAGGGGTCGCTGCAGCGCCTGCGCACCGACCGCATCGACCTCTACTACCAACACCGGGTCGATCCGACGGTGCCGATCGAAGACGTGGCCGGTGCGGTCAAGGAGCTCATCAGCGAGGGGAAAGTGCTGCACTTCGGTCTGTCCGAGGCAAGCGCACGCACCATCCGCCGCGCGCACGCCGTTCAACCCGTGGCCGCAGTGCAGAGCGAATACTCCGTGTGGACACGCGATCCCGAGCGAAACGGCGTCCTCGATACCTGCGAGGAATTGGGCATCGGCTTCGTGCCGTGGAGCCCACTCGGACAGGGCTATCTGACCGGGAAGATCGACGCCCGCGCTCGGTTCGACCCGCAAACCGACCTGCGATCTCGATTCCCGCGGTTCACCCCGGAAGCCCTGGCCGCGAACATGCCGGTCGTCGACCTGATGAACCGGTTCGCAGAGAAGAAGGACGCGACACCCGCCCAGCTCGCACTGGCCTGGCTGCTGGCGCAGAAGCCGTTCATCGTTCCCATCCCCGGCACACGCAACATCGATCACCTCACCGAAAACCTCGGCGCAGTCAACGTTGCGCTGACGCCCGCGGACCTTCAGGAACTCGACAGCGACTTCGCCAAGATCACGGTGCACGGTGCGCGCATGGATGAAGCCAACATGCAGATCGTCGAATGACCCGACTTCAGGCCCGAAATCGCCTGGAAACAAAAAGAAATCAAGAACTGGAGATACTGATGAAGCACATCACGCTAGGCAAGCTGGACGTCTCCCGGATCGGTCTGGGCGCGATGTCGATGTCCGGCTACTACAACGCGGGGGAGGGCAGCGAAGCCGAGTCGATCCGCACCATCCACCGGGCACTCGACTTGGGCGTCACCCACCTCGACACCGCCGAGATCTACGGCCCCTTCCTCAACGAGGAGCTCGTCGGCCGGGCGATCAAGCGTCGCCGCGACGAGGTGGTGGTGGCGACGAAGTTCGGACTGGTGTCGCATTCCGGTGGCGGGCCAGGCGTCGTCGACAGCAGCCCCGCGAACGTCCGTGCCGCAGTAGAGGGCTCGCTAAGACGACTCGACATCGGTCACATCGACCTGTACTACCAGCACCGGGTCGACCCGAACACCCCGATCGAGGACACCGTCGGCGCCCTGGCCGAGCTGGTGGCCGAGGGCAAGGTTCGTCACATCGGACTGTCCGAGGCCGGGGTCGACACGATCCGCCGCGCCCACTCGGTGCATCCGATCACCGCGCTTCAGACGGAGTATTCGCTGTGGACGCGCGACGTGGAGGCTGAGTTGCTGCCGCTGCTGCGCGAGCTGGGCGTCGGTTTCGTGCCCTACTCGCCGCTGGGTCACGGCTTCCTCACCGGCGAAATCCGTTCCACCGCAGATATTTCCGATGACGACTGGCGCAAGACCAATCCGCGCTTCGTTGGCGAGAACTTTCAGCGCAACCTGCGCATCGTCGACGAGGTCGCAGCCGTCGCCGCCGAGGCAGACGCCACACCGGCGCAGATCGCACTTGCCTGGCTGCTCGCGCAGGGTGACGACATCGCCCCGATCCCCGGCACCAAGCGGGTCGCCCGCGTGGAGGAGAACACCGCTGCCGATGGCATCGAACTCAGCGTCGAACAGCTCGAGCGGCTCAACAACCTCACCCCTGCCGCCGGTGAACGCCACGACGAAGGCAACATGGCCGCCATCGACCGCTAAGGCGGCGTCAGAGCGAGTCGATGACCTGGCTTGCGGTGGCCAGGTCGACGCCCGCCTCGGCGCGGTAGGCCTTGATGGCGGCGATCTTGTTGCCCGAGGCCACCAGCTGTCGCACGTTGTCCGACACGTCAGTTCGGTAGAGGGTCTGCAGATCGGGGATCGGCACGCCCGTCCGCTCGTAGAGGTGTCGGACGAGCTGCTCGAGCTTGCCCAGCCGTTCGTAGATGTCCCTATCCGTCATGGCGTCAGTGTGTCATCGGTGCCGCGACTGCATCACACCGTTGCGACGACGAACTGTTCCGCGCTGGGTGGTCGCAGCCCGTCGCCGCGCCCCGCGAAGTACCGCTCGGTCAACTCGTCGGGGCCCACCACACGCGCGGAGGCGAAGCCCGCGGCGCGGCACATGTCGACCAGCTCGTCCGGCGCGTAGTGGCTGATGAACGGCGTGCCCGAGGCGCGGGCCTGTGCCTCGACGCCGGCCAGCATCGGCCGCTCGACGTCGTCGAGCAGATCCAGCGGCAGCATGAACGTCATCGCCAACGTCGAGCCCGGCGCCAAGGCGGCCACCTGCCGAAGCGTGGCGTCGGTGGCCTCGCGCGTCAGGTACATGCTGACGCCAGTCGAGGAGACGACGGCCGGGCTATCCGCGTCGAAACCATTGAGCTTCAAGGCATCCCACCACGATTCACCCATCTCGAAGTCGACCGGAACGAAGTGGAGTCCCTCGGGTAGCTGGTAGCCCTCCTCGGCGAGCCTGCGGCGCTTCCACGCCTGAGTGCCGGGCTGGTCCACTTCGTAGATTTGCAGTGAGGCGGCCACGTCGGGATGGCGCTGGGCGAACGTGTCCAGCCCTGCGCCGAGGATGACGTACTGACCGACCCCGGTGGCGGCCCGCTCGCGCACCAGGTCGTCGAGGAAGCGGGCCCGCCCGACGATGGATGCGCGAAACCCCGCGGTGCCGATGGGATGCATGTCGCCGTGCGAACGCCAGTCGGACTCGGGCTGGGCCAGCGCCCGTCCGATGTCGTCGGCGATCACGTGCGGCGGCTCGTCCACTTCGAGATGCAACGCGCGCCACAGCGCAACACGGACCGCGGTGCCGTCGGGTGCGGACTGCTCCACGGTCACTTCGCGTCCTTGACGTGCAGCCGCCAGAGCCGACCGTCGGGGTCGCGCAGTTCCATTTCCCTTGCGCCCCAATGGGTGGTCTCGAACGGAGTGACGACCTCGAGTCCGTCGAGCGAGTCCGCGTCCTCGCCGGGGACGGCGAGCACCAACTGAATTCCCGGCTCGCGACTCTCGGGGACCTCGGCGATGAACAGGTACGGTCCGTCGCCGTTGCGCAGTTGGCCGGAATTGTGGTCAGTCTCGAAATCGACTGTGTAGCCAAGTCTTTGGAAGAACTTGGCGGACTTGCCCCAATTGTGGGTCTCCAGGTAGATCGCTTCCAAGCCGTCGGTCATGTCATCGCTCCTCTTCGTGTGATGCGAGGTAGGCCCGTAGCGCTTCGGCGACCAACGCGGACAGGGACAGCTCGGTCTCGATCGCGTGGTGCTTGACCTGCCGGATCAATCCGACCGGCAGGTAGACGTTGAACTGCTTCACGTCGTCGTCGGGCACGCTCTCACGCTAGTATGCTAGCAAGCTAGAGCGCAAGGGCTGGGTCGTGAGTCGAGCCGGGCGCGATGGTGAAGCTGGCGCAGCGGCTTGTTGCTACGGTAGTGCTACAGTCGTAGCATGTCTGAGATAGCTTCCCGCGAACTGCGCAATGACACCGCTGGCGTACTTCGCCGCGTGCAGGCCGGCGAGGACGTGACGATCACCGTCAAGGGCCGCGCTGTCGCGATTCTGACCCCGGTCCGCCCGCAGCGCCGCCGCTGGCTCGCGGGACCGGAGTTCATGGCACGGCTGCAACGCGCCCAAGCCGATCCCGGGCTCCGCGCCGACCTCGCGATCCTGGCGGGCGATACCACCGACGATCTCGAACCCATCCGATGAGCGATCCGCTCGCCGCCGGCATCCTCGACACCTCGGTGTTCATCGCCGCGGAATCCGGCCGGCAACTCGACTCCGCGCGCATTCCCGCCGAAGTCGCTACCACCGTCGTCACGCTCGCTGAACTCACTGCCGGCGTTCTCGCGGCCACCAATTCCGACATCCGCGCACAACGACTCGCCACGCTCGACACCGTGTCCGACATGGAGGCGCTGCCGGTCGACGAAGACGCGGCCCGAATGTGGGCACGGCTTCGCATACACCTTGCGGAGTCCGGTCGACGAGTGCGAATCAACGACCTGTGGATCGCAGCCATCGCCGCGTCACGTGGGTTGCCTGTGGTCACTCAGGACGATGACTTCGACGCTCTCGACGGCGTGGCCGACCTGAGGATCATCCGGGTCTGACGGCGCATGAACGCCCGGTGAACTGTGGCGAGGGATTCTGGTGCGGACGCGCTGCGCCCGAGACACTTGGCGGGTGACCACCACGTCGCTTCTGCAGTCCATCCTCGACTGGCTTCGTGCCGGCTACCCCGAGGGCGTCCCCGGACCCGACCGGGTTCCGCTGCTCGCCCTACTGCGCAGCACGCCGCTGACCGAAGACCAGATCAAGGAAGTCGTCCGCAACATCACGGACACCGACTCCACGGCGCTGGCCGACGGCGAGCTCACCACCGACGAGATCGAGGCGTTCATCGCCGACGTCACCCATCACGACGCGGGCCCGGAGAACGTCAAGCGAGTGGCCGCCACCCTCGCCGCCGCCGGATGGCCGTTGACTGGCGTGGGCGAGTAGCCCCTTCGGCTACAGCGTCGCGTTGTCGATGACGAAGCGGTAGCGCACGTCGCTGGCGAGCATCCGCTCGTAGGCCTCGTTGACGTAGGTCGCCTCGATGACCTCGATTTCCGGCGTGACGTCGTGCTCGGCGCAGAAGTCGAGCATCTCCTGGGTCTCGCGGATACCGCCGATCAACGACCCCGAGATGCTCTTGCGTCCGAAGATCAGCGCCCCGGCCGGCACCGGCATCGGGTGCTCGGGCATGCCGAGTTCGACGAGCGTCCCGTCCAGCTTGAGCAGGCCGAGGTAGTCGGCCATGTCGAGGTTCGCCGAGACCGTGTTGAGGATCAGGTCGAACGACCCCTTCAGCTTCTTGAACGTGTCGGCGTCGCTGGTGGCGTAGTACTCGGAGGCGCCGAGGCGCAGGCCGTCCTCCATCTTCTTCAGCGACTGGCTCAGCACGGCGACCTCCGCGCCCATCGCCGCGGCCAGCTTGACGCCGAGGTGGCCGAGGCCGCCGAGGCCGATGACGGCGACGCGCTTGCCCGGTCCGGCGCCCCAGTGCCGCAGCGGAGAGTAGGTGGTGATGCCCGCGCACAGCAGCGGAGCCGCCTTGTCCAGCGGGATGGAGTCGGGGATGCGCAGCACGTAGTTCGCGTCGACGACGATCGCGTCGCTGTATCCGCCCTGCGTGGGCTTGCCGTCGCGTCCGACTCCGTTGTAGGTGCCAGTCATGCTCGGGTTGGTGCAGTACTGCTCCTCGCCGGCCTTGCAGTTGTCGCACTCGCGACAGGAGTCGACGAAGCAGCCGACGCCGACGCGGTCGCCGACCTGGTACTTGGTCACGTCCGACCCGACGTCGGTGACGATGCCCGCGATCTCGTGACCGGGCACCATCGGATACTCGACGTCGCCCCACTCGCCGCGCACGGTGTGCAGGTCGGAGTGGCAGATGCCGGCGAACTTGATGTCGATCGCGACATCGTTCGGCCCGACGTCGCGGCGCTCGATGGTGGTCTTGCTCAGCGGCTCGGTGGCCGAGGTCGCGGCGTATGCGGAAACCGTCGTAGTCATGTCTTCTGCCTGCCTCTTTAATGTCGTGTTGCAAACGAGCCTTCACCAAGAAGCTTAGCGAAGGTAACGAATCGGGCGCGGCGATGCGCCTCTCGTCCACCCAACGGGCGGCTGGTTGCGATTATTTCCGGAGGTCAGCTAGCTCACAAGCCGGGAGCGCGCACGCCGCCGGTGAAGCCGGTCCGCTCGTAGCGCACGAGCCCGGCCAGTGTGTACGGATCGGTGGCCATCAGTTCCTCGGCGTCCTCGGTGCTGATGTCGCCCGTGACCAACACACCGCCGGTCTGGTCCTCCAGTCGGCCGGTCAACAGCAGCCGTCCACGCGCGACCTCGTCGTTGAGCCACTCGAGGTGAGCGGGCCTGGTCTGGGCGACGACGTCGGTGGGCTGCAGGTACGTCAGCGTCAGCACGTGGAACACGTTCGCAACCTAGCCGGGACCGTCACGCCGGGGAAACCCACGCAGCACGTTCTTAACTCCTCGCCCGAGATCGGTTACACCGGCGCAACCACCGCACCCCGAGCAACGGCGAAAACTATCATCTGACAGAAAAGCGCGCCGACCCGGCGCCGCAACGTCCTCGGGGAGCCCAGTGACCGGCGCAGTGTTGATCGCCAATCGCGGTGAGATCGCCGTGCGGCTAATCCGAGCTGCCCGGCTGCTGGGAATCAGAACCATCGCGGTCTTCTCCGACGCCGACCGTGCGGCGCCACACGTGCGACTCGCCGACGACTCGGTGCGACTCGGTCCGGCGGCGCCGAGCGAAAGCTACCTGCGGGTGGACGCGATTCTCGACGCCGCCACGGCCGCCGGCGCCGACATGATTCACCCCGGCTACGGATTCCTTTCCGAGGACGCCGAATTCGCCGCCGCCGCCGAAGCCGCCGGCCTGGTGTTCGTGGGCCCGACACCACCCCAGCTGCGGGTGTTCGGCACGAAGCACACCGCCCGCGCCGCGGCCTTGGCGGCGGACGTTCCCGTCTTCCCGGGTTCCGGGCTGCTCGACGACGCAACCGCGGCGATCGCGGCCGCCGACGAGCTCGGATATCCGGTGATGCTCAAGGCGACCGGCGGCGGTGGGGGAATCGGCATGCGGGTCTGCCGGGACCCGGCCGAACTGCGGGTCGCGTTCGACCGCGTCGCCCGACTGGCCGAGCGCAGCTTCGGGACGGCGGGCGTCTTCGTCGAGCGATTCGTCGAACACGCGCGCCACGTCGAGGTGCAGATCTTCGGCGACGGCACGGGTCGGGTGGTGTCGCTCGGTGATCGGGACTGCACGCTGCAGCGCAGGAACCAAAAGGTGATCGAAGAGGCGCCAGCACCACTTCTTCCGGATCACGTGAGAGCGCAGCTACATTCGTCGTCGCGGGACCTGGCCGCGTCCGTCGGCTACCGATCCGCAGGCACCGTCGAGTTCGTGTACGACCCGCGGCGGGCCGAGGCGTCGTTCCTCGAGGTGAACGCACGCCTGCAGGTCGAGCACCCCGTCACCGAGGCGGTCACCGGAATCGACCTGGCCGCGTGGATGTTCCGGCTCGCCCGCGGCGAGCGCGACGTACTGGCCGCCCACCTACCTGCGGACGCGGTGTCCGGTGCCGTGCCGGTGCGCGGCCACGCGGTGGAGGCCCGCGTCTACGCGGAGGACCCGTCGCGCGACTACCGCCCGAGCACCGGAACGCTGACCGCGGTGGAGTTTCCCGGCGCAGCCGACGCGCGCGTCGACACCTGGGTCGAGGTAGGCACCGAGGTCTCGGCGTCCTACGACCCGTTGCTGGCCAAGGTGATTGCGTCCGGTGCCGATCGCGATGAGGCCTTCGACGCGCTGGCCCGCGCGCTTGACGCCACCGAGCTGCACGGCATCGAGTGCAACGTCGGAACGCTGCGGGCGGCGCTCGACCACCCCGACGTTCGGGTCGCGCGGCACGACACCGCCACGTTGGCCGACGTCGTCGATCCCCGTCCGCGCATCACCGTCGAGCGACCCGGGCTGCTGACGACGGTTCAGGACCTGCCCGGTCGGGTCGGGCTGTGGGGCGTCGGAGTCCCGCCGAGCGGGCCCATGGACGACTTGTCGTTCCGGCTCGGCAACCGTGCGCTCGGGAATGCGGACGGCGCACCGGGACTCGAGTGCACCGCATCGGGGCCGGCGCTACGCGCGACGCACCCGACCGCGGTCTGCGTCACCGGTGCGGAGTGTCTGGTCACCGTCGACGGTGTGCCCGCTCCGATGTGGGAGCGCATCGAGCTACCCGCCGACGGACTGCTGGACGTCGGCGCTGCCGACACGACCGGGCTGCGCACCTACGTACTCGTCGAGGGTGGCTTGGACGTCCCGCCGTACCTGGGCAGCGCATCGACGTTCACGCTCGGACGGTTCGGCGGTCACGGTGGCCGCCCGCTCATTGCCGGCGACGTGCTGCGCGCGGCGCCCGCTGCGTCGCTGACCGGTTCCGGCGCAGTGCCCGCCGAGGTGCGTCCCGCGATGTCGTCGGAGTGGGAACTGGCAGTCACCGAGGGACCCCAGGGCGCCCCGGAGTTCTTCACCCGCGACGACATGGACACGCTGTTCGCCGCGTCGTACCGCGTGCACTTCAACTCCGCTCGCACCGGTGTGCGACTCGAAGGCCCCCGGCCGCGATGGGCACGGCCCGATGGCGGGGAGGCTGGACTACACCCGTCGAACATCCACGACAACGCCTATTCGGTTGGTGCGCTGGACTTCACCGGTGACACGCCCATCCTGCTTGGCCCGGACGGTCCGAGCCTTGGAGGATTCGTGTGCCCGGTCACCGTGGTGTCCGCGGACCGCTGGAAACTTGGGCAGCTTCGGCCGGGGGACACCGTACGGTTCGTTCCGATCCGAGCGGCCGACGCACCGTCGCGGACCGACCTCAGCGTCACGCGTTGCCACCCAACGCGATTCGACACCCGAGGTGACGGCGACGACGGCATCCTCGGTAGCCGTGTGTGCGAAGGTGCACCCGCCGTCACGTACCGCCGCAACGGAGACGACAACGTGCTCGTCGAGTACGGCGACATGGTGCTCGACCTTGCCCTGCGGGCCCGCGTGCACGCGCTGCACCAACGACTGGAGCAGGTGCGGGCCGACGGGGCGGTGTCCGGAATCGTCGACCTCACACCGGGAATACGTTCACTGCAGGTGCACGTCGACCCGGACGTGCTGTCGATCGACCGATTGCTCGGGCTGCTGCGCGAACTCGAGGACGAGCTGCCCGGCGCCTCGGACCTCGTCGTGCCGAGCCGATCCGTGCGGCTGCCGCTGAGCTGGGACGACCCGGCGACGCGGGAGGCGATCGCCCGCTACGTCTCCGGCGTGCGCGACGACGCGCCGTGGTGCCCGTCGAACATCGAGTTCATCCGTCGCATCAACGGTTTAGCGTCGCAGTCCGACGTCATGGACATCGTGTTCTCCGCGGAGTACCTCACGCTCGGACTCGGGGACGTCTACCTCGGCGCGCCAGTGGCCACGCCGCTCGATCCGCGGCACCGACTGGTCACCACCAAGTACAACCCTGCCCGTACCTGGACGGCCGAGAACTCCGTCGGCATCGGCGGGGCGTATCTGTGCATCTACGGGATGGAGGGACCGGGCGGCTACCAGTTCGTGGGCCGCACGACACAGGTGTGGAGCCGCTACCGCCACACCTCGCCCTTCGAACCGGAAAACCCTTGGCTGCTCAGGTTCTTCGACCGCATCAGCTGGTATCCGGTATCCGCCGAAGAGTTGCTGGACCTGCGGGCCGACATCGCCGCGGGCCGCGGCGAGCTCGACGTCACCCCCGGCGTGTTCGCGCTCGCCGAACACGAGCGGTTCCTGGCCGAGCACGCCGCCTCGATCGACGCGTTCCGGGCCAGGCAAGGCGCGGCCTTCGCCACGGAACGCGCGGCGTGGGCGGCGGCAGGTGAGTTCGACCGGGCGGAGCGGGCGGAGTCGAAGGCGGCCGCCGTGACGTCCGAGCTCGTGCTCGACGACGGCGAGCAGTTCGTCGACGCGCCGTTCTCGTCGAGCGTGTGGAAGGTCGACGTCGCGGTAGGCGAGCGGGTGGTGGCCGGTCAGGCGCTGTTGGCATTGGAGGCGATGAAGATGGAGACCATCGTCACCGCACCGTACGACGGCGTCGTCACCCATGTGCTCGTCGAAGCCGGAAACCAGGTGGATCCCGGCACCCCGCTCGTCGTCGTGGGTTCGGACTACCCGCAGGCCGACGAGCGCGAGGTCACGGGCGTGCCTGCATGAGGGCCGCGGTGCGCCCGCGCAAGGTGGGCGTGGCGCCGTCGGCGATGCCGAGCACGCGCATGCATGCGTCGGCGACGTGGACCGGCAGTTGCTCGCGCTCGGGGCCCGGCGGCACCGACCACATGTTCACTAGCGACTCGACCAGACGGAACGGCAGGTCGGCAGCCGCCTCGTTGATGCCGGTCTGCTCGATGACGGCCGTGCTCAGCGCCAGGTAGTGCAGCCGCAGCCGCTCCCGGTCCGACCAGAAGGGTTCCAGGCCCGCGCCGCGAAGTTCCGGCAGCAGATACAGCGCACCCAGGTTCCACCTGCCCGCCAGCAGCTGGTGGCCGTCGAAGGCCGAGAGCGCGTGCAGGTGCTCGGCGGCGGTGAGGGCGGGTTGGGCACCCAACAGCGTCGGGATGAACGACAACGTGGGGCTGACGGTGTGGCTCAGCAGCGCACACAGGATGTCGTCCTTGGTCTTGAAGTAGTGGTAGAGCGAGGCCTGACGGATGCCGACCGACTCGGCGATATTCCGCGTCGACGTCCCCGCGTACCCCAGTGTGGTGAACAATTCGCCTGCGGCGTCAAGGATTTCGTCGCGCGCCGTCATCCCCGGGCGCCGCTTGTTGTTCAGGCGGGGACGTCCGGCCTTGGCGAGCGGCATCGTCCCATCGTGGACCATGACCGGACGAAATCCGCAAGCCGAATCGTTTCTGTCACACGACAGAAACGCGTGACACGAATCGGTTACCTGCGCCGCCATTTGGTTACGCCGGCGACACCCATCAGGCGCACCTGTTGTGAAAACTGTCAACTGACAGGCCATGGCACGCGGATGTGCCGCGGCATCGCGAGCTCACTCCCAGGAGTCCCCACGATGGGCATCGGCGTTTCCGCAGTCGACGCACCGGCGGTGTGCGCTGTGCCGCCGTCAACCCCTGATTCCGTCGCGACCATCGACGGGTTGAAGGTCACGTTCCGTCGGAACGGACGCGACGTGCACGCGTTGCGCGGAGTGTCACTCGCGATCGCACCGGGCGAAATCCTCGGCCTGGTCGGCGAATCGGGGTCCGGAAAGAGCGTGCTGGGATTCACCCTGCTCGGACTGCTGCCCAAACTGGCCAAGATCGAGGGCACCGTTCGGGTGACCGGTTCGGACATGGTCAACGGCGACGCCAAGGCGCTGCGGAAAGTGCGCAGGCTCGACCTGGGGGCGGTGTTCCAGGATCCGATGACGTCGCTGAACCCGACCATGCGGATTGGCAAGCAGGTCGCGGAGGCGGCAGGCAGCGACGAGGAGGCCCTTCGCCTGTTGACGGCGGTCGGCATCCCGGAGCCCAAGCGACGCATGCGGGCCTACCCTCACGAACTCTCGGGCGGACTGCGGCAGCGCGTCATGATCGCGATCGCGATCGCAGGCGATCCCGAACTCATCGTCGCCGACGAGCCGACCACCGCCCTCGACGTCACCGTCCAGGCTCAGGTGCTCCGCCTGCTGCAGCGGCTTCGCGACGAAATCGGTTGCAGCATTGTGCTGATCACCCACGACCTCGGCGTCGCGGCCCAGATCTCCGACCGGATCGCCGTGCTCTACGCGGGTCGCATCGCCGAACTCGGCCCGACCGCGGACGTGCTCGGCACACCCGCGCACCCCTACACCCACGGGCTGCTGCGCTCGCGGCTCACCCTCGACACGGCACGCGACCAACGCCTGGCCGCGTTGGCCGGGTCGGTGCCCAGCGCCGTGACGCCATTGTCCGGTTGCGCGTTCGCGCCGAGGTGCGTGCTGGAAACCCCCGAGTGCTCCACGACCCCACCCGAGCCGACCGCCGTGGCCGACGACCGGGTCAGCGCCTGCGTGCTCCCGTTCGACGAGGTGGTTGACCGGCTGGGCGGCGGTGCCACCAACATGGGCGAGACGTTCGACGAGTTCGGACCCGACGACTCCGTTCCGCCGTCGGTGGTGATCCGCGACGTCACGAAGACGTTCGTGGTGAAGCGACGCGTGCTCGACCGTTCCGGTGACAAGGGCGGGAAACTTCACGCCCTGCGCGGCATCTCGCTGACCGTCGGGCATGGCGAATCGCTGGCGCTGGTCGGGGAGAGCGGCTCGGGCAAGTCCACCCTGCTGCGGGTCATCGCCGGTCTGGAGAATCCGACCACCGGCGCCGTCGAACTGGCGGGTGGGCAGAGCCCTCAAATGGTGTTCCAAGACGCCGGGGCGTCGCTGACGCCGTGGCTGTCGGTGGGCGAGCTGATCGGCGAGCGGCTACGAGGCGCGAAGCTGTCGCGCGCCCAGCGCGCCGACGCCGTGGCCAAGGTGCTGGACCGCGTCGGACTGCCGGTGGAGATCGCGAAGTCGCGCGCCGGGCAGCTCTCCGGCGGACAGCGGCAACGGGTTTCGTTGGCGCGCGCGACCGTGGTACCGCCATCGGTGCTGTTGTGCGACGAGCCCACCAGTGCGCTCGACGTATCGCTGGCGGCATCGGTGCTCAACCTGATCGGGGATCTCCGCCGCAGCCTGGACATGTCCGTCGTCTTCGTCACCCATGACCTATCGGTGGCCCGGGTGGTCGCCGACCGGATCGCCGTCATGTACCTGGGCCGGATCGTCGAGCTTGGCCCCGCCGACGACGTCATCAACCGGCCCACCCACCCGTACACCCAGGCGCTGGTCGACTCGATACCGGACCTGGACCGCGAATCACGGGTGTTGGCAGGCGAACCCGCCAGCCCGCTGTCGCCGCCGACCGGCTGTGCGTTTCATCCGCGCTGCTCGATCGCAGTCGACACCTGCAGTGACCGGCAGCTCGACGTCCGGCTCGAGGGTGCACCGGGAAATCCGCACCAGGTGGCCTGTATCGAGCGGAAGGCGAGCTGACATGGCGATTGCGGCCCCCGCAGGCACGCTCACGCGTGGCCGGATACGGCTACCGTCGCTGCCGAAATCGCCGTCCATGCTGCTCAATTGGGCAGCGGTTAGCTTGATCCTGGTCGTGACGATCGTCGCGGTGGCGGTCCCCGTCATCTCGCCGCACGATCCGCTGGTGCCGATCGGGATGCCACTGCAGGCACCGGGCAAGGATGGCTTCCTGCTCGGCAGCGACAGTGTCGGGCGCGACATCCTGTCCCGGGTGCTCTACGGGGTGCAGTCGAGTTGGTTCGCGGCCCTGGTGGTCGTGGCCGTCGGGCTGATCATCGGCGGGCTGATCGGCCTCATAGCCGGTACGTTCGGCGGCTGGGTCGACGGACTTCTGATGAGAATCACCGATGGGTTCCTGTCACTGCCGGCCCCCGTGCTGGCGATCGCTGTGGTCGCCGCGCTTGGCCCCGGATTCATCCACACCCTGATCGCGGTGTCGATCGTCTGGTGGCCGTTCTACGCGCGCCTGGTGCGCGGCGAGGTGGCCCGGCTCGCCGCGCGTCCGCACGTCGAAGCCGCCAAACTGGCTGGCGTCGGCCAGATTCGGCTCGCTCTGCGGCATCTGTTGCCGGGCGCGGTGCCCAACGCGTTGGTCGCAGCCAGCCTCGACATCGGTACTTTGATCCTCACGTTGGCTGCGCTGTCGTTCCTCGGGCTTGGCCAATCCGCGCCGGCGCCCGAGCTCGGCGCCGACGCTGCCCGAAATCTCACGTACTTCCTGCAGCAGTGGTGGGTCCCGGTGATGCCCGGCCTCGCCGTGCTCGTGCTCGCCCTGATCGCCAACATCGCGGGCGACGGCCTACGCAACCTGATGAAGACGAGCTAGGAGGCAGGCATGCGGAACTTCGTCCTGTCCCGACTGGGCGCCACGGTGGTGATCCTCATCGCTCTGACGGCGGTGATGTTCGTGCTGCAGCACATTTCGCCGATGGATCCGGTGAAGGCTCAATTGGGCGCGAACGCATCGGCGGAGGCCGTAGCTGCCCGTCGGCAGGCGCTCGGACTGGATCAGCCAGTGATCAACCAGTTCTGGCGCTACCTCACCGGGGCGGTGCAGGGTGATCTCGGCTCCTCGTACCGCACCCGGCATCCGGTCAGCAGCGATCTGGGCGACTTCTTCCCGGCGACACTCGAATTGGCGTTGTACGGCATTGCGGTAGCGCTGATCCTTGCCGCGTTGCTGGCCTTCGGTACGACGCTGAATTGGCCGGGTTCGCAGGTGCTGCGCGCCGTGTTGTTCACCGGCGCAGCGGCACCGATGTTCCTGCTGGGGATAGTCGGGCTGATCGTGTTCTACCAGAAGCTGGGCTGGGTGCCGGCGAACGGCCGGATCAGTGTGGCCAACCCGCCAGACGGGCCAACCGGGTTGTTGACCATCGACGGATTGCTCGCCGGGCGGTTCGATGTCGTCACCGACGCGCTGCATCACCTGATCCTTCCTGCCGTCGTGATCGCGCTCGGCCCGGCGGTCGCGATCGGCCGAGTGTTGCGATCCAGCCTGTTGACCGACGAGGACAGCGACTACGCCAGGACCGCAAGGGCCAAGGGCCTTTCCGAGAGCCGAATCATGATTGGGCACGTGTTGCGCAACTGCGTGGGCGCCGCCATGTCGATGACGGGACTGCAGATCGGGTTGATGTTCTCGGGCGTGCTCGTGGTCGAGCAGGTGTTTGGCTGGCCGGGCATCGGTCAGTACATCGCGCAGAGCATCCCGGTCGCCGACTTTCCCGCCATCGCAGGCGTCACGCTGATGCTCGGCGTGCTCTACGTCGTCATCAATACCGCAGTCGATCTCCTGCAGGCAGCGGCAGATCCCCGAATCGCAGTCACAGGAGGTTAGGTGCCAACACAGCCACTGATCGTGGGCAATCCCGTACTGGTCGTCGTCGACATGCAAGAGGGCGGCGCAATGTCGGCGCAGGAAGCGGGAATTCCCGTGATGCCCGGTCACGCCGTACGCGTCGAGCGGGCCGAAAGGCTGCTCGCCGCGGCGCGCGCGGCCGGTGTGCCCGTGGTGTTCTTCCAGGAGGTGCACCGCCCCAGCGGGGTGGACTTCGGCCGTGAACTGGATGGCACCGAGGGCGTGCACTGCGTCGAAGGCCAGCCCGGTACCGATCTGGAGCCGTCGCTGCGGCCGCTGCCCGACGAGTTTCACATCGTCAAGCGGCGCTACTCCGGTTTCATCGGAACGGATTTCGAGATCGTCCTGCGCGGGCTGAAGGCCTCCACGCTGATCCTGGTCGGGGGACTCACCGACGTGTGCGTGCACTACACCTTCGCCGACGCGCACCAGCGCGACTTCTACGTCCGCGTGGTGACCGACTGCGTCGGCGGCTCGTCGCAATACCTCCACGACGCGGCGCTCGCAGCCATGGAGTACCTGCAGACCGGCGCCATGCGCACCACCGACGAGATCCTCACCGCATTCGCACAACTGGAACGGACCGCCGGTCCCGTCCTTGAAGGAGCAGCACGATGAAAAATCGATTCAAAGCAATTGCCGTCGCCGGCGCCGTCGCAATGCTGACGCTGTCGGCCTGCGGTGGTTCGGATTCGGGCGGCGGCACGCCGAACGCCGCCCCCACCGACAAGGTGCTGCACCTGTCCTTCCTGCAGGATCCGGGCCAACCGCCAGACCCCGACGTGTACTACGCCGGACAGGGTCTGCTGATGACCACCAACACCTATGAAGGCCTGCTGCAGTACAAGGGCGGCACGGACAAGCCCGAATTCGAGCCGCTGCTGGCCACCGAGTGGACCGCGTCGCCCGACAACAAGGTCTTCACGTTCAAACTGCGCGAAGGCGTGAAGTTCCACGACGGGACACCGTTCACCTCAGCTGCGATCAAGGCGTCCTTCGACAGGAGACTGGCCGTCGGCGGTGGGCCCGCATACATGGTCAAAGACGTCGAATCGGTCACTACCCAAGGGGATTACGCCGCGACCATCACGCTGAAGGCGCCCAATTCGGAGTTCCTTTCGATCCTCGCCTCGCCGTACGGCCCGCGGATGATGAGTCCGACGGGGCTGCAGAAGAATGGCGGCTCGGACTTCGCCCAGGGCTATCTGACCACCCACGACCTCGGCACCGGGCCTTACACGCTGACGGACGCACAGGTCGGATCGCACTACGCGATGGCGGTGTTTCCCGAGTATTGGGGCCCGAAGCCGTATTTCGAGAAGGTAGAGATGCCGGTCATCACCGATGCGTCCGCCATGCAGCTGCAGTTCAACAACGGTCAGATCGCCGCGATTCTGCATGACCTGCCTTCGTCGGCCGTTGAGCAGTACTTGAAGGACGATAAGTACTCGAACTACTCGTTGCCCACCATGATGTCGAGCTACTTCTACATCAATCCGAGCAAGGGCCTCATGAAGGATCAGGCCACCAGGGCGGCGGTGCTGCAGGCCCTCGACGTCGACGCGTTGGCCAAACAGGCCTTCTTCGGCCGGGGCAAGGTCGGCGCTCAGATGTATCCGCCCTACGTGCTCGCCTCGGAGTACGGAAAGCAGACTCTGACAAAGGATCCCGCTGCGCTGACCAAGATCGCCGCCGCGTTGCCCGCCGATCAGAAGTCGGTGACCATCGGCTACGACACCAGCAACCCCGACAGCCAGTTGATCAGCAACATCGTTCAGACTCAGCTCGCCGCGGCCGGACTCACGGCGAAGGTGCAGGGTTACCCAACCTCTGAGATCTACGGCTGGATCGGTACTGACATGCAGGCGGCACCGGAGATCTACACAGGGATGGTGTGGCCTGATGCGCCCTCGCCGTACACCTGGGGCCACATCTCCTGGGACGCCGATGGCGGCATCAACTATCTGGGCTGCTCGTCGCCGCGGCTATCCGCCGCGCTGGCGGCTGGACTGCCGACCGGTGACCCCAAGACGTTCTCGGATGCGGGTACGGAGGCACAGGCCACCGGCTGCTGGCTGAACATCGCCGACATCGACGACTTCGTCGTCGCCCAGCCGTGGCTCAAGGGCGTCGAGCAGGCGCACGCGTTGTCGAACCCGAATTCGCTGCGGATCGCCGCACTTTCGGTGGGGTAGCCGGTGAACCTCGTTCGAAAGGGGAAGGTACGCCGGATCATCCTGCTGACGCTGGGTTGGGAGGAGCTGCCGAAATCCGTTTCGGTGCACGGGGCTTCGCCCGAACTGCGAATGCGCGAACCGGTACCGGGCGTGCTGCTGCAGACCGACGGCGGCTGGGTGCTGCTCGACACGGGGTTCAACACCGCGCTCGTCCGGGACCCGGCGCTGTACCGCCGGTTCTTCCCGAGTGTCGAGTACATCCCGGTGCTGCCGGGTCCCGGTGAGCCCATTGAGGAGTCGTTGCACGACATCGGTGTCGACGTCGACGACATCCACACCGTCGCGGTCAGCCATCTGCACCACGACCACGCGGGCGGGCTGAAACTGTTCGCGGGCAAGGTTCCGGTGCACGCCCAGCGCCGGGAACTGGAGTACGGCCTGTCGAATCACCCAGAGCCGGAGAAGCATGCGATCGTGCGGGTCGACTTCGATGACCCCAACATCGATTGGCGGCTGGCCGACGGCGAGGCCGAGATCGCGCCAGGGATCACGGCAGTGCCGACGTACGGGCACACGCCCGGCCATCAGAGCTTCGTCGTCGAACTCGACGAGTCCGTGGGCGGCGATGGGTTCGTCTTCGCGTTCGACGCCGCCGACCTGACGGAGAACATCGAGCACGAACTGGCGATCGGCGGCTTCATCGACGTAGAGCCCGAGGAGACGATCGAACCGATCCGCAGGCTCAAGAAGCTGGCCCGCGACAAGGGTTATCAGCTGATCCCGGGCCACGATCCGCACGTGTGGCCAGAGCTGACCCACCACTTCCACGAGCGCTTCGGTCCGGTGTCCGGGTAATGGACCTGGTGCTGCGCGCCGATCGAGCGTTGCTCGACGGTGAGTTTCGCCCGGCCGCAGTGGCGATGCGCGACGGGCGGATCGCGTCGATCGGTCCGGTGCACGCCGACTATCGCGCGCCCGTCGACGTCACGGTGCCCACGCACGCGGTGTTGCTTCCCGGTTTCGTCGACACCCACGTTCACGTCAATGAACCGGGCACCGACTGGGAGGGTTTCGCATCGGCGACCGCAGCCGCGGCGGCGGGCGGCATCACCACGTTGGTGGACATGCCGCTCGACTCCGACCCGGTGACCACCACGGTAGAGGCGTTGCACGTCAAACGGGCGGTGGCCGAGGGCAACTGCGCCGTCGACGTCGCCTTCTGGGCCGGCGTGGTGCCCGAGAACATCGACGAGCTCGGGCCACTGGCCGAGGCAGGGGTGGCCGGCTTCAAGTGCTTCCTCGCCGACTCCGGGAACCCGAACTTCGGCCACCTGAACCCTGCCGAGTTCCGGCGCGCGATGGTCCAGATCGCCGACTTGGGCTCGGTGATGCTGGTACACGCCGAGAGTCACGAGGTCATCGGCGGCAGCCCGCGGCCGGGTGGCCGTGGCTACGCGTCGTTCCTGGACTCCCGCCCGGATGCGGCAGAGTACGACGCCGTGGCACTGGTGCTCGACGCTGCCGCCGACACGGGCGCCCGTGCTCATGTCGTGCACGTCTCGAGCGCCACCGTGCTGCCCGTGCTGGCCGAGGCCAAGCGGTCCGGAATCCCCGTCACCGCCGAGACCTGTCCGCACTACCTGACGTTCGACGCCGAGACGATCCCCGACGGCGGCACCGAGTTCGCGTCCTGCCCACCGATCCGCAGCGCGGCGAACCGAGCCCTGCTGTGGGAGGCGCTCGGTGACGGAACGCTCGACATGATCGTGTCCGACCACTCGCCGTGCGCCCCGGAGTTCAAGGGCGAGGGCGACTTCGGGCGCGCCTTCGGCGGGGTGAGCTCACTGCAGCTCGGGCCGCGGGCGGTGTGGACCCAGGCGGTCCGGCGCGGCGTCGGGCTCGAGGCGGTGAGTCGCTGGATGTCGGAGCGGCCCGCGGCGCTGGCTGGACTGGCCGACCGCGGACGCATCGCCGTCGGCCTGCGGGCCGACTTGTGCGTTTTCGACCCGGACGCACAGGACGTCGTTCGCACCGTCGAACTGCGGCACCGGCATCCGGTCAGTCCGTACGACGGCGCATCGCTTCGTGGAGCGGTGCTGCAGACGTGGGTCGCCGGCAGGCTGGCGTTCGGCGAGGTGTGCCAGCCGGTATGAGAATCCTGGTGCTCAACCCCAACACGTCGGACACGATGACCGCCGAGATCGCCACCGCGGCCCGAGCGGCGGCGCACGAGGGAACGGAAATCGTTTGTCTGGCACCGCTGTTCGGTGCCGTGGCGATCGACTCGGCGGCCGAGAGCTACCTGTCCGCGGTCGGGGTGATGGACGTCGTCGCCGGACTGTTCGACGGCGGTGACTTCGACTTCGACGCGGTGGTGCTCGCCGGCTTCGGTGAACACGGCAGGGATGCGTTGGCCGAGATGCTGTCGGTGCCCGTGCTCGACATCGCCGAATGTGCCGCGCACGTCGCGCATCTCGTCGGGCGCCGGTTCTCCGTCGTGACCACGCTGGCTCGCTCGATCGCGCCGATCGAGGACCGCTTGATGCTGGCCGGACTCGATGCGCACTGCGCGTCGGTGCGGGCCTGCGGACTGGGCACCGCCGAGGTGGACGCCGATCCGGCGGGCGCGGTCGCGGCCATCGTCGAGGAGGCCGCCCGCGCCGTGCGCGACGATGGGGCCGACGTCATCTGCCTGGGCTGCGCGGGGATGGCCGGAGTGACCGACGCGATCTCGGCGAAGCTGGGCGTCCCCGCCGTCGATGGCGTCGCCGCCGCGGTCGCGCTGGCGCAAGCGCTCGTCGGACTGGGCTTGTCGACGAGCAAGGCCGGGGTGTACGCGCCGGGCCCGGACAACTCGCGCAGCCACTGGCCGTTGTCCCGCGCGCTTGGGCTGGAGTCGTGACCATCAACGGAAACGGCGCGAGCGACGTCGATCTCGCGTCGCGGACACTGGGCGGCAGTGTCGTGGCGGCCAGCGACGAGTCCTTCGGCTTCAAGGAATGCCTCGTCGACGCGAAGGAACCCGCCTTCGTGCCCGGCACCTACGACTTCCGCGGTGAGGTGGTCGACGGTTGGGAAACCCGGCGGCACGCCGGTCGCGACGGCGACTGGGCGATAGTCCGGCTCGGGGCGCCCGGCCGGTTGCACACCGTCGACGTGGACACACGATTCTTCTCGGGCAATCACCCGACCGGATGCCGGATCGATGCGTGCGTGCTCGACCTGACGTCCGACCCGACCGCGTCAGGGGTGTCGTGGACGCCCTTGGTGAATCACACCGTCCTGAAACCGGATTCGCACAACCTGCTCGCGGTGGACGACCACCGACGCTGGACGCACCTGCGGCTGCGCCTGGACTCGGACGGGGGAGTCGCCCGGCTGCGGGCCTACGGCACGGTGATCCCCGACCCCGACCTGTGGGAAGACGTCACCGTCGAAGTGTCTGGCGTCGAGCACGGCGGTCGCGTCGAATGGTGCAGCGACAGCTTCTATTCGCACGCGTGCGCGCTGATCGCACCGGACCGGCCGCGCAACATGGGGGACGGCTGGGAGACGCGACGCCGACGTGACGTCGGCCCCGACACCCACGATGCGGTGATGATCTCGTTCGCGGTGCCCGCCGATCTGCGGCGCCTTGAGATCGACACGTCCTGCTTCGTGTTCAACGCCTCGACCGAGGTGTCGGTGCTGGGCAGCCGAGACCGTCCCGACGGTGAACGCGGTTGGGCGCTAGTGCCGTTCGACGTCCCCGTGCTCGCTCGCATGCGGCTGGCCCCCGACGCCCGCCAGGTGTTCGCCATCGACGTGCGGGCTGTCACGGCGCTTCGCGTACAGGCCTTTCCCGACGGCGGGATCGCCAGAGTGCGCGCGCTCGGCACCCCGACCGAAAGCGGTGCGGCGCAACTGCGCCGTCAGTGGGAGGCCTCGACGGAGGCGCGACCGTGACGGTGCCCTCGCTTCCGCAGTGCACCGGTCTGTGGCGACGCACGCTGCTCATCGGCGCCGACGGATCGCACGACACCAGTGCCGATGTGCGGTGGCTACAGAGCATTAGCGGCTACGTCGACTCCCGTGGTTTCGCGGGCACGCTGCACCAACGCGATGACGTCTTCGCGTGGCACCGCGACGTCGACCTGGAGCCGCCGGGCCCGTTCCCCGACGCGGGTGCGATGCGTTGGGATGGCGACGTGCTCATTGAGACAGGCGTTCACGAGCACTACGTCGAGCACTGGGTCCGCGACGAGGGGCCGAGAACCCCCAGCGGAGCCGTGTTCCTGTCTGCGCCCGACGGCGCAGCCGGCCTCCTGGTACGCGTCGGCGACCTGTTCGGCTGGGCCGGCGCAGGCACCGTGCTGATCGACACCGTCGGAGGTCCGCGGTGGAACGCGCTGGCGATCGAGGTTTCCGATGACCACGTCCAGGCCAACGGAGTGCACTGGAACATCGAACGAAGCGAAGGGAACGTGAATCCATGAGTGGCGCAACGTCGTTCACGTCGATACCGGTCGTGGACATCAGCGGGCTACGCTCGCCCGACCGGGCCGAGCGCGAACGGGTCGCGGCCGAGATCGGTACGGCCGCACGCGAGATCGGCTTCCTCTACATCAGCGGGTCGGGCATCGACGACGCGCTGTTCGACCGCATGCTGGCGGCGACCAAGGAGTTCTTCGCGTTGCCGGTCGAGGAGAAGATGCGCAGCTACATCGGCATGTCGCGCTGTCATCGCGGCTACGTGCCGGTCGGGGAGGAAGGCGTGGAGACCGGCATTCCCGACCTCAAGGAGGCCTTCGACACGGCACTCGACCTGCCCGCCGACGACCCCGACTACGTCGCGGGCAACCCGATGCTCGGCCCAAACACGTGGCCGGACCTGCCGGGATTCGCCGACGCGGTGTCCGACTACTACGCGGCGGTGCTCGAGGTCGGGCACTGGCTGCTGTGGGCCTTCGCGGTGGCGCTCGGCGAGGACCCGGACGTGTTCTCCCGGCACGCCACCAAGACGCCGAGTCAGCTGCGGCTCGTGCACTACCCGTACAACCCCGATGCGCGAGACGGGCTCGGCATCGGCGCGCACACCGACTACGAGTGCTTCACGCTGCTCAAGCCGACCGCGCCGGGGCTCGAGGTACTCAACGGCGCGGGGCAATGGATCGACGTGCCGCCGATACCAGGCACCTTCGTCGTCAACATCGGCGACATGCTGGAGCTGTGGACAAACGGCGCCTTCGTCGCCACCAGCCACCGGGTCCGCAAGGTCGTCGAGGAGCGGTACTCCTTCCCGTTGTTCTTCAACGTTGACTACCACACCGAGGTGAAGCCGTTGCCGCAGTTCGCGTCTCACGGCGCGACGGTGCGTCCGCCGCTGCGGGCAGGTGAGCATCTCTTCGCTCAGACGGCTCAGACGTTCGCGTACCTGCGCAACCGGATCGACAGCGGCGACCTGGTGTTGCCCGAAGGTTCCCTCGGCATGAACCAATTTGGACAGCAGGCGTTGCAGGGCATCGACTAACACCCAACGACTCGCCGAGACTGCGCACAGATCGCGATTCGGCAAGAATTCGCGATCTCCCAGCAGTTTCGGCGGACGGTGACGCTCAGCAGCTAGTGTCCTGAGTCATTAATTCTGGAGCAGTAGTTGCCGATGCTGGCCAGGATTTGGTCGGCAGTCTTGGTCCAGACGTACGGGCGGGGGTTGTCGTTCCAGGTGGCGAT
>NZ_JAPZKZ010000017.1:0-116413 GCF_033804605.1 Mycobacterium sp. RTGN6
TGGCACTGCTGGCAAGACCACACCACCTACGACCCCACCCAGCATCGCGCCCTCCAAGCACTGCTCGACAGACCCCAACCGGGAGCGGCTTGACACAGGGCAACTCATGCGACCTGTCCCTTCACCACCGGCAACCCGGGGTCACTGGCCACGTCCAGCGGCGAGGGCGGCGCACCGGCCGCGATCAGATGGGCGGCAAACGAGGCGATCATCGCCCCATTGTCGGTGCATAGTCGGGGCTTGGGGATGCGCAACGTCAAACCGGCTGCTGCACAACGTTCTTCGGCGAGTTCGCGCAGCCGAGAGTTTGCGGCGACGCCACCGGCGATCAGCAGGGTCGACACACCCAGCTGCGTGGCGGCCCGCACGGCCTTGAACGTCAGCACGTCGGCCACCGCCTCCTGGAAGCCGGCGGCCACGTCGGCGGTGGGGGCATCCGGGTTGCTCTCGACGTAGCGCGCCACGGCTGTCTTGAGCCCCGAGAAGCTAAACGCGTGGACCTCGTCGCGCGGCCCGGTCATGCCGCGCGGGAAGACGATCGCGTCTCGGTCGCCGGTGCGGGCCAGGTCGTCGAGCGGCTTGCCGCCGGGGTAGCCCAGGCCGAGCAGCCTGGCCACCTTGTCGTAGGCCTCACCGGCGGCGTCGTCGACGGTGCTGCCCAACTCCTCGATGGGCTCCCCGAGCGAACGCACGTGCAGCAGGTTGGTGTGCCCGCCGGAGACCAGGAGTCCGACGCTCTCGGGCAGCGGTCCGTGCTCGTAGACGTCGGCGGCCAGGTGTCCGCCGAGGTGGTTGACCGCATAGAACGGCACCTCCCATGCCGCCGAATACGCCTTGGCCGCAGCCACTCCCACCAACAGTGCGCCGGCCAGCCCCGGTCCGATGGTGGCCGCGACGACGTCGGGCTTGGCCACCCCGGCCGCAGCGAGCGCGCGCCGCATCGTCGGCCCGAGCGCCTCCAGGTGCGCGCGCGACGCGATCTCGGGTACCACTCCCCCGAAGCGGGCGTGTTCGTCGACGCTGGAGGCCACCTCGTCGGCCAGCAGCGTGACGGTGCCGTCGGCGGCGAGCGCGCAGATTCCCACGCCCGTCTCGTCGCAGGAGCTCTCGATGGCCAAGATGATCGTCATGATGTGGTGCCCTTCGCGTCCCGTCGCATGGTGTAGGCGTCGGCGCCGCTGACGCGGTAGTACCGCTTGCGCAGCCCCATCTTCGCGAAGCCGACGCTCTCGTACAAGCCGATGGCCGCAGCGTTGTCCGTGCGGACCTCGAGGAAGACGACGTCGTCTTTTGCGATGGCGAGCAGCATGTCCAGCAGCCCACGTCCAATGCCCTCGCCCTGGAAGGACTTGTCGACGCCGATGGTGTGGATCTCATACTCGTAGGGCGGTTTCCGGCCCAGCCGGGTGATGCCTGCATAGCCGATCAGCGCTCCGTCGGCGCGGGCTGCGACGTAGTGATTGTGCTCCGACTCGAGCTCCCGGACGAAGGCAGCGGCGGGCCACGGATCGTCGCCGGGGAACAGCTGCGCCTCCAGTTCGGCGCAGCGGACGGCGTCGCCGACACCCAGCGCGCCGTAGCAGACGGTCACGACCGGACCCGTTCGCTCGCGGGTTTGGCGTCCGGCCTGCGCAGATACAACGGCACAAGGGCGACGGGCTCCGTCGACCAGTCCACGGCGCGCACCAATCCCGACGCCGTCGGGTAAGTGGGCGCCAGCCGCGGAAGATCGAACAGCGCAACGTGATCGGGGGATCCGGCGACCGCATCGGCGTCGGCGGGGACGTCGGTGGGCGCCGCCACGGCCGGGCCAGCGACCCGTACTCCCGCACGATAGCGGGCCCAGTAGACCTCGCGGCGCCGCGCGTCGGTGACCACCAGCGCCTCGCCCGACGTGTCCACCCCGATGGCGTCGAGACTGCAGACGCCGTAGACCGGAACGTCGAGCGCGTGGCCGTAGGCGGCGGCAGTGGCCATGCCGACACGCAGGCCGGTGAACGGGCCGGGGCCGCAACCGACGACGACGGCGTCGAGATCCGCCATCGCGATCTCCGCATCGGCCATGGCGCCCAACACGTTCGGTGTCAGTTGCTCGGCATGGGCGCGGGCGTCGAGCGTCACCCGCTCGGCGAGTACGTCAACACCGGACGGGCCGTGACGCACCACGCCCGCGGTGACCGCAGGCGTGGCGGTGTCGATGGCCAGCACGAGGCGCGTCACGGCTGACTCCAGCGCCACACCGCGACGCGCACTTCGGTGTCGCGCCCCCGCTCGAGCCGCACGTCGAGGTGGTGCTCCGAAAGCCGTTCGGCCAGCCCCTCACCCCATTCGACGACCACCACGGCCTCGTCGAGTTCGGCGTCGAGGTCCAGTGAGTCGAGCTCGCCGAGCAGGTCAACTCCAGCGTGGTCGAGCAGCCGGTACACGTCGACGTGCACCATGGTCGGATTTCCGGGCGTTCGTGGCGGATGCACGCGGGCCAACACGAACGTTGGCGACGCCACCGGCCCGTCGACGTCCATGGCCTCGGCGATTCCCTTGGCCAGTACCGTCTTTCCGGCTCCGAGCGGACCGGACAGCACGACGACGTCGCCGGCGCGCAACTCTGCGCCGAGCCGAGCGCCGAGCGCAATGGTGTCGGCGGCGGTCGGCAGTTCGACGGTGCCCTCGAGCACGAGCCGCCGATCAGCCATGAGGGCGGGCCCGTTCGCGCAGCCGTCGCGTCATCGCGACGAGCTTGGACGGCATGGCCCGGTCGACGAGCCGCACCAGGGCGTCGTTGACGAGCTCGGGTTGCTCCAGTTGGACGAGATGTCCTGCGCCGCCAATGATCACGAGTTCGGCCTTGGGCAGGGCATCGGCCATCGCCTCGGACGACTCCTTCGGAGTGAGCAGGTCGCGGTCGCCGCACACAATCAGAGTGGGCACCTTGGCGAGCGTGGTGAGCCCCTCGGTCTCGTCGTGCACCTCCAGCGCGTGCAGGAAGCCGACGAGCGTCGCGATGGGCGTGTCGTGCATCATCCGCTCGGAGAACGCCACGACGGTGGGACTGATCTTTCCGTCGCCGTACGACGCCGCGCGTAGCACCGGCCCGATGACCGAACGCGCCACGCCCCTGGTGCGGTGCACCGTCTTCGGCGCGTAACGCGCGGCGAAGCGGGCCGCCTCCAGTGCCGGGTTCTTGAGGATCTCGCCGAGCGGTGACCGCGCCACCCCTTCGGCCGCCGACGCGATCAGGGCGACACCGACGACGCGGGCGGGGTACCGCTGCGGAAACTGACGTGCGTGCGACAGCACCGTCATGCCGCCCATCGAATGCCCGACGAGCACCACCGGGCCGCGCGGCGCCATGACCGCCAAGACGGTCTCGAGGTCGCGGCCGAGTTGCTCCACGGTGAACGACTCGGGCGAGGCGTCGGCGGATTGGCCGTGACCGCGCTGGTCGTAGAACACCATGCGGACCTGCGTCCCCCACTGCTCGGTGAGCCGGACGCGTTGAAAGTGGAAGGCGCCCATGCGCAGCGAGAATCCGTGCGAGAAGACGACCGTCAACGGCGCATCCTCGGGGCCGACTTCACGCACTGCCAGCGGCACCCCGTCGGCCGTGGTGACCACGGAGCTGCGGTCGGCGTCGAGCAGGTAGAAGTCCTCGTCGGCATACGGATCGTCGTCTGTCACGCGCCGCGTCAGCGATCGCGCCACCGTGGTGCCCGCGAGCCCGCCGACTGCCGTCAGTCCGGCCACGCCAGCCATCCAGCGCGCGTTGCGGATCCGGGCGCGGCGCCGGGGTTCCTCGTCCGTCAAAGGCCTTGCCCCGCCGGCTCGGTGTCTAGGTAGACGCGGGTGATCCTGCCGCGCGGACTGGTCACGATCTCGTAGTTGATGGTACCGAGGAGATCCGCCCAGTCCTGTGCGGTCGGCTCGCCGTGGTCACCGGGACCGAACAGGATCGCGTCGTCGCCCTCGGTGACGTCGACGGGACCGGGACCGAGGTCGACGACGAACTGGTCCATGCAGATTCGGCCAACACCGGGTCGGCGCCGACCGTTGATCGACACCTCGAGGCGGTTGCTCAGGTTGCGGAAGACGCCGTCGGCGTAGCCGATCGGCAGCAGCGCCACCGTGGTGTCGCGGTCGGCGATCCAGGTGTGCCCGTAGGACACCCCGTCGCCCGCCTTGATCGAACGGACCATCGCCACAGGGCATTTCAACGTCATCGCCGGGCGCAACCCCATGCCGCCGAGGGCCGGAATCGGCGTCTGGCCGTAGACGGCGATGCCCGTCCGCACCATGTCGAAGGCCAAGTCAGGTCGCGTCATCGCCGCCGGCGAGTTGCATAGGTGCGCGATCTCGAACTCCACCCCTGCGGCGCGGGCCTGTGCCAGGAACTCCGAGAAACGCTGGGCCTGAAGGTCGTTCACGGGGCTGGCGGGGTCGTCGCCGTGCGCGAGGTGGGACATGAGACCGCGCACCCGGATCGCGTCCGCGGCCGTCGCCCGCTTCAGCGCGGTGAGCAGCGCGGGGAACTCCTCCGTCCCGGCGCCGTTGCGGTTGAGCCCCGTGTCGACCTTGAGGGTGACGACGGCGGTTCGGCCGGTGCGGTCGACGGCGTCGAGCACCTCGTCGAGTTGGCGCACCGACGACACCCCCACCTGAACGTCGGCGGCCAGCGCAGGTGCGAAGTCGGTGCCCGGCTGGTGCAGCCAGCACAGCAGCGGGGCGTTGATGCCGTCGCGGCGTACGGCCAGTGCTTCGTCGATGGTGGCGACGCCGAGTTCGGCGGCCCCGGCGGCCAGTGCGGCCCGGCTGACCTGGGCGGCGCCGTGCCCGTACCCGTCGGCCTTCACGACCGCCATGACCTGGGCAGATCCGGCGCGCTCCTTGAGCAGCCGCACGTTGTGCGCGATGGCGCCCAGGTCCACCACGGCCGTGGCGGCGGTGGCGGTGAGGTCGGTCGGGTGCACGGTCATGACCCCTCGATTGTCCCAGAACCCGGACCCGCCCCACATTTGTGTCGTTTGTTGGGCTCGCTACCTGGACTTTGACCCAACAAACGACACAATCGGCGACTCAGTGCGCGAACGGCTGCACCACGTTGAAGTGACCGTTCGGCTTGAGCTCGTCGAGGCTCGCGAGGGCGGTGACGATGTCGTCCATGAGCGCCCTCGCCAGGTCGGCCGAGAAGCCCTCCCGCACCACGATGCGCAGCACGGTGACGTCGGTGGCGTCGTCCGGCATCGTGTAGGCCGGCACCTGCCACCCGTAGGCGCGCAGGGCGTGCGACACGTCGAACTCGGTGTAGCCGCGGTCGCCGGCGAGCTTGAAGCTGATCACGGGGATGGCCGAGCCGTCCGTGATGACCGCGAAGTGTTCGCTTTCCCGGAGTTGATCACCGAGCCACCGCGCCGTCTGCGACAGGGAGTTCATGACCTGGGTGTAGCCGCTGCGCCCCAACCGCAGGAAGTTGTAGTACTGACCGATGACCTGGTTGCCACCCTTGGAGAAGTTCAGCGTGAACGTCGGCATGTCGCCGCCCAGGTAGTTCACCCGGAACACCAGCTCCTCTGGCAGGTGTTCGGCGCTGCGCCACACCACGAAACCGACTCCGGGATAGGTCAATCCGTACTTGTGCCCGCTGACGTTGATGGAAACGACCCGCGGCAACCGGAAGTCCCAGACCAAGTCGGGGTGCAGAAAGGGCACCACGAAACCGCCGCTGGCCGCGTCGACGTGCACCGGTACGTCCACTCCTCCGTCGGCCGCCAGTTTGTCCAAGGCGGCGCAGATCTCGGCGATCGGTTCGAGCTCACCGGTGTAGGTGGTGCCGAGAATGCCGACCACGCCGATGGTGTCCTCGTTGACCGCACCGAGCACCTGTTCGGTGGTGATGACGTAGCGCCCCTCCTCCATCGGCAGGTAGATGGGTTCGACGTCGAAGTAGCGGCAGAACTTCTCCCACACCACCTGAACGTTGGAACCCATGACGAGGTTGGGCCTGCGACTGCGCCAGCCGTCACCCACCTTTTGGCGCCACCGCCAACTGAGCGCGAGTCCAGCCAGCATCACGGCCTCGCTGGACCCGACGGTGGACACCCCGATCGCGCTGCTGGGGTCGTCGTCGCGCAGGTCTTCGGCGTGGAACAGATCTGCGACCATGCACACGCAACGCTGCTCGATCGCCGCGGTGGCGGGGTACTCGTCCTTGTCGATCATGTTCTTGTCGAACGTTTCGGCCATCAGCTTCTCGGCCTCGGGGTCCATCCACGTCGTGACGAACGTGGCGAGGTTGAGCCGCGAGCTGCCGTCGAGCATGAGCTCGTCGTGGATGAACCGGTACGCCCCGGCGGCCTCCATGCACTCGTCCGGCAATCGCAGCGTCGGCACCGGCGCCATGGAGAATCGTCCGGTGTATGCGGGTGAGATCGATGGTGCGGGCTTGTGCCTTCGTGACATGAGTCGTCCCTTCTAGAGGTTGGCGATCGACGCGCGAACGTGGCCGAGAATTCCCGACGCAGACGTCGGCGCGGGGCGAGGACCGGGCGCACGGGCCGACAGCTGCGCGGCACGGGCGTGGACGAAGGCCGCCATCGCCGCGGCCTCCCCCGGCGGCAGGCCGGCGCCCAGCAAGGCGCCGATGATGCCCGACAGCACGTCACCCGAGCCGGCCGTGGCCGCCCAGGACTGTCCTGCGGGGTTGAGGTACACGCCGCCGTCGCGCTCGGCGACGATCGTCACGTTGCCCTTCAGCAGCACGGTGGCACCGAGCTGCTCGGCGAGCCGACGCGCCGCGCTCACCCGGTCGGGCCCTGGCGGTTGCCCTGCCAGCCGGGCGAACTCGCCCGCGTGCGGGGTCAGCACGGTCGGTGCGCTGCGCCCGGCCACCAGGTCGGGGTGCGCCGCCAGGATGGTCAGCGCGTCGGCGTCGACGATCACTGGCAGGTCGGTATCGAGCGCGAACCACAGCGCGGCGGCGGCTGCCCCGTCGGTGCCGAGCCCGGGCCCGACGACCCAGGCCTGTACCCGGCCCGCGGCAGCGGCGCTCGGGGCGGCCACGACTTCCGGCCAGTGCGTGACGACTTCGGGCGCGGCGCTGCCCGCGTAGCGGACCATGCCCGACGTGGCGGCCACCGCCGCCCCGGTGCACAGGATGGCCGCGCCGGGATAGGTCGCCGAACCGGCGAGCACGCCCGTCACGCCCTGGGTGTACTTGTCGTCGGCAGTTCCCGGCACGGGCCAGCGGGCGGCGACGTCGGCGGCCTCGAAACCCCGGACGTCGGAGGGCGGGAGTTCGAGCCCGATGTCGATGAGCTCGACGCGGCCGCAATCACCAAGGGCGTGAACGGGTTTGAGCCCGCCGAAGGTCACGGTCAGCCCGGCGCGCACGTGGGGCCCTTCGGCGGTTCCGGTGTCCACGTCGAGGCCGCTGGGAAGGTCAACGGCGACGACGGGAATACCACGCGCGTCGACGTCGGCGAACAGTTCGGCGGCGCCCGGTCGAAGGGGCCCCGATGCGGAGATGCCGACGACCCCGTCGATCACCAGATCGGTTGCCTGCGGCACGCTTTCGACAACGCGCCCGCCAGCCCGACGGAACGCCGCCAAACCCGCCAGGTGCACGCGTTCCGGGTTGAGCACCACCGCGGTGGCGGCCACCCCACGACGCCGTAGGAACGTTGCCGCCCACAGCGCATCGCCGCCGTTGTCACCGGACCCGACGACCGCGCAGACGTGACGACCGACGACCGTACCGAGCTCGCGTGCGATGGCGGTGGCCAGGCCGTAGGCCGCCCGGCGCATCAGCGCACCGTCGGGGAGGCTCGCGAGTAGCGGCGCCTCTGCCGCACGGATCGCGTCGGCGGTGTAGTAGTGGCGCATCGGCACCCACGTTACGGCCTGGCACTGAAATTGACGCCGGTCTCGGCGACCTCAGCTAGTCAGCAGCATGCATCCGGCAATGGGACCTCCACCGGCGGCCGCGACTGCCACCTCTGGGCGTTGCGCAAGCTGCCGGTCCCCCGCCTCACCACGCAGTTGCAGACACGCCTCGTGCAGCAGCCAGTAGCCGTGCATGCGCCCCGCCGAGAGTTGGCCGCCGTAGGTGTTGAGTGGCAACTCGCCATCGAGCGCGATGCGCGTCGCGCCCTCCACGAAGGGTCCGGCCTCGCCCTCCCCGCACAGCCCGAGGGCCTCCAGCCACGCGAAGGTAAGGAAGGTGAAGCCGTCGTAGAGTTCCGCCACCTGCACGTCGGCCGGCGTCAGGTCGGTCCGCGACCACATCTGCGCCGCCGCTTCGACCGACGCCATCTTCGGAAAGTCGTCGCGGTGTACCCACCCGCCGGACCCGTACGCACCGCCGATCGCCTCGACGGCCACCGGCCGGTTCGGACAGTCGGGCGCATGGTTCGTGTGCGAGATGACCAGCGCGACAGAGCCGTCCACCGGCACGTCGCAGTCGAACAGCGACAGCGGCGTCGAAACCGGCCGAGCCGACAGGTAGTCGTCCATTGTCATCGGGTCCCGGTAGGCCGCCCGCGGGTTGAGTGCGGCGTTGCGTCTGCTGTTGATCGCCAACCAGCCCAGCTGCTCCTTGGTGGTGCCGTAGTCCTCCATGTGGCGGCGACAGTGCATCGCGACCCAGTTGGACGCCGAATAGGCATGTGCGGTCAGCAGTTCGCCGATGTCGTCGATGGCGCCGATCTTGCGGCGCGTGCCAGGGACCCGTGGCTCGACGGGCGGGGAGGTCAACGCGTTCGGCTCTGCCGGGGCGTGCCCTCCGCCGAGCATCGAACCGCCCAGCATCTGCACGGTGCGGTAGACGAGCACGTGGCGCGCGCGACCTTCCGCGACGGCCAGCATCGCTGACATCACCGGGCTGAGCAATCCCCCGGTGTCGAATCCGGTACCTAGGTTGGGCACGTCGATGCCGAGTGCGGCCATCACGTCCGCGCGGGGCACGTCGCCCAACGTGCCGATGCCGTCGATGTCGGCGGGGGTGAGCCCTGCGTCTTCGATCGCCGCGCGGGTGGCCGCCAGCGTCAGGTCGATGCCAGGGATGCCGGTGCGTCGACCGACGTCGGAAATGCCGACGCCACTGATGATCGCGTCCTTCTCGAAGTGCGGCATCGGCTGTACGTTAGCGGGCATGTCAGGCGATTCGCAGGCGACCGCCAACGGCGAGCTGATGATCGCGCGGTGCACCGGGTGTTCGCTTTGGGTGCACCCACCCGAGGCCGACTGCCCCGACTGCGGGGCGGCCCTGGTGGCCCAGCCGGTGTCCGGGCGTGGCGAGGTGTTCACCTTCACCGTCAACATGCATCCGTTCAGCCCGATGGTCCCGCCGCCCTATGTCGTCGCCATCGTCGTGCTCGACGAGCAACCGGACCTTCGCGTGGTGGCGAACATCGTTGATTGCGAGCCGGATTCGGTCTACATCGGCATGCCGGTCCAGGTTGCCTTCGAGCGCCAGGACCTCGGCGACGAGAGCGTCTTCGTGCCGGTGTTCACACCTGCTGCGTGACCGCTCACTGCTTCCCTCGGCAAGAAACATAGGGAATCACCCGATTAATCGGATCGCCTCACCTGCCTAGGCTCGACTGTCCAACAACGGGAGGGACTCGACCTTGAAGCACACGCTGATCCGCGCCTCGGTGGCGGTCGCAGGCACCATCGGCTTGCTCGCCGCCCCAACGGTGGCGCACGCGCTCCCACCACTTCCCCTCTCGCCGCAATGCGCGGGGACATGGGGATTCGACGGAGAATCAATCATCACAGAATCCGACACCGGCTGGACCGTGACCTTCTCCGGGCAAGGCAGGCAAGCGAGCGGCCCCGCGATCGCCAGCAACTACCGCGGTGAATCCAAGACCGGCTCCGCGCGAGGCGGAATCACGGACGACGGCCGCCGCTACAACGTTTCCATCGACTATGACAACGGTCAGCACCAGCTTTACACGGGCCGGGTGAGCGTCGATGGCGTCGTCACCGGCGCGACGAACAACGGCATTACTCTCGAAAGCGGAAAGGCCTTCACCCAGCGGTTGGTCTGCCTTCCGGCGTAGCCGCGCCTAGTCGTCATGCTGCGGCACCGTCATTTTCGTTGCTAGGGATGGTGATTGGCTGGAACGGACATGCCGACAAATCAGCGTGTTATGGTCGCGCCGTGACGGCGCCGAGTGACATGGGCGGCCGAACCGAGTTCTTCGGACCGGTCATCCGGGAGTCGAACGAGCCGGTGTTCCACGAACGTTGGGAAGGCCGGGTCTTCGGCATCTCCAACTTCTTGCTGCCGCTGCTCGGCCGCAATACCGACATCCTCCGCTTCTCAATGGAGCGCCAGCCGCGCGAGGTCTATCTCTCGAGCTATTACGGACGTTGGCTCGGAGGCTTCGAGGAGCTTCTTGTGAAGGCCGGGTACCTCGCGCCCGGCGAGGTCGATGCCCGAACCGCCGGTCAGTCCGGGCCGGCCGGACGGCGGCACGTATCGCGAGCGCGGCTCGCCGCGACGTCACGACTGGTGCGTTCCGTGCTGCATCCCACACTTCCCCGCTGGTTCGCCGGACAGGTGGTCCCCCGGCTGCTTGGCACGACGCGGCCCGCGCTGCGCCGCAGGCACTTTACGGTGGGCGACCATGTCCGGGTGCGCGGTACCCGAGCCGGGCCGTACACCCGACAGCCGGGGTACGTGAGCGGAAAACCCGGAGTGATCGTCGCCCACCTCGGCGCGACCGTGTTTCCCGATGCCAAAGCGGTCGGCAGGCACGCACTACCGCAGCACCAGTACACGGTCGCCTTCCAGGCTGCCGACTTGTGGGGAGACGCAGCCGAGCCAGGCACCGAGGTGCGGGTCGACCTCTTCGAGTCCTACCTGGAGGCGATGTGAGCGACACGACGGCAGCCCGGGTCGAGGCGCTCGAAGCCCTGCTGGTGGAGAAGGGAATCGTCGATCCCCGCGTCGTCGACGAGGTTATCGACCACTACGAGACCAACGTTGGACCGCTCAACGGCGCCAAGGTGATCGCCCGCGCCTGGACCGATCCGGAGTACCTGAAGCGGTTGCTCGCCAACGGAACTCTTGCCATCGCGGAACTCGGCTTCGGCGGCCCTGAGGGCCACATGATCGTGGCCGTACCGAACACACCCACGGTCCACAACGTGGTGGTGTGCACGCTGTGTTCTTGCTATCCCTGGCCGGTGCTCGGGCTGCCGCCGGCCTGGTACAAGTCATCGGCGTACCGCGCGCGGATGGTCGCCCAGCCGCGCGCCCTTCTCGCGGAGCTAGGGCTCGACCTGCCGCCCGAGGTCGTCATCAGGGTTTGGGACAGCTCGGCGGAGGCGCGCTACCTGGTGGTGCCCGAGCGGCCGGCCGGGACCGATGGCCTTAGCGAGGCGGAATTGGCCCGACTCGTCACGCGCGACTCGATGATCGGGGTGGGGCGGCCGTTGGCCCCCGAGCAGGCCCATGACGACTGAGCCTGCGAGCATCGACGCCGATCTGGAGGGGCCGATCTCCCCGCCCCGCGACAATGGCGAGCTCGTCTTCTCGGCGCCGTGGGAACGCCGGGTCTTCGGACTTACCGTGGCCGTGTGCCGGTCTGGGGCATGCGACTGGGAGGGATTCCGGGCGGGATTGATCGCCCGCATCGCGCACGACGAATCCCGGCCATACTGGGAGAATTGGGCGGCGGCGCTGCAGGATGTGCTCGAGCGCGACGCCGTAGTGACCCGCGCGGACATCGACAACCGACACCGTGAATTGTCGAGCCGCCGAGCAGGTTTCGACCACCACGCGTAAGCGCCAACGGGTGGACCGGTCAGCGCACCTCGGATGGCGCAATCCACTCGGTGGGCCGCAGCAGCACGATCTCGGGGATGATGCAGATCCTCGACAGCCGCGTGGTCAGCCGCACCGTTTCGGCGACGTCGCGCGGGGTGATCATGTCGGTGGCCCCACCGTCGCGGTAGTCGTCGGCCATCGGGGTGTCGACCAGACCCGGGCAGATCGCGGTGGCCTTGATGCCCTCGCCCGCGAGTTCGTCGTGCAATGCCTCGGTGTATCCGACGACGGCGGCCTTGGTCGCCGAGTACGACGCGAGGGTGGCTTCGCCTCGCTTACCGGCATTCGACGCGGTGTTGACCACCTGCGCCGAGCCGCGCAGCTGCACCGCGTTCCGCAACAAGGGCAGGCACTTGCCGGTCAGCAGGATGACCGCCCGGAGGTTGACGGCGACCTGGCCGTCGAGGAAGTCCGCAGTGATGTCGCCGACCCCGCGGTGCCCGGCGACCCCCGCGTTGTTGACCAGGATGTCGAGCGCGCCGAACCGGGCCGCGTGGGAGGCCACCACGTCGTCGAGGAAGTCCTCCTCGGTCAGCGAGCCCGTCAGCCAGTTGACCTCGGGTCCAAGGTTTTCCGCGGCCGCGCGGACCTTGTCCGGATCTCGGCCCACCGCCGTGACGGCGAAGCCCTCCTCGCCGAGGATCTCGGTGATGGCCCGGCCGATACCGCCGGACGCTCCCGTCACGATGGCGCTGCGCACTTCGCTAGTCATGGTCGAGAATTACACCGCGTCCGAGCGGATTGCGCCTACTCGACGGTGACGGACTTGGCCAGGTTGCGCGGCTTGTCGACGTCGTAGCCCCGGGCCTGGGCCACCCCGGCGGCGAACACCTGCAGCGGGATGGTGGACAGCAGCGGCTGGAAAAGCGTTGACACCGCAGGGATTTCGATGAGGTGATCGGCGTAGGGCCGGACCATGTCGTCGCCCTCCTCGGCGATGACGATGGTGACGGCACCGCGCGCCTGAATCTCGCGGATGTTGCTCAGCAGCTTGCTGTGCAGCATCGCGGCGTTCTTCGGCGAGGGCATCACGACGATGACCGGAAGGTCGTCCTCGATCAGCGCGATGGGCCCGTGCTTGAGCTCGCCCGCGGCGAAGCCCTCCGCGTGCATGTACGCCAGCTCCTTGAGCTTCAGTGCACCCTCGAGTGCCACCGGGTAGCCGACGTGGCGGCCCAGGAACAGCACCGTCGACGACGTCGCGAACCGCTGCGCCAGTTCGGTGACCGGCTCCATGCACGTCAGGACGCGTGCGATCAGATCGGGCATCGACTCGAGCTCGTTGAACTCCCGCTCGACCTCGTCGGGGTACTTGGTGCCACGGGCCTGCGCCAACGCTAGGCCCACGAGGTAGTTCGCCGCGATCTGCGCAAGGAATGTCTTGGTGGACGCGACGCCGATCTCCGGCCCGGCCCGCGTGTAGAGCACCGCGTCGCACTCCCGCGGGATCTGCGAACCGTTGGTGTTGCAGATCGCCAGCACCTTGGCCTTCTGCTCCTTGGCGTGCCGCACGGCCTCCAGGGTGTCGGCGGTCTCGCCGGACTGCGAGATGGCGATCACCAGCGTGCTGCGGTCCAGCACGGGGTCGCGGTAACGGAACTCACTGGCGAGCTCGACCTCGACGGGCAGCCGGGTCCAGTGCTCGATGGCGTACTTGGCGAGCAGGCCGGAGTGGTAGGCCGTGCCGCACGCGACGATGAAGACCTTGTCGATCTCGCGTAGCTCCTGATCGGACAGGCGCTGCTCGTCCAGCACGATGCGGCCGTCGACGAAGTGGCCCAGCAGGGTGTCGGCGACGGCGGCGGGCTGCTCGGCGATCTCCTTGAGCATGAAGAACTCGTAGCCGCCCTTCTCGGCGGCCGAGAGATCCCAGTCGATATGGAACGGTCGAGCACTCCCGTCATCCCGGTTGCCCCGGAAGTCGTACACCGCATAGCCGTCGGCGGTGATCACGACGGCCTGGTCCTGGCCGAGCTCGACGGCGTCGCGGGTGTGCTCGATGAACGCGGCGACGTCGGAGCCGAGGAACATCTCCCCGTCGCCGATGCCGACCACCAGCGGGGTCGAGCGTCGCGCGGCGACGATGGTCCCGGGCTCGTCCGCGTTGGCGAAGACGAGGGTGAAGTGGCCTTCGAGTCGGGGCAGCACGGCAAGCACCGAGCCGACGAAGTCGCCCGCGGTGGGGCCGTGGTGGTACTGCCAGGCGACGAGGTGGACGGCGACCTCGGTGTCGGTGTCGCTGGCGAACTCGACGCCCGTGGCCTCCAGTTCGGCGCGCAGCGCGGCGAAGTTCTCGATGATGCCGTTGTGGACGACGGCGATCTTGCCGGACGCGTCGCGGTGCGGGTGGGCGTTGCGATCGGTCGGGCGGCCGTGGGTGGCCCAGCGGGTGTGCCCCATGCCGGCGCTGCCCTCGAACGCGCCGGCGTCGGCCTCGTCGAGCGCGGCTTCCAGGTTGGCGAGCCGTCCCGCGCGCCGGCGAACCGTCAGTCCGCCGTTGCCGTCGAGCAGCGCGATACCCGACGAGTCGTAGCCGCGGTACTCCATCCGGCGCAGCGCATCGACGACGATGCCACGGGCAGGACGCTGCCCGACGTAGCCGACGATTCCGCACACGAGAGTCCAGGGTAGTGCAGCGGTCCCGATCAACCTGGGTGAGCTACGGTCATCGGGTGGCCAAGACGAAGCAACTCTTCGCTGCCTTGACGCGCCGCGGTCCGCACCGCGTGCTCCGTGGTGACCTGGCCTTTGCCGGCCTGCCGGGCGTCGTCTACACCCCCGAATCGGGCCTGAACCTGCCCGGTGTCGCGTTCGGTCACGACTGGCTGGCGGGGGCGGACCGCTACGGCGGCACCCTCGAGCACCTGGCCTCCTGGGGCATCGTCGCGGCGGCGCCCAACACCGAGACGGGAATCGCTCCGTCCGTGCTCAACCTGGCCTTCGACCTGGGGTCGACGCTCGACATCATCTCGGGCGTTCGGCTGGGCACCGGCAAGATCAGCGTCCACCCCACGAAGTTGGGTGTCGTCGGTCACGGTTTCGGCGCCTCGGCCGCCGTGTTCACCGCTGCTGGCGTGCCCGACAAGCTCAAGGCCGCCGTGGCGATCTTCCCCTCGGCCAGCCAACCGCCCGCCGAGCAGCCCGCGGCGGGTCTCCGGACTCCCGGGTTGATCCTGTCCGCGCCCGACGACCCGACCTCGATCCGGTCAAACGCGCCTGCACTGAACGCGGCATGGAAGACCGCGACGTTGCGCACGGTGGCGAAGGCCAAGGCCGGCGGGCTCGTCGAGGGGTTTCGGATCACCCGCATCGTCGGCCTGCCAGGCGCCGATCGCGGCACGCAGAAGGCCGTTCGGGCCCTGTTGACGGGCTTCCTGCTCCACACCCTGACCGGCGACAAGGCCTACAAGGAGTTCAGCGACCCCGACGTGCTCCTGCCCAAGACCGTCGCACCGGATCCGGATGCCGTGCCCGTCACGCCCGAGGACAAGGTCGTCGCGCTGCTCAAGCGGTAGCTCCGATCCCGACCAACCAACTGGTTGATAGCGGGTGGTTTAATCCAGGTATGCGTACCGGAATCTTCTTGAGCTATGCCGACGGTTTCCGCGAGGCGGCCGAGCAGGTGGTCGAACTCGAGAAGGTCGGGGTCGACATCGCCCTCGTCGCCGAGGCCTATTCGTACGACGCCATCAGCCAGCTCGGCTACCTGGCCGCCAAGACGTCCACCATCGAGCTGGGCACCGGGGTGGTGCCGATCTACGTCCGCACCCCGACGCTGCTCGCCATGACGGCCGCCGGTCTTGACTACGTGTCCGACGGCCGCTTCCGGCTCGGTATCGGCACGTCAGGGCCACAGGTGATGGAGGGCTTCCACGGCGTTCCGTTCGACGCACCGATGGGCCGCACCCGCGAGGTCGTCGAGATCTGCCGCCAGGTGTGGCGCCGCGAGGACGTGCAACACGACGGGAAGCACTACCAGATCCCGCTGCCCGCGGACCGCGGCACCGGGCTGGGCAAGCCATTGCACCTCATCAATCATCCAGTCCGCGAACGTATTCCGATCACGATTGCCGCGCTCGGTCCTCAGAACGTCGAACTCACCGCCGAAATCGCCGAAGGCTGGCAGCCGGTGTTCTACTACCCGGAGAAAGCCGACTCGGTCTGGGGTGACGCGCTGCGGGCGGGCGCCGCCAGGCGGGATCCGGGGCTCGGGCCGCTGGACGTCATGGTCTCGGCCAGTCTGGCCATCGGCGACGACCTCGACGACCGGCTGGCGTGGGCGAAACCCCAATTGGCCCTGTACATCGGCGGCATGGGAGCGCGCGGCAAGAACTTCTACCACAACCTGGCCACCCGATACGGGTTCGGCGAGGTGGCCGATCACATTCAGGATCTGTACCTGGCGGGCAAGAAGGCCGAGGCCATCGCGGCGGTGCCCGACGAGTTGGTCCGCAATACGTCGCTGGTCGGGCCGCGCGGGTTCGTCAAGGAGCGGCTGGCGGCCTATGCCGAGGCGGGCGTCACCACGCTGCTGGTGCACCCGCTGGGCGTCGACTCGGCCGAACAGGTGCGCTACGTCGAGGAATTGGTCGAGCTCACCTCGTAGGTCCGCGACGGGGACGGCTGCGCTGCGATATACGCACGCATGCAACGCGGCAACCACTGATCTCGCAGCGAGAAGCTCTATGGGATGCGATCGGGCGCGCCAACAATGGTGAACGCCCCATCTCCAGAGAGTGAATCGACGGATGCCCACCACCGACGCACGGCGTGCCGACCAGGCCCAGAAGCTCACGGCCTGGTCACTGCTGGCACCCGGGCTGCTGGTCGTCGTGGCGCTGGCCGTCGTACCGCTGCTGCTCATCGCACGAAACAGCGTGGCCAAGGCTGACCAGTACGGTCGGGTGAGCGGCGGATTCACCTTCGAGAACTTCACCCAGCTGGCCGATCCGGTCTACGCCAAGACGCTCGCCTACAGCCTCGGCATGGCGGCGCTCAACACCGCGGTGTGCCTGCTGGTCGGATACCTCGTCTCGTACTACATCGTGTCGCAACCCGCGCATCGCCAGCCGCTTCTGCTGCTGCTCATCATCGTGCCGTTCTGGACCGACTTCCTGGTTCGCACGTTCGCGTGGATGACGCTGCTGGGCTCCGGCGGCCCGATCGCCGGGCTGCTGCGGATGTTCGGCGGCGACGGCGGCTCATTCATTCCCAGCCAGACGGCGGTCATGTTGGCGCTCCTCTACGCGTTCCTGCCCACCGCCGTCTTCCCCATCTACGCCTCGATGCGCGGTATCGACCCGTCGCTGCGCGAAGCGGCCGCCGACCTTGGCTGCGGGTGGTGGCGCACCCACGCGCGGGTGATCGCCCCGCTGAGTTCCCCGGGCATCGTCGCCGCCGCCCTGCTGATCTTCGTTCCGACGCTCGGCGTGTTCGTGATCCCCGTCCTGCTCGGCGGTGGCAAGGACCTGCTAGTGGGCAACCTGATCGTCACGCTCTACACGGAGTTTCGCAATCAGCCCATGGGCGCGGCACTTTCGATGGTCGTGCTGGTGCTCATGCTCGCCTCGATCGCCATCGCGGGCGTTCTGCTCAAGCTCCGGAACCGGGGTGCGCGATGGACCGCGTGACCGGCTGGATCGCCAAGGCGGCGCTGGCATTCCTCTACGTCCCGATCGTGGCCGTGGTCGTCTATTCGTTCAACGCGTCGGCGACCGCGAGTCGGTGGTCCGGCTTCAGCCTCAAGTGGTACGGCGAGGTCTTCACCGACCGCGCGCTGCTGCGCACCCTGCAGACCAGTTTCACGGTGGGCATCGTCGCCGCGGCAATCGCCACGGCGGTCGGCTGCCTCACCGCCTTCGGCCTCACCCGTTACCGGGTCAAGGGTCGGGCGGTGTTCTTGGGAGCCATCCTGCTGCCCCTGATACTTCCCGAGATCGTGCTCGGCGCGGCCCTTCTCACCGTCTTCAGCACCGTCCAGCTGCCGCTCGGCGTGCCGACCATCGTGCTCGGACACATCGTCATCACGTTGCCGCTGACGACGTTGATCCTCATGGGTGCGATCAGCTCGCTCGACAGCTCGCTGCCGGAAGCCTCCGCTGACCTGGGTTGCACTCCCTGGCAGACCTTTGTCCGCGTGCTCTTCCCGCTGCTGCGTTCTGCGATTCTGGCCGCATTCCTGCTGGCCTTTACTACGTCGTTCTCCAACATCGTCATCTCGACGTTCACCAGCGGCGTCGGTTCCACGACCATGCCGCTGCGGATCTACAGCTTGCTCAAGACCGGAATCACCCCGGAGCTCAACGCATTAGGCGCGATGCTCATCCTCGCGACCCTGCTGCTCATCTTCGCCGTTGGCCTACGGCAGATGCGCCGCATCCTGGTCGGCGTCAACTCCCCCACTCCTTAACCCGCTAACCCGCCAAAGGAAAGGCACCACCATGAAGACCACAGCCAAGACGACGAAGCGCATCGCGTGTCTCGCCTTCGTGGCGGCCTCGGCGCTCGCCTTGACCGCATGCGGCGGCGACTCGGGTGGCGGAGGAGAGCTCAACATCTACGCATGGGCAGGCGAGGTCCCCGACTCCGTCGTCGCGGCGTTCGAAAAGGAAACCGGCATCTCGGTCAACGTCGACACGTTCGACAGCAACGAGACCATGATCGCCAAGCTGGCCGCGGGCAACACCGGCTATGACATCGTCGAGCCGAGTCAGTACGCGGTCCAACAGCTTGTCGGCCAAGACCTCGTCGAGCCAGTCGACTACTCGAAGGTCCAGGGCATGGACAACGTGCAGGCGAAGTTCGTCGATCCGAGCTTCGATCCGAAGAACGAGCATGCCGTGCCATGGATTTGGGGAACCACGGGCCTGCTCTACAACGAGACCTGCACCAAGGGCCCGTTGACGAGTTGGAACGCGCTGTTCGATCCCGCATATCGCGGCAAGATCTACATGCTCGACAACATGCTCGCCAGCTACATCGTCGGACTGCAGGCCACCGGCTCGCCCGCCACGTCGACCGATGAGGCCCAAATCAAAAGGGCCACTGACAAACTCATGCAGCAGAAGCCGCTGTTGGCGGGATACAACTCGACGAACTACTACGACCTCGTCGCCTCGGGTGATGCCTGCGCGTCGCTCGCGTGGGGCGGCTCGTCGGTTGGAAAGGTCGTCGCCGACAACCCCAACGTGAAGTACACGCTGCCCACCGAGGGCGGCACCCTGTGGGTCGACAACTTCTCGATCGCCAAGGGCGCACCGCATTCCGAGGCGGCGTACAAGTGGCTGAACTTCATCCTCAAGCCCGAGGTCGGCGCGATGGCCACCAATGACGGATCACTCGCCACCACCAATGAGGCGTCCCGCAAGCTGATCACCGATCCGAAGGTGCTAGGCAACCCGGCGATCTTCGCACCAGACGATCAACTCCAGAAGGCGGAGTTCATCGTCGATCCGGGTGCCGCCATGAAGTACTACCAGGACGGCTGGACCCGCGTGAAGGCGTCCTGATGACCACCCCGGCGATTCGCCTCACGGGCATCACCAAGTCCTTCGGCGAGACGACGGCCGTCGAGCCGCTCGACCTCGAGATCGGCCAGAACGAGTTCTTCTCGATTCTCGGCCCCTCGGGGTGCGGCAAGACGACGCTGATGCGGATGATCGCCGGCTTCGAAACCCCGACGGCCGGGGAGATCGAGCTAGCAGGTACGCCGGTCACCGGGGTGCCCACCCGAAAGCGCGACCTCAACATGGTCTTCCAGAGCTATGCGCTGTTTCCCCATCTCTCGGTGGCCGACAACGTCGCGTTCGAGTTGCGCGTCAAGCGCACCCCGAAGGCCGAGGTCGCGGACCGAGTAGGCAAGGCGCTCAATCTCGTTCGGCTCGAGGCGCTGGCGGACCGCAAGCCCGACCAGCTCTCGGGCGGCCAGCGTCAGCGAGTGGCGCTCGCCCGCGCCATCGTCGGACGCCCTACCGTCATCCTGCTCGACGAGCCGCTGGGCGCGCTGGATCAGCAGCTTCGCAAGGAGATGCAGATCGAGTTGAAGCGGCTGCAGCGCGAGGTGCACACCACGTTCGTCTACGTCACTCACGATCAGGAGGAGGCGCTGACGATGAGTGACCGCATCGCGGTGATGTCCGCCGGTCGGATCCTGCAGATCGGCTCGCCGACCGAGATCTACGAGCGGCCAACGTCCCGCTTCGTCGCCTCGTTCATCGGCAGCTGCAACGTCGTCGAGGGCGCCCGGGTGGGTAGCGACGTCGTGGTGCCAGCCGTCGGAGTCGTGCCCGCCACGGCGGTCGGCGAGATTCCCGACGGCGCGGCCGTCGGCCTGGCGGTGCGACCGGAGCGCATCTCGATCGCCACGGCGCAACCTACGGACGGCTTCGCCGTCTCGGGTGCGCTGACCGAATCGGTCTACACCGGTGACGAATGGCGGTTCGGCGTAAGTGCCGCGCCCGCAGCACATCTCGTTGCCACTGTACCGAGCGCACAGCTGACCCCCGAGCTCGCCACGGTGAAGCCCGGCGGCACCGTCTGGCTCAGCTGGCGCGCCGAGGACGCACGGGCACTAACCGTCTGACTCAGAAAGGAGCGGCCATGCGTGTCGCCATCGCACAGTTCGGTCCCACCACCGACGTCGCGGAGAACCTCGCCGCGATCGATCGACTCACCACCCGCGCCGTTGCCGACGGAGCCAAGCTGATCGTGTTTCCGGAGGAGGCCATGGTCACCGTCGACGGCCTCGGCGAGCCACTATCCGAATTCGTCGACGCGAAGTGGCCGCTCTTCGAGGCGCACGTCTCCGCGCTCGCCGCAACACATGGCATCGCCATCATCGCGGGGGGTTATGAGCCGAACGGAACGACTCGGCCCAACAACACCTTGCTAGCAACGGATTCCACCGGCAGCGTCGTCGCCCGCTACCGCAAGCTGCATTTGTACGACGCCTTCGCCTATCAGGAGTCCAAGTACGTGACGTCGGGCCCCGAGCTGCCTCCGGTGGTCGCACTCGCGGGCCTGCGTGTCGGCCTGGTGAACTGCTACGACCTCCGCTTCCCGGAACTCGCCCGCCACCTCATTGCAGAAGGGGCAGACCTCATCTCGATCTCCGCGGCGTGGATGGCCGGCCATCGCAAGGCGGACCACTGGGAAACCCTGGTCCGCGCCCGGGCGATCGAGAACACCGTCTGGGTGGCGGCGGCGGGCAGCATCGCGCCGAACTGCATCGGCGACTCGCTCGTGGTGGACCCACTCGGTGTCGTGAAGGCCGGGCTCGGCGACGAGCCCGAAGCCACCGTCACCGTCGAGATCTCGCCGTCCCGCACCGAGGCCGTCCGCCGCGTGCTGCCCGCACTCGAGAATCGCCGGATCGAGCTGACGATGACCGTCAAGGACTAACCATGCCAATCACCCTCAACCCCGCGCCCGCACCGCTGGACGCCGAGCTCGTCGCCAAAATCGAGCGGGTCTCGTTCCCTACCCTCGGGCACTACCTCGAAGAGGGCTTCGTCGATCCCGCGCTCGCGCGCCAGGCAGGAACCGGCCGTGTGGTGGGCCGGGCGGTCACCGTCCGCACGACGGCCACAGATTCGACGATGCTGCACCACGCGGTCGGATATCTGGAGGCCGGCGACGTGCTCGTGGTCGACACCGGCGGCGACCGCCGGCATGCCCCCGTCGGGCTGGTCGTCGCAGCGGCGGCAGCAGCACGCGGCGCCCGGGGAATCATCGTCGACGGCGTCGTCACGGACATCGCCGAGATCGCCGAACTCGGAATTCCGGTGTACGCGTACGGCTGCAGCGTGCTGACCACCAAGTTGCACGGCATCGACGCCGGCGGACATCACGTCGACGTCGTCGTGGGTGGCGTGTCCATCCGCGCGGGCGACGTCGTGCTCGCCGATGCCAACGGTGTCTTCGCCGCCGCCGCCGAGGTAGTGGCGCACGTGATCGACGTCGCCCTGCAAGACGATGCCCAGGAACCCGAACTGATCGACAGGATCCGCGCGGGCGCGCGGCTCGGCGACGAGACCGGCGCCACCAAGACCATCTTGTCGCTCCCCCAGGCGTAACAGCGCCAAAGCCCCACGACCAAGAGGAGTTTCACTTCATGTTTCTCAAGGCCGCGATCAACGGCGGACGTACCCGCGCCGAGGCCCCGACCGTTCCACTCACGCCGGAGGAGATCGCGACGGACGCGTCACGGGCGGTCGCGCTCGGCGCCGCAGTGGTACACGCCCACGCCCGCACGGCCGACGGCGGTCAGACCATCCACCCTGACGACATCGCCGCGATGGTGCGTGCCGTCCGGGCCGCAGACCCGTCGGTGATCATTGGAACCACGACCGGCCTGTGGACCTGTGCCGGTCACGACGAGCGCATGCGCCACGTATCGGGCTGGCCGGACGGTGCACTGCCCGACTTCGCGTCCGTCGCGTTCTCCGAGGAAGGGGCCGCCGAAGCGGCGCAGCTGCTGGTGTCGCGCGGCATCGTGCTCGAGAGCGCGGTGTGGTCGATGGCCGACGTCCCGAACCTGCTCAGCTCCCCGACGCTGCACCAGAACGTCCGGATCCTCATCGAGCCCGAGACGGAGGACGCGGATGGGGCCGTCTCGGAATGCCGGGAGATCGTCGAGGTACTTCGCGACGCTGGCGTGACGTGTTCGATTCTCTATCACGGCCATGACACCACGGCATGGCCGGTGTTGAGCGCAGCCGTCGAGGATGGCGCCGAGGCGCGGATCGGGTTCGAGGACGTGACGCACGGGTTCGCCGGCGAGGCTGCGGACAACGCCGCAATGATCGTCGAGGCGCTCGCGATCGCGCGCGCTCACGCCACTCGGTAACACCTCCACTTTCCACAGGTGGCTGGCGCTATCCTCGCAGCGAGGCGGTGAGGCAGGCATGTTCGACGAGACTGACCACGCCATCATCGCGATGCTCGGCCAGGACGGGCGGCGCACCTTCACCTCCATGGCGGCGGAACTGGAGGTCAGCGAGGCGACAGTGCGCGGCCGAACCGCCAAGCTGCAGGAATCGGGCGCGCTGCGCATCGTCGCGCTGTGCAATCCGCTGACACTGGGCCACCAGTCAGTGCGGCTGGTGCTCGCCGTGCGTGACCACACACCACGTTCCGTGGCCGAGGCACTCGCGGCCATGCCGCTCGTCAACCACGTCGCGCTCTGCACAGGCGCGCGCGACGTCTACGTCGAGGCCACGTGCCGGGACCTCGATCAGGTGCGCGCGCTGCTCGACGACGCCCGCCGCATCCCCGGCGTGGCCACGATGGACCTCTACCTGCTGACCGAGCTATTCAAGGACTACTCGTGGGTGGGGTTGCGCGGCGGTGTCGGGCAGGGCCCGACTGCGATCGGCTAACGATCAGACTTGGTGGGCCGGTCGACAGCCTCCCGAAAGCCGGCCCATAGGTAGGAGTCCTTGAGCACTTCGAGTACGGTCTCCGTCTCCAGCCGCTCGATCCCACGGATGCGACGCACGGTCTCGTGCAAGAACTTTGACAGATGTTCGTTGTCGGCACATCGGACGTCGAGCATCAAGTCGAATGCACCGAGCGCCGCACCGACGAACTTCACCTCCGGTTGCGCGGCCAGTTGTCGCGCGACGCTGTCGACGGTCACTCCCCGCACCTGGATCGAGATGTGCGCCTCGACCTCTCCGAGCTTGGGCGCATCGGACATGCCGACGACCTGCACGATGCCCAGCTTCCGCAACCGGTTGTAGCGGGACCGAACTGACGCTTCACTGAGGCCCACATACCGGCCGATCTCGCCGAAGGAGCGGCGGCCGTCTATGCGGAGCTGGTCGATGATGCGCCGGTCGATGCTGTCGGCGAGCCGGGGATCCACCAGCACATTCTGCCCGCCGTGCGTCTGACGCGTCGGTACATCGGCCAGCCGGCCCGCAGGTGACGCACGCCTCATTGTTCGGACATTTGCCCATCGTCCGATATGCTTGGTCCAGCGGCATCGTCTGTTCTGCCTTTTGTCGCTTCTCGATCGTCAACCGAGCGCCGCGGGATTCACCCGCGCCGGGCAGGACGACCACTCAATCTTTCGGAGTTTCAACCTTGTCTGTCCCCATGTCTGATGGGTCAACCGTGCCCACCTCAGCTGTACCCACCTTCGCCGACCTCGGCCTGCCCGCGGCCGTCGTCAATACACTCTCCGCCAACGGCATTGAGCAACCCTTCCCCATTCAGGCTGCGACGCTTCCTGATTCACTCGCGGGCCGCGACGTGCTCGGCCGTGGCCGCACGGGCTCCGGCAAGACCTATGCGTTCCTGCTGCCGCTGGTCTCCCGGCTGGCCGAAAGCAAGACCCCACGTGGGGCCGGCCGTCCCCGGGCGCTGATCCTGGCCCCGACACGGGAACTCGTCGCCCAGATCGACGCCGCACTAGCGCCGTTGGCCGCCGCCATGAACCTGCGCTCGGTCACCATCTTCGGTGGCGTCGGCGCACAGCCGCAGATCCAGAAGCTGCGTGCCGGCGTCGACATCGTCATCGCCTGCCCCGGCCGGCTCGAGGATCACGTCAGCTCCCGCCATGCGGACCTGTCCGCCATCGAGATCACCATCCTCGACGAGGCCGACCACATGGCCGATCTCGGCTTCCTGCCCGGCGTCAAGCGCCTGCTAGACCGCACGCCGAAAAATGGCCAGCGGATGCTGTTCTCGGCCACGCTGGACAACGGCGTCGACGTGCTGGTGAAGCGCTACCTGCACGACCCCGTGACGCACAGCGTCGACTCGGCTCAGTCGCCGGTGTCGGCGATGACCCACCACGTCTTGCACGTGGACAGCAGCGCCCGGGTGAACGTGCTGACCGACCTGGCCGCGTCGCCGGGTCGCACCATCGTGTTCGCCCGCACCAAGCACGGCGCGAAGAACCTGACCCGCCAACTGAATTCGCGTGGCGTCGCGGCCGTCGAATTGCACGGCAACCTGTCTCAGAACGCGCGCACGCGCAACCTCGCCGCGTTCTCCGACGGCACGGCCTCGGTGATGGTGGCGACCGACATCGCCGCCCGCGGCATCCACGTCGACGACATCACCCTGGTGGTGCACGCCGATCCTCCCGTCGAGCACAAGGCCTACCTGCACCGGTCGGGCCGTACCGCTCGCGCGGGCAACGAGGGCACCGTCGTGACCCTCATGCACGACGCTCAGGTGTCCGACGTGCGCGACCTCACCCGCAAGGCCGGCATCAAGCCGACCATCACGCGCTTCCGCGGTGCGACGCACCCGGTGCTGCAGGAGATCGCGCCGGGCGAACGCACATTCGGCAAGCCGGTGGTGTTCGACACCCCGGCACCTCAGCAGCAGCGGCCACGCAACCGCGGCAACGGTGACGGCCGCTCGGCGTCGAATCCTCACGCGGGCAACCGCGGCAACCGTTCGCGCGGCGGGCAGCGTGGCGGCGGACAGCCTCGCACGCACACGTCGTCGTCGACGACCCGCAACGGCGGTTCGCGCGGCCGCTAGCCGGTCCGGCGGGCCACCGCGAGCTCTCCGAGCAGTGCGCCCGGGCGTGCCGCGGTCATGCTTGCGCTGAGACCCGGTGGTCGGTCGAGGCGTGCTGCCTGGCCCAGGCAAGCGCGTGGTCTGCGACGGCCTCCCAGCCCGGCGCTGCGCACGTCCAGTGATCACGTCCCTCGAACTCGTAGTATTCGGTGATCGCAGGCGAATTCTTGTAGTGCATGGCGTTGGACTTGTTCACCGACGGGGGCATGATGTGGTCCTGCTCGCCGGCGATGAACAACAGCGGGGCACGGTTGGCGCGATAGTCGACCCAGGTGTCCTGATGTCCGGGTTTGAAGTTCGCGAGGAGACCGAACTCCCACACCCAATTGCCTGGGGCCGCAATGGCATAGCGGTCCCAGACCTGCCTCGACTCATCCTCGGTAAGGGTGTTGGTGAACGCATAGTGGAATTCTTCGGGGGTGAATCCGACGGCCTTGTGTCGATTGGCAGGGTTCTTGAGCGCCGGGAAGAGCGACTTCACCTGGGACAGCGGATTGACCCGGACACCCTCGGTGGGTGCGGAGTCGACGACCACCCCAGCGGAACCCAGACCGCGTGCCAGCAACAGCTGAGTCAGCGTGCCACCGAACGAGTGCCCCATGATGATTGGCGGCGTCTCGACGGACTGCACGACGCTGGCCAAATGGTCCACGGTCTCGGGCACCGTGAGGTTGGCGATGATGTCGGGGTTCTCGCGCAATGCCTCCACCTCGATGTCGAAACCCGGGTAGCCGGGCGTCAAGACCTTCAGGCCCTGCGACTCGTAGTGGGTGACCCAGTGCTCCCAGCTGCGCGGAGTCATCCATAGGCCGTGGACGAGGACGACGGTGTCGGGGTTGGCTGGATGGTTGACCATGGTTGACTCCTGGCGTGTGAGGACGGGTGGACCCCCGAAAGGGTGCAACCAATTTTCGGGCTTGGGTGCGCCCGCAAGCGCCCCGCGACCGGGAACTGAGCACGGTGGGGCCGTTGGCGTGCACCCTGAGCCAAGTCGGTGGAATACTCTCCCCACGTCCGACGCTCGGGTTTCGGCGGGTTTTCCTTGCGCTTCAGGAAGGTGCCAACGATGCTCGTCTTCGACAGCGCTTCGGTACCGATGCGTGACCGGCAGAGTGCGGTGGTCGACTCCATCACCAGTGCGGCCGGAGCCACCTTCATGACGCCCCAGCGTGGCGGCAAGAGTCTTCACCTGAGGTTGCACGCGTGGGACCTTGGCGGCGTCGAGGTCGTTGACGCCAAGTGCTCTGCGCACACACTCCGGCGCTCCGCGCGTCACGGCTCCGGCGATGACGAGACGGTCATCGCCGTGACGTGCGGCCTGCTGGGCAGGGGCCTGCACCTTCAGCACGACCGTGAAATGACGGTGCAACCTGCCGCGATATGGGCGACGAATCTCGCCGAGCCCTACGTGCACCACGTCACTGACACATGGACAACGACGGCGAAGGTTCCCTTGCGGCTGCTCGGTGTCCCGCACGACCTGGTGGGTCCCGCGCTGCAGCAGGTCGGCCGCAGCCCGCTGGCCCGGCTGTTCAGCCACCACGTGACCCATGTCCGAGAGCTCGCCGACGACATCAACGATGCCGCTATGGCGTCCCTTGGGACGGCCACGCTGGCTCTCGCCCGGGCCTTGCTCGCCAGCGTCTCAAGCGACGACGAGCTAGCGCGGGAAGCATTCGAGGACAGCCTGCTGCCAAGGGTCAAGGCGTACGTTCGCGCGCATCTGGCAGATGGCGACCTTGACGCAACGAGTATTGCTGCAGCGAACCACGTCTCGGTCCGCCAGCTGTACAAGGTATGCGCCAAGGCCGACCTTCGGCTGGAACAGTGGATCATCCAGCAGCGCCTGGAACGCGCCCACGAAGACCTTGCACTGGCCACCCCGACACCCGTATCGGTCAGCGCGCTGGCGCGTCGTTGGGGCTTCGCCGACGCTTCCCATTTTGCCCGCCGATTTCGTGGCTTCTACGGCATGTCGCCACGCGAATGGCAAGCGTTGAACCCACCGCCCAGCCGAGGTTCTGAACACACCTCGACTTGACGTTGCTCGGTGAAGGCGGCGCTAACTCGGGGGTTGCCCCGCGGCGGTGGGCAATTCGGCGTGCACCTTGGCGGCCAGTTCGCCCAGTAGCGCAACGACGACACCGAACGCGAAGTACAGCGCAGGGAGCCATAGGCCGACCCCGAACAGGTGGCTCGAGTCGCCGGCGTACGCGAACACGCCGACCTTGACGAGCACGATCTCGACCACCGGCCCGATGACGGCGGCGAGCACGCCGCAGATGATCGACGGCCCATCCCCCAACACGCACCACGTGATGGCGGCGAGCGCCACGATGAGTGTGGTGGCGGGCACCACGGGTGCGGTGTGTACGAGCGCCGTGACGACATAGGTGCCGATGACGGCCGCGACCCCCGCGAGGCCCTGCCTTGCGGTCACGGTTGAGCGCGGGGCGGGCAGGTGCAGGCGCAGTTCGGCCAGCGATACCGTCGCTGCGCCGACCATCACCGGAAACCAGATCGGGCTGCTCCAGATGAACGGCACCGCATCCGTGAAGTACCGAGTGGCGCCTGTGGCAACGTGACTGTGGTCGCCGATGAGGGCCGCCACTGCCCCCAACGCGAAGAGGGCGATCGCCTCTGACATGCGCAGCTTCACCGGACGGACGCTACTCCCCGACCTGAGGAAGCTCGTCGGCGGCAATCTCGCACGGAGTCTGCCCGGGCGGTTCGGTAGCGACGTCCTGCAGGCCCGGTTCGGGCATCGGCGGCGGCACGGGCGTGGGCGCAGGTTCCGGCGCCGGCTCGGGTGGCGCCTCGGGTGCGATGGGTACTTCCGGCGCGGCGGCCGCCGGGTCGGTCGGCTCGCCCTCGGCGCCGGGTTCGTCGTCCTCGTCCTCCTCGGGGTCGACATCCGGATCGTCGTCGGGGTCGCGTTCATCGAAGGGTTCGTCGTCGGTCTCGAGTTCTGGTGGGTCGAGTTCGGGTGACGCGTCGCCCGCCGCTCCCGTCAGCCCGCCGAGAAGGTCGCCCAATTGCTGACCGAACCCGGACAGACCCGTCCCCAGCGACGGTGTGCCGCCGAGCTCTCCCAGCGGCGGTAGCGACGGTGGTGCAGGTGCCGCCGTCGGAGGCTCCTGCGCGAGCGGTGCCGGCGACGCAAGGGGCGAACTGGGCGCGGGCGACGGGGTGGGTGCGGCAGCTGGCGTGACGAGGGCCGGCGCTCCGAGCGCCGCGCCAACCGCAGGCCCTGCGGCGGCACCGCCGCTACCGACCAGCTGCCCGTCGTGTTCGACCGGCGCAGTCCACTGCGGACCCAAGCCACCGGGTACCTCGAACACCGCATCGGGCGCACCGCGCACGCGCGCGATCGCCGCGGCGTAGGCCGCCTCCACCCTCGCTGATCCCGCCCGCATCGCGGGCAACCAGTCGACCCGAACGTCGTTGTCCACGAACGGTTTCACCTGCTGATCGATGAGCTCACTGGCGCTCGCCAGGTCACCGACTCCGGTGGTCACGGTGCGCGCCGCCGCTAGCCAGGCCGCGCGTTGGCCCTGGTGGCTCGCGTCGATGGCCAGCGTCGCGGATACCTTGGCGTCGATGGCCCGCCACAGTTCGTCGCGAAGCGCGGTGATGGCATCGGCGGCCTCGCGCACCGCGGCGCTCACCGTCACGGCTGCGCGCTGATGGCGCGTCAGGAAGTCCAGCGCGACCCCCGCGCCCTGACCGGACCACGCTCCCGGCAGCGTGGCCAGTATTTCGGACTGACGCCACACCGCGTCGTCGGCCGCGGCCGCCACCGCCGTCAGCGCGGCGACGTCTGCCGCCAGCGCATCCAGCCGCAGCCCGTCCTCTCCGGAATACGCGTCCGCGGGATGCACCGTCAGGTCTGGATGGTGATAGCCCAACTGCTGGCAGGCCCGCACGTACTCGCCGATGTCGTCGACGGCCGGCCGGCCCTGCGCCAGGCGGGCGTCGACGTCGTAGTCGCCGGACACGCTCACCCCAGCCGCACGGCGCCGCGCGCCTCCGCGGCCAGGTAGCGGTCAGCGGAAGCCCTTATCGCAGAGCCGATCTCACTACCCGAGCGCGCCCACGTGCGAACGTCCTCGGCGAGCGCGTCGAGCGAACTGCGCAACGCACCCCCGGACGGACCGTGCTCGCGGCCCGCGACGGCGGCACCGAAGGTCAACTGAGCCAGATGTGTTCGCGCCGCGCCGTCGAGGGCATCGGCGACCGCGTCGTACCGGCCCGCGACATCGAGCAGGACCTCGAGGTCGACGCGCGCGGCGTCACGTTCTCCCATGGAAGATTGGACGCGCCAGCCGCCCGACTGGTTCCCTCGATCAGTCTTGCGAGCTCACGGACTCCGCGACCCGGGCGGCGAGGATCCGCGCGGTGTCCTCGTCGGCGGCCTCCACCATGACGCGAACCACCTGCTCGGTTCCGGACGGCCGCAACAGGATTCGGCCCGAATCGCCCAGTTCCGCCTCGGCTTCGGCGACGGCGCTGCGCACCGAGGGCGCGTCGGCGACGGTCGCCTTGTCCGCGACGGCGACGTTGATCAGTACCTGCGGCAACGTCCGCATCGGCTCCGCGAGGGAGGCCAGCGAGGATCCCGTCTGAGCCATCCGCGACATCAGCCGCAGACCCGTGACGATGCCGTCGCCCGTGGTGCCGAAGGACGGCATGACGAGGTGTCCGGACTGCTCGCCGCCCAGCGAGTACTCCCCTGCGCGGAGCTCCTCGAGCACGTAGCGGTCCCCGACGCTGGTGGTGCGGACCGCGATGCCGGCCGCCCGCATCGCGATGTGCAGGCCGAGGTTGCTCATCACCGTTGCGACCAGGGTGTTGGACGCAAGCTCCCCGGCGTCACGCATCGCCAGCGCGAGCACCACCATGATCGCGTCGCCGTCGACGATCCCGCCGTTCGCGTCGACGGCCAGGCACCGGTCGGCGTCGCCGTCGTGAGCCAGGCCGATGTCGGCACCGTGCGCGATGACGGCCTGCTGCAACACGTCCAGGTGCGTGGACCCGCACCCGTCGTTGATGTTGAGCCCGTTCGGTTCTGCGTTGATGGCGATGACGTTGGCGCCCGCGGCCCGGTAGGCCAGCGGTGCGGCCGCCGACGCGGCGCCGTGCGCGCAGTCGACGACGACGGTCAATCCGTGTGCTGGCGTGGTGACGGCGCCGCTGACGTGGCCCAGATAGCGTTCGAGGGCGTCGTCGGCGTCGCGTACGCGGCCGATGCCCGCGCCGGAGGGACGGTGACCGGGGCCCGTGCTGACGAGGTCCTCGATGCGGTCCTCGGTGGCGTCGTCGAGCTTCTGGCCGCCTCGGCCGAAGATCTTGATGCCGTTGTCGGGCATCGGGTTGTGCGACGCCGAGATCATGATGCCGAACTCGGCGTCGTAGGCGCGCGTGAGGTAGGCGACGGCCGGGGTCGGAAGGACGCCGACGCGCAACGCGTCCACGCCTTCGCTGGTGAGTCCCGCGATGACGGCGGCCTCGAGCATCTCGCCGCTGGCCCGCGGATCACGGCCGACGACGGCGACCCGCCGGGCGGTGTGCGACGTGCCAAGCCGGGCGGCCGCGGACCCAAGGGCCAGCGCCAACTCGGCGGTCAGCTCGTGATTGGCGACGCCGCGGACTCCGTCGGTACCGAACAGTCGACCCATACGCACCCCTCCATGAAATGCCGAAGGCGGGCGTGTCCGTCGTGCGACACGCCCGCCCAAGGAGCAAAAACGATCAGCGCTTGCTGTACTGAGGCGCCTTGCGGGCCTTCTTGAGGCCGTACTTCTTGCGCTCGATGGCGCGCGGGTCACGCGTGAGGAAGCCGGCCTTCTTGAGGGCCGGACGATCCTCGGGCTGCACGATGATCAGCGCACGTGCGATGGCCAGGCGCAGCGCGCCGGCCTGCCCGGACGGTCCGCCGCCGTCGAGGTGGGCGAAGATGTCGACGGTGTCGACCCGGTCCACGGTCACCAGCGGAGCCTTGATCAGCTGCTGGTGCACCTTGTTCGGGAAGTACGCCTCGAGCGAGCGGCCGTCCAGCATGAACTTGCCGGTGCCGGGCGTGAGACGCACTCGCACCACGGCCTCCTTGCGGCGGCCGACGGTCTGGATGGGGCGGTCGATGACGATCGGCTCGCGCCCCGCGGGCTCCTCGGCGGCCTCGGCGACGACCTCTTCAGCAGCCTCGACGACGGCTTCTTCGGCAGCCTCTTCGGCGACCTCTTCAGCAGCCACTTCGGCGACCTCTTCAGCGATCACGGCGTCGACGACGGCTTCGACCTCAGGGGTTTCGTTGGTCTCGTTGGAAGTCACTGGGCCACCTGCTTGATCTCGTAAGGAATCGGCTGCTGAGCGGTATGGGGATGCTCGGCGCCGGTGTAGACCTTGAGCTTCTTCTGGACCTGCCGGCTCAGCTTGTTGTGCGGCAGCATTCCGACGATCGCCTTCTCGACGACGCGGTCGGCGTGCTTGGCGAGCTCGTCACCGAGCGAGCGCGAGCGCAGGCCGCCGGGAAAACCCGAGTGGCGGTGCAGCAGCTTGCTCTGGAGCTTGTCGCCGCTGACGGCGACCTTCTCCGCATTGATGACGATGACGAAATCGCCACCGTCGACGTTGGGCGTGAATGTCGGCTTGTGCTTGCCGCGCAGCAGTTTCGCTGCTTCAACGGCGAGCCGGCCGAGCACCACGTCGGTGGCGTCGATGACGTACCACGAATGCGTGGTGTCACCCGCCTTCGGCGTGTACGTAGGCACAGCGTTACCTTCTTCTCTTCTCGGGTGTTCCCGGTGTGACCCGGGTTGTCGGTCAGGCGGATGCGGTGGGATGGTGCTCGGCGACCGACGTAGACCCGAACATCCCGACGTACCGCACGCCAACGAGGCAGCTTACCTGGGCGCGTCATTGCAGGTCAAAACGCTCGTCGAGATCAGCGACGGGCCGCGCTCCCGGTCATAGACTTCACACTCGATGCTGGTCGACGTCATGCTCCTGTGCGCACCCGTCGTGGTGGCGTTTCCGGCTGTCGTCGGCCTGCTGACCAGCCACGTCGACGTCGCCTCCAAGGCCACGCTGCAGAAGCGGCTGTACGCGACGCTGCTGATGGCCGAGAAACTGCCGGCGGGCGCGCTGGGCGCCGACGGCATCGCCCGCGACGTCGACCGGCAGTCGCTTCGCGTGGCGTACTCGGCGCAGTACCCGCAGCGCGACCGCGAAGTCCGCTACGTCGCGCTGATCGGCGCATCCGTGCTGGTCGGGGTCGTCGCGTACTACCTCGCCTGGTGGCGTGACGCGTCGCTGCTCGCGCTGCTCATCGTGCTCGGGGCGATCGCGGTGGCTGCGCTGTGGTTCGAGCGGGCCTGGCTGAACTTCGGGCGCAACGACGGCGTCGCGTACGAACTGTTCGAGCACTTCGGCGCGCCGACGGGGCTGGTTCGGCCTCGCACCGAGCTCCTGGCCAAGGCGCCCACGCTGCGCGTCGACGACGTGTTCGCGCATGCGGCCGACGCCCGCGACGCCCACCACGGCGGGTCGATGAGCACTCTGGCCGCCGTGAATGCGGTGCTCGCAGGAGCGCACGTCCACTTCGACTGGCGCCGCGAGGGTCGCATGCTGCTGCACCGGATCCGGCACGCCGACTACCGCGGCGGCGTCCGCCGTGCCGTCGCGTGGTCGTTCACGTTCACCGCGACGGCGTACGACTGGCTGTTGCGCCGTCTGCTCGGCCCGTTCTTCACGTCGCGCCTGGCGTTCCTCGATTGGCGGGAACGCCGCCGCACCGCCCGCGCTCATCGAAGGGGCGACGTCTTCGAGGCGGCGTGGCTGCCCGCCCACTACCGCAACGAACGGACTCGGTTGGCCGCGCACTGGTCCCAACTGCACAAGGCGCGCGACCCGCTGCTTCGGTGGAGCCGCAACGGTGCCGCCAATACCTCGGAGCCGGAACGCGTGCCGGCGTTACGGTGAGTCATGGCAGCGCGACTCGAGGCCATCCGGGCCGACATCACCACACTGGAGGTCGACGCGATCGTCAACGCGGCCAACGAGTCACTGCTCGGCGGAGGCGGGGTCGACGGCGCCATCCACCGCGCCGCGGGCCCCGAGCTGCTGACCGAATGCCGCACCCTCGGTGGCTGCGATACAGGCGACGCGAAGCTGACCCTCGGCTACCGGCTGCCCGCGCGATACGTCATCCACACGGTCGGACCGGTCTGGGGCGGCGGTGCACATGGCGAGCCCGAGCTGCTGGCGTCGGCCTACCGGCGATCGCTGGAAGTCGCTGGCGCTCACGAACTCTCGTCGATCGCGTTTCCGTGCATCAGCACCGGGGTGTACGCATATCCCGCCGAACCGGCCGCCGAGATCGCGCTCGCCACCGTGAAGGACGCACTGCCCGGACTGCCGTCGATCGAGCTCGTGGTGTTCTGCTGCTTCTCCGAGCGGGAACGGGACCGCTACGAGTCGTTGGGCGTCAGCGGTAGTCGATGACCACGCGGCCGTCGATCTGTCCACGTTGCATCCGCTCGAAGACGTCGTTGACCTCATCGAGTCCGGCGCTCGTCACCGTGGGGTGAATGAGTCCGCGGGCGTAGAAGTCGAGTGCTTCGACCATGTCCTGACGCGTCCCAACGATCGAGCCACGGATGATCAACCCCTTGAGCACGATGTCGAAGATTGGGGCGGGAAAGTCGCCTGGTGGGAGCCCGTTGAAGACGATCGTGCCACCCCGGCGAGCCAGGCCGATCGCCTCACCGAAGGCCTGTGGGTGCACGGCCGTCACGAGCACGCCGTGGACACCTCCGGTGGCCTTTTGCACCTCCGCGACGACGTCGGCGGTGCGCGCGTTCACCACGACCTCCGCCCCCAATCGGCTGGCCAATGCGAGCTTGGCGTCGTCGATGTCGACCGCGACCACCCGCAAACCCATGGCCCGGGCGTACTGCACCGCGATGTGGCCCAGTCCGCCGATGCCGGAGATCGCTACCCATTGGCCGGGCCTGGTGTCGGTCACCTTGAGCCCCTTGTAGACGGTGACACCCGCACAGAGGATCGGCGCCACCTCAAGCGGATCGCAACCCTCGGGGATCCGCGCCGCATAGGCGGCGTTGACGAGCATGTAGGTGCCGAAGCTGCCGTTGACGCTGTAGCCGCCGTTCTGCTGGCTTTCGCAGAGCGTCTCCCAGCCGGTGCGGCAGTACTCGCAACTGCCGCAAGCAGACCAGAGCCACGCGTTGCCGACCTTGTCGCCAAGCTGCAAATCCTCGACACCTTCGCCCAAGGCAACGACCGTGCCGTAGCCCTCATGTCCCGGAATGAACGGTGGTTCGGGTTTCACCGGCCAATCACCCTGTGCGGCATGAAGATCGGTGTGACATATGCCGGAGGTCTCCACTTTGACCAGCGCCTCGCCGTAGCCCGGCGTGGGTAGTTCGAGTTCTTCGATTTGCAGTGGGCCGCCGAATTCGGTGACGACGGCGGCGAGCATGGTGTCGGTGGTGTCAGGCGCCGAACGGGCGTCAAGGGTCTGGGTCATTTCATCATTCCAATCGTGTACGAGGTTGAGGTGAAGGGGCTTTGGTCCTTATTAGAAGAAGCCTTGGGCCTTGTTGGTGTAGGAGACGAGCAGGTTCTTGGTTTGTTGGTAGTGATCGAGCATCATCTTGTGGTTCTCACGCCCGATCCCGGATTGCTTGTAGCCGCCGAACGCCGCGTGCGCGGGGTAGGCGTGATAGCAGTTGGTCCACACCCGGCCGGCCTTGATGTCACGCCCGGCCCGATACGCGGTGTTCCCGTCGCGTGACCACACCCCCGCCCCGAGCCCGTAGAGGGTGTCATTGGCTTGGGCGATCGCGTCGTCGTAGTCGGTGAACGAGGTGACCGCGACCACGGGGCCGAAGATCTCCTCCTGGAAGATCCGCATCTTGTTGTGCCCGGTGAAGATCGTCGGCTGCACGTAATAGCCGCCGGACAGATCACCGCCGAGTTCGGCGCGCTCCCCACCCGTGACCAGGCGGGCGCCTTCGTCCTTGCCGATCTCGATGTAGGACAACACCTTCTCCAACTGATCATTGGACGCTTGGGACCCGATCATCGTCTCGGTGTCCAACGGATCGCCTTGGCGGACGGCCTTGGTGCGGATCGCGGCCAACTCGAGGAACTCGTCGTAGACGTCGGCCTGAATCAGCGACCGGGACGGGCAGGTGCACACCTCGCCCTGGTTGAGCGCGAACATGGTGAATCCCTCCAGCGCCTTGTCCTGGAAGTCGTCGCCGGCGGCCATCACGTCGGAGAAGAAGATGTTGGGGCTCTTGCCACCCAACTCGAGCGTGACCGGGATCAGGTTCTGCGAGGCGTACTGCATGATCAGCCGGCCGGTGGTGGTCTCCCCGGTGAACGCGATCTTGGCGATCCGATTCGAGCTCGCCAGCGGCTTGCCCGCCTCCACGCCGAACCCGTTGACCACGTTCAAAACGCCCGCCGGCAGCAGATCGCCGATCAGCGACATCAGATACAGGATCGAGGCCGGGGTCTGCTCGGCCGGCTTGAGCACCACACAATTGCCCGCCGCCAACGCCGGGGCCAGCTTCCAGGTGGCCATCAGGATCGGGAAGTTCCACGGAATGATCTGCCCCACCACGCCGAGCGGTTCGTGGAAGTGATAGGCCACGGTGTCCTCGTCGACCTGGCTCAGTGAGCCCTCCTGCGCCCGGATGGCGCCGGCGAAGTAGCGGAAGTGATCCACCGCCAGCGGGATGTCGGCGGCCAGCGTCTCGCGGATCGGCTTGCCGTTGTCCCACGACTCGGCCAACGCGATCGACTCCAGATTCGCCTCGATCCGATCAGCGATCTTGTTCAAGATCACCGCCCGCTCGGCCGGCGCGGTCTTGCCCCACCCCGGCGCCGCGGCGTGGGCGGCGTCCAACGCCAACTCGACGTCGACTTCGGTGGACCGCGGGATCTCACAGAACGGCTGGCCCGTCACCGGGGTCAGATTCTCGAAGTATTCGCCGCCGACGGGTGCTACCCACTCGCCGCCGATGAAATTGGCGTACCGCGATTCGAACGCCATCAATGCACCCTCGGTGCCGGGCCTCTTGTACGTGGTCATGACGATTTCTCCTGCCTTTGCGACGAAAGTGTGTCGGTAGTCACTGAAGGTAGGCGGCAAGGGGTTGCAGCACAGTTGCACGAACGCGGGTACCGCGCGAACGACTAGGACAGGTCGGCGTCAAGTCCTGCGAGGTGGCCACTCGCCTGAGCGCGGGCGACGCCATCGGTCGAGGCCTGATCGTGGAGCACCTGCCAGCCGCCACGGTCGTCGCGGCCTTCCGGTAGGTCGAGCCAACGCTTGAGCAGCGCAAGGTCGCCGGTCGACATCACCGCCGCGCGCAGCGCGGTGCTGAGCTCCGTGCGTAGCCGGCCGATTGCCGGCGAAACTGATTGAGGCAGAAGCTCACCCGCGTACCTAGCCAACGCGGCCCCGACGTCGCCGCGTTGCATGGCGTCGAACACCTCGGCCAGGTCGCTGTCGACGGGTACCAACAAGCGGTATGGCCGCGACGCCACGTAGTCCGCCCCGATGACCCGGCGTAGCCGGGACAGCTCCGCCCGAATGGTCACCGCGTCAAGGTCGTTGTCGTCCAACAACATCGCCAGATGGTCGGCGCTGAGCCCCTCGGGGTGGCGGATCAGCAGCACCAGGATGTCAGCGTGCCGCCCGGTCAGGGTCTGAATGCGGGACGTGCCGTCAGCGTCGGTGGCCACCCACTTCGGCCGGTCCGCCCCGAGCACCGACAGCCTGCCGCCTGCCTCGACCGGTGCAGGGTTCGTCAGCCGCAACAACGCCAGGTGATTCTCGACGGCAACCGCGGTGGCCCGCACCAACGCCAGCGTCTGCAGCGACGCGACCTCCGTTCCGCCAGTGAGGTCGATGGCGCCGAGCAGGACGCCCGAGGCGGGATCGTGGACGGGCACCGCCGTGCAACTCCACGGCTGGACGACGCGCGAGAAGTGCTCCGATCCGCGAATCTGCAATTCGCGGTCGAGCGCGAGCGCCGTCCCCGGTGCGTTGGTGCCCGCGCCTCGTTCGCTCCAGTCGGCGCCGGGAACGAAGTTCATGGCCTCGGCCTTCTGGCACACGCTGCGGTCGCCCTCGACCCAGAGCAGGGTGCCGTCGGCCGCGCTCACGGCGACCACGACTCCGGCGTCGACCGCGTCGTCCACCAGCAGTTTCCGGATCACGGGAAGCGCCGACGCGAGCGGGTGACTAGCCCGCAGCCGCTCCAGCGCGGCCGCGGGCGACTCCGACTGCGCTCCGCCCCGGTCGGGATCGACCCCGGTCGCGAGGCTGCGCAGCCAGCTTTCGGCCACCAGCCTGCGCACTGGCGAGGTGTCGAGAAAGTCGGCGTCGATGTGGCCGGCAATGAACAGTTCGTGGGCTGCGCGCAGGGTCGACGTCGATGGCCGGGTAACGACCCGGCCGCCCGTCGTCTTCGTAGTACCCATGGCGGTCACGCTCCTCGCGTGCTGCCCGTGCTCTAGCCGCGACGCGTGGCCGCCACCATAGTCCAACCGGTGCAGCCACGGGAGGGCCTAAAGACACAAGTGACTGTGCGGTCCCGCTGGCCTCTCCCCAGGCGGGACCGCACAGAGTCGGTGTGGGCGCGGCTAGTAGCCCCAGGCCCCCGCTGCGCGCCGGTCGGTTTCGGCCACGTCGGCAGCGCCGTCGCGGACCGCGTTGCCCAACCGGATCAGGATGTCGTTGAGCGCCGCGGCGGACCGATCCCAGTGCATCTGCTCGATGCGGTAGGCCTCGGCCGCCTCACGCGTCCAGGTGGCCTGCAATGGCGCTATCTGCCCGCGCAGCTCATCCAGGGCCGCGTTGAAGCGGGCCGACGTGGTGTGAATCTGCTGCCAGACGGTGTGTTCGATCGCGTCGAAGTCATAGGACAGAACCGGATCCATGGAAGCTCCATTCGGGTTGGTGGACTTGGGGTTACAGCGTGTTGGTGGCGGCGATGCCGTGCGAGTGCGCGTCCGCGGCCTCGCGCAGCGTGCGCTCGTTGAACCGGATGGTTTCGGAGATGCGCGCCAGCGCGGTGTACAGCCGCATCGACTCGGCGTCCCACCGGTCGACGACCTCCCTGAACCGTGCGGCGGCGACGCCGCCCCACACGGTCGTCGGCACGCTGGTCATCTGTCCGATGAAGGTGCGGAGCATGGCGCGGACGTCGTCGTTGCGAGCGTCGATCTTGCCTGCGACGGCGGCCATCAACTCGAAGTCGGTGTTGAGCGCACCGCCCGTGGGTGTCGTCATCGCAATCCTTTCGCGGGTTCTTTCGTGGACGTGTAGATAGGACGCGGTGAAACTCGATTCGGTTCCCTTGTCTGCGAACTAGTTTCATGGCACCGCATGGGCGGTGCGGACCGCCCGTTCACATGCCGGGCCACCACCGGGTCCAGACAGCGGGCGTTGGCACCCGATGGCGATTCTGATGCCGCGGTCCACCAACACGACCCAGTCGATGGCGACGGCGGTCCGCCGCTCGGTGTAGGTGACCGCCGGCCTGCCCGCCTCCTGGCCGGCCGCGTCGAAGTCCGCGAAGACGCCGTCGGGTTGCTCGTCGAGCGCGGCCTTCAAGGTCTCGGACGTCGCCTGCATCGTTTCGTGGTCCGGCACCCGGGCTTGCGTCACGTGCAGTGCGAGCCGCGGCTCCTCTGGTGAAATCGCCTGCACCCGAGCCGAACCCGGTCCGGAAGTCACCCGCTCGACCGTCCACGACGTCGGCACTTCGACTGCCACCCGCCCTTCGACCACCCACGTCCCCTCGACTACCCCACCGCCGCCCGACCCGGTTGCCGCGCCGGCCAGCGCGGTGACGGCCACCAGCGCACCCGTCACCACGGCGACCCGCGCCGGGTCGAAACGCAAGCGCCGCACGGGGCTGCGTCGACCGCTGGCCTCCACGGCGCGGCGGACCCCCTCGTCGTCCACCACCGACACCCCGACATTCCTGCGCCTCAGCCTGCGGGCCAGCCCGTCGGCCAACGTCGCCGCACCGCCGACCCCCGATGGGACGTCCAGCACCACGGACGCCACGGTTGGCAGTACCGCGAGCACACCGTCGGCGATGAAGTCCGGTCGTTCCGAACGGGATACGACGGACCGCTCCCCGTCGGGGAGGTGCACGACGACGCAGTCGGGGCCAATCTCGACGACCGCCGACTCGTTCGACCACAACGCGGTTCCGCGCCGGAGCACCACCACCTGAGCGCATACCTCGAGCAGCACGTCCTCAACGAACTCCACCCGCGACGGTGGCCACCACGACGGCGCCACGAGTACCGCGGAGTCGAATCCGGAACGGCACACCGCATCCACGAGTTCGCCCCACAGCGCCCTCACCGTGACGACGCGGTCGTCGAAGACAGCGAGGCGTTCGTCGACACACTCCAGCGCGACCGCCACCAAGGCCGCGTCGGCAACGCCCGGCCCGCACACGGCCGTCGGGCCGATCACGACGACGGCTTCACTCACGGCGAATCGGCCCACGCGACCTGGACCTGGCCATCGGGCTGCCCGCGTCGAATCACCGTGGCACGCCCCGACGGTAGCGGTACCGGTCGCACCGAACCGAGCAGCGCGCCGTCGTCGGGGCTCGCGCTCATCATCAGCCCGAGGCAACCCAGGTCGCGCAGCGCCGCAAGCACGGGATCGAACATGGCGCGGGCGGCGCCAGCAGAGGTACGGGCGACCACGAGATGCAGGCCCACGTCCCTGTCGTACGGCAAGAGCTCGAGCAGCCCGCTGAGCGGGTTCACCGGCGCGCCCGCCACCAGGTCGTAGTCGTCGACCACGACGTACACGTCGGGGCCGGACCACCAGGAGCGTTCGCGCAACTGCCGTTGGGTGACGGCGCCGTGCGGCAGCCGGGTGCGCAGTTCCGCGGCAAGGGTGCTCAACCGTGCCTCGGCATCGACCGTCGACATCGCGTAGGCGCGCAGATGCTCGGTCTCGACGACGCCGAGCAGCGTTCGTCGGACGTCGACCACGACAAGCTGTGCGCTCCCGGCGTCGTTGGTCCGCACGACCTCCCGGCAGACGGTCCGTAGCGCAGCGGTCTTTCCGCAGCGCCCCTCCCCGATGATCAGCACGTGCGGAGTTGCGGTGAAGTCGACGGTGATCGGTTCCACCTCGTCGCCTCCGACTCCGAGCACGACGTCTGTGGGTGACCGGGCTACGACGGTGTCGTACCCAACCTTCGTCGGCAACGCCGTGACGGCGGGCGCCGCAAGACCCGGGTGGCGGGTGCGGATGGCGGCACCGGTGCTGGCCCACAGGTCATGGTCGGGCTGCACCCGCACGTCCAGCCGCGGCGTCGCGATCACCAGGTCCAGCCCGTCGCACGTGATGCCATGCCCGGCGGGTCGCCCTGCGAGTAGCCGGGCACGCTTACGGTCGAACTCGGACTCTGCGGCGTCACCGAGCCGCAGTTCGATTCGGGTGCCGAGTTGGTCCTTGAGCGCGGGCCGTAGTTCGCCCCACCGAGCGGCGGCGATGACGACGTGGACACCCACCGAAAGCCCCTGCGCGGCAATGGCGGTGACGGCCTCCTCGAGCCCGGCGCATTCCTGGCGGGCCGCAGCCCAGCCGTCGATCACCAGGAACACCTCGCCGTACCGGTCGGCCTCGTCGGCTCCGCTGCGGAGCACGCTTTCGCGGCGCCGGACGATGGCCTCCATACGCGCGAGCACGCGTTCGATCAGTTCTCCATCGGCCCGTCCCGCGACGGCGCCGACGTGTGGCAGCGACCGCACCGCCGACAGCGCGCCGCCGCCGAAGTCGAGCCCATAGAGCTGCACGGCGGCGGGGTCATGGGTGGCGGCCAGTGCGAGGACGAGCGTCTGCAACGTAGTCGACTTGCCACTGCGCGGCCCACCCACGACGGCCACGTTCCCGCCCGCACCCCGCAGCTCCGCGACGAACGGCGCGCGGCGCTGCTCGAACGCGTTGTCCACCAATCCGATCGGCACGCTCAGCGCAGGCCCGCTCGTGACGTGGGCGAGCACGGCGCCGAGCGTCGGCGGGGCGACGATCGGAGGCAGCCACACCCGATGAGCAGGCTCACCCCGCCCGGTCAGCCCGTCGAGGACGGCGTTCAGCACGCTGTGTGGCTTGGCTGCCGCTAACGGGTCGGCGACGTTCGCACCTCCCACGGGCGTCGCCGTGAACGGGGCGACCACGGTGACGGGGCGTCCCGTGACCGGCGGTCCGCCAATCGCCACCGGTGCGGACACGTACGCGGCCCGAAATCTCACCAGGTCACCCGACGCGGTCTTGAGATACGCGACGCCGGGCGTGTTGGGCAGGTCGAAGGCGTCGACGGTGCCGAGTACGGCACGGGACTCGCTGGCCGAGAACGTCTTCAGGCAGATCCGGTAGGAGAGGTGCGTCTCGAGGCCGCGCAACCTACCCTCGTCGAGGCGCTGGCTGGCCAGCAGCAGATGCACGCCCAACGATCTGCCCACCCGCCCGATGGCGACGAACAGGTCGACGAAGTCGGGATGCTGGCTGAGCAGCTCGGAGAACTCGTCGACGACGATGAACAGCGTGGGCAGGGGCGCAAGCGCTGCCCCACGTCTGCGCGCCGACTCGTAGTCCGCCATGTTGGCGACGTTCCCGGCTGCGCGGAGGAGTTCCTGCCGACGGTTCAGCTCGCCCGAGAGCGCGTCGCGCATGCGGGCCACCAGGTGCGCGTCATCGGCGAGATTGGTGATGACGGCGGCGACGTGATTGAGCCGCTCGAAACCGAGAAAGGTCGCGCCTCCCTTGAAGTCGACGAGCACGAAGTTCAACGACTCGGGCGGATGGGTCGCCACGAGGCCGAGGGTCAACGTCCGGAGAAACTCCGACTTGCCCGAACCCGTCGCGCCCACGCACAGCCCGTGTGGCCCCATACCTCCATACGCGGCCTCCTTCAGATCCAGTTCGACGGGTTCGCCGCGTTCGTCGACGCCGATCGGCACGCGCAGCCGTTCGCGATCGGCGCGTGGCCGCCAAAGCCGTTCCGGGGTGAGCCGATCCGGGTCGCCGATGCCCGTCAGCGCGCTCCATCCGCCCGCGGCCCAGCGCCCCTCGGCGGATGCGGGCTCGGCGAACCGCGCCAACCGCTTGGCGCACACCGTCGCCTGCGTCATGGTCATCGTGTCGAGCTGGTCACCGAACGCGCCCTCGCCGTGAGCAATCCGCAGGCTTGCGAACGGGACCAAGCCCGCAGGGGGCTCGCCCACCGTCACCACCGTCATCCCGTCGACGGGAACGTAGGGCAACGACACCGAACCTCCGTCGATGACCACCACGGTGTGCGAGGCGGTGCCGTTCGGGACGTCGTGAAGGTTGCGGTGAGTCATCCGCGCTGGACCAGCATCGTCGGAGCAGGACGACAGTCCGTGGTGCGGAAGCCATTTCAGCCAATCCCAAGCCGCGCAGGCTGGCCGCCCGACCACCGCGGCGATCGCGACGTGTTCGGGGCCGTGAAACACCGCGAGCTGGCACAGCATCGCCCGCACCACACGACGGGCGCGGTCGACATCCCCCGCGACCACTACCACCGCCTGCGCCAGGAGCTCGACGGTCATCGGCATATGCGGCACATTGGACCGTTCGCGCAGCAGCCGGTCGAGCGCGTCCGAGGTGACGGGATCGAAGGCCTCGGACGAGCGGAGCTCGGGTGCTACCAGCGGGGTGGACAACGGCTGCTCGCCGAGCCCGACACGGACGTGGCCGAAGTCGGGGTCGCCGGGGCCGCGTTCCCACATCCGGGCACGCCCGGCGAGCGTCCACAACGTGGCAGGTTCGGGATGACTCCTGCACGCCGACCGGTGTTGTGCATCAGCAGTTCTCGCCGCAGCGTCGTGCAGGTCGTCGAGGTACCGCACGTAGTCGCGGCGGCCTTGGTCGAGTTCGCGGCCCGTGCCGCGAGCACCGTACGCCAAGGATCCGAGCGCCGACACCAGCATCATCACCGGGAACAACAGGTACATGGGGTTGCGGGCAATCCCGGCGCCCGACGTGAAGTACAGCGCCATCATGCCTGCCGTGGCGACGACCATCGCGATCGGCAGCAACCGCATCAACGGACTGGCCGCAGGCGTCTTCGGAAGTTCGGGCGGGCGCTCGACGACGACCAGACCGACCTCGATCGGTGGGCCCGGCAACCGCGCTGCGCGTACGAACTCCATCGTTGAGTTGGACGTCGTAGCGGCGGCCACGGTTCCCCATTCGAGCGAGAACTTTGGTGCACGAGAGCTACTCACACCTCGGTTACGGTGTCCTTCACGGGTATCCGCCTTGGGGGAGGTGATGAGCGTGTCGATGTGCCGAATCTCGATTCAGACAGATTTCGACGGCGGCCGCACCATCGACCTCGCGGTCTCGGCGCACACTCCGGTGGGCGCGCTGTTGCCCGCGGTCATCGACGTACTCGGGCCCCGCTCGACGCCCGACGCGGTCCACGGGTGGCGGCTCGACCGCGCCGCTGGAACGCCGCTCGACGAGTCGTTGTCGTTGATGGACAACGGTGTTCGCGACGGTGATCTGCTGGTGCTCACCACCACGCACGCGCCGGTGCTCCCGCCCGTCGACATGGGCCCGGCGCACACGGCGGCCTCCGCGGGTAGTTCCGCCGCACCGTCGACGGAATCGCTCGCCGAATGGGCCACCACCTGGGCGGCACTGGCGGCCACCGTCGCGTTGACATGGACCGGAGCCGTCACGGGTGGCATCGCGCACCTGATCGTCGCGGCGTGCGGCACGGGCGCGGTGTGCTGGACGGCGTTGGTCAGGCACAGCGCCGCGGTGGCGGTGGCAGGCTGTGCGTTGGCCGGGGCGACGGGGTTCCTCGCGGTTCCAGGCGGACCAGGGGCTGCGAACGTCTTTCTCTCCGCCACTGCGGTATTCGCGGTGGCGTTGGTCATGTTGCGGCTCGCGGGGCGCCCGTCCGAGGCGCTGATCGCGACGGCGTCAGGCACCGCGCTGGTGGGGGCCACGATGGGCTGCGCGATGTTCACCGCCCTACCGGTCGGGTCCGTCGGCGCCATCCTCGCGACCGGTGCGCTGGGCCTGCTGTCCGTCGCGCCGTGGCTCTCGAGCATGGTGACCGGACTCGGACCGCGGTGCGAATCCGAAGTGCCCGATGCCGTCGAGGCCCGCGCCCGCAGCGGGCACGCGACGTTGACCGGCGTGGTCATCGGGTGCGCCGTCGCCGTTGCGGCAGGGTCGATCCTGGTGGCGCTGGGATGCGTCCGGGCCGGGACCCCGCCGATCGCTGGCGGGGTGTTCGGATTCGTCGCCGGACTGGTGCTGGTGCTCCGCGGCCGCACCCATGTCGATCGTTCGCGGCGTGCCGCACTGCTGGCCGGCGGATTGTTCTGCGCTACTTCGGCCTTCGCCATCGTATGCGCGCATGCCCCCGAGCGAGTCGCTTGGGCGACGCTCGTCCTGATGGCCGTCGGGCTCGGCACGCTGCGCCACTCGGGTGCGACGCCGTTCTCGAGCCGCGCCGCCGACCTGCTCGACTACGTGACCCTGGCCGCCGTCGTGCCGCTGGCCTGCTGGGTGATCGGGGTGTATGGGCTCGCCCGGGACTGGCAGCTCACGTGACGTCCGCGACCGAGCGCGGGTTGCGAGTGGGCACCGCAATCCTCGTGGTGGCGATGACCACGTGGGCGGCGCCGGTGGCGGCGGCCGTGTCACCGCCGACCGTCGACCGCTCACTGCTGCCGCCACCCCGCTCGCCCGCGCCCCCGGCAGTGACCGAGCCGACCGGGACCTGCCACCCCGTCGCTCGCGCCGCCCAGCGTGGGGGTTCCACGCAGTTGACGAAGCTCGGCATCCCGACCTTGCGGCCGCTGTCGCGAGGGTCGGGTCAGACGGTCGCCGTGATCGACACCGGAGTCACCAGACACCGGCTGCTGCCCCGTGTCACGGCAGGTGGTGACTACGTCGCGAACGGTGACGGCACGCAGGACTGCGACGGCCACGGCACGATCGTCGCGGGAATCATCGCGGCGGCACCCCTCGACGACGGTCCGGACGCGTTCGGGGGCGTCGCGCCCGACGCTGGCATCATCGCGATCCGTCAGTCCAGCAATGAGTTTCGCCGTTCCGACGGTGGATCCGGCCCGGGCGTCGGGGACGTCGACACGTTGGCGATGGCGGTGCGCACCGCCGCCGACCTCGGTGCCACGGTCATCAACATCTCGACCGTCGCATGCGTGCCCGTTGGCGACGGGATGGACGACGGCGCGCTCGGGGCAGCGCTGGCGTATGCGGTCGACGTCAAGAACGTGGTCGTCGTCGCCGCGGCGGGCAACGTCGGCGGTTCGGGCCAGTGCGCCGAGCAGAAGCCGTCGGCCGATCCCGCGCGCGTCGGACGCCCAGACTGGGACGCGGTCACGGTCGTGGTGAGCCCACCCTGGTACGACGACTACGTGCTCACCGTCGGCTCGGTCACGGCGGACGGTCGTCCGTCGCGCTTCACCATGGCCGGGCCGTGGGTGGACGTCGCCGCACCGGGTGAGTCGGTGGTCTCGCTGAGCGCCGATGGCGAGGGACTCGTCGATACCGCCCCGGGTCCGGTTGACGCAGAACCGATCTCGGGGACCAGCTATGCGGCTCCCGTCGTCTCGGGGGTCGCGGCCCTGATTCGGGCGCGCGCACCCCACCTGACGGCGCGACAGGTCATGCGTCGCATCGAGGACACTGCGCTCCACCCCTCTGCCGGCTGGGATCCCTTCGTCGGATTCGGCGTCGTCGACCCGTTGGCGGCACTCAGCGCGGATGGTGAGACCCCAAAGTCGGTCGCCAGCGAGGCGCCGTCGGTCCCGCCGCCGGGCGACGACGAACCCGTGGACTCGCGAGTTCGCACCGTCGCTTTCGGCGGCGCGGCGGCCTGTCTGGCGGTGGCCACGGCCGCGGCGACGGCGTCGACGGGTTGGTTACGACGGCGGCGCGACCCCGTCGCGCGGGACTGACGCGGCGTCGGTGCTGAGCTCCGGTCCGCTGGGCAGGTGCGCGAGAATCGACCACGGTGCCGCTCCGGGGGATGCGCGCAGGCCCAGGTACGTCGCGGCGTCGTCGTCGCGAAGTCCGAACGCGACGCCCGAGTCGGTGACGAGGAAGCGCGGCCCGGTCGCACCGTCGTCGCCGAGGATGCGGGCGGATCGGACGAACGCGCTGCGGCCACCCGGTATCGCAACGGCGTCGACGTGCGGGCCTTCGCCGTCGGCTTGCGCCAGCGCCGTGACGTCGACAGTGTCCATTGCCGTCGGATCACCCGTCAGCACAACGGTGTTCGACTCTCCGGAGGTGCTGTCGGGCCGCCACTGCGCGCACACCAACACCGCGTCGCCGGCACCGACGGCTGCCCGGGATCGGCGGGGAAAGGAACCGACGGGCAGCGTCTCGACCGAGCTGGTCGCCGCGATGGTCGCGGGGGTGATCAACGGGAGCTCCCCCGTGGCTCCGTATGCGAACCGAATGACGTCCGCGGCGACCTCGCCGATGCGCTGCACGCCGTCGGCGAGTACGACGTAGAAGTCGTCGACGTCGGCGCGGGCCACCCGCACCACCGTCCCGACGGTGAAGCCGCCCAACGACGACGGACCGGCGGTGCCCACCCCGGCGATGCGTGGCACGGTCACCGTAGGCGCCTCGGGCACGGTGTCGAGTAGAGCGCGCGAAACCCGCAGCGGAGCAACGCCTTCGAGGCTCAAGGCCCGGACGACCGCACGGTCGCGCAGGTCTACCTCGGCCCGCCACCCGTCGTACAACAGGTACGTCGTGGCGGCGCTCTCTGCCCGCGGGGTGACGAGCACCGTGCGCGACGGGTCGAGCGAAGGGAGTGGCTGGCCCACGCTGACGACGGTGCGTTCGGCATCGCACACGGTCCACGTCTGGTTGCTCAGCGGTGTACCGATCACGTTCGGAGCCCCCGGAATGCCCACCCGCGGACCCCTTTTCACCCGCGCGATCGACGCCTCGCCCACCACGACCGGAGCGGCGTCGGTACGCGCAACGAGTCGGGCCGACGCGAGGTTGAAGGCCGGGTGCAGCACGTCGCCGAGCCGCACGTACACCGCGCCCGACTCCCGCGCCATCACGATTTGCGCATCGCCAGGCGAGCCGCGCGGCGCGATGAGCGCAACGACGGCGCAACCCGCTACTCCGATCGCCGCAAGCACGCATCCCGCAGCGAGTGAACGGGATTGCGCGCGCATCGGGTCGTCGTCCATCGCGACGTCCCTGCGCACCAACGCGTGTTCCATGCGACGAGCCAGAAAGCGCTGCGCGCTGAACTGCAGCCGCTTCGACGGTTGCCGAGCCATGTGTATCCCCCGGCAGTAAGCGTAAACCGGGCCGACCGCGCAGCCCGGCACCTCTTTCGATCAGCGGGCCGCGACCCGTCGCCCGCCGTTACTCCGGATGCAGCAACAGAAGCTCGCCACGAGCTCCGATGCGCTCTGCGGCCTCGCGGTATTCGCTCATCGCAGCACTTCTCGCCGAATCCGTTTCCGCGACCACCGTCTTGCAGAACGCCGCGCACAACGCCATCGCGGGCAAGTTCAATTGCGCAGCTTGAGTTTCCAGCCCCTGCACCATCGCGGTCGCCTCGGCGAGATCCTCCGGACGGCCCCTGTCCACCAGCAGCTGAATCAGCGCCGGAATCGTCACGCCCAGGAACGTGACGTCGAAGTTCGTCAGCTGACGGCCGATGACCGTCCGCATGGTCTCGATGGCGTCGTCACGGTCACCTCCGCGCGCGGCCAGGATCGCCAGATCCGCTTCGATCGGCGCAAGCGCCACGACGACCGTGCGGTGTTTGATGATGATGTCCCGCGCCGACTTCAGGTACTCGACCGCGGTCTGTTCGGAGCCGCGGTCCATGCGCAGCAGCACCGTGCCGCAGCTCCACAGGGCGCATGCGGTGGCGAAGTTGTCCCCCACCGTCTCCGCCCGTCGCAGCGCCTCATACGCGTCTTCCAGCGTGGCGGCGTCCGGCGGTTCGAGGCCAACAGCGGTCAGGACCGCCTTGAGCGTCATCATCGCCGCGAAGGTGACGGCATCGGTTTTGCGGGCTTGCTCGATACCGAGCCTCAGCTCGCGCTGGCCGTTCTCGGGGTCACCCGTCACGATTCTGCTCACACCGCACACGGCAGTGCACCTTGCGACCGAGCTGTTGACGCCAGCTCCGGCGATGGTGCGTATCCGCTCTGCCGTCTGAAAGAGCGCAGAGTAGTCGCACACCAGGAATTGCGCCCACATGACGGTGAACAGCAGGTCGACCTTGAGCATTGCATCGGCGTTGATGTCGTCGATCATGCCTGCCAGATCAGCAGCCGAAGCTACGGCTTCTGCCGGCTTGCCATAGTTGGTGCACAGGGCGGTCATCCGCCCCGCGATACCCATCGCAAGCGAAAGCATGTCACCGGATTGCGCAGTGAGCGTTCGCAACTCCTCGAGATGGGTATCGGCATCGGGGTCGGCGCCGACCAGCCAGTCGGTCCACGCGAGCATCGCGCGTGGCGCGGCCCTCATCGCGAGGACCCCCGGGTAGTCCTCCGAGAGCCGGTCGGCGATGCGGCGCGCCCGTTCCCAACTGGTACGGGCGGCGACCATGTCTCGGGTTTCGAGCCGCTTCGCCGCGCGCATGTGCCAGGAGTGCGCGGCCGCGAAGTCGCCTGCGGCCTCGAAGTGAGTACCGATCAACGCCGCGTTGTCCTCGATGGCGGCTGGGTTCACCTCCTGAATCGCATCCGCGAGGCGGCGGTGCGTCGTCGCCCTGGTGGCGGTCAGCTGGGTTTCGTAGGCCACCTTCCTGACCAGCGGATGACGAAAGCAGAACCGCACGCGCGGCACGAACTCGATCTGGTCGACGAGCTCCACCGAAACGAGATCTGCAAGGTCGGCGCGATCGGTGTTCGGCAGCAATGCCCGCACGACGTCGAAGTCGAAGGTCGACCCGATCACGGCGGCTGCATTGAGTGCCGACTTGGCTTGTGGCGGAAGCCGATCGATTCGTGCGGCAAGCACGGTCTGCACTGTCGCAGGCACCGTGATGTGATCGATCTCGTTCCCTCGGCGATAGTTGCCGCGGCTGCCGACCAACACCCCTCGATCCGCCAGGTCGCGCACCATCTCCTCGACGAAGAAGGGATTGCCAGCCGCCGAGCGCGCGACGAGATCGACGATTCCGCCGACGCTCGCATCGGCTCCGGTCAGTCGAGTGGCGACCTCCGCCGTCGCTTGGTCGGTCAGCGGCCCCAACGTGATCGAGACGTCGCGCTGCTGGCGCAGGGGGCCGCGGTACTCGGGGCGGTAGCTGACCACGAGCGACGAGCGGGTCGCGGACAGGTTCGCCGCAAACTCCGCGAGGGTGGCTTCGCTGGCCGCATCGATCCAGTGCACGTCGTCGAGAATGAAGAGCGTTGGAAGCGGTCGATAGTGGGTTGCCGCGGTCAGGGTGTCGATCAGTCGGCGGCGCCTCGCGTCCAAACTCAGCTCGATGGGCGCGGTGCCCGGCGCGGCGATGCCCAACAGTTCGAAGAGGATGTTGGCCTCGTCGGAATCCATGCCGATCGAGCTGGGTAGGTAGTCGATTACTTGGGCGCGGGCTGCAGCGGCGTCGAGGCGGCCCACCGCGAACATTGCCTTCAACATGCGCGACAGGGCCCACAGCGGCACGTTCGTGGTGTGCGCATCGCACCGTGCGATGACGGCGTCGACCTTCAGTTGGGTTGCCCGACTGGCGACTTCGCGGATGAGTCTGCTCTTGCCGATTCCTGGTTCGCCGACGACCGCGATCATGGTCGCGTCCCCGGAGGCGAACACATCAAGGAGCTTGCTCAGTTCCGCCTCGCGCCCCAGCATCGGGCCTTCGTCGCGGCCGATCACCGCTTGGTCCAACGCGATTGACAAGACTTCGTGCCCGACTACTGGTTCGCTCTCACCCTTGACGTGGATGTTTTCGGGTGGCCCGAGCGCCACGGTGCCTTCCACCAGACGCGCGGTCGATTCGGTACAAAGGACCGCCCCTGGCCGCGCCGCTGCCTCCATGCGCTGAGCCATCCCGACGGGATGCCCGACCGCGGTGTAGCGCCCCGGGCCGCGACCGATCCCACCGGCGATCACCTCGCCGGAGTTCAAGCCGACCCTCATCTTCAGCCCGACCTTGTCGCGACGACGAACCTCGGCGGCCAGCGCTGCCGTGGCCTCCTGGATCTCCAAGGCCGCGATGCAGGCGCGCAGCCCGTGGTCCTCGAGCGCGATCGGTGCGCCGAAGAGGGCCATCAGCCCATCCCCGGTGAACTTGTCGACCGTCCCCCCGTAGCGCTGCACGATGACCGCCGACCTGTTGAAGACCTCGTGCATGATTTCCTGAAGCCGCTCGGGATCGAGCACGGCGGCAAGCTTCATCGAACCCACGACATCACCGAACAGCACCGTTACCTGCTTGTGCTCGCCGGCTGCCGTTGGCGCGGCAGGCCAGCCACAGGCGTCACAGAACCGCGCCGCTGCCCGAAGTGTGCGCCCGCACGCGGCGCAACTCCGAACGGACCCGCGTTCGGAGACGCCAAGGTCGGCTGCCACGGGACCACCTTTCTGATCATGAGTATGCGCCCGACTTCAATTTTGACGCCCATCTCCTGGGCCCCGCTAGCGCTTTAGCGCCAGCGAGCCCACACGTATGGCACGAGCGAACGGAGGAAGTCGAGGTCCGGTCCAGGCTGCGCGTCAGCAAATGCCTGTTCGAAGCATTCTTCGGCCGTCAGCAAAATACCCTCGGCGAACTCCGTCGTGAACTGGATGCTGCCGTGCTGATCCATCAGTTCGCGAACGGCGAGTACTAGGTCGGCCGAGCGGTCCTCCCGGCTTCGGCTGAGATAGTCGCGGACCAGGTCGCGGTCCGCACCTCGCGAGTTGGCCATCAGGTGTACGAGCGGCAACGTCCGCTTGCCCTCGTAGAGGTCGCCGAGAATCTCCTTGCCGTACGTCTGCTCGTCGCCGACGAGATTCAGCATGTCGTCGCGAATCTGAAACGCGGCGCCGAAGTGAAAGCCGAACCGCACCAGGGGCGCCAGCTCCGCAGTGCCTCGCGAGCCGACCATCGCGCCGACCCGCAGCGGATGAATCGTGGTGTACCAACAGGTCTTGTGCATGATCAGCTCGAGATAGTCCTCGGGCCGCAGCTCCTCGACGTTGTCGAGTTGCCAGCCCGCCTCGGTCGCTTGTCCCTCGAGCGTCCGCATCGCCATCGTGTCGAACTCCGCCCACACCAGGTCGGCGAGGTCCCGATCCAGCCGACGGGTCGCCGCGCGCAACACCTGGCCCGCCACGACGGCAAGCCCGTCACCGGCGTTCAGCGCCGCCGCCAACCCATACTTCGCCGCCAGGGTCGGGCGTCCACGGCGCATCTCACTACCGTCGGCGAGGTCGTCGTGGACGAGGAACGCATTGTGGAGTAACTCAATTGCTACGGCGATGCCCAACAAGTCATCGGCGCTTCCACCAAACACACGACCCGCCGACATGCAGAGTGCGGGACGCAGCGCCTTGCCAGGCCGGGACGGGTATTCGCGCATCGGCGCGTACAACCACCGGACCGGCTCACCGTCGGGCATCGCATCCATCATCGAGCTGCGGATCGTCCTGCCCATGCGACGAAGCCGGTCCTCGACGGACGCGACGTGCTCTGCGCGTTCGGCGGTATTGGTCACGTCGGACGGGATTTGACGTTCAGCACCACGGGCAACCAGACGTCGGCGTGGCCATCGGCGAGTAAGGTGCCGCGATAGCGGCCGGGCATACACTCTTGCGGCACATCGATTTCCACCGTTATCCCGCGGCTGGACCGGTCGGGCATCGGGACCACGTCGGGTTCGAAGCGGATGCGGGACGAGTCGACCAACGCGCCGTCGTGAGACAGCAAGTCACTGCACCGCAGCCGCACCTTTCCGAGGTCGACCGGCCCCCGGTTGTGCAACCACACCTCCGTCACGGCCGGTCCGGGCTCAGTCGCCTCGAGACGAGCCTCACCGGTCGCCACGGAGTTCCCAAGGTCGAGCCCCGGGTCGGCGGCCTTCGTCGCGCCAAGGGCGGACTCGCCCAGCTGGCCCACGGCATTCTGCAAAGACTTGACGATTCGCCCAAGCTCCGGATAACGGCCGGGATCGATGCCGTCGGATTGGTCTTCGTCCGCAGGTCCAGTCGGTGCTCCGAACCCCCGCTCGGTGAGGCGCACGAAGCGATCGACGACCTCTGTCGCGGCGCGAAAGCCGCGCGCCTGGATCGCACTGAGCGCACGAACATTCGCTGCTGGATCGAACACTGAAGCCCACGGCAGATCGGCGATGCTGCCGTCATCATCCCCCGCCTTGCCATTCATCAAATCCTCCCCCGCATTCACGCTGCACAAGGCCTACGTCCCGATATGCTAGATCTGCAGACGGGGGAAGGCGTGGCATGTCCAAACTTCATGCTCAGATGGCTTTGCTTGGCACCATCGATGAAGTCGTGCGTCACGCAACCAATGGCGACACCGTGAAGTTGGTCGAAGCCTTCCTACCGGGTACCACGGGCATCGGTCAGCAGGGCTGGTACCGCGAGCTGAAGCACTTCCTCAGCAGGGACGAACTGTTCCCACGCGACGAGAACGGCGACGTAGTCCGTCGCGAGGGTCCAGTCATCTTCCCCACCTACGCCCAGGCGATCAACGAACTCGCCGCAGCCCCGTCGCCTGACGAATTGCCGGCGAGTCCCGCCGTGCGATCGAGGTCGATGTTCGCTGCCACGATCCTGAGCATTGCCAGCGAGTACGAGGGGGGCCGACTTCCGCTCGAAGGCGTGGATCCGGCGTCCGAGGGGGCACCCGACGCGCTGGACGCGCTCATTCCCACGATCGCTCCCAGGGTCAAAGAGTCCACCGTCCCGACACGCGGCCTCGACAAGTCATCCGACTCCAGCGGTGACCCCGCCCAGGACCTGAAGATCTCCTTGCGAGACGTCCGGAGCCGCGCCGACTACCTGAGCTATGTCAACTCAGTTGCGCGGGCGCGAGACGTCTTCGTCGACCCTGACACCAAGGATGTGTTGAGCCGTCCAGCGGTCTGCACGGGGTCATTGCGCAAACTCGAAGGAAAGTTCTGCACGGTGCTGACCACCAGTTGGGACACGCCCTTCCGGCTCAGTCAGATTGCGAAGATCATCGATCCGCACAACTGGCCCGATATGTGCGACTTCTTCGTGTCGATGTCGGAGCAAGATCCGATCCAGCCGGATCGGACTCGGGGCTGGACGCGCCTACTCGAGAGCGTGAGCGGCGACGAGACTCAGTGGCAGATGCGAACCGCGTTGCGGTTCTGGAACGGCATCGCCCCACCCGGCGACGGCATCTTCGTCAATTACGACCTCGACGATCCCCCCAGAGTCAAGGATTGCGGCTTGCTCGAAGTCGACGCCGGCTATCTCTGGGCCAGTCCGATCAGCGGCACCGGCCCCGATCCCGTCGTGAAGATACGCACCGCCAAACAAGTGCGCATCCGAGGCGTCAGCCCCACCGCGACTGCTGCGCTGGCGTGCGGCTTCGGTTGGGGTGACGCCATGAGTCAGATGTTCAGCTCGGGGGTGGAGCACCCCCCGCATGACCCGACCCCGTTCGCCCCATCGACGGAAACCGCGGCGCCGGCCGCCGACGTGAGCCAGTCGGCCACGCAGCGGCCAGCCGAGGAGGTGGAGCTGCTGCCGGGCTGGCGTAAAGCCATCATCAAGGCCATGCAATTGCAGATGACGCGAGGCATCGATACGGCCGCGGCGCTCGGGAGTGAGTTCGCCGTGAGATGGAGCGACGGCGAAGGCTTTTCGCTCGACGACGTCAATGCCTTCGGTGGCAGGTTCGGCACGGAGTTGACCGATTATGCGACCGGGATCTTCAAGGAGGCCGCGGCTGCATTGCAACCGCAGTCCGACGGAGCCGCACCGGGAGGAGATGACTGATGACAGAGCCGAAGCCGCCGTTGATGCGGGTCGCAGCACGCCTGGCCGAGACCGCGAAAGAGATGGTCGCCGAATCAGCGGCCGCCATGGCGGACGAGTCGGAGCGCATCGACGCCAACGAATACCACCTCAAGGACGCGATCGCGACGGTGACGCGGTTGGTCGAGGTCGGCGTCTCCGGTGCCACCCGCATCGGCCGCATCGCGATCGAAGAGAAGCCACCCGACACCGTGCTGGCAATGGGTGAGTACATCGCGTCCGTGGTCCGCCGCATGGTTGGCCAGACGGGAACAGTTGCGCAAGACGCGTCAATTCACCTGGAGAACAGGGACTACACCGCCAAGATGTGGTTGGAGTCGATGACTCGGATGATCGACATCGGGATCGCGGGCGGCATGGAGATCGTGGAAACCGTCGTCGCCGGACCCGCCCGGTTCGAAGTTCAACCCCTGCGCTCGGACGAGTTCGAGGCACCGGCCGCACCGAATGGCGAAGTCCGAACGCTGGTCGCGGGCGACCTCAAACGGGATGCGACCGATACACCAATTCCCAAGAGCAAGATCACGTTCGACCCTCCGACCCTGGAGCCGCCGAACACCAAGTTCCGCGTACTGGTAGACGCCAGTGGCCTGGTGAGCGGCGTCTACGAGGGCAAGGTCCACGCCGTGTACGCGAAGAAGGATGCCCCGGACGTCACACCCGATCCCGACCCCGTGGACGTCTCGATCCCATTGTGAAACCGGTTACGAGCCAACGTATTTACGCCAGGTGAGCCGCAAGAAGGAACGAATCGCCATTCTCGGTGGCGGCATGGCGGGATTGACCGCCGCGTGGCGACTCAGCGAACCCGGATGGCGTGACCGCTGCGAGTCGATCACCGTCTACCAGCGCGGCTGGCGGCTGGGCGGCAAGGGCGCGTCCAGTCGGGGCGAAAATGGCCGCATCGAGGAACACGGTCTGCACGTCTGGATCGGGTCCTACGAGAACGCGTTCACGTTGATCCGCGAGTGCTACGCCGAACTCGACAGGGCCACAACGGATCCGTCGGTGCCCATCAAGACATGGGATCAGGCGTTCATCCCCGCCAACGACGTCGGCGCGACGGACCGCTGGAACGACGAATGGCAGCTCTGGCTCGGACGGTTCACCGGCAACGACGACCTGCCGGGCGAACCCGGCGCCCCAGCGGGCGGGATGGACGTCGTCCACTTCCTACAGCGCGCTCTGCAGCTGATCCTCGACTTCTCGGATTCTCTGCGAGCGATGGGCGACAACGGGCTGACGCTGTCGACGTCCGCCGAGCCCCCTGCTCGGGAGAAGTCCCTCGATGCCGTGCGGCATGCCGCCTTGGCCGCATTGGCCGCGCTGGCTGATCCACAACCTGTCAACGCGACTCAAGTTGGCTTGCTCACCCGAGCGCTCGAAGCCATCCGCGACGCCCTCGACTACGAGCGCCGGACTGACCACCGGTTGTCCTGGATTCTGTTGTCGCTGGTGGTCGCGATTACCCGTGGGGTGATGGCCGACGGCTTGATCACCAATCCGCAAGGCTTTCGAGCCATCAACGACGAGGACTACGGATCCTGGGTGCTGCGCCACGGCGCTCACCCAGAAGTGTTGGAGTTCCCCGTCCTTCGCGCGATGTACAACATGGTGTTCGGGTACGAGAACGGGCAGTTGGAACGGCCGACGTTCGCCGCGGGTGTTGGGATGCTGCTCGTCGGCTTGATGTTCTTCACCTACAAGGGTGCGATCTTCTGGAAGATGACCGCTGGGATGGGCGACATCGTCATGGCTCCCATGTACGAGGCCTTGCGAAGGCGCGGCGTCGAATTCGAGTTCTTCCATCGCCTCGACGCACTGCACCTCGATCGGCATCGGCACAACGTCGAGGCGATCACCATGGGCCGCCAGGTTCGACTCGCAGACGGCGTCGACCACTACGAGCCGTTGACCCGCGTGCACGACCTACCCGTTTTCCCGCACCGTGCGCGCGCCGAGCAGATTGAGGCAAGGGACGGCGTCGACGACCTCGAATCGCATTTCGGCGTACGCGACGACGCCGAGGCGCGGGTGCTACGCCGCGGCGTCGACTTCGACAGAGTCATCCTCGCGGTCTCGCTTGGCATGGTCGAGGTGGTGGCCCAGGAACTCATCGCCGACCGCGCCGAGTGGCGCGAGCTGACGACGAACGTGCGCACCATCGCCACCCAGGGCCTGCAGATCTGGCTGCGTCCCGACCACAGAGCGTTGGGCATGGCCGCGCCCGCGATCACCGCGAGCGGTTACATACCGCCGATCGATACCTTTTCGTCGATGCCGCAGACCCTGTGGGCGGAGGACTGGCCCGCGGAGGATCGCCCACAGTCCGTGGGCTACTTCTGCGGCGCATTGGACGCGGAATGGCCGACCACCATGAACGGGCCCGAGTACGTCGCGCTTTGTCGCGAACGAGCGCAAGCCGAGGCGCTGCACTTCCTCGATCACCGCGTTGGCGTGCACATGCCCGGCGCGGTCACCGAGGATGGCTTCGCCTGGCATCTGCTCGCAGGGGCGAACGGCCATCGCGGTAGTGCTGCGCTGGCTACGCAGTATCTCAGCGTGAACGTCGACCCGTCCGATCGCTATGTCTTGTCGGTTCCGGGGTCCGACAAATACCGACTGCGCCCCGACGAGAGCGGATACGACAACCTGGTACTGGCCGGCGACTGGACTGACTCAGGCCTGAACTCCGGATGCATCGAGTCGGCGGTGCTGTCGGGCCTACAGGCAGCCAACGCGATCCTCGGACACGGCCGCTTTCACCGCGTACGAGGTTTCTACCTCCCTTAACACGCCCGTCAGCCCTCCTCCTTCGCCCGCCGTTCGCGATACGCGGCCACGTGCTGGCGGTTTCCGCAGTTGCCGGTGTCGCAGAACATGCGGGATCGGTTGCGCGACAGGTCGACCAGCACGGCCTCGCAGTCGGACGCCGCGCAGCTCTTGAGCCGACGCAACTCGCCCGCACGGATGAGGTCGGCCAGTGACATCGCCATCTCGGCGCCCATGCGCTGCCAGAGCGGGTCGTGGATGGACGCCAGGTGCAGGTGCCACTCGGGCATCTCCGCGTGCCTGGTCAGCCACGGCGAGGCCCGGGTGTCGCTCAGGAGGGCGTTGACCTGGCCGACGGCACGCTCCTCGTCGTCGGCGGTGGCCCAGATCGTGCCGACCCGTTCCCGTAGCCGATGGACCGACTCGAGCTCGGCGCCGTCCTTGTCGCGGCGCCCGGTCCAGCCGAAGCCGTCGAGATATTCGTCGAGCGACGCCATGTCGCCGAGTCGCTCGCCGTCGACTCGATCGGTGTTGACCAGCACACATGCAGCTCGCAGTGTGAGCTCAGTGTCATGAGTGAAAATCAATTGACTCATGACTCCTCTCAGCGGTAACGTCATGACCAATATTGATTTTACTCATTACATGCCCGGAGGTGCCACATGACTGCACAGATGGACAAGAGCCAGGGCACCGTCGACCACTTCCGGCTGGGTCTGTTGTTCGCGGTCGCCTCGGCCTTCGCGTTCGGCCTGTCCGGGCCGCTGGCCAAGTCGCTGATGGAGGCGGGCTGGAGCCCGACCGCCGCGGTCACCGCACGGCTGGCCGGCGGCGCGCTCGCGATGGCACTGTTCGCGACCGCCATGAAGCCCGACTGGATCCGCGAGGCGCTCGCCCACTGGAAGACCGTCGTGGCCTACGGCCTGGTCCCCATCGCCGGGGCACAGCTCTGCTACTACAACGCCGTCGGGCACCTGTCGGTCGCCGTCGCCCTGCTGCTCGAGTACACCGCTCCGCTGCTCGTCGTCGGATGGCTCTGGGCCACCACCCGCCGCCGCCCGAGCACCCTGACGATGGCGGGCGTCGCCCTGGCGATCGCGGGAATCATGTTGGTGCTGAACGTGTTTTCGGGCGCGCACATCAACCTCGTCGGCGTGGGCTGGGCCCTGGCCGCCGCGGTCTGCGCGGCGTGCTACTTCGTCATGTCCGACGAAGTCACCGCCGACGGCAGCGGGTTGAACTCCATCACGCTGGCCGCGGGCGGGCTCGTCGTCGGCGCGGTCGCCGTGGCGCTGCTGGGGCTCTCCGGCCTCATGCCGTTGACCTTCACCACCAACGACGCCGTCATCGCGGGGTGGACGACGTCCTGGGTGATCCCGGTCATCGCGCTGGCGCTGGTGCCTACCGCGATCGCGTACACCCTCGGCATCATGGGCATCGCTCGGCTACGGCCGCGGTTCGCCTCGCTCGTCGGGCTCTCCGAGGTGCTGTTCGCGGTGCTCGCGGCCTGGGCCCTGCTCGGGGAGGCCATCACCCTCACCCAAGCCGTCGGCGGCGCGGTGGTTCTCGTCGGGCTGACATTGGCTCGCCAGGGCGACCGCAGCGAGAAGGTGGCGCAGGCCGAATGGCCGGAGACCCCGGTCGACGGCGCCTGCTCCGAGCAAAGAGCAAACGGTTGGTCGTAGCTGAGCTCGATATGTGAAGATGGCGTACGTGAACTTGCTCAAAGCGGCTTACCGGCTCGGCGCCATCGCGTCGGTGCTCGTGGGCAGTGCAGCCCTGCTCAGCGCGGCGCCCGCCGTCGCAGAGGGTGCGTGCCCCGACATCGAGGTGATCTTCGCTCGCGGCACCAACGACTCCCCGGGAGTGGGACGAGTCGGCCAGGCCTTCATCGACGGGCTGCGCCCGCTGGTCGGCAGTCGCACGGTCACCAGCTACGCGGTGAACTATCCGGCCAGCTACGACTTCCTGGACGCGGCCCAGGGCGCCAACGACGCGGCCGCCCGCATCGAGCTCATGGGCACACAATGCCCCTCCACCAAGCTCGTGCTCGGCGGTTACTCGCAGGGCGCGGCGGTGGTCGACATGCTGGCCGGCGTTCCACCGCTCGGCAACAAGATCGGTGACGTCGGCTCCGCCCCGCCGCTGGACCCCAGTCTGCAGCAGACCATCGCCGCGGTCGCGGTGTTCGGCAACCCGTCCACGAAGTTCTCACTGCCGCTCACGAGCTCGGTCTGGGGTGGCCGGGCAATCGATCTGTGCAAGGACGGTGACCCGATCTGTTCGCGTGGCCGCAACCCGTTCGCGCATAGCGATTACGTCAGTGCTGGCCTCGCCCAACAGGCCGCGAACTATGTCGGCGGGTTCATTTAGCCGATCTTCCGGTTATCATTCGGCGTGACGTTTGATCGAATTCGCCGTTATGTCGTTGCCACTGCGACGGCCGCACTCACCGCCTCCGCCGCCCTCCTGGTGCCCGTGATGTCGCCGACGGCCATCGGTGGGCTCGGTACCGCGTCGGCCGACTGCCCCGACATCGAGGTCGTCTTCGCCCGCGGCACCGACGACACCCCCGGCCTCGGACGCGTCGGCGGGGCATTCGTGGACTCGTTGCGCAACAAGGTCGGAGGCCGTTCGGTCGGCGCCTACGCGGTGAACTATCCCGCCAGCTTCGACTTCCTGGCTGCCGCCGGCGGCGCCAACGACGCCAGCGGCCACATCCAGTTCATGATGGGCGCCTGCCCCAACACCCGGCTAGTGCTCGGCGGCTTTTCGCAGGGTGCGGCGGTCATCGACGTCATCGCCGCGGTGCCCATCCCGGCGATCGGCTTCAACAACCCGCTGCCACCCAACGCGCCCGACTTCGTCGCGGGAATCGCCGTGTTCGGCAACCCGTCGGCCAAGCTGGGCCTGCCGCTGACCACCAGCCCGGTGTGGGGCGGACGGTCCATCGACCTGTGCAACGGCGGCGACCCGGTCTGCCAGACCGACGGCGAGAACCTCAAGGCCCACAGCGCGTATCCGGGCGGACCGACCAACGCTGCCGCCAACTTCATCGCCGGGTTGCTGTAACCACGCATGATTTCGAGCTACGCGCGCGTCAATGCGTTCGGCTAGCATCGATTTCGTGATCCGTCGCCCGCTTCGTAGGTTCGTCGTCTCCGCTGCCATCGCGGCATTCACGGCAAGCGCGGTGTTGGTGACGCCCACCGTCGCAGGCGTCGGCATTCCATCGGCGTCCGCGGCCTGCCCCGCCGTCGAGGTGATCTTCGCGCGCGGGCGGCTCGAACCGGCCGGCGCCGGACAGATCGGCAACACGTTCGTCGGCGCGCTACGCCAGAAGTCGGGCAAGAACGTCAACCTCTACGCGGTGCAATACCCCGCCGACAACCAGATCGACGTGGGTGCCAACGACATGAGCCGGCGCGTTCAGAGCACCATGGCGAACTGCCCCGACACCCGGATCGTGCTCGGTGGGTACTCCCTTGGCGCCGCGGTCACCGACGTCGTGCTGGCGCTGTCGTTCGGGTTCTTCGGGTTCAAGGAGCCGTTGCCACCGGGCGCCGACCAGCACATCGCCGCGGTCGCGCTGTTCGGCAACGGCAGCCAATGGGTGGGACCCATCACGAACTTCAACCCGCTCTACAGCGAGCGGACCATCGAGTTGTGCCACGGCGACGATCCGGTCTGCAACCCAGCCGATCCGGACACCTGGGAGAACAACTGGTCGGATCACCTCGCCAAGGCCTACATCGGCGCGGGCATGCCCAATCAGGCCGCCGACTTCGTGGCCGGCCGGGTCTGAACCACTGCCGAGACTGCGGTGAGATCGTCAAATTCGCAAAATTCGCGATCTCACCGCAGTCTCGGCGGTGAGCGTTAGCGTCCGATCTCGTCGGCTGACCGCACGTCCCGCGTGACCCTGCTACGCGCCGCGAGTTCCGCGTCATCCGGATAGTCGACGCGAACCAGCGTCAGGCCACGGGCGGGCGCGGCGGTGAAGTCGCTGGACCGTGCGGTCGAGTTGAGCAGTGCCGCACACCAGCCGGGATCGCGACGGCCCTCCCCCACCGCGAGTAGGGCACCGACGAGCGAGCGCACCATCGACCAGCAGAACGCATCCGCGGTGACGTAGGCGGTGACGCGGTCGCCGTCGCACTCCCAATCCAGCCGTTGCAGGTCGCGGATCGTGGTGGCGCCCTCGCGATGTCGACAGAACGCGGCGAAGTCGTGCAGCCCCACCAGGTGTCGCGACGCGTCGGTCATGGCGTCGACGTCGAGCCGCCGCGGCCACGTCGTCACGTAGCGGGCGAGCTGCGGCTCGACGCCATACGGCGCCGTAGACAGCCGATACTCGTAGTGTCTGCGCAGTGCCGAGAAGCGCGCGTCGAAACCGTCCGGTGCCCTGGCGACGTCGAACACCCTCACGTCGGCGGGCAGGAAGCGTCCGAGTCTGCGTACCAGCGGCGAGAACTCGGGCTCACTGGGACGCGGGGTGCGTGGCTGGGCGTGTACGAGCGCCTCTTGGGGAACGTCGACGTGCGCGACCTGACCGGTGGCGTGGACGCCGGTGTCGGTGCGCCCGGCGGCCCGCACCTGCACGGGCACCCGGAACACCGTCGAGAGCGCCTCGTCGAGCACACCGGCCACCGTCCGCTGGCCGGATTGTGCGGCCCAGCCCGCGAATTCGGTTCCGTCGTAAGCAACGTCGAGGCGAATACGAACGAGCCCGCCACCGGATTCGATGGCGGGCTCGTTCATGGCGTCGGTGCTACGACTTGGCGTCGTCGGCCTTGTCGTCCTCGGCGGCCTCTTCAGCTTCGGCAACCTCTTCGGCAGCCTCGGCTTCCTGAGCCTCCTCGATGGCCTCGTCCTCAGCCTTGACGTCCTCGACGGTCTCCTCGGCGGGAGCGTCCTCGACCTCGGCAGCGGCCGGGGCCGCCGGGGCCTTCGACGACGCGGCGCGGCGGGCCCGGTCGGCCTCGTTGGTCGCAGTCTTCTCGCGCACCAACTCGATGACGGCCATCGGGGCGTTGTCGCCCTTGCGTGCCTCCACCTTGATGATGCGGGTGTAGCCACCCTCGCGGTCGGCGAAGAACGGACCGATCTCGGCGAACAGGACGTGGACGATGTCCTTGTCGCGGATCTTCTTCATCACCTCACGCCGGTTGTGCAGCGTGCCCTTCTTGGCGTGGGTGATGAGCTTCTCCGCGTAGGGCCGCAACGCCCGCGCCTTGGGCTCGGTCGTCTTGATACGGCCGTGCTCGAAGAGCGACGTGGCCAGGTTGGCCAGCAGCGCCTTCTGGTGCGAGGACGACCCGCCGAGGCGGGGACCCTTGGTGGGCTTGGGCATTGCGACTATCTCCTAATGTGGCCGATCCCCGTATCAGGTAGGACCGGGACGGTTTGTTAGAGCTGTTCGGTTTCGGCGAAGTCCTGGTCGCCGTCCAGGTCGTAGCTGGCATCGCTGTTCCAGGTGCCGGTTGCGACGTCGTAGCCCGCAACCTCCGACGGGTCGAACGTCGCCGGGCTGTCCTTGAGCGAGAGCCCCAACTGGTGGAGCTTGATCTTCACCTCGTCGATGGACTTCTGCCCGAAGTTGCGGATGTCCAGCAGGTCGGACTCGGTGCGCGAGACCAGCTCGCCCACCGTGTGCACACCCTCGCGCTTGAGGCAGTTGTACGAACGAACCGTGAGCTCGAGGTCGTCGATCGGCAGCGCGAACGACGCGATGTGGTCGGCCTCGGCAGGCGAGGGACCGATCTCGATGCCCTCGGCCTCGACGTTGAGTTCCCGTGCCAGACCGAACAACTCGACGAGCGTCTTGCCGGCCGAGGCCAGCGCGTCACGCGGGGTGATCGAGTTCTTGGACTCGACGTCGAGGATCAACTTGTCGAAGTCGGTGCGCTGCTCGACGCGGGTGGCCTCCACCTTGTAGGTGACCTTCAGCACCGGGCTGTAGATGGAATCGACTGGGATGCGGCCGATTTCGGCACCCGACGCCTTGTTCTGCACGGCGGGGACGTAGCCACGGCCACGCTCGACGACGAGCTCGACCTCGAGCTTGCCCTTGTCGTTCAGCGTCGCGATGTGCATGTCGGGGTTGTGCACCGTCACGCCGGCAGGCGGAACGATGTCACCCGCGGTGACGGCACCGGGGCCCTGCTTGCGCAGGTACATGGTGACCGGCTCGTCCTCCTCGGACGACACGACCAGGCCCTTGAGGTTCAGGATGATGTCGGTGACGTCTTCCTTCACCCCGGGAACGGTGGTGAACTCGTGCAGCACGCCGTCGATGCGGATGCTGGTGACCGCTGCGCCCGGGATGGACGACAGCAGCGTGCGCCGAAGCGAATTGCCAAGGGTGTAGCCGAATCCCGGCTCCAACGGCTCGATGACGAACTTCGAGCGGTTCTCGGCAAGCGACTCTTCGGACAGGGTGGGACGCTGAGAGATCAGCATGGTTTCTTCTATCTCCTTCTCGGCACCCGCTATTTGATGCCGTCTGGGTGTCTTACCGGCCGGGTGGCCGGTGCGACGATTACTTCGAGTAGAACTCGACGATCAGCTGCTCGGAGAGCGGCACGTCGATCTGCGCCCGCACCGGCAGCTGGTGGATGAGGATGCGCTGGCGTTCGCCAACGACCTGCAGCCACGCCGGGATCGGACGCTCACCCGCGACGGCGCGCGCGATCACGAACGGGTCGGTGTTCAGCGACTTGTCGCGCGCGTCGATGATGTCGTACTGCGAGACGCGGTAGCTGGGGATGTCGACCTTCACGCCGTTGACGGTGAAGTGGCCGTGGCTGACCAGCTGACGAGCCATGCGACGCGTACGGGCGAGCCCGGCGCGGTACACGACGTTGTCGAGCCGGCTCTCCAGAATCTGGAGCAGGTTCTCACCCGTCTTGCCTGCGACGCGGTTGGCCTCTTCGTAGTAGCGGCGGAACTGCTTTTCCATGACGCCATAGGTGAAGCGGGCCTTCTGCTTCTCCTGCAGCTGGTCACGGTATTCGCTCTCCTTGATCCGCGCGCGGCCGTGCTGGCCGGGCGGGTAGGGGCGCTTCTCGAATGCTTGATCTCCGCCGACGAGGTCGACGCCGAGGCGGCGCGACTTGCGCGTGACGGGTCCGGTGTAACGAGCCATCTGTCTCTAACTCCTCTTCCCTAGACCCGGCGCCGCTTGGGCGGACGGCAGCCGTTGTGCGGCTGAGGGGTGACGTCGGAAATGGCGCCGACCTCGAGGCCGGCAGCCTGCAGGGAACGGATCGCGGTTTCGCGGCCCGAGCCAGGACCCTTGACGAACACGTCGACCTTCTTCACGCCGTGCTCCTGCGCCTTGCGTGCGGCGTTCTCGGCAGCCAGCTGCGCGGCGAACGGCGTCGACTTGCGCGAACCCTTGAAGCCGACGTGGCCCGAGGACGCCCAGGCGATGACGTTGCCCTGCGGATCGGTGATCGAGACGATCGTGTTGTTGAACGTGCTCTTGATGTGCGCGGCGCCGTGAGGAACGTTCTTCTTTTCCTTGCGGCGGGTCTTCTGCCCCTTCTTGGGGGCAGCCGCGGCCTTCTTTGCTGGTGGCATCGGGGTTTACCTGGCCTTCTTCTTGCCGGCGATGGTGCGCTTCGGGCCCTTGCGGGTGCGCGCGTTGGTCTTGGTGCGCTGGCCACGCACGGGCAGGCCGCGGCGGTGCCGCAAGCCCTGGTAGCAGCCGATCTCGATCTTGCGACGGATGTCGGCCTGCACCTCGCGGCGCAGGTCACCCTCGACCTTGAGATTGCCTTCGATGTACTCGCGCAGCTGGGACACCTGATCGTCGGTCAGGTCCTTCGTGCGCAGGTCCCGGTCGATGCCGGTGCCTTCCAGGATCTCCTGGGAGCGGGTACGGCCGATGCCGTAGATGTAGGTCAGCGCGATCTCCATGCGCTTGTCACGCGGGAGATCGACGCCCATGAGACGTGCCATCAGGCAGTGTTTCCTTCTCTATGCGGAGGTCTGTTCCCAGTCCGTTCCCACCTCGTGGGGTCCGGCCTCCGTGCCGGACGTGATGAGCAGCCACTACTACGTCTTTTTGGCGCTGGCGCGCCTGCTGCTCAGTGGTACTGGGAGGTCTGCATTCAGTTGTGGGTACTGCTAGCCCTGCCGCTGCTTGTGACGCGGATCTGAGCAGATCACCATGACCCGCCCATGCCGGCGGATCACCCTGCACTTGTCGCAGATCGGCTTGACGCTCGGGTTCACCTTCACGGCTGTTCGATCCTTCTGGGTTTCATGTGTGACTCGCGCAAGCGCTCGTCACGTGGTCTAGAGGTGGTTCGTGAGTTCGACGCGGGTTACTTGTACCGGTACACGATGCGGCCCCGGGACAGGTCGTATGGAGACAGCTCCACGACGACGCGGTCCTCGGGCAGGATGCGGATGTAGTGCTGCCGCATCTTGCCGCTGATGTGGGCAAGCACCTTGTGACCGTTCTCCAACTCAATGCGGAACATCGCATTGGGTAGAGGCTCGACCACGCGGCCCTCGACCTCGATGGCACCGTCTTTCTTGGCCATACTCTTGTAGCGATCCTTGCTTTTGGTTTCGTATGTGATTGCGCCCGCTGCAGCGCAGCCTTCGATCCGACTAAAAAACGTGAGCCGGATCGGGAGAATTCCCAAGGGTCCGAGACAAAGCACGCAGAAAGTCGGCGCGGAAGCCGCACCGTTGGTCCATGGTACTCGCTCGACGGGCCCACCCAAAATCGCCGCCAAGGGCAGGTCACGCATCACTTTACGGGCGATGCCCGCGCAGCGCAGGAGAAGGCGACGGCCCCCGAGGCGGCGTTCGCTCAGAGCAGCAGACCGTGACGCGATATCCGCTGGACGACCGGCGCATAATTGGTAGCGATGACTGGACCTGCGCCCCAGCCCCGTAACCCCGTGATCCTCACTGTCGACGACGACCCTGCCGTGTCGCGGGCCGTCGCCCGAGACCTGCGCCGCCACTACGGCGAGCGGTACCGCATCGTGCGAGCCGAGTCTGGCCCGGACGCGCTCGCGACCATCAAGGAGCTCAAGCTCCGCGGCGAGACCGTCGCGGTGTTCGTCGCCGACTACCGCATGCCCCAGATGAACGGCATCGAGTTCCTCGAGAAGGCGATGGACCTCTTTCCGCTCGCCCGCCGGGTGCTACTGACGGCGTATGCGGACGTCCACGCCGCGATCGACGCCATCAACGTGATCGACCTCGACAAATATCTGCAAAAGCCGTGGGACCCGCCCGAGGAGAAGCTCTACCCCGTCATCGACGAACTCCTCGAGGAGTGGCACGCCGTCGGTGACCGCGCCATCCCGTACACGAAGGTGATCGGTCACCGCTGGAACCAGAGGTCATGGGAGGTGCGTCAGTTCTTGGCGCGCAACCAGTTCCCCTTCCGCGCGTTCATGGCCGACGAACCCAAGGGCATGCAGCTGCTCGAAGCCGCAGGGCAGGACGGCCGGCAACTGCCGGTGGTGATCACCGAGAAGGGGTCCGTGCTCGTCGAACCCGCCGACGGCCAGCTGGCCGAACTGCTCGGATTGTCCACCGAACCCTCGTTGCCGATGTACGACCTTGCGGTCATCGGCGGTGGGCCGGCCGGCTTGGCCGCGGCGGTGTACGGGGCGTCGGAGGGGCTCGGCACCGTGCTCATCGAGCGCACCACCACCGGCGGGCAGGCTGGCCGCAGCTCGCGGATCGAGAACTACCTCGGGTTCGAGAACGGCGTCTCGGGCGCCACCCTCACCACGTCGGCCCGAAGGCAAGCAGAGCGGTTTGGCGCCGAGGTGATCACTACCCGGGACGTGGTCAAGCTCCACGTCGGTGAGTCGGCCCCCACCATCGAGTTCGAGGACGGCAGCACAATCGGTGCCCGATCGGTGATCCTCGCGACTGGCGTCGAGTATCAGCAGCTGCGGGTCGTGGGTTGTTGGAGCGACCCGGAGGATCCCGACGGCTCCAACTACGTCGGGCGCGGCGTCTACTACGGCGCATCGGTGTCGGACGCCGAGGAATGCCGCGACGAGGACGTGTACATCGTCGGTGGCGCCAATTCGGCGGGCCAGGCGGCGATGTTCATGTCGAAGACGGCCAAGTCGGTGACGCTGCTGGTGCGCGGGCCGTCGCTCGAGGCATCGATGTCGCACTATCTGATCGAGCAGATCGAGAACACCGCCAACATTTTCGTCCGGACCTGCACCGAAGTGGTCGACACGTGCGGTGAGGACAACCACCTCTCCGGGCTCTGGCTCGAGGACAAGCGCACCGGGGCGCGCGAGAAGGTCGACTGCGGACGCTTGTGCTGCTTCATTGGGGCAACGCCTCGCACCGGCTGGCTCGACGGTGTGCTCGCCCTCGACGACCGCGGCTTCGTGCTCGCCGGGCCCGACCTCAAGGACGTCTGCGGCTGGAATCGGGAACGGCCGCCTCACCACTTGGAAACAAGTGTGCCCGGTGTGTTTGTTGCAGGAGACGTGCGTGCCGAATCCGCGAAGCGGGTGGCAGCTGCCGTCGGCGAAGGATCGATGGCAGTGATGCTGGTACACCGCTACCTGGCCGAGGCCTAGAAAGGACCACCCATGGGCGAGACGTGCCTGCCCGACGAACTTCGGACGCTATTCCTGTTCGAGAAGCTCACCGACCGCCAACTGGAGTCGCTGTGCGTGCACGGGTACGTAGCTCGCTACGAGCCGGGGCCCATCTGCCTTGAGGGTGAGGCGGCGACGTGCTTCTACGTGCTCATCGAGGGTGAGCTGGTGATGTCGAAGCGCTCGGGCGGCGCGGACATCGAAACCGGCCGGACGTCGCAGCGCGGCGTCTACTGCGGGGCGTGGAGCGCCTACGTCGACGGAGTCCCACAGGTCTACGAGTCGTCGGTGCGGGTCACCAAGCCGTCCAAGTTCTTCGTGCTCGACGCGACGGCGTTCGGCGAGTTCGTCAAGACCGAACTGCCCATGGCGGTCCACCTTCTGGAGGGCCTCAAGGTCGGCGGGTTGCGGCAGCGGCAGATCATCGACCAGCGGGAGAAGCTGCTTGCGCTCGGCCAGCTCTCCGCCGGCCTGACGCACCAGCTCAACAACCCCGCCGCGGCCACGGCCCGCGCCGTGTCCGACCTGCGCGAGACCGTCGGCAAGATGCGCCACAAGCTGGCAATGCTGGCCGACGGCAAGTTCACCCCCGAGGCCTTGCGGGTGCTGGTCAGCATCCAGGACGAGGTCGCCGAGCAGGTGGCCAAGTCCAAGTCGCTGGAACTCTCCGCGCTCGAGACCTCAGACCGCGAGGACGCGATCGGCGACTGGCTGGAGGGGCACGACATCATCGGCGCCTGGGACTACGCGCCAACATTCGTCGAAGCCGGGTTGGACACCGACTGGCTCGAGCGGATCCTGGCGTCGGTCGACGAGGTCGACGCGACGGCGTCGTTGCAGGGCGCGCTCGGCTGGCTGAAGTACACCATCGACACCGAGCAGCGCATGAACGAGATCGCCGAGGCGAGCAGTCGCATCTCCGCGCTGCTAGCCGGCGCCAAGCAGTACTCGCAGATGGACCGTGCGCCGTATCAGAGCGCCAACGTCCACGAGTTGCTGCGCAGCACGATCATGATGTTCGGCGAGAAGGTGGGCAAGGACAAGCCCGTCAAGCTCATCAAGGAGCTGGACCACTCGCTGCCCGAATTACAGTGCTACCCAGGTGATCTCAACCAGGTGTGGACCAACATCATCGACAACGCGATCCAGGCGATGGGCGGTCACGGCACGCTGACGATCCGCACCTGTCCCGTCGGGGAGGACGCGATCAAGGTGGAGATCTGCGACGACGGGCCCGGCATTCCCGCGGACATCGTCGACCGCATCTTCACGCCGTTCTTCACCACCAAGGCCTTCGGCGAGGGCACGGGTCTCGGCCTGGACCTGGCGTGGCGCATCGTCGCGCAGAAGCACCACGGCAACATCCGCGTCGAGTCGAAGCCCGGCGACACGCGTTTCAGCATCGTCTTGCCGCTGGTGGCGCCCAAGCCGGAAGAGGCGCCCGCCGACAGCGCGGATTAGTTCGGATCAAACTGAGCGATTCGGAATAGTCGCAACGGCGTATCGGGTTGTCGCAACCATGACGACTCCCAATCTCGGCAAGTTCGGCGTGTTCGGCCACTACACACAGTTCCAGCAGCTCTCCCCCGCGCAACTGAAGGACATCGAGGCCCTCGGCTACGGGGCCATCTGGGCAGGCGGATCGCCGCCCGCCGAACTCGACTGGATCGATCCCATCCTCGGCGCCACGGACAAGCTGCAGCTCGCCACCGGCATCGTCAACATCTGGTCCGCGGCGGCAGGCCCCGTCGGCGAGTCGTTTCACCGCATCGACAAGGCGTACCCCGGCCGGTTCCTGCTCGGCATCGGCGTCGGTCACCCCGAAGCGGTCACCGAGTACAAGAAGCCCTACGACGCGCTCACCGAGTACCTCGACGAGCTCGACACGTACGGGGTCCCGAAGGACCGCCGGGTAGTCGCCGCCCTGGGCCCGCAGGTGCTCAAGCTGTCGGCCAGGCGCAGCGCGGGCGCACACCCCTACCTGACCACGCCGGAGCACACCGCGCAGGCCCGCGAGCTCGTCGGGCCCGACGCGTTCATCGCACCCGAGCACAAGGTGGTGCCGACCACCGATACCGCGGAAGCGCGCGCCGTCGGGCGCAAGGCACTCGAGATCTACCTGAACCTGGCGAACTACCTGAACAACTGGAAGCGGCTGGGCTTCACCGACGACGACGTCGCCAAGCCGGGCAGCGACGCGCTCGTCGATGCGGTCGTCGCGTACGGAACCACCGAGGCCATCGCGGCCCGGCTCACCGAACACCTCACCGCGGGTGCCAACCATGTTCCAGTTCAGGTGTTGACGGGTACTGACAAGCTGGTGCCCGCGCTGGCCGAACTCGCTGGCCCGCTCGGCCTCGTCTGATCAACGAAGGGATCCACATGACCGACCCCGTGAACCTCAAGCCCGAGCTCGGCCGATTCGGGGTGTGGACCTTCGGCGCACCCAAACCGGACCAGGCCGTCGAGATCGAGAAGCTGGGCTACGGCGCGGTATGGATCGGCGGCTCCCCTGCCGGCGACCTGTCCTACGTCGACCCGATCCTGGCGGCCACCGAGACGCTGCAGGTGGCCACCGGCATCATCAACGTCTGGACGGTGAAGGCAGAAGAGGTCGCCGACGCCTACCACCGCGTCGAGGGTGCGTATCCGGGTCGGTTCCTGCTCGGCATCGGTATCGGGCATCCCGAGCACACCGAGGAGTACCGCAAGCCCTACGACGTGCTGGTCGAATACCTGGACGCGCTGGACGCCGCGAAGGTGCCGACCAGCCGGATGGTGGTTGCGGCGCTGGGGCCCAAGGTGCTCAAGCTGTCGGCCTCACGCAGCGCGGGTGCGCACCCGTACCTGACCACGCCGGAGCACACGGCGCAGGCGCACGAGCTCATCGGCAACACGGTGTATCTGGCGCCGGAGCACAAGGTGGTGCTGACCACCGACGCCGAGCAGGCGCGCAAGATCGGCCGCGACACGGTCGACTTCTACCTGAACCTGTCCAACTACCTGAGCAACTGGAAGCGGCTTGGCTTCACTGACAAGGACATCGCGAAGCCCGGCAGCGACAAGCTGATCGACGCGGTGGTTGCCCACGGCACGCCCGAGGACGTCGCGGCGCGGCTGACCGAGCACCTCGACGCCGGTGCCGACCACGTCGCGATTCAGGTGCTCGGCGGGTGGGACAAGCTGCTGCCGACGCTCACCGAGCTGGCGGGGCCGCTGGGCCTGAAGGGCTGACCCGCTAGTGTTTTGACCATGCGGTTGCTGGTCACCGGGGGCGCCGGATTCATCGGCGCCAACTTCGTCCACGGCGCGGTGCGCGAGCACCCGCAGGTGGCCGTGACGGTGCTCGATGCGTTGACGTATGCGGGTAGCCGCGAGTCGCTCACCCCGGTCGACGGCGCCATCCGGCTCGTTCAGGGCGACGTGACGGACGCCGAGTTGGTGGGCAAGCTCGTCGCAGAGTCCGACGCCGTCGTGCACTTCGCCGCCGAGACGCACGTCGACAATGCACTCGCCGATCCCGAACCGTTCGTGCGTACCAACGTGATTGGCACGTACACGGTGCTCGAAGCCGTTCGCCGCAGCGGCGTGCGACTTCATCACGTGTCCACTGACGAGGTGTACGGCGACCTCGCCCTTGACGACCCGCAACGCTTCACCGACGTCACGCCGTACAACCCGTCGAGCCCGTACTCGGCGACCAAGGCCGCGGCCGACCTGCTGGTGCGGTCGTGGGTGCGGTCCTACGGTGTGCGCGCAACGATCTCGAACTGCTCCAACAACTACGGGCCCTACCAGCACGTGGAGAAGTTCATCCCGCGCCAGATCACCAATGTGCTGTGTGGGCTGCGGCCCAAGCTGTATGGGGCGGGCGCCAACGTGCGCGACTGGATCCACGTGGACGATCACAACAGCGCGGTGTGGCGGGTGCTGTCCGACGGGCGGATCGGTCAGACGTACTTGATCGGCGCCGACGGTGAACGCGACAACCTGACCGTCATGCGCACCCTGCTCCGGCTGATGGACCGCGATCCCGACGACTTCGACCACGTGCTCGATCGCGCCGGACACGATCTGCGCTACGCCATCGACCCGTCGCTACTGCGCGACGAATTGGGTTGGGCGCCAGCGCACACCGATTTCGAAGCCGGGCTGGCAGCCACCATCGCCTGGTACCGGGCCAACGAATCATGGTGGCGCCCTTTGAAGGACGGCGTCGAGGCGGCATATGCGGAGCGTGGCCAGTGACCGTGCGCGCACTATCGGTCCCCGGCGCTTGGGAGCTCACGCCTGCGGTGCACGCCGATCCCCGTGGCGTGTTCTACGAGTGGTTCGCCGACCGTGAGTTCACCGCGATGACCGGGCACCGGCTCGACCTTCGCCAGGCCAACGTGTCGGTCTCTGCGGCAAGCGTGCTGCGTGGACTGCACTTCGCGCAGCTGCCGCCGAGCCAGGCCAAGTACGTGACGTGCCTACGCGGGTCGGTGTTCGACGTCGTCGTCGACATCCGGGTGGGGTCACCGACGTTCGGGCAGTGGGATTCGGTGTTGCTCGACGACGTCGACCACCGGTCGATCTACCTCTCGGAAGGATTAGCGCACGGATTCCTTGCGTTGCAGGATGATTCGACGGTGTCCTACCTGTGTTCGGCGGGCTATGCCCCCGAGCGCGAGCACACCATCTGCGCCACCGACCCGGCGCTCGACATCGAGTGGCCAGTGTCGGCACCGAAGCTGTCCGACCGTGACGCCGCGGCGCCCACGCTGGCCGAGGTCCGGGCCGCGGGCCTCTTGCCGACGTGGGACGAAGCGCGCGAGTTCACCGACGAGCTCAGCCGCCGCGCATCTGGAGTCTGAATCAATTGGGTGGCGGTCCTGGTGGGCGCTGACCCGAGGGCTGGCCGTCGCTACCTGGGGGCTGGGGTCCACTCGGCGCCTGATTGTTCGCGGACTTCTCGGCTACCCCGATCACCATCGTGATGGACATTCCCGTCGCGTCGCCAGTGACCGTCGCCAGCTCTGCATCCCAGCCATCGCCAAAGACGTTGTCGGAGTCCAGGCTGACCTGCGCGAGGTTCGTCACGCTGTCTGCATAGCCGCGGTCCGAGGCGAACACGGTCTCGCAGGCTTCTTGCGGTAGCGCGAGCTGCGACGTGAGGCGCGCATTGTCGCCGGCGACGGCGGACTCCAAGGAATCGAATACCTCGAAGTGGATGTGCGGCCACCGCCCGGGATAGCAGGCGGGAAAGATCGACGTGAACGACAGCAGGCCGTTGGCGTCGGCCACCTGCACACCCCGCAGGTAGTTCTGGTCCGCGATGGCTTCGCTGTACAGCGAGTACTCGCCCGCCCGGTTGCAGTGCCACAGGTACACGGCCATCCCGGCACCAGCCGCACATTCGTTGGCCAAATCCTTCAGCGTCATCGTGATGGATGCCGGAACGCCCTCCGCCGTCCCGGAGGACGTGCCAAAGCTGGAGCGGATGTCGCTGCGGACGATGCCAGACTCGATGAGCACATTGGGGCCGTTCGAACCGTCACTCGGGTAGGGGCCGGCGGTCTCCTGAGGCGCCGCCTCGGCGCAGGTAGCGGCCGCATCTCCAGTGGCCGTCGTCGAGCCTGCGCTGACGCTCGACGACGTCGACGAGGCAGTGTCCGATGCGCGGGTGGTGCACGCTACCAGCGTCGACGTACCGACTACGCCCGCGAGCACGAATGCTCGTCGCCGCGACATCACCGTGTGCAGATCGTGGGTCAACCCACGATCGTGTTCGTCGAGTGCCACCTCGGTCCTCCCTCCATGCCGCGCCCGACGACGCCATCGCACCACTTGCGTTACCCCGAAGGCTACGAATGAACCGTGAGTCGACGCTTTGCAATTGCTATGCGCCGCATGAGTGCGGCTGCCCTTGCGCCGAACGTCGAGAAGTTACTAGGATGTCCTAGTATCTCCGGATAAACGTCTTCGCATCGAGGGGTCCTCATGACCACAACAATTCCGCACTACATCAACGGCAAGCGCACCAATGGCACGTCCACACGCACGGCCGACGTGCTCAACCCCAGCACCGGTGAGGTGCAGGCGCAGGTGGTCCTCGGCTCGACGGCCGACGTCGACGCCGCGGTGGCGGTCGCGGTCGAAGCACAGAAGGACTGGGCGGCCTGGAACCCGCAGCGTCGGGCCCGCGTGATGATGAAGTTCGTCGACCTGGTGAACCAGAACTCCGACGAGCTCGCCGAACTCCTCTCGATCGAACACGGCAAGACCGTCGCCGACGCGAAGGGCGACATCCAGCGCGGCGTCGAGGTCATCGAGTTCGCCATCGGCATCCCGCACCTGCTCAAGGGTGAGTACACCGAGGGCGCGGGCGGCGGCATCGACGTCTACTCGCTGCGCCAGCCACTCGGCGTCGTCGCAGGTATCACGCCGTTCAACTTCCCCGCCATGATCCCGTTGTGGAAGGCCGGCCCAGCGTTGGCGTGCGGCAACGCCTTCATCCTCAAGCCCTCCGAGCGCGACCCGTCAGTCCCGGTGCGCTTGGCCGAGCTCTTCGCAGAGGCCGGTCTGCCGCCGGGCGTGTTCCAGGTCGTCCAGGGTGACAAGGAGGCCGTCGACGCCATCCTGCATCACCCCGACATCCAGGCCGTCGGCTTCGTCGGCAGCTCCGACATCGCGCAGTACATCTACTCGACGTCCGCGGCGAACGGCAAGCGCTCACAGTGCTTCGGCGGCGCCAAGAACCACATGATCGTGATGCCGGACGCCGACCTCGACCAAGCGGTCGATGCACTGATCGGCGCGGGCTATGGCAGCGCGGGCGAGCGTTGCATGGCCATCAGTGTTGCGGTGCCGGTCGGTGAGGACACGGCAAACAGGTTGCGCGCCAGGCTCGTCGAGCGCGTCAACGAGCTCCGCGTGGGCCACAGCCTCGACCCGAAGGCCGACTACGGGCCGTTGGTCACCGAAGCCGCGCTCAAGCGGGTGAAAGACTACATCGGCCAAGGCATCGAGGCGGGTGCCGAAGCCGTCATCGACGGCCGGGAACGCGCCAGTGACGACCTCACCTTCGATGACAACAGCCTTGAGGGCGGCTACTTCATCGGGCCGACGCTGTTCGACCACGTCACCACCGACATGTCGATCTACACCGACGAGATCTTCGGCCCGGTGCTGTGCATCGTGCGTGCGGACGACTACGAGCAGGCCCTGTCACTGCCGTCGAAGCACGAGTACGGCAACGGTGTCGCGATCTTCACCCGCGACGGTGACACCGCCCGCGACTTCGTCTCCCGCGTCCAGGTCGGCATGGTCGGCGTCAACGTGCCGATCCCGGTTCCGGTGGCCTACCACAGCTTTGGCGGCTGGAAGCGGTCCGGCTTCGGCGACCTCAACCAGCACGGGCCCGCGTCGATCCAGTTCTACACCAAGGTCAAGACGGTCACGCAGCGCTGGCCGTCGGGCATCAAGGATGGCGCCGAGTTCTCCATCCCCACCATGAAGTAGAGCTGAAGTAGCCCAATGGATTACTTCGGCCTCGACGACGACGAGCGCGTGATCGCCGAGACGGCGGGCGAGTTCGCCGAGAAGCGCATCGCGCCCCACGCGTTGGAATGGGATGCCACCAAGCACTTTCCGACGGACGTGCTGCGCGAGGCCGCCGAGTTGGGCATGGCGGCGATCTACTGCCAGGAGGACGCTGGTGGCAGTGGGCTGCACCGCCTCGACGGGGTGCGGATCTTCGAGCAGCTTGCCGTCGCCGATCCGACCGTGGCCGCGTTCCTCTCGATCCACAACATGTGCACCTGGATGGTCGACACGTACGGCACCGACGAGCAGCGCATGAAGTTGGTCCCGCGGCTGGCGTCGATGGAGCTCATCGCGAGCTACTGTCTGACCGAGCCGGGCGCGGGCTCGGACGCAAGCGCGTTGCGCACCAAGGCGGTTCGGGACGGCGAGCACTACGTGCTCGACGGCGTCAAGCAGTTCATCTCTGGCGCGGGCGTATCGGACGTGTACGTCGTGATGGCGCGCACCGGCGGCGACGGGCCGCGCGGCATCTCCGCGTTCGTCGTCGAGAAGGACACGCCTGGAGTCAGCTTCGGCGCCGACGAGTACAAGATGGGCTGGAACGCCCAACCCACCGCGCAGGTCGTGTTCGAGGGTGCTCGGGTGCCCGCCGACGCCATGCTCGGTGGCGCCGAAGGCGAGGGCACCGGGTTCGCCATCGCGATGAACGGGCTCAACGGCGGACGCCTCAACATCGCGGCGTGCTCACTCGGCGGCGCACAGGCGGCTTACGACAAGTCGGTCGCCTACCTCGCCGACCGCGAGGCGTTCGGCATGCGACTGCTCGACGAGCCCACCATCCGGTTCACGCTCGCCGACATGGCCACCACACTGGAGGCGTCGCGAAACCTGTTGTGGCGGGCGGCCTCCGCACTCGATGCCAACCATCCCGACAAGGTCGAGCTGTGCGCCATGGCCAAGCGCTACGTCACCGACGCGTGCTTCAACGTGGCCGACCAGGCCTTGCAGCTGCACGGCGGCTATGGCTACCTGCGCGAGTACGGGCTGGAGAAGATCGTCCGCGATCTGCGGGTGCACCGCATTCTCGAGGGAACCAACGAAATCATGCGCGTGGTCATCGGTCGGGCCGAAGCGGCCCGCGCCCGCGCGTCATAACTGGAGGAGGCACTGCAGATGGCGACGATCGCGTTCTTGGGGCTAGGCAACATGGGTGGCCCGATGGCGGCCAACCTGCTCGCCGCCGGGCACACCGTGCGCGGCTTCGACCCCGTGCCTGCGGCGAAGGTGGCCGCAGAAGCCAAGGGCGCCAGCGTCTTCGACAGCGGTGCCGAAGCCGTGGGCGGCGCCGACGTCGTCATCACCATGCTGCCCAACGGTGCGCTCGTCAAGAGCTGCTACGCCGAGGTGCTCCCGGCTGCGTCCACCGGCGCGCTGTTCATCGACAGCTCGACGATCTCGGTCGACGACGCCCGCGCGGTCAACGCGCAGGCCATCGAGCAGGGCTTCGCCCAACTCGACGCCCCGGTGTCCGGCGGCGTGAAGGGCGCAGTGGCCGGGACGCTGGCGTTCATGGTTGGCGGGGAGGCCGACGCGGTCGAACGGGGCCGCGAGGTGCTGGACGCCATGGCGGGCAAGATCATTCACTGCGGCGCGTCCGGCGCGGGCCAAGCAGCCAAGGTGTGCAACAACATGGTGCTGGCGGTGCAGCAGATCGCCGTCGGCGAGGCGTTCGTGCTGGCCGAGAAGCTCGGTCTGTCCGCCCAGTCGCTGTTCGACGTCATCACCGGCGCCACCGGCAACTGCTGGGCCGTGCACACGAATTGCCCAGTGCCGGGCCCGGTTCCGACGTCTCCTGCCAACAACGACTTCAAGCCCGGCTTTGCGACGGCGCTGATGAACAAGGACCTCGGGCTGGCGATGGCCGCCGTGAGCTCGACCGGCTCCGTGGCGCCGCTCGGCACCCATGCCGCCGAGATCTACGCCAAGTTCGCCGCCGACCACGCCGACAAGGACTTCAGCGCAGTCATCGAGCTGATCCGCAACGGCTAGCCGTACCCGACGCCGTTACGCCCCTTGGGTGTTCAACGTCGCGGTCAAGGCTGCGCGCAGGATCTGAGCATCACTCGTCGCGATGACCAGATTCCGCCGCGTCGCCTGCGCGACGAGCATGCGGTCGAAGGGATCGCGGTGCTCCCACGGCAGCCGACCAGCCAGGATCGCGTCGTCTGAGTCCATCGCCAACTCGGTCGCGGACATGCTCGCGACCACTTGCGACCACGCAGACAACAGCGGTGCACCATCGAGCCGCCCGAGCCTGGTCTTGATTGAGATCTCCCACGCCGAAGCCGCCGAGACCATGATGTCGGTGGTCGGGTCGCTCAATAATTCATGGGCGGACGCGGCGATCTGCTCTGGCGCGCTCACCAACCACAGCAGCGCATTCGTATCGAGCAACACCGACGTCGCGGACCCTGCGGTCACGACCGCGCTTCCCACGCCTCGATTTCCGCATCGGGAAGCGGTTCGTCGAAGTCGTCGGGGACGGCCAGGGTCGGCAGCTGTCCGAAGGTGCGCCGAGCGGGCTGTGCCGGCGTCAACACCGCCACCGGACGCCCGTGGCTGGTGATCGTCACCGAAACACCCGTTCGTTCGACTTCGGCAAGCAGCGCGTTCAGCTTGGCCTTCGCCTCTGTGCTGGAAATCGACTTCACGTCCACCACGATATCGGGACTAGTCTGATTAGACTAGTCCAAGCGGGTACACTGTTCTTACTCCGCCTCGAGACTGCGGAGAGATCGCGATTCTTCCGAGTTTCGCGATCTCTGAGCAGTCTCGGCGCCATGGTTTCCACCCAGCTAACGGGACGGGCTACCGGCCGGTCTGCCACCTACGGTGCAGTTGCTCGCACCCACCAACCAGCAGGCCGTCGTAGCGGGAACGCACCTCGACCGCACCGGTGAAGTCGCCTCCGACGGAGTAGCCGGTAGTGACCACCAGCGTCGCCAGCTTCGCCGCCCGCGCCGCCCGCAGCCCCCGCGACGTGCCCGCCACCGCCAGCGCCGCTTCCGGGCCCAGCCCCAACTCCCACAGCGCGTGGCCGTGCAGATCCGGGTCGCGGCCGGGCCTGGTCAGGTCGTCGGGGGTGACGATGGTCTCGGCGATGCCGTCGCCGATGAGCTGCCGCACCAGCGGGGCGACCCACCGGCGGGCGCCCGTGCTGACGACGGCGACCGGAATGCCCGCGAAGTACAGGCTGTTGACCAGGTCGTCGAGGCCGGGGCGCGGCGTCACGTCTCCGTTCAGCACGGATTCCTCGAACAGGTCGTTCTTGGTCCGGTAGACGTGGGCGGCAATCTCGGCGCTGACGCGGCCGAACCCCCGCCGACGCAGCGCCGAGGCGACGCGGCGCTTTTCGTCGGCGATGCAGACCAGCCGGCCGTACTCCTCGACGGTCCAGTGGATGTCCAGCCCGTGCTCGGCGAATGCGGCGTTGAACGCTCCCCGTTGCCCGTCGCGCTCGACGTCGGCGAGCGCGCCGTCGACGTCGAAGATGACGGCTCCGAGCGGCTCAAGCGATGCGTCGGCCGGTCGCCCGGTGTCCCACCAGTACGTCCGCTCCCCACACGTAACCGACATGCTTAGCAGGGTGTCCCACGTCACACCCGTTCAACCTCCCCCATCTGGGGGATTCGCACGGCCATCTTGGTGAACGACTGCCGCCGATGAACCTAGGGTGGTGGCATGCAGCCCGTGCGATTGGTGCTGGTAGACGACCACGAGATGGTCATCGAAGGGCTCAAGGCGATGCTTGCGGCGTTCGGTGACCGGGTGGAGGTAGTCGGCCAGGCGGTGGGCGCCGAGCGAGCGGTCGGCGTGGTCGCCGACCTCAACCCCGACGTCGTGCTGTGCGACGTCCGCATGCAGGGCGCCAGCGGGCTGGACCTGTGCGCCGACCTCCGGAGCCGCGAACCGAACCGCAAGGTCGTGATGCTCTCGGTGTACGACGACGAGCAGTACCTGTTCCAGGCGCTGCGGGTGGGCGCGTCCGGCTATCTGCTGAAGAGCATCGGCAGCGACGAGCTCGTCCGGCAACTGGAGCTCGTGCACCGCGGCGAGACGGCGATCGACCCCGGTATGGCCGCACGCGCCGTCGACACCGCGGCGCGGCTGCAGCGCGACGAGTTCTGGCCGGGCGCCCGCCAGGGGTTGACCCAGCGCGAAAGCGAGATCCTGTCGTGCGTCGTGAGTGGGCTGTCCAACAAGGGCATCGCCAACAAGCTGGTGATCGGCGACGAGACCGTGAAGACCCACTTGCGCGCGATCTACCGCAAGCTCGGCGTGGCCGACCGGACCGGCGCCGTGGCGACGGCGCTGAGGGAAGGGATCTACCAGTGACACCGGAGGGCAGGAGCGAAGCGACCCGGGAAGTGGCACAGGCGCGGCCGAATGCGGTGCGCGACCTCGTCGACGCCGACCGCGAACTCGCCCTGCTGCGCGAGCTGATTCAGGCGGCGTCGAGCGGTCCCGGCGTGGAGCCGCTCGCGGCGGCCGCGGCCCGGATGATCACCGCCGCGACCGCCACCGACGTCTGCTTCGTGCACGTGCTCGACGACACGGAACGCTCGCTGACGTTGACCGGCGCGACGCCGCCTTTCGACAGTGAGGTCGGCAAGATCCGACTTCCCCTCGGCCAGGGCGTGTCCGGCTGGGTGGCCCGGCACCGCGAGCCCGTCGTCATCATCCACGACAAGGAATCCGACCCGCGGTACATGCCGTTCGAGTCGCTGCGTGGGTCGGACTTCACGTCGATGGTGTCGGTGCCGATGGAAACCGATCCCGGCGGGCTGGTCGGCGTGCTCAACGTGCACACCGTGGCCCGCCGCGAGTTCGCCGACCGCGACGTTCAACTGTTGCTGGTGATCGGCCGGCTCATCGCGGGCGCCATGCACCAGGCCCGACTGCACCGTCAGCTAGTGGCCCGCGACCGTGCGCACGAGAACTTCGTCGAGCAGGTCATCGAGGCGCAGGAGATGGAGCGACGCAGGCTGGCCGGCGACATCCACGACGGCATCAGCCAACGCCTGGTGACGTTGTCCTACCGGCTGGATGCGGCCAGCCGCGCGGTGGGCGACGACTCAGGCGCGGCGGCCGAGCAACTGACGCTGGCCCGCGAACTCGTCGACCTCACGCTTGGCGAGGCCCGCGCGGCGATCAATGGGCTGCGCCCCCCGGTGCTCGACGACCTCGGGTTGGCCGGTGGGCTGGCGAGCCTGGCGCGGTCCATCCCGCAGGTCGACATCGACGTCGAGCTGGCGGACGCGCGGCTGCCCGACCACATCGAGATCGCGTTGTACCGCATCGCGCAGGAGTGCCTGCAGAACGTCGTCAAGCACGCGCAGGCCGCCAACGCCAAGCTGACGTTCTCGGTGAGCGACGAGCACGCCCGGCTCGACATCGTCGACAACGGAATCGGTTTCGACACCTTCTCCAAGCCGCTCGGCGGCGACGAGATGGGCGGCTACGGGCTGCTGTCGATGGCTGAACGGGCGGAGATCGTCGGCGGCCGGCTGAACATCAAGTCGCGGCCGGGTTCGGGAACCACGGTGACGGCGACGATCCCGTTGCCCTCGTCGCCGGGCACCCCTTAGCGCGAAGTCACTGGTTGTCGTCGATCCTTTGTCCAGGGCTCGGCTGTGCAGGGCTCGGCCAGATGAGCCGCCAGGTTCGCGACGGATGGTTGTCGCAGTCGAACTGCAAGGCGTGGACGTTGTTTTCGGTGCTCACGCCGCCGGCGATCGTCAGACACTTGCGAGTTTGCACGTTCTTGACCTTGTAGGTGCCGTCGGCCATCTTGTGAAGCGTCCATCTGCGGGACGGGTCGCTGTCGCAGTTGAACTGCAAGGCTTCGACGTTGTTTTCCGTGCTCACGCCACCCGCGATCGTCAGACACTTGCGAGTTTGCACGTTCTTGATCTGGTAGGTGCCGTCGGCCCAGCGGTCCAACATCCATGTGCGCGACGGATCGCTGTCGCAGATGAACTGAAGGGCTACCACGTTGTTTTCGGTGCTCACGCCACCAGCGATCGTCAGACACTTTCCGGTATTGCCATTTTGAAACTTCACCACCTCGGAGGCCGAGTTGGCGTAAGGGGCTGGGGCGTAAAGGACCCCGAGAGCTAAAGCGCCTGATGCAACCAGGCCGGCGCAAGCGCGATGGAAATTCGTCACGACGATTACTCCTTCGTCAATGAGTGGCGGGCGTAATTCTGGGTGTGGCATCACCAGATTGACGGCCGACGCATTTGTGCACACGCGTAGTCGACTACTCGACCTTGCCGTCGTAAGCCGAACGCGCCTAGAAGTCGCCCGCGTGCCGACGCAGTGTGTCGATGGCGGTCGCGAGCGCGCGGGAGTCCTCGTCAGACATTCCGACGTCGGCGAACACTTCCTTGTTCACCGTGACCGTGGCGTCCTCGACGGTCGACCGGCCCAGGTCCGTGAGCCGCACCAGCGTCGTCCGCCCGTCGGTGGGGTGCGGGATGCGCTCGACCAGCCCGTCACTCTCGAGCCTGCGGATCGCGTGCGTGACACTGGTGACGTGCACCTGGAGCCGGTCGGAGGCCTTGGTGATCGGCAGCGCGCCGGAACTGCTGAAGGCCAGCAGCCGCAGCAGCTCGTAGCGGGAGAAGCTGAGGTCGTAGGGGCGTAGCGCCGCCTCGACGCGGGCCAGCAGAATCTGGTGAGCGCGCATCACCGACGTCACGGCGACCATGCCGTCGGCCACCTCACCCCACCCGGCCCGCTCCCAGTTGGCACGTGCCAGCGCGATCGGATCGGGTTTGCCGGGTGGCGGGCTCTCCTCGGTGGGCACGCCTCTTCATACCGCACTTAGCCCGACGGTTGCGTGAATCAGGCCTGAGCCACCGCCGCCAGCACCGCTCGCGAGGACGCCCGGTTGCCCACGCTGATCCGCACCCCGCCGTCGGCGTAGCTGCGCACCCGCAGCTCCGTGTCGGCGAAGACCTCACGCCACGGCCGGGCCCGCGCAGGTAGGTAGACGAAGTTGGCGTGGCTGTCGGTGCTGTAGATCCCCATGGTGCGCAGCCGGGCACGCAGATACCGCCCCTCGAATCCAATCGCCCGGATGCGTTGCCGTAGTTCGGCTTCCGCGTCGTAGGATGCTGCGACGCCGACCAACCCCGTCGACCCGATGCCGAACGGCAGCTGCATCGTCCACAGGCTGCGCGCCAGCGCGGGTGCGCAGAAGCCGTATCCGACGCGTAGCCCCGCCAGGCCGTACGCCTTCGAAAAGGTGCGCAGCACCACCACATTCGGGTACCGCTCGACCAGCGCGGGCGCGTCGATCCGATGCTCGGGTGACAGGAACTCGACGTACGCCTCGTCGAGCACCACGACGGTGTCCGACGGAACACGGCGCAGAAATCGTTCGACGTCGGCGGCGGATTCGATGGTGCCCGTCGGATTGTGCGGACGGCACAGCACGACGACGCGGGCCCCGCTGGCCGCGTCGGCCATCGCGTCGAGGTCATGATGGCCGTGCCGGTCGAGCGCAACGGTCACCGATCGCAGCCGCGCCATTTGCGCGAAGATCGGGTAGCCGTCAAATGTCGGCGACGTCATCACGATCGTGTCTCCGGGACTGGTGACGGCATGCAGCACCTGCACCACGACACCGGTAGCGCCCGCACCGATCACCACCTGGTCGTCGCGCACGCCCACCCGGCCCGCGATCAGCGAGCGCAGCCGCTCGGGTAGGAACTCCGGATAGCGGTTGGCGGTGTCGAGCGACGCCGCCAGTGCCGAACGAACCGACGGCAGCGGTGGGAACGGATTCTCGTTGAGCGACAATGCAAACGGGCTCACTGCGGGCGTCAGCGACCCCACCGCGTGACCAAGCGCGGACGTCATGCGGTTCGCCCTCCCCACTTGACGGCGGCGGCACCCGCGAAGTCGCCTGCGTGTGCAAACGCGGCCATCATCACGACGTCGCCGTTGCGCAGCTGGCCCTCGGTGATCGCACGATCGAGGTTGACCGGGATGCCCGCGGCGAAGAGATTGCCGCACTCATCAAAAGTGTCGACGTGTCTCGACTCGGGCAACTCCAGCGCCTCGCGCCAGTTGCGCAGGAACACGCGGTTGGGCTGATTGGTCACCAGCAGGTCGAGTTCTGATGGCGCCACACCGATTCGGTCGCACACCGCGTACGCCACCTCGGGAACCTGCCGGTTGCCCCTGGCCAACACCTTGGTGATCTTGGCATCGGTGAACCCGATGCAGCCCTCGCCTGGCCCGGCCTGCCACCACTTGCGAGGCGGGTCCATCGCGATGGTCATGTCACCCGCGTACTCGCCGTAGGTGCGGCACTCGACGTCGAGGATCGGCGAGGCGTCCGACGTCGTCACCAGCCCGACGGCGGCCCCGTCCCCTGGCACCGCGGCTTGCGCCTTGCGTCGCACGGTCTCCTGGTCGAACACTTGCCCCGCCGCGTTCTGCGCGACGGCGATCAGCGCGGTGCGGCCCTCACCGGAGGCCAGCAGGTTGCGGGCCAACTTCAATGCCAGCACGAACGCCGCGCAGCCGCCGTTGTGCAGGTCGATCACCCAATTCGGCTTCATGCCAAGCCGATGCGCCATGGCGCCGCCGCCGCCGTAGAACGGCATGTCCGGCAGCTGCGTGTGCGTGATCAGCACGTCGACGTCGGCAAGCGTGTCGGTGCCGTGCCGGTCGACGAGGTCAGCGGCGGCCCGCTCCACCATGTCGACGGCGGTCTCGTCCTCGGCGACGTGATGCCGGAAGCGCGGCGCACGGAACATCAGGTTGTCGCGCAGGTCGTCGGAGTCGGCGAACTGTGCGTAGTAGTCGGCGCTGATCGGCCGGCCGGGCAGGTAGGTGGCGATGTCCATCAGGCTCACGGCGGGCAGGAGCGCAGCGACTCGGGGAGTGGTTTCGGTCACGGGCTCACTCATCTCATCCAGGCCGGTGATACCGGCAGGCCGTTGCGATGCCGGTATTCGGCGATCGCCTTGAGGTTCTTCAGTTCCAGCAGATGGCCTGCGCCGAACATGTCCCAGAAGTCGCCCACCCACACCGGTCGCCCTGGCGGCGCCGTCTCGGGGTATGGGTTGTCGTCGTAGAACGGGTGGTGGCAGTTGGTCCACAGCACCACCGAGCCGGGCTTGTCGAGCACCACCCGCGCGTCGACCACCCGCATCAGGTAGACCATCCACAGGTGGCGGCCCTGGTCCCACGCGCAGTGGTAGTCGACCGTGCGGGCTTCGCGGTTGGCGACTGTGCGCGTGTAGATCTCGGTCTCCGACCCCAGCCGGTCATACGCCAGCCACAGCCCGGGCTCGTCGGTGGGGGTGAACCCGCGCAGGCTGTACGTCCACTCCTCGAGGCTGCGGGTGTCGGACAGGTAGTCGAACAGTTCGTCGGGCGGGCAGTCGACGTAGTCGTTGACGGTGCAGTACTCGCCGAACACCTCGTCGTGCGGATACACCGACCGCATCATCTCCATGATGATCGGTGTCGCCCGTTCACGCGGTGCGTTCTCGATGCGGATGACCCCGTCGATCGGGGTGGCTATGTCGTCAAGCGCGGGCAGCGACATCGTGCGTCATCTCCTCAGGTGTCGAATGGTGTTGTGCGGGAGTAAGAAACGGGGCGAAGGGCGGGATCTCATCGGCCGAGCACTCGATGCTGACCACCGACGGCCCGTCGTGCGCGAAGGCGTCGCGCAACGCTGAAGGCAGCCCGTCGGCTTCGGCGACGTCGACCGACGACAGCCCGGGGAACATCGCAGCCAGCCCGGCCCCGAGCCGGCTCGGCGTGAAGCGGTTGTAGCTGTACCGGTCGTCGTAGAAGAGTCGTTCGCGGGTGACGCACATCGCGTGCGCGTTGTTGTTGAACAGCACGACGGTGACCGGCAGCCCGTACTGGATGGCGGTGTGCAACTCCATGCCGTGCATGAAGAACGACCCGTCGCCGGCGACCACCACGGTGCGCCTCCGCCTGGCGAAGCACATGCCGATCGCGGCGCCGAAGCTGTATCCCATGCCGCCCATGCCGAGCGCCACGACGAACCGCCCGCCGCGCCGCGCCGACAGGTGGTGAATGGCGGCCGCTCCACTGTTCCCCGCATCGACGACGAGGTCGGCGTCGTCGGGCACCAGGTCATCCAGCGCGGCCATCGCGTCGCCGTAGCGCACGCCAGGACCGTCGTACTCGGGTGGCCGTAACTCGCTGCGCGGCAAGGGTTCCAGCTTCCGACGCCGACGGCCGGTCATCGCCAGCGCGATGTCGTCCAGCGAGCGGCGCAGATCGTCGGAGTGCACGTGCTCACTCGACACGAACGGCTCCGCCGATCCGATCGAGATGGTCCGCGTTTGCGCCAGCGCGTCATCGAGTCCGGCGCGGGCGGTGACCGGGAGTCTGGTGCCGACGAGCAGGCAGACCGTGCTGCGGCTGATCGCCCGTTCCACGCCAGGGTGACCCATCACCCCGGTGACGAGCGGCGTGTGGGCGACGTCCTTGGCGTCGGGCACGGTGGCCACGTACGCGTTGAGCGCACGACCGAGCTTGCGGAGCTGCTCACGCGCGTCGTCACGGGCGACCTGTTCACCGGCGACGATGGTCACCGGTCCATGTGTGTGACGCAGCACTTCGATGATCGACGTCGGTTCGTCAACGCGGCGCAACGGTGCGATCGACGGTGGCCGCGTCCTGCCGATCAGGCTCTGCTGCACGTCCTTTGGCAGGAGCAACACCGCGGGCCCGCCCTCCAGCGCGGCGGCGATGGCCTCCGGCAGGGCCCAGACGACGTCCGCGGGCTCGACTAGCCGCCGACAGTACACCGAGACCGCGGAGAACACCGCGAGGGCATCGAGCGACCCGGCGAGCCCGCTGGTGTCCTGGAAGCTGCCGCGTCCGTCCATCCCGGTGGGCGGTTGGCCGACCAGCGCCAAGACCGGAACCCGGCTGGCATACGACTCCCCCAACCCCGCAACGAGATTCAGCGATCCACCGCCCGACGTCGCGGCCACCACGCCGAGGCCCGACGACGCTCGGCTGAACCCGTCAGCCATCGTCGCCGCCGAGAACTCGTGCTTGGCCAGTACCCCGGTGATGCCGGGATGGAAGTGCAGCGCGTCGTAGAGGTCCTCGATGTTGGCGCCGTCGACGCCGAAGACGTATTCGACTCCGCGGGCCGCGAGTTCGTCGACGACGTGGTCGACCACCCTGCGCTTGCTCACCGATGCTCACCTCTTCCCGGGTCTGCTAGTGACACGACGCGGGTGGCGCGGAGGTTCAGAGCATCAGCGAACTCACAGCTTGCGTTCGAGCAGCACCGTTCCCGACTCAACGGAAACCAGTTGCACGGCAGCGATTTCGCCGACGGGCATAGGGGTGTTCCCACTGGGCAGCGCGGTGGCGCCGGACAGCCCGAGCCACGTCGCGATCTGCGAGTGGCTTCCGTCGTGCCCGACGACGACCATGCCCAGGTTGCTCGGCGGTGCGCCGCCACCACTAGACCAATCGCCGTAGGTGCACGCCATGTCGATGCGGGTGCCCCAGGCGAAGCTGTTCAACGCGATGGTCGCGCTGAACGGCGTCTGCTCCAGCTTGGTCATCTCCAATTGCTGGGCCGTCGCCTGCTGCGTTCCGTCCTGCAGGCCGACGATGCCGGGCCGGATGGCGATCACCAGGCCGATGGCCAGCATCGCGGCGGCCAGGCCGATGGCAGTGGACGTCAGCAGGCGCGACCGGCGGCGACGCCAGCGCACCTTGTCCAACACCTGCTGGCGCACTTGCGGCGGCAGTGGCGGCGGCTCGGGCTGCTCCTTGTCCAGTGCACGCACGTCGTCGATGTCGAGCATGGCCAACAGAGCGGGCATGCCGCTGATGTCGGCGACGGCCGCACGGCAGCGGTCGCACGTTTCGAGGTGAGCCTCGAACTCACGGCGCTCGGCGCTGGACAGCGAGCCCAACACGTACGCGGCATCCCACGTTGAGTAGCGATCGCCCTCGACGGGTTCCAGGCTCCGGGGTCCTCCGAACTGAGTCACCGTGTCACCCCCATTTCCTGCAGGTTGAGTCGCAGTGCGCGCACCGCGTAGTGCAGCCGAGACTTCACGGTGCCCTCGGCGATCTGCAGTTCTCCTGCGATCTGCGCCACGCTCTGGCCCTGGTAGTACGCCCGGAGGATCACGGCGCGGTGATCGTCCGAGAGCTCACTCATGGCGGTGCTGAGCAACAGCCGATCCAATGCACCGTCCACTTCGTCCGGGCCGGCATGATCGGCGACGGCCTCGACGTCGGCGGTGCCGGTCTCGTTGCGAAACCGTGCGCTGCGCCGCTCGTCGATGATTTGGTTGCGCGCGACCGTGAACAGCCACGCCCGCGCCGATCGGTCGACGTCGGAGGTCACTTCGGGATGCCGCCACGCCCGCAGCAGTGTCTCCTGCACCACGTCCTCGGCACGCGCCGCATCACCGGTGAGCCGCACGACGTAGCGCCAGAGTGCGGCTGCGTGTTCGTCGTAGAGAACCCGCATCATGGCGGCCTCCGGATCATCCATTAACAACCTCCGCAGTTAACACGCAGGGGGTGCCTGATGGGTTCAACCAGGCAATCTTCGTTCAGATAGCGCGTGTGGCGCCAGCCACTCGAACGTCGTCGCCGCCAGCGCTATGTCAACGCAGAAGTTACGCCTCGAGCGTGAGGATCCGCGGGCCGTTCTCGGTGGCGGCCACAGTGTGTTCCCAGTGCGCGGCGCGGGACCCGTCGGAGGTGACGACGGTCCACTCGTCGGCCAGCACCTTCGTGTTGGTCGTGCCCAGCGTCAACATCGGCTCGATGGCCAGCACCGATCCGGTGACCAGGTAGGGACCGCGCCCCGGCGCGCCCTCGTTGGGCAGGAACGGGTCCATGTGCATTTGGCGGCCGATGCCGTGCCCGCCGTAGCCCGCGACGATCCCGTACTTGCGGTCGTGAGCCGCTTCCGCAGCGTGGGTGCCGTGCTCGATCGCATGGGAGACGTCGGTCAGCCGGTTTCCCGGCACCATCGCAGCGATGCCCGCCTCCATCGACAGCCGCGTCGCTTCGGAGAGCATCTCGTCGGCGGGGATCAAGGGCCCCACGCCGAACGTAAACGCCGAGTCGCCGTGCCAGCCGTCGAGGATCGCGCCGCAGTCGATGGACACCAGGTCCCCGGACGCCAGCAGCTCACCGGCGGCCGGGATGCCGTGGACGACGCGGTCGTTGACCGACGAGCAGATGCTGGCGGGGAAGCCGTGATAGCCGAGGAACGACGGGACGGCCCCTGCGTCGCGGATGACGGCCTCGGCGACCCGGTCGAGGTCCAGCGTGGACACCCCGGGTGCGGCCGCCACCTGAACCGCCCGCAGCGCCGCGGCGACCACCGCGCCAGCGGCCGCCATCGCGTCGAGTTCACCGTCGCTGCGCGCCGCGACGACCTTGCGGTGGCGCAGCCCGGGCAGGCTGACCATCTACTTGCCGAGTGCGCGCAGGGCGCGGGCGAACACCTCGTCCAGGCTGCCGACGGCGTCGACGGTCTTGAGTTCGCCCTGGTAGTAGTCCAGCAGCGGCGCGGTCTCGTCGCGGTAGACCTTCATGCGGTTGAGGATGACTTCCTCGGTGTCGTCGGCGCGGCCGCGGCTCTTCAGCCGGTCCAGCAGTTCGTCCTCGGAGACGCGGAACTCGACGACTGCGTCCAGCTTCAGGTCCCGCTTGGCGAGCATGTCGCGCAACGCCTCGGCCTGTTCGACCGAGCGCGGGTAACCGTCGAGGATGAAGCCGTCTGCCGCATCGGCGACGTCGAGCCGGTCGTCGACCAGCGCGTTGGTGAGGGTGGCAGGCACCAAGTCACCGGCGTCGAGGTACTTCTTGGCCTCGAGGCCCAGTTCGGTCGCGTTGCTGATGTTGTAGCGGAAGAGGTCGCCGGTGGAGATATGCGGGATGTTGAGCTTCTCGGCCAGCTTCTCCGCCTGCGTGCCCTTGCCCGCGCCTGGCGGCCCCAGCAAAACGATTCTCACTTGAGGAACCCTTCGTAGTTGCGCTGCATCAGCTGGCTCTCGATCTGCTTGACGGTGTCCAGACCGACGCCGATCATGATCAGCACCGCGGTGCCGCCGAACGGCAGGTTCTGTACGGAACCGGAGTTGCCGATCTCAAGGAAGAGGTTCGGCAACACAGCGATCACGCCCAAGTAGATCGATCCCGGAAGCGTAATGCGACTGAGCACATATCGCAGGTAGTCGGCAGTGGGTTTACCGGGGCGAATACCCGGGATGAACCCGCCGAACTTCTTCATCTCGTCAGCGCGCTCGTCGGGGTTGAACGTGATCGATACGTAGAAGTACGTGAAGAACACGATGAGCCCGAAGTAGATGACGATGTACGCGGGGCTGGCCGGGTTGGTCAGGTAGTTCGCGACGAACTTGCTCCACCAACCGTTGCCTGCGTCGGGGCTTCCGCTGTTGATCAGCTGTGTGATCAGGTGCGGGATGTAGATGAGCGACGACGCGAAGATGACGGGGATGACGCCGGCCTGGTTCACCTTGAGCGGCAGATACGTCGACGTACCGCCGTACATGCGGCGTCCGACCATGCGCTTGGCGTACTGCACCGGGATGCGGCGTTGGCCCTGCTCGACGAACACGACGCCGATGATGATGATCAGCGCGGCGACGCAGACCGCGGCGAAGACGACGCCGCCGCGGCTGTCGAGGATGGTCTTGCCCTCGGACGGGATGCGGGCGGCGATGCCCGCGAAGATCAGCAGCGACATGCCGTTGCCGATGCCGCGCTCGGTGACGAGCTCGCCCATCCACATCACCAGCGCCGCGCCCGCGGTCAGCACCAGCACGATGACGACGAGGGTGAAGATGCCCGAGTTCTGGATGATGTCGAGCGAGCAGCCCTGAAGCAGCCCACCGTTGGCGGCCAGCGCCACGATCGACGTGCCCTGCAGCAGTGCCAGCGCGACCGCGAGGTAACGCGTGTACTGCGTCATCTTGGCCTGGCCGGACTGGCCTTCCTTGCGCAGCTGTTCGAAGCGCGGGATGACCACGGTGAGCAGCTGCACGATGATGCTGGCGGTGATGTAGGGCATTACGCCGACCGCGAACACCGACAGCTGAAGCAGCGCGCCGCCGGAGAACAGGTTGATCAGCGAGTAGATCTGCGCCGAGTCACCGCCCTGGACCTGCTCGATGCACTTCTGCACGTTGGGGTAGTTGACGCCAGGAGACGGCACCGTGGCACCGACCCGATAGAGGATGACGATGCCAAGCGTGAAGAGGATCTTGCGCCTGAGGTCGGCCGTCCGCAACGACGAGATGAAAGCCGAAAGCACTCTTCCTCCTGCGCAGCCGAGACTTCTCGCGGCGTACCAATTGGGGCTGGATCGACCAGCATTTGGTTAAGTCGTGCGCGTTCCGTCCACGGATTCGCGGGCATGCCCACAACCAGCGACGTCGCGCGTCAAACAGTCTACGAGAGTAACAGTTGGCACCAGTCCAGCCTGCATCCGAGCTGCGCAACCGCAGCCCGGTTGGACCTTCAGGATCGAAGCGTACAGTCGGGTCAATTCATTACATCAGCTAACTAATGATTGGGGCACCTGACGTGGCGCGCACCGATGACGACACTTGGGATCTGGCGTCCAGCGTTGGCGCGACGGCGACGATGGTCGCGGCCGCCCGCGCCGTCGCCAGCCGCGCAGAGCAACCGCTCATCGCGGATCCGTTCGCCGAGCCGCTGGTCCGCGCGGTCGGCGTCGACCTGCTCAGCCGGCTCGCCGCAGGCGACGTCACCCCGGGTGAGCTCGGCGGGGACGCGGGGACGGGCATGCAGCGGATGGCCGACAGCATGGCCGTGCGGACGATGTTCTTCGACGACTTCTTTCTCGATGCGACGGAAGCGGGGCTCACCCAGGCAGTGATCCTGGCGTCCGGGCTGGACTCTCGGGCGTACAGGTTGCCGTGGCCGGCTGGCACGACGGTCTTCGAGATCGACCAGCCGGACGTCATCGCGTTCAAGACGGGCGCCATGGCCGAGCTCGGCGCGGAGCCCACCGCGACGCGGCGCACCGTGGCCGTCGACCTGCGTGACGACTGGCCCGCCGCACTGAAGGCCGCTGGCTTCGATCCGGCCACGCCGACGGCGTGGAGCGCCGAGGGCCTGCTCGGCTACCTTCCACCGGACGCACAGGACCGGTTGCTCGACACCATCACTGCGCTGTCGGCCCCGGGCAGCCGGTTCGCCACCGAAAGCACGCCCGGCCCCGACGCGGCTGACGACGCCATGCGGGAGCGCATGCGATCGGTCGCCGACCGATGGCGCGAGCACGGTCTCGACCTTGACCTGGCCGAGCTCGTGTACTTCGGCGACCGCAACGAGGCCGAGGGCTACCTCGCCGGGCACGACTGGCAGATGACTGGAAACTCGATCCGCGAGCTGTTCGCCGCGCACGGCCTCGCGCCGTTCGACGACGAGGAACTGGCCGGTTTCGGCGACGTGCGGTACGTGTGGGGTGTGCTCGGTGGTGACAGGTGACGCGTTCTGAGTCCGACAGCTGGGACCTCGGCTCGAGTGTCGGTGCGACGGCGACGATGGTGGCCGCCGCGCGGGCGCTGGCGTCCGCGGAGTCGAATCCGCTGATCTCCGACCCCTACGCCGCGCCGTTGGTCCGTGCCGTTGGCATCGACTTCTTCACCAAGCTGGTCGACGGCACCGTCTCCCCCGATGAGGCCGACGACGGCGGTGCCGCCAGGCTGATGACCACGATGATGGCGGTGCGCACCCGCTTCTTCGATGACTTCTTCACGGCGGCAACCGCTTCGGGAATTCAACAAGCGGTCATCCTGGCGTCGGGCCTCGACGCCCGGGCCTACCGGCTGCCGTGGCCGGACGGCACCGTCGTCTACGAGCTCGACCAGCCCGCGGTTATCGAGGCGAAGAGCGCGGCGATGACGGCCATCGGCGCCACCCCGACGTGTGATCGCCGCGTCGTCGCCGTCGATCTGCGCGATGACTGGCCCGAGGCGTTGCGCCGCAGCGGTTTCGACACGTCGGTGCCCACCGCGTGGACCGCCGAAGGACTGCTGGTATACCTGCCCCCGGAGGCGCAGGACCGGTTGTTCGACGACATCACGGCGCTGTCCGCGCCGGGAAGCCAGCTGGCCACCGAGTACCACCCGGACGGCGGCGCCAGCCTCGGCGAGCGCGCCAACGCGATCAGCGACGCCTGGTCCGATCACGGCTTCCGCGTGAACCTGAACGAACTGTTCTACAAGGGCGAGCGTCGGCCCGTCGTCGACTACCTCACCGGCCACGGCTGGGAGGTTCGCGCCCGCACCCGGCCCGAGGTGTTCGAGCACTACGGCCGCGACTTCCCCGACTCCGAAACCCTTGCGCCGATGCGCAATTCACTGTCCGTCACCGCAACGCGTCGATAGGAGACCGCACAATGACCAGAACAGACGACGACTCGTGGGACCTGGCGTCGAGCGTCGGTGCCACGGCGACGATGGTGGCGGCACAGCGGGCACTGGCCCATCGTGAGGGGTTGATCGACGACCCATACGCCGAGCTGCTGGTGCGGGCCGTGGGCATGGACTTCATGACCCGGATGCTCGATGGCGAGATCACTTTCACCGACATCGACCCGAGCTTCACCATCCGGCTCGCCGCCGAGAGCATGGCGGTGCGCACTCGGCACTTCGACAAGTTGTTCCTCGATGCTGCCGCGGCCGGTGTGCGGCAAGCGGTGATCTTGGCCGCGGGCCTCGACGCGCGGGCCTTCCGGCTGCCCTGGCCGGATGGGACGGTGGTCTACGAGGTGGACCAGCCGGAGGTCATCGAGTTCAAGACGAGGACGCTCGCCGGGCTCAACGCCGAACCGACCGCGACCCGCCGGGTGGTGGCGATCGACCTTCGTGAGGACTGGCCGAAGGCCCTTGCGGACAACGGTTTCGATCCGACGCAGCCCACCGCGTGGATCGCTGAGGGCCTTCTGATCTATCTGCCGCCCGAGGCGCAGGACAAGCTGTTCGACACCATCACCGCACTGTCGGCACCGGGCAGCCGCTTGGCCACCGAGCGCGTGCCCGACGTGAGCGACTTCGTCAGCGGGCGCCCCAAGGAGGTGGCGGAGAAGATGAAGGAACTGGGCTCCGACATCGCGATGGAGGACTTGGTCTACCACGGTGAGCGCGCCAACGTCGTCGAGTACCTGCAGAAGCTTGGCTGGACGGTGACAGAACAAAACTCCGCAGATGCTCACGTCGCCAACGGGTTTGAACTGCCCGACAACGACTTCACGCAGGAGTTCGGGAAGCTGAGTTACGTCAGCGCCGTCTTGGGTGACGCACCTTAGAAGCGGTGCTCCCCCAGCCACAGCGCACTGACGCCGGTCAGAGAGCGCTCCACCTGGCCGAGCAGGCCCGCGACGGACTGGCCGAGCAGCGCCCCGAGCGCATCAGGCAGCGACGCCGCGGCGGGCTGTGACGACGCCTTTGGCCGGAGCAGCTCCATCAGTCCCGAGCCGGGCAGCGTGATGAGCTTCACCTCGGCCTCGGCGTCGAATCCCGCCAGCACCTTGGCCCTGTCGATCGCCGTGCGCAACCCGCCGAGTTCGTCGACCAGGCCGCGCTCCTTGGCATCGGAACCGGTCCACACCCGCCCGCGGGCGACGGCGTCGACGGCCTCGACCGTCATGTCGCGGCCCTCGGCGACGCGTGCGACGAAGTCGGTGTAGAACAGGTCGGCTTCGGCCTCGACGTGCGCATGCTGTTCGTCGGTGAACGGCTGGTTCACCGACCAGGCGTCGGCATTTGCGTTGGTGCGCACCGAATCCGAGCCGACGCCGAGCTTGTCCTTGAGGTCGCGCGCTATGAGCTTGCCGGTGATGACGCCGATCGAACCCGTGATGGTGCCCGCGTTCGCGACGATCGCATCCGCGGCCATCGATACGTAGTAGCCGCCGGACGCGGCGACGGCGCCCATCGACGCCACGACGGGCTTGCCGGCCTCGCGGAGCCGGACGACCTCACGCCAGATGGTCTCCGACCCGGTGACCGACCCGCCGGGACTGTCGACGCGCAGCACCACGGCGGACACGTCTTCGTTGGCGCCTGCCTCGCGCAGCGCGGCGGCGATGGTGTCACCGCCGGCGGACGACGTGCCGAGCGGTGACAGTTGGCGGCCGCCGCGCCCGCTGACGATCGGCCCCGCGAGGGTGACGACGGCGACGGTTGGCTTCGACTTGCGACCTGGCAGCGTAGGCGTGGGCCCGCCCGTACCTGCGCGGGCGTACCGCGACAGATAGAGCCGCGGCGGCGCATCGTCTTCGTCCGGTCCGGCCGAAGACTCGGCCGTGCCAACGAGTTCGGTGATGCGGGCATACGCCTCGTCGCGGAACCCGATGCGGTCGACGAGCCGGCCCGCCACCGCGTCGTCGCGCAACAGCGGCGCCTTGTCGAGCAGCGCGTCGAGCTCTGCGGGGTCGAGGTGCCGCGCGGCGGCGACGTCGGCGAGCACCTGGGCGTGCAGGCTCTCGATGAGCCGGCTGTCGGCTTCCCGGTGCGCGTCGGTGTAGCTGTCCTGAGTGAACAGGTTCGCCGCCGACTTGTACTCGCCGCGTGCGATGAATTGGGCCTGGATTCCCGCCTTGTCCAGCGCGTCGCGCAGGAACATGGCGTTGGTGGCGAAGCCGATCAGCCCGACAGTGCCGGACGGCTGCATCCACACTTCACGGAACGCCGACGCGAGGTGGTACGACAAGGTGCCCGGGTAGGTTTCGGCCCACGCCAATGACGGCTTGGCATCGCTGAACGCCGCGACGGCCGCCCGCAGCTCCTGCACCGGGCCTGCTGCGGCAGCGGGCAGCTGCACCCGGGCGATCAGTCCTGCGACGCGGTCGTCCTCGGCGGCCCGGTGGATCGCCGCGACGGCATCGCGCAGAAGCAGTGGCTTGCCCGCGCCCGTGACGAAGGCCAACGGGTCGAAGTTGCTCGACTCCGGAGGCAGCGTTTGCAGGTCGAGTTCGAGCACGGTGCCATCCGGCACCCCGTGGTGGCGCGCGGTGTCCACCTTGCGGACGATGGCGCGAAGTTCGTCAGTGCCGGGGATTCCGGAGAGAAGGTGCAACATCCTGTGAGCCTACCGATCGAGCGCGCATGGCCTCGGCCCGTCCGCACGTCGGGCACGATAGGTAGCTGGACTAGGTACTGTGACGGAGATTGCAATTCAACCCCATTTACCCGTGCGCGAAACGGTGGTATTCCGGAAGTATGAAGAATGCACTCAGGTTCCTCAACGCAATGATCATGGCGGGTGCCGCGGCCACGGCCATCGCCGCGGCACCGGTTGCCGTCGCAGAGTCCTACGCGATCGCGGCGGGCGCCACCACCCAATTCGCCCCTCAGAGTCCGGGCGGAGACGGCTGCGCCAACGGTGTCTGCGGTCACGGCGACGCGGGCGGTGGCAGCGGTTGCACCACCGACGGGACGTGCGGGTCCGGCGGTCCGCTCGGTGGCGGCGGCTGTACGGCCGACGGCGTGTGCGGCCACGGCGGGCCTGGTTTCGGCGGTGGCTGCGTGCCCGGGGTGGGCTGCTTCGAGTGGGGCTGAGACGCGAAAGCCCCGCACGCCTGAGCGTGCGGGGCCTCGTGTCGTATCAGTCGATCAGGCCTCGGTGGCGGAACCGCCCGCGGCCGTGATCTTGTCGCGTGCGCTGTCGCTGAACTTGTGCGCGGTGATGTCGACCTTGACGGTCACCTTGCCGTCGCCGAGCACCTTCACGAGCTTGTTCTTGCGCACCGCACCGGAGGCCACCAACTCGTCGATGCCGACGGTGCCGCCCTTGGGGAACAGCTTGTCGAGGTCGCCGACGTTGACGACCTCGTAGGAGGTGCGGAACCGGTTCTTGAAGCCCTTGAGCTTCGGCAGCCGCATGTGGATCGGCATCTGGCCGCCCTCGAACGTCACGGGGACGTTCTTACGGGCCTTCGTGCCCTTGGTGCCGCGACCCGCGGTCTTACCCTTCGACCCCTCACCGCGACCCACGCGGGTCTTGGCCTTCTTCGACCCGGGAGCGGGTTTCAGGTCGTGCAGTTTGATGACACTCATTTTGTCCCTAAACCTCCTCAACCACGACGAGGTGGTTGACCACGGCGAGCAGGCCGCGGGTCTGCGGGTTGTCCTCACGGACGACGGACTGGCGGATCTTCCGCAGCCCGAGCGTCCGCAGGCTTTCCCGCTGCTTCCAGCGCGCACCGACGGTGCTACGCGTCTGGGTGATCTTGAGTTCGGCCATGGTTATGCGCTTCCTTCGCGTGCTGCGGTCGCAGCAAGGGCGTCGGCTTCGCGGCGCGCCTTGAGCATGCGTGCAGGTGCGACGTCCTCGATGGGCAACCCACGCCGGGCCGCGACCTCTTCGGGGCGCTGCAGCATCTTGAGTGCGGCCACGGTGGCGTGCACCACGTTGATCGCGTTGTCACTGCCCAGCGACTTGGCCAGGACGTCGTGCACCCCAGCGGCTTCCAGCACGGCGCGGACTGCACCGCCGGCGATCACACCGGTACCCGGGCTGGCCGGACGCAGCAGCACCACACCCGCGGACGCCTCGCCCTGGACGGGGTGGACGATGGTGGCACCGATCATCGGCACGCGGAAGAAGTTCTTGCGCGCTTCCTCGACGCCCTTGGCGATCGCGGCGGGAACTTCCTTGGCCTTGCCGTAACCGACGCCGACCATGCCGTTGCCGTCGCCCACCACCATCAGCGCGGTGAAGCTGAACCGGCGACCACCCTTGACCACCTTGGACACGCGGTTGATCGTGACCATGCGCTCGATGAGGTTGCTCTTCTCGCCGGAGTCGCGGCCACCACGGCCACCACGGTCGTCGCGGCGACCACGGCCACCATCACGACCGCCGCCGCGGTTGTCCCGGTTGTCCGTGCTCGACGGCCCGGCTCCACTAGCCTGATCGGCCATCATGCAGTCCTTCCGTAAGTCTTCGTCATCAGAATTTGAGCCCGCCTTCGCGCGCGGCGTCGGCCAGCGCGGCGATCCGTCCGCCATAGGTGTAGCCGCCGCGGTCGAACACCACGGTGTCGATGCCCGCGGCCTTGGCGCGCTCGGCGATCAGCTGCCCGACCCGCACACTGTGGGCCTTCTTGTCGCCGTCGACGGCACGCACGTCAGCCTCGATGGACGAGGCCGCGGCCAGCGTGACGCCGTCCTGGTCGTCCACCAGCTGCACGTGGATGTGCCGCGACGAGCGGTTCACCACCAGGCGCGGGGTTTCCGCAGTGCCCGCGACCTTCTTGCGCAGTCGGGCATGCCGGCGCAGCCGGGACGCCCGGCGGGTCTCGGAGATGTTCTGCCCGACGGTCCTCCGCTTTGCGGAGACTTCGTCGTTCTTAGTCGGAGCCATGATTACTTACCTGTCTTTCCGACCTTGCGGCGGATCTGCTCACCCTCGTAGCGAACGCCCTTGCCCTTGTACGGGTCTGGGCGACGCAGGCGGCGGATGTTCGCCGAGATCTGACCGACCTTCTGCTTGTCGATGCCGGTGATCGAGAACTTGGTGGGCGTCTCCACCGCGAACGAGATGCCCTCGGGGGCCTCGATCAAGACGGGATGGCTGTAGCCGAGTGCGAACTCGAGGGTCTTGCCCTTGAGCACGACGCGGTAGCCGACGCCGAAGATCTCCATCTTCGTGGTGTACCCCTCGGTGACACCGGTGATGAGGTTGGCCACCAGGGTGCGGGACAGCCCGTGCAGCGAGCGGTTGAGCCGCTCGTCGTTGGGGCGGGTCACCACGATGGCGCCATCGTCGTTGCGCGCGACCGAGATCGGCTCTGCGACGGCGAGTTCCAGCGTGCCCTTGGGGCCCTTGACGGACACGTTCTGTCCGTCGATCGTCACGTCGACCCCGGACGGAACCAGGACCGGTTGCTTACCAATGCGAGACATGTCTAGTTCTCCCTCACCACACGTAAGCGAGGACTTCGCCGCCCACGCCTTGTCGTGCTGCCTGACGGTCGGTGAGCAGGCCACCGGACGTGGAGATGATCGCCACGCCGAGGCCGCCCAGCACCCGAGGCAGGTTGGTGGACTTTGCGTATACCCGCAGACCGGGCTTGGACACGCGCTTGAGCCCCGCGATGCTCCGCTCCCGGGTGGGGCCGTACTTGAGATTCACCACGAGGGACTTGCCCACGCGGGCATCCTCGGTGTGGTAGTCGCTGATGTAGCCCTCCGCCTTGAGGATCTCGGCGATGTTGGCCTTGATCTTGCTGTGCGGCAGGGTCACTTCGTCGTGGAACGCCGAGTTGGCGTTGCGCAGACGTGTCAAGAAGTCTGCAATCGGGTCAGTCATCGTCATGACAACCGGCTCACCTTCCTCGCGGCGGTTCCCACTGGGTTCGAATCCCGCTGGGGCCTACCGCAATACATTTTCTAGGGTCTGTTGGACTTAGAGCTGGGCTACCAGCTGGACTTCTGGACACCGGGCAGTTCGCCGGCATGCGCCATCTCACGCAAGCAGATTCGGCACAGGCCGAACTTGCGGAAGACGGCGTGCGGACGCCCGCACTTGTTGCAGCGGGTGTAGCCGCGGACCTTGAACTTCGGCTTCTTGTTGGCCTTGTTGACCAGCGCCTTCTTTGCCATCTGCTCAGTTCTCCTTGAACGGGAAGCCAAGCGCACGCAGCAGCGCACGGCCTTCGTCGTCGTTCGTCGCCGACGTGACGACGGTGATGTCCATGCCCCGGGGCCGGTCGATGTTGTCCACGTCGATCTCGTGGAACACCGACTGCTCGGCCAGTCCGAAGGTGTAGTTGCCACTGCCGTCGAACTGCTTGGGGCTCAAGCCGCGGAAGTCGCGGATACGCGGAAGCGCGATCGACACCAGGCGGTCGAGGAACTCCCACATGCGGTCGCCACGCAGCGTGACGCGCGCGCCGATTGGCATGCCCTCGCGCAGCTTGAACTGTGCGATCGACTTGCGCGCCTTGCGGATCTCCGGCTTCTGGCCGGTGATCAGCGCCAGGTCGGTGACCGCGCCGTTGATGAGCTTGGCGTCGCGGGCGGCGTCACCGACACCCATGTTCACGACGACCTTCACCACGCCGGGGATCTGCATGACGTTGTCGTAGCCGAACTCCTTGTTCAGCGCGTCCTTGATCTCTTCGCGGTAGCGCTGCTTCAGGCGGGGAAGCGTTTTGGTGGTTTCAGCAGTCGTCATGCTCCGATGTCCTTGCCGTTCTTCTTCGACACGCGCACCTTCTTGCCGCTCTCGTCATCGACGCGGTAGCCGATGCGGGTGGGGTTGCCGTCGGAGTCGATGACCATCACGTTGCTCACGTGGATGGCCGCCTCCTGCGTGACGATGCCGCCGGATTGGGCGCCGCGCTCATTGCGTGAGACGGCGGTGTGCTTCTTGATCCGGTTGACACCCTCGACCAGAACCTTGTTGCGCTCTGGGTAGGCGTGCAGAACCTTGCCCTTGGCGCCCTTGTCCTTGCCGGAGATGACCAGCACGGTGTCGCCTTTGTGCACCTTCATTTACAGCACCTCCGGTGCCAGCGAAACGATCTTCATGAACTTCTTCTCGCGCAGCTCACGTCCGACGGGCCCGAAGATGCGGGTACCGCGCGGGTCGTTGTCGGGCTTGATGATCACTGCGGCGTTCTCGTCGAACTTGATGTAGCTGCCATCGGCGCGGCGACGCTCCTTGACGGTGCGCACGATGACGGCCTTGACGACCTCGCCACGCTTGATGTTGCCGCCTGGGATGGCGTCCTTCACCGTCGCCACGATGACATCGCCGATACCGGCATAGCGTCGCGCCGAGCCGCCGAGCACGCGGATGCACAAGATCTCCTTGGCGCCCGTGTTGTCGGCGACCTTGAGCCGCGATTCCTGCTGAATCACTCGATCTCCTCGGTTTCAATGCACGACGAGCAGCACGAAATCGCTCGACGTACGGTCTTCGTTGCCGAAGGGCACGCAGGGTTCTCGCGAACGACAACCGAGGTCTGCCCAGGGCAACCCCTACATACTAGGTGACCTCAGGCAATGCTCCAAATCGCCCCCACCAGCGATTTCGGCACCCCTCCCCCGGCGAGCGCGCGTGTCTGAGGGCGACACGCCGACGACGAGTCCAATTTTGCGCGCGCTCGCGGGGCGTCGAAGAACTGCTGGGCGGTCGACTAGCACTCGCTCCTGCTCGCTGAGTTCTGCACCAGGGTCGTGGATTCTGACGATCAACGACCGCCACGCAGAAGTCGACCCAAGGCGGCTAAGCGCGCGAGACGACGCAGCGGAAGCCGATGTGGGTGGCCGCGCTGTCCTGTGACTGCGCCGAGCGGGCCGCCGGCCGGTAGCGCTGGCAGTACTCCGGCGCGCACAGGTGCGAGCCGCCCTTCAGTGTCTGGCTGACGCTCGGATCAGGCTCCTGACCAGGCGTGCAACAACCCGCGACGCCGTCCGCGAGGTGGTGCTCCGAGAACCGTGTCGTGGTCCACTCCCACACGTTGCCGATCATGTCGACCAGTCCATACGCGTTCTCGGGAAACGTGCCAACCGGTGACGTGCCCCGCCACCCAAGCGCGCCGTCGTTGCGGTACGGGAAGCGGCCCTGCCAGGTGTTGGCCATCAGTCGGCCCCCCGGCGTGACGTCGTCACCCCACGCATACGTCGTCGTCGCGCCGCCGCGCGCGGCGTACTCCCACTCCGCCTCGGTGGGCAGTCGGCGTCCGGCCCAGCGCGCATACGCTGCCGCGTCCGTGTACGCGACCTGCACGACGGGGTGCTCGGCCAGGTCCGCCGCGTCGCTGTCGGGGCCGAACGGGTGACGCCAGCACGCGCCGGGCGCCCAGTCCCACCACTGCCGCCAGTCGGTCAGGTCGACCGGTCCCGGCGTGGGACGAAACACCAGTGTTCCCGGCAGCAGATCCCGTTCGGCGACGCCCGGGTACAGCGCGGGGTCGAGTGGCCGCTCGGCGACGGTGACGTAGCCGGTGTCTGCGACGAACTCGGCGAACTGCGCATTGGTGACGGGATGCCGTTCGATGGCGAACGCAGCCACCGTGGCCGTGTGGACGGGCGCTTCTTCCGGATAGAAGCTCGTCGACCCCATCCGGAACGCGCCGCCGGGCAGTGCGACGAGGTCGGTCACCATGGGTTCGGCGCCACTTAGGGAATCGCGATCTCGACATCGGTGGTGATCGCCGCGCTGGCGGCGTCGAGCGCGTCGACGCCGGTGGGCGCCTCGACGTGGATCGCGATCAGGTAGTTCGTCGTGTTGGTCCAGACGTGCGCGACGCGGTCGAAGAACTCGACCGAGTTCTGCGGGGTGTCCGACCACGCCCCCATCAACTTCTGCCCGCTGTACTCGCAGAGTTCCGCGGGCAGGATGCTGACGGTGCTGACCGCCGACTGCGCCATGATCTTGTCCGTGTAGTCCCGGAACGCCGCTTCGGGTTCGAGCGTGGTGGGCGCGATGGACACGAAGGCCGACATGCCGTCGGGGCCCTGCATGCGCACGCCGACGTCGCCAGCTCCCTTAGAGGTGCTCCACCCGTCCGGTACCCCGACGGTGACCCGTGGGGCGGTCGGGTCGCCGACGACGGCCACGACCGAGACGGGCGACTTGTTGGCCGGCGCGCAGGTGACCGCGTTGGCGGGAATCGGTACCTGCAGCGTCGGCTGGATGCCGGGCGGCGCCTGATCGAGGTCGGCGGTGGTGGTCGGGATGGTCGAACGCGCCGACGATGACGAGGACGCGGAGCCAGCCGATTCCGCGACGGGCAGCCCCTCGCTGGTGCGAACGCATGCGGACATCACAGTGGCGGCCACGCACGCGGTGACCAGGCCGGTCGTTCGCCAGTAGTTCATCAGTCCTTCGAGAATGCCCTCGCAAGTTCTCGTTCCACGTCGACGTAGGGCGTGCCCGAGATATCGACGACTACCTTAGCGATCGAGCCGCCGGTGAACGGGTATGGCGCCGTGTAGGAGCGCGATATCGCTTGACCACCGTTTCGGCCCACCGCGACGCCGCCGCCGGCGAGGCCGAAGCTGCCGGGATGTGCCCGCACCCCATCCCGTGTCGCGACCTTGTCGCCGTCGACGTAGAGCGAGACGTCTCCGAGCGGGGTGTGACTGCCCTCGACGGTGCCGGTCCTGTCGTAACGCACGCCGAAGACGTGGCTGCCCAACGGGATCGGGTCCGGGGCGGTCAGCCGTTGCTCCTCCTCGCCCATGAAGTTGTAGACGTACTGCAGCCTGCCGTCCTGGACGAACAACACGTGGCCACCGTGCCCGGCACCCTGTTTGAAGATGACGCCCTCTGCGCCGACGGTGTCTACCGCGACCTCGGCCAGCACGGAGAAGGACTGCCCGCGAAGCTCGACGGCCGCACCGATGCCGACCTCGGCATTGTCGGGATAGTAGGTGAAGGTCTTCCGGTCGCTGGACAGATACGGCCGGAACCGGCCCAGGGTCTCGAAGATGTTGAGGTCGCCCAGCGGCAGCCCGTTGTACTTGGCCGCCTCGGCGAACCACAGGGCCTTGAGTTCCTCCAGCTTCTCGGGGTGTTCGGCCGCCAGGTCGTGGCACTGGCTGCGGTCGGACGAGATGTGGAACAGCTCCCAACGGTCCTGGTCGAAGTGCGACCAACCAGCCGGGCTGGCGGCGTGCACGGTGTTGGCGAACCAGCCGTCGTGCCAGATGCCGCGAGTGCCGAGCATCGTGTAGAACTGCGTCTTCTTGCCGGTATCCGCGGTCGAATCGTCAAGTGCGGCTTTGAAGCTCATCCCGTCGAGCGGTCGCTGCGCGATGCCGGCAACTTCATCCGGCGGGGTGATGCCGAGCAGGTCGTAGATGGTCGGGGTGACGTCGCAGACGTTGACGTAGTTGTCGCGGACCTCGCCATGGGCCTTGATTCCGTTGGGCCAGCTGATGATCGCCGTGTCGGCAATGCCGCCTTCGTGGGATGCGTAGCGCTTGAACAACTTATACGGTGTGTTGAACGCCATCGCCCACCCGATTGGGTAGTGATTGTAGGTTTCGGGTCCGCCCAGCTCGTCGTAGAAGCGCATGCTCTCCTCGACGGTGTCGATGTAGCCGTTGAAGAACTTGTTCTCGTTGACCGATCCGTTCGGGCCACCCTCACCGCTGGCCCCGTTGTCGGAAATGACCACGACGATGGTGTTGTCGAGCTGCCCGGATTCCTCGAGGTAGTCGAGGACGCGGCCGAGCTGCGCATCGGTGTAGGACAGAAAGCCGGCGAACACCTCGGCCATCCGGCTGAACAGTCGCTTCTCTTCGTCATTGAGCGTGTCCCACGGCCGCACGGTGTCCTGGTAGGGCCAGGCCTCGCCGTTGGGTCCCTTGACGTCGAGATACGGGTTGACGGGCGACAATTCGGTGTCGGGCGGCACGATGCCGAGCTTCTTCTGGTTCTCCAGCACCAGCTCGCGGTAGGCCTCGTAGCCCATGTCGAACTTGCCGGCGTACTTGTCGGCCCACTCCTTGAAGACATGGTGTGGCGCGTGCCCCGCACCGGGGCACAGATAGCTGAACCACGGCTTGTCGGGTGCGATCACCTTGGCATCGCGGATGAACTCGATGGTCTTGTCCGCCAAGTCCTTCGACAGGTGGTAGCCCTCCTCGGGGGTGGCGGGCGGCGCGACGGGGTGATTGTCGTACATCAGTTCCGGATACCACTGGTCGGTCTCGCCGCCCATGAAGCCGTAGAACCGCTCGAAGCCGCGGCTCAGCGGCCAATGCCGTTTGGTGGCAGCGAGATTGGACTCCTCGAGTGGAGTGAGGTGCCACTTGCCGACGCAGTAGGTGTTGTAGCCGCGCTCGGCGAGTACCTCCGAGAGCAGTGCGGTGTCGGCCGGAATCCGCCCGTTGCAGTTGGGGAAGCCGTCGGTGAACTCCTCGATTGTGGCCATGCCGACGGTGGTGGCGTTGCGGCCGGTGAGCAACGACGCCCTGGTGGGCGAGCACAGCGCGGTGGTGTGAAACTGCGAGAGCCGTACGCCACGTTCGGCGAGTCTGGTCATGGCGGGCATCTCGACGAGCCCACCGAAGCAGTCCCAGGTGGCGATGCCCGTGTCGTCCCACACCAGATAAAGAACGTTTGGCGCGTCCTTCGGTGCGGTCGGCGCGGCGTAGGGACCCCAGTCGGGCTCCGAGTCGCGGATGTCGAGCTCGATCTTGCCCTTGAAGTCTTGGGTCACGGCCTGCGAGATTACACCCGCGACGTATGCCACGGCTGAGAAATTGACGACGACGTCGCGACGGTTCGGCGGCGCATCCACCACCACGCGGTGAACAACGGAATCGTCCAACCCAGCCACGCGCCGAGGCCCGCGGCGAACCACAGGAAGTGCTCCTCGTTGCCGCCAAAGACGCTGTTCTGCAATGGATTGAGTGCGATGAATAGTAGAGGCGTCCAGATCCGGTTGGTGATGATGGACAGCGTCAGCGTGGCACTGTAGATCATGTTGCGGCGATGCTCGCCGATGTGTCGTCGCCGACCCGCGAGGTAGCCGTTGACGGTGAACCACATCCACAGCGCAGCGAGCACGACGTTGCCGACGGCGAGGATCGGCCCAAACGGCGTCGCGGCCCCGATCACCATCGCGCATGCCGCCGCGGGCAGCGCCGCGGCGACGTAGACCCGCCCGACACGGCGATGCACGGCCGGACGGCGGACACGTAGCCCGGGCCAGGCCTGAAGCACGACCGCCACCATCGCCACGCTGGCCAATACGACGTGGCCGACGAGCAGTGGGTAGTGCAGCAGGAAGGTCGCGGGCACTCGCGATTGCTCGGGATCCGCGGTGACGTAGGGCGGCAGCGAGAAGGCCAGGAAGGCCGCGACGACCAGCGCGAGCGCAAAGGGCCAGCGATATGCGTATGTCATACGCAGGAGCGTATAGGATACGCAAGCGGCTCGTCTTCCGATACGCTGATTGCTCGTGACCAGCCATCCGGACGACGAGCCGGCGCTCCCCCGCGCGCTCGAACTGCTTTGGCAGGAGTCGGCGCCCCAGCGGGCGGGGCTCAACCGGCACCGCATCGTCGCCTTCGCGATCGAGCTGGCCGACGCGGACGGGCTCACCGCGCTGTCGATGGCCCGGCTCGCCGAACGGCTCGGCTGCGGAACGATGTCGCTGTACCGCCACGTCGCGAACAAGGACGAGTTGGTGGTCTTCATGTCCTCGGCGGCCCCCGGCCCACCCCCCGAGCCGGCCGAAGGCGCGAATTGGCGTGATGCCCTTGATGATTGGGCGAACGGACTGTGGGACGTCTACCACGCCCACCCCTGGATCCTGCAGACGGCGTCATCGGGCCTGCCCGCCGACCCCGGGCAGCTCGCGTGGCTGGACGCCGGGCTGGCCGCACTCGCGGGCACGGCGCTGCCAGAACGAGCCAAGCTCGCCGCCGTCATGTCGGTGCTCTATTTCGTACGCGGCGCGGCGGCGCTGAACCTGGACGCCGGTGCCCACGACGCGACGCGGTATCCCGAACTGCTGGCCCGGCTGGTCGAGCCCGCTCGGTTCCCGGCGCTGGCGGCGGCCCTCGCCGCGGGCGTGTTCGACGACGCCGAGGGTCCACGCGCCGGACTCGACTCCGGCTTGCAGCGGCTGCTCGACGGAATCGGGGTCGAGGTCGCCGCGGCGGAGGGACCTGGCCGTCGAAGGTGACGCGGAGTCGACGTGAGCACGAGTTCGCGGTGACGGAGTAGCCGTGCACCCTGCGCCGGCGTGGAGTCGGTGAAAGTATGCGGGCATGCCGACGGACAACCCACAGACCATCGCCTATCCTGCGCCGGGCGCGCGCACGAGCCGTGGCGAGACCGACGCGCTGGCGCCACACGTCATCGTGCTGTTCGGCGCGACGGGAGACCTGGCCAAGCGCAAGCTGCTGCCCGGCATGGCATATCTGGTGCAATCGGCGCTGGCACCCAAGATCCGTGTGGTCGGTACGTCGCTGGAGGACATGACCGACGACGAGTTCCGCGCGCTGACAAAGGAGGCCGTCGACTCCTTCGGAAGTCACAAGCTGACCGACGAGCAGTGGGCGCACTTCGCCAGCCGAGTCTCCTACGTCCCCCAGGGCGCAGGTCCCGAGGCGCTGGCCGCGGCGGTCGCCGCCGCGGAGGCTGAACTGGGGCCTGAAGTGCAACGGCTGCACTATCTTTCGGTGCCGCCCAAGGCCGCGCGGGCAGTGATCACGATGCTCAAGGACGCCCACCTGGTCGAGCGCTCCCGGGTGGTGATGGAGAAGCCGTTCGGCACCGACCTGGCCAGTGCGATCGAACTCAACGACTTCGTGCACGAGACCTTCCGCGAGCGGCAGATCTTCCGCATCGACCACTTCCTCGGCAAGGAGGCCGCGCAGAACATCCTGGCGTTCCGCTTCGCCAACGGCCTTTTCGAACCGATCTGGAACCGCAACTTCATCGACCACATTCAGATTGACATCCCCGAGACCCTCGGCCTGGATCAGCGGGCCAATTTCTACGAAAGCACGGGCGCCTACAAAGACATGGTCGTTACCCACCTGTTCCAGGTGATGGCGTTCGTCGTCATGGAGCCGCCGACGGCGCTTGAGCCGCGCGCGATCAGCGAGGAGAAGAACAAGGTCTTCCGCTCGATGCTGCCCATCCACTGCTCGGAGGTGGTCCGCGGCCAATACATCGGATACCGCGACGAGACGGGCGTCGCACGGGATTCGGACACCGAGACGTTCATCGCGTTGAAGGTCGGCATCGACAACTGGCGCTGGGCGGGCGTCCCGATCTACTTGCGCACGGGCAAGAAGATGGCCGAGGGCATGCGGATCATCTCGATCGCCTTCAAGGAGGCGCCGCGCACCATGTTCCCGCCCGGGTCCGGCGTCGGCTCGCAGGGGACGGATCACCTGACCTTCGACCTCGCCGACGCATCGAAGGTGTCGTTGTCGTTCTATGGCAAGCGGCCCGGTCCCGGCATGAAACTCGACAAGATGTCGATGCAGTTCTCCACGCAGGAGACCGAGCAACTCGGCGACGTGCTGGAGGCCTACGAGCGGCTGATCCTGGACGCGATGCGCGGCGACCATACGCTGTTCACCACCGCCGAGGGCATCGAATCGCTTTGGGAGCGTTCGGTTCAACTGTTGGAGGACCCGCCTCCGGTGAAGTCCTACCAGCCCGGCACCTGGGGGCCCAACGCGATTCATCAGCTCATCGCCCCCAACGCGTGGCGGTTGCCGTTCGAGCGGGCCTGGCGCGAGAAGAAGAAGTAGGGCAACACTGTCCGATTGCCAGAACCACGCGCCGCCGAACGAACGTGCCCGAATCAACCACCTCAGCGAACGACGGAACCGTACGTCGTGCGGGCAGATTGGCTCGCACGATGCATCACGGACCGTGTGCTGCACGCGCTGCTAGCAAATGCCTATCCGTCACGATGGGACGCTCACCGCCGACGCATGGACCGTAGCCACCGAACGCATCGAAGCCATTGATCATGCTCCTAGCCGACGCGATTTATGCACTGCAGCAATGAGATTCGACTCGATCCGATCGGATCCGGCCGTTCGGGACGTGTTCACATACTCAAGTGGCTACATTGGCGGAGGTGATAGCGAGAACTCTCCGAGCACGTCGGTCAGCGATCTTGATCCTCGTCGCCCTCATCGCGATGGTGCTGACGTCACCGCAGGTGTTCGCCGAGCCCGTGGGCAGCGGTCAGGTGGCCACCAACCCGTCGCTCGGACTGCGCGACCTCGGCACCAGCCCGACCTTGTCGTTCTACGGCCTGCAGGGTGCGCAGTCGCTTGTGATCCCGGTACCGCCCGGGCTGACGCCGGCTGCCGTGACGGCGTCGGTCGAGCTTCCCTTCACGCTGCGAAGGGAGCTTCCCTTCGACCCTCCGATCGGAAGCTTCACGGTGGTTCAGGACGACCGGACGATCTCCCGCGTCGATCTGCCGGGGTCCGACAACGCGGCGATCAGGCTTCCGCTCACCGGCGCAGAGGTGCGCGACAACAGCATCACCGTGCAGATCCGCACCAATCTGCTTCCGCCGGAGGGCTATTGCGTCGCCGACCCGTCAACCCCGCTACGGCTCAACAACACGGCCGTCGACTTCACCGGGACCGAGCGTGTCCCGGCCACCGTCGCCGAGTTCCTGCCGCCCGTCCTGGCGCGGCTCACCATCTTCCTGCCAGCGAGTCCGACCAGGGCGGAGTCCGACGCGGCAGTGCAGCTCACGGCCGCCGTCGTCGCCCACTACGGCGACCAGCCCACCGCGGTGACCGTCGCACGGCTCGACGGCGACGCACCCCTGCCGCAGGCGCAGCCGTTCGAGCGTCAACTCGTCATCCGCGAGAGCGCCGCGGCCGCCGTCCAACTCGAAGGCTCCACCGGCGTGCCCGCGCTGCTCGTCACCGGACCGGCAGACGAGCTGCTCAACCAGGCCCGCCTGATATCCAATGGAGCCCTCGTCCAGCTGGCGTTGAGTTCGAAGGCGGTGGTCGGGCCGCTCGAGAACACCCCGCGACTCGCCGCCGACCTGATGACGCTGCGCGACCTCGGCCAGCCCGGGCCGAAGGCGACGGCCCTGGCCAACCCGCAAGTCAGCATCGCCCTCGACCAGACGCGACTCGGCCGGGCCGCCCACGCGCTGCGCGTCCACCTCGAGGGTTCCTACACCCCGTTGCCGTCCAACCTCAGCGGCCAGTTGGTCGTCTCCGTCAACGGGGAGATCATCGACCGCTGGGCTGCCGAGGACAGCGGGACGATCGACCGCTGGGTCGACGTGCCCGATCGCCTTCTTGCGCGCTTCACCAACCTCGGGGTGGCAATGAACGCGGCGGGCGACACCGGCGGGTGCGGAGAGTCCCAGCCGATCACGTTGACGATCGACGGTGACAGCACCGTCTCGAGCAACGGGGCCGGCCCGCCCGTTCCGCCTGGCTTCCAGTCGATCCCGCAGGCCTTCCTGCCCAGGGTCGAGATCGGCATCACCGACGACGCCTTCGCCGACACCGTCCGGGCGGCCACCATCGTCGCGGGGCTTCAGCGCCTCAGCGCGCTACCCCTCGACACCTCCGTCGTGTCCCTGGCCGACGCCATCGCGTCGCCGAATCCCGCCGTGCTGATCGCCGCGAAGGAGTGGACGGATAGCCGGCTGACACTCCCAGTCGACGCCTCCGACGACACCGCTCGGCTCGACGCGAGAGGCGAATCGGGCGAGCCAGTGTCGCTGACGTTGGCCCCTGGGCTTCGCTTCGGCTCACTACAGACGGTCTACACCGGTGATCGGACGGTGCTGATCGCCACGTCCAACGAGGCGCCCGCGCAGCTCGATGCGCTGCTCAGTTGGCTCAACGCCGACTCGCGGCGCTGGGACCGACTCGATGGTGCCGCGGTGATCGCGCCGCTGGGCCAGGAGCCGGTGACCATCGCGGTGGACACCGCGCCCCCGCCGAAACCACAACTGCAGCAGAGTGATTCGACCCGGTACTGGCTGGTCGGTGCGGGCGTGATCGCCGCCGTCTTGCTCGGGGCCGGCCTGATCTACCTGCGGACCAGGAGTCACCCCGGGTCGTAGCCTCCCCGCCAGACGCAAAAGCCCCTCAATCACTGAGGGGCGTTTGCGTCTGTTCAGCGGAGAAGGTTACTTGGCCTTCTCGAGGATCTCGACGAGGCGCCAGCGCTTGGTGGCCGACAGCGGACGCGTCTCCATCAGCGACACGCGGTCGCCGATGCCTGCGTCACCGTTCTCGTCGTGCGCCTTGACCCGCTTGCTCGTACGAATGATCTTGTCGTACAACGGGTGCTTCACGCGGTCCTCGAGCTCGACCACGATGGTCTTCTGCATCTTGTCGCTCACCACGTAGCCGATGGCCGTCTTGCGACGGTTGCGCGGCGTCTCGGTGCGCGGGGTGTGCCTAGGACCAGGCGTGGTGCCCTTGTCCGTCTTGCTATCTGCCATTACGAATCCTCACCAACGGGTCCGGATGCCAGACCCAACTCACGTTCACGAAGCACGGTGTACACGCGTGCGATCTCTTGGCGCACCACGCGCAGCCGACGGTTGTTGGCCAACTGGCCGGTCGCCATCTGGAACCGAAGGTTGAACAGCTCTTCCTTCGACTCGCGCAGCCGGATCGTCAGCTCTTCCTCGGTCAGCTCGCGCAGCTCTCCTGGCGAAGTTCCCACTGCCATCAGAACTGCTCCTCTCTGGTCACGATGCGAGCCTTGATCGGCAACTTGTGGATGGCGCGCGTCAGCGCCTCCCGTGCGATCTTCTCGTCGGGGTAGCTCAGCTCGAACAGCACACGGCCGGGCTTGACGTTGGCGACCCACCACTCGGGCGAGCCCTTACCGGAACCCATGCGGGTTTCGGCGGGCTTCTTGGTCAGCGGACGGTCGGGGAAGATGTTGATCCACACCTTGCCGCCACGCTTGATGTGCCGGTTGATGGCGATACGAGCGGACTCGATCTGCCGGTTGGTGATGTAGGCATGGCCGAGGGCCTGGATGCCGTAGTCACCGAAGGACACGGTCGTGCCGCCGCTCGCAGTCCCACGCTGGCGCGGGTGGTGCTGCTTGCGGTGCTTGACCTTGCGGGGAATCAACATGACTAGCTCTCCGTGCTCTCTGCCGCCGGCCCAGCCTCGGTGGCGGCGGCCGACGTGTCGGCAGGTGCTTCCTCGCTGGCAGCGCGGCCGGCTTCGGTGCTCGTCGCCGTCGTGCCAGCGGAACCGCTGCGGCGCGGACGCGTGCCCGACGGACGATCGCGACGCGGCCGGTCGGCGGTCGCGGGCACGGCCGCAGCGGCCAGCTCACGCTTGCCACCAACGACGTCACCCTTGTAGATCCACACCTTCACGCCGATGCGGCCGAAGGTGGTCTTGGCCTCGTAGAGGCCGTAGTCGATGTCGGCGCGCAGCGTGTGCAGCGGCACCCGACCTTCGCGGTAGAACTCCGACCGGCTCATCTCGGCACCGCCGAGGCGGCCCGAGCACTGCACCCGGATGCCCTTGACGCTGGGCTGCCGCATGGCCGACTGGATCGCCTTGCGCATGGCCCGACGGAACGCGACGCGGTTGGACAGCTGCTCGGCGACACCCTGGGCCACCAACTGAGCCACCGACTCGGGGTTCTTCACCTCGAGGATGTTCAGCTGAACCTGCTTGCCGGTCAACTTCTCCAGCGCGGCGCGGATGGCGTCGGCGGCCTTGCCGCGCTGCCCGATGACGATGCCGGGACGGGCGGTGTGGATGTCCACGCGAACCCGGTCACGGGTGCGCTCGATCTCCACCTTCGCCACGCCGGCCCGCTCGAGCTCGACCGACCGCGGGGAATCCGGGATCACGAACGGCTCGAAGAGCCGACGACGGATCGCCACGTCTTCCTTGACGTAGTCCTTGTACTGCTTGTCCGCGTACCAGCGGGACTTCCAGTCGGTCGTGATGCCGAGGCGGAAGCCGTGGGGGTTGATCTTCTGGCCCACTAGTCCGAGCCTCCCTTCGAATCAGAGGTCTCAGCAGCCGTTTCGGCCTTCTTCGCCGGTGCCTTCTTGGCTGGTGCCTTCTTGGCGGCGGCCTTCTTGGCCGGCGCCTTGGTGGCGGCGGCCTTGCTGCCCTGGGCGCGACGCGCGCGTGCGGCGCTGGCCGAGGCACCCTTGGCGGCGCCGTCCTTCGTCGGACGGCTCTCGACGATCACCGTGATGTGGCTGGTGCGCTTGCGGATTCGGAACGCACGCCCCTGGGCGCGCGGCCGGATGCGCTTGGCCGTCGGGCCCTCGTCCGCATAGACGGAGGCGACCACCAACGTGGCGGGATCGAGCCCGTCGTTGTTCTGTGCGTTGGCCGCCGCACTCGCGATGGCCTTGGCGACCGGTTCGCTCGCGTCCTGCGGTGCCCACCGCAGGATGTCGAGCGCCTCGGACACGGACTTGCCGCGCACCAGGTCGATGACCCGGCGGGCCTTGCTCGCCGAGACGCGCACGAAGCGCGCCTTCGCCGTCGCAGACGGATATTCAGTCGTCGTACTCATTACCGGCGCTTCGCCTTCCGGTCATCCTTGATGTGACCCTTGAACGTGCGGGTGGGCGCGAACTCGCCCAGCTTGTGCCCGACCATCGACTCGGAGACGAACACCGGCACGTGCTTGCGACCGTCGTGGACGGCGAAGGTGTGACCGATGAAGTCGGGGATGATGGTCGAACGACGCGACCAGGTCTTGATGACCTGCTTGGTGTTCTTCTCGTTCTGGGCGTCGACCTTCTTCAACAGATGGTCGTCGACGAACGGGCCCTTCTTCAGGCTGCGTGGCATCGCTGGGTACTCCTAGCGCTTGTTCTTGCCGGTGCGCCGGCGTCGGACGATGAGCTTGTCGCTCGGCTTGTTCTTGCGGGTACGGCCCTCAGGCTTGCCCCACGGGCTGACCGGGTGACGGCCGCCCGAGGTCTTGCCCTCGCCACCGCCGTGCGGGTGGTCGACCGGGTTCATGACGACACCACGGACGGTCGGGCGCTTGCCCTTCCACCGCATGCGGCCGGCCTTGCCCCAGTTGATGTTCGACTGCTCGGCGTTGCCGACCTCGCCAACGGTGGCGCGGCAGCGCACGTCGACCCGGCGAATCTCACCGGACGGCATGCGCAACGTCGCGTAGGTGCCTTCCTTGCCGAGCAGCTGGACGCTGACGCCAGCCGAGCGGGCCATCTTGGCACCGCCGCCCGGACGAAGCTCGACGGCGTGGATGACCGTACCGGAGGGGATGTTGCGCAGCGGCAGGTTGTTGCCGGGCTTGATGTCGGCGTTGGGGCCCTGCTCGATCACGTCGCCTTGCGAAATACCCTGCGGCGCGAGGATGTAGCGCTTCTCGCCGTCCACGTAGTGCAGCAGCGCGATGTTCGCGGTGCGGTTGGGGTCGTACTCGATGTGAGCGACCTTGGCGTTGACGCCGTCCTTGTCGTGGCGACGGAAGTCGATCACGCGGTAGGCGCGCTTGTGCCCACCACCCTTGTGCCGGGTGGTGATGCGTCCGTGCGCGTTGCGGCCGCCCGTGCTGTGCAGCGGGCGAACCAGCGACTTCTCCGGCGTCGAGCGGGTGAGCTCGGCGAAGTCGGAGACGCTGGAGCCGCGTCGACCCGGGGTCGTCGGCTTGTATTTACGAATAGCCATGTCTGTATGTGTCCTCTGCGCTTCCGCCGGCGGTTAGGCCGGTGCTCCGAACAGGTCGATCGGCTTGCTACCCGCGGCCAACGTGACGATGGCGCGCTTGGTGCCCTTGCGCTGGCCGTACCCGGAGCGGGTGCGCTTGCGCTTGCCCGGCCGGTTGAGGGTGTTCACGGAATCGACCTTGACACCGAAGATCTTCTCGATCGCGATCTTGATCTGCGTCTTGTTCGAGTCCGGGTGCACGACGAACGTGTACACCTCGTCCTCGATCAGTCCGTAGGACTTCTCCGAGATGACCGGAGCCAAGATGATGTCGCGGGGGTCAGTCACGGTAGCCATCAGGCCGACACCTCCTCGTCGTTTTTGCTGTGCGCCGAGATGTAGGCGTCCAACGCTTCGACGCTGAACACCACGTCGTCGGCCTCGAGCACGTCGTACGTGTTGAGCTGATCCGGCGAGAGCACATGCACGCCAGGCAGATTGCGCACACTCTTGGCGCCGACCTCGTCGCTGCGGCCGATGACAACCAACACCTTGCGGCGATCGGTCAGAGCGGCGAGGAACGTCTTGGCGTCCTTGGTCGACGGCGTCTGGCCGCTGATGACCTCGGTGATCGCGTGGATCCGGTCGTTGCGGGCCCGGTCCGACAACGCGCCGCGCAAAGCGGCGGCGATCATCTTCTTCGGGGTCCGCTGGCTGTAGTCACGCGGCTGGGGGCCGTGCACGACGCCACCGCCGGTGAACTGCGGCGCACGCGTCGAGCCCTGGCGAGCCCGGCCGGTGCCCTTCTGCCGGTACGGCTTCTTGCCGCCACCGGAGACCTCACCGCGGGTCTTGGTCGAGTGCGTGCCCTGACGCTTGGCCGCCAACTGAGCGGTGACCACCTGGTGCATCAGTGCGATGTTGGGCTCGACGTCGAACAACTCGGCGGGCAACTCGACGTTGCCGCTCTTCTTGCCGTCCGGCGTACGAACGTCAATCTTCTTCGCAGCCATTACTTCTCACCTCGTTTGATCGCGCTACGGACCATGACGAGTCCGCCGTTGCGCCCGGGGATGGCGCCCTTGATCAACAGCACGCCGTTCTCGGCGTCGACCTTGTGCACCACCAGGTTCTGGGTGGTGATGCGGTCGCTGCCCATCCGGCCCGACATGCGGGTGCCCTTGAACACGCGACCCGGGGTGGCGCAGCCACCGATCGAGCCGGGCCGACGGTGCACGGCCTGTGCACCGTGGGCGGCGCCCTGGCCCTTGAAGCCGTGACGCTTCATGGTGCCGGCGAAACCCTTGCCCTTCGAGGTCCCCGTGACGTCGACATAGCTTCCGTCGGCGAAGATCTCGGCGGTCAGCTCCTGGCCGACCTCGTACTCGCCTGCCGCGGTCTCGTCATCGAGCCGCAGCTCGGCGAGGTGGCGACGCGGGTTCACCCCGGCTGCGGTGAACTGACCGGTGACCGGCTTGTTCACCTTGCGCGGGCTGATCTCGCCGTATGCCAGCTGCACTGCGCTGTACCCATCGCGCTCCGGCGTCCGGATGCGGGTAACGACGTTGGGGCCGGCCTTGACGACCGTGACCGGGACGACCTTGTTGTTCTCGTCGAACACCTGTGTCATGCCCAGCTTGGTGCCCAAAATGCCTTTTCTAGCCATTTGTTTCGGGTCTCCTACTGGATGTTGACGTCGACGCTCGCCGGCAGATCGATGCGCATGAGAGCGTCAACGGTCTTCGGCGTTGGATCGAGGATGTCGATGAGGCGTTTGTGCGTGCGCATCTCGAAGTGCTCCCGCGAGTCCTTGTACTTGTGCGGGGACCGGATGACGCAGTAGATGTTCTTCTCCGTCGGCAGCGGCACCGGGCCGACCACGCTGGCGCCCGTTCGGGTGACCGTCTCGACGATCTTGCGCGCCGAGGCGTCAATCGCCTCATGGTCGTAGGCCTTGAGCCTGATGCGGATCTTTTGTCCCGCCACGCTTGTCCTACCTCACTCTTCACGGGCCCGTGTTCGGGCCTGGTCCTCGTACGCACGCCATCGGGTTTCCCCTCGAGCGCGCGCTGGCTATGCCGCCGCTGTTTACCTGTCTGTGGTTCACCGACCCCCGCGCTCGGGTGTGTCGCCCAAACGCACGCTCGTCCGCGCCGAAAAGATCCGTCACGATCGAGGTGGGACCGGATGTGCCCGCATGGGCACTGGTCGCATGCCCGGCCAGGCGAACCCGGCCCAAGGCAACCCGAACAGTATGCCCTAGAAACTGGCCTACTCCAAATCCCTCGCCAAAGGGGATAGGCCGTGGTCAGTCGTGGTTGTTTGATTGCGTTGAGGGCTGCTCTGGCAACCCAAACCTACCGAGCCTCGCGCCCCGCGTCAGTCGCCACCACCGCCACCGCAGCCACCGCCACCACTACAACCGCCGCCGCCACCGCAGCTGCCGTTGTCGTGGCCTCCGTGGTGACCGTCGCCGCCGCCACTGGAGCTGTCGCTTCCGCTGTCCCAATTCCCGCCACCGCGTCTCCCGCTGCGCCCGAACCACATCGCCAACAGGACGAATACGACGAAGCCGCCTACCACTAGGTAGACCATCACGGCACCTGACCTGCGCTCATTGCGAAGAATCTACGCCGGTTCAGGCCTTGCGTGACGTGCAGTCGGGGGGGGGGCCCCCCCCCGCCGGGGGGGGGCCGGGGGGGGGGGGGGTGCGCGGGGGGCCCGGGCCGCCGCGGGGGGGGGGGGGGGGCCGGAACTACGGCACCGTCGTGTGGTGCCCGGCTGATGATCAGGTCTA
>NZ_JAPZKZ010000018.1:0-87201 GCF_033804605.1 Mycobacterium sp. RTGN6
GTCTCCACCCCACTCTGGTTTTGTGGGGGTGCGGGGTGGGCCCGGTCGCCCCCCAAAACAACTTCCCGACCCGGTTTTCCTTTTTCGGGCTGTAACCCCCCCGCATCCCTATGTCCCCCCCCCCGAAGTCACCCGACCGGAGCGCTCGGCGGTCAATGATGTCGAGATGGTCATGCAGAGCGCGACGCCCGCCGACGAGAACGGTGCGGCCGTTGGACTCGACTCCGCGCCGTCCATCCCGTATGCCTCGAGTCATCCGCGAAGCCCGTTTCCGCCGATCGCCGACTACGGATTCCTCTCCGATTGCGAGAACACCTGCCTGATCTCTTCGGCCGGGTCGGTCGAGTGGTTGTGTGCGCCGCGGCCGGATTCACCCAGCTTGTTCGGCGCGATCCTGGATCGCGGTGCTGGACACTTCAGGATCAATCCGTACGGAGTGACGGTCCCCGCCGCGCGCCGGTATCTGCCGGGCAGCCTGATCCTCGAGACGACGTGGCAGACCCACACCGGCTGGATGATCGTTCGGGACACCCTGGTGATGAGTGAATGGCACGACATCGAAAGACGCTCGCGCACGCATCGCCGCGCTCCGATGGATTGGGATGCCGAGCACGTCTTGCTGCGCACGGTGCGGTGCGTCAACGGCACCGTCGAGTTGGTGGTGGACTGCGAACCGTCCTTCGACTACCACCGCATCCCCGCGAGGTGGGAGTACTCGTCCGACGGATACGGCGAGGCGGTGGCACGGGCCAAGACCGACCCGGACGCCCACCCGAGTCTGCGCTTGACGACCAACCTCCGCCTCGGACTCGACGGTCGCCAGGCCCGGGCACGGACCAGGTTGAAGGAGGGCGACGACGTCTTCGTCGCGTTGAGCTTCTCCTCGAATGCTGCTCCGCAAACGTATGCCGAAGCGGCCGACAAGATGTGGAAGACCAGCGAGTGCTGGCGGCAATGGATGAACGTTGGCAACTTCCCCGACCATCCATGGAAGACCTATCTACAGCGCAGCGCCCTGACCCTGAAGGGGCTGAGCTACGCGCCAACCGGAGCGCTGCTGGCGGCCAGCACCACGTCACTTCCGGAAACGCCTCAGGGCGAACGCAACTGGGACTACCGCTACTCCTGGATCCGGGACTCGACATTCGCATTGTGGGGGCTCTACACGTTGGGACTGGACCGCGAGGCCGACGACTTCTTCGCCTTCATCGCTGAGGTCTCCGGCGCCAACGACGGTGAGCAGCAACCACTTCAGGTGATGTACGGCGTGGGTGGGGAGCGGACGCTCGTGGAGGGCGAGCTCAACCACCTCTCCGGTTACGACAACGCCCGGCCGGTACGGATCGGCAACGGCGCGTTCGATCAGATGCAGCACGACGTGTGGGGCTCGATGTTGGACTCCGTCTATCTGCACTCGAGGTCCCGTGAGCAGATCGCCGAGAGCCTGTGGCCGGTGCTCAAGAGTCAGGTCGAAGAGGCGATCAAGCATTGGCGCGAACCCGATCGCGGCATCTGGGAGGTGCGCGGCGAGCCGCAGCACTTCACGTCGAGCAAGATCATGTGCTGGGTGGCGCTGGACCGCGGCGCGAAACTCGCCGAACTGCACGGCTGGACGAACTTCACGCAGCAATGGCTTGCGATAGCCGACGAGATCAAGGCCGACATCCTCGCCAACGGCGTCGATCACCGAGGCGTGCTGACCCAGCGCTACGGCGACGACGCACTGGACGCCTCGCTGCTGTTGGCGGTGCTGAACCGGTTCCTACCGTCCGACGATCCGCGGCTGCGCGCGACGGTACTGGCCATCGCCGACGAACTGACCGAGGACGGGTTGGTGCTGCGCTACCGCACTCACGAGACCGATGACGGACTGTCCGGCGAGGAGGGCACGTTCACCATCTGCTCATTCTGGCTGGTGTCTGCACTGGTCGAGATCGGCGAGCTCAGCCGGGCCAAGCACCTATGCGAGCGGCTGTTGTCGTTCGCCAGCCCGTTGCACCTCTACGCAGAGGAGATCGATCCGCGCACTGGTCGACACCTCGGCAACTTCCCGCAGGCCTTCACTCATCTGGCGCTGATCAACGCGGTCGTGCACGTCATCCGCGCCGAGGACGACCCGGATAACTCGGGTGACTTTCAGCCGGCCAACGCACCGATGTAGCCGAAACGTCAGAGCCGCGAGACTCTGTCGAAAGTTGCTTTCTGAAGCCATATTTACCGTAGCGTCAGCGCAATCACTCCGAGTTCGGAGCAGCGCTGACCAGCCCTCAGCGCTCCTTGAGAAGGAGCCGAATCAGCATGCGCATCGTCGTCGATTTGAATCGCTGTCTCGGATACGCGCAGTGCGTCCCGCTGGCGCCGGAGGTGCTCCAACTCAACGGTGAGGAAGCCCTCGCCTACGACCCGAATCCCGATGACTCGCAACGTCAGCAAGTGGCGCGGGCCGTCGCATCCTGCCCGGTGCAGGCGATCATCGCCGAGATGGATCCGCCGTCGGACAGGACGACGAAGTGAGCACGCACGCGCTGATCGACGACATCGTCAGGACCTTCAAGGCGGAGGGGCGGATCGTCATCGTCGGTGCGTCGCTGGCCGGACTGCGTGCCGCGGAGGCGTTGCGCGACGAGGGGTTCACCGGCTCGCTGACCATCATCGGCGACGAAGTGCACGAGCCCTACGACCGGCCGCCGCTGTCCAAGCAGGTGCTCAAGGGATGGGTGCCTGCGGGTAACACCAAGCTGCCGCGGCTGCGGGAGGTCAACGCGGACTGGCGGCTCGGCGTGGCGGCCACCGGATTGGACCGCGACAGCCGGGAGGTGTTGCTGGCCAACGGTGACAAGGTGCCCTACGACCGGTTGCTGATCGCCACCGGCGTCCGCTCCCGCGCGTGGTTCAACCCGGAGGAGGCCAAGCTCAAGGGCTTGTACACACTGCGCACCAGCGACGACGCCGCCGAGCTACAGGCCGCGTTGAAGGCCAAGCCCAAGCGGGTGCTCATCGTCGGAGCGGGCTTCATCGGTTCCGAGATGGCTTCGGTCTGCCGTGACCTCGGGTTGGACGTGACGGTCGCGGAACGTTCCAGCGCACCGCTGGTCGGACCGCTCGGCGGGGTCATCGGCGACATCGCCGCCAAGATGCAGCGTGACGCAGGCGTCGACCTGCGTACCGGCGTGGCGGTGGAGGCGCTGAAGGGCGACGCCGACGGGCACGTCCGGCAGGCTCAGTTGTCCGACGGGACCCTGCTCGACGTCGACGTGGTGGTGGCGTCGCTGGGATCCGTCCGCAACATCGAATGGCTCGAAGGCGCCGAACTGGCCGCCGGGTTCTGGGGCGTGGCCTGCGACGCCGGCTGCCGGGCCTTCGACATCAACGGCGTCGTGACCGACAACATCTTCGTCGCCGGCGACATCGCGCGGGCCCCGCACGTGCTGTACGAGTACCAATTCATGGCCATCGAGCACGTGGATGCCGCGGTGTTGGGCGCCCAGACCGCAGCACACAACATGGTCAACCTCGAGAGAGGACGCCGCCCGCACCTGCCGCTGCCGCAGTTCTGGTCGGGCCAGTTCGGCGTCAACATCAAGGGCTGCGGTGTGTGCTCCTTCGGGGACGAGATCGTCTTCACCCAGGGCTCCGTCGAAGACCTGCGCTTCGCCGCCGCCTTCGGCAAGAACGGTCGCATCGTCGGAGCCATCACCTTCAACCACGGCAAGTGGCTGGAGTACTACGGCAGGCTCATCGAACAGTCGGCGCCCTTCCCGCCCCCGCCGCCGGGCTATGACGTACCCACGAACTCCGAGCCGATGTCGGCCCGCTTCCCCGATCCGCGCGAACCCACCGGGATTCCCGACGTCGTGCTCACCGGCCACGACCCGACCTCCCGGGGCGCCGAGTTCCGCCCTAAAGCCCGCTGAACGGAGCACGATGACAACCGCAGAAACCGCCTGGACCGAGGCGATGAAGTACGAGAACCGCCATGACCCGTACCGGTTCTTCGACGAGCTTCGGAAGACACCCGTCGTGCAGGTCGCCGACAAGGTCTACGTCGTCACCGGACACCAGGAACTCGTGCAGCTTGCCCACGACCCCCATGTCAGCTCGGACATCTCGAAGAGTCCCATCTCGGCCAAGCCCGCGGCCGAGGCGCCCGACGTCGGTGCCGAGCACATGCAGGCATACGGCCGGGAGCCGAGCCTGATCGTGTCCGATCCGGCCAAGCACGACAAGCAGCGCCGACAGGTCATGCGGCACTTCGCGCCGCCACATTCGCCGGACGTCATCCCCAACATGGCTGCCGACATCCAGGCGCTGTGCGACCGATTGCTGGACGAGGTCAAGGCCAAGGGCGGCAACACCTTCGACGTCGTCGACGACTATGCCTATCCGGTTCCGGTGGCGGTCATCTGCAAGATCCTGGGGGTGCCGCTGAAGGACGAGCCCACCTTTCATGGCTGGATCTTCGACTTCATGGCGGGCGCCGACATGGGCCCGGAGGCCGCCACCGAAGAAGGGCAGGCGCGCGCACAGAAGGGTAAGGAAAGCACCGCGGCGCTGACCGCATACATGGCCGACCTGATCCAGGGGTTCCTGACGGAGCCGAAGGACAACGTGCTGTCAAAGCTGGTGAACGACAAGGACGGTCCGGACGGGCCGATGACGCCCAAGGAGGCCGCGGCCAACGCGATGCTGCTGCTGATCGCCGGGCACGATTCGACGGTCAACACCATCGCGCACTGCGTGCTGACCCTGCTGCGCAATCCCGAGTCCATCGGGTTGCTGCGCGAGAAGCCGGACCTGATCCCGAAGGCCATCGAGGAGGTGCTGCGGCTGCAGTCGGCCGTCCAGTTCTTCCCAAGCCGAAGCGTGACGGCGGACGTCGAGGTCGGCGGGACCGTCATCCCCGCGGGTTCGGCGGTGCACCTGGTCTACGGCGCGGCCAACCGCGATCCGCGCCGGTTCCCCGACCCCGAGAAGTTCGACGTCCTGCGCCCGGACAACCAACACGTGGGCTGGGGCCGCGGCGTGCACAGCTGCGTCGGCGGGCCGCTCGCGCGCCTGGAGGTCAACCTTGCGTTGGAGACGTTCCTGCGGCGCGTCGAGAACCCGCGGCTGGTCGTCGATCCGCCGCCGTACCGGGTGAACCAGGTGTTCCGTGGACCGCTGCACCTCGAGGTCGAGTTCGACCGGATCGGTTGAGGTGAAGGCCTTCCAGTTCGTCGAATGGCAACAGCCGGGCCAACTTCGGGACGTGCCGGTGCCCGAGCCTGGCCCGGGGGAGGTACTGGTCAAGGTTGGAGGCGCCGGCGCTTGCCACTCGGATCTTCACCTGTTGGAAGCGCCCGCCGGATCGGTGTCGATGACGCTGCCGTTCACCCTCGGCCACGAGAACGCCGGCTGGGTCGAGACGATGGGGCCAGGGGCAACGGGTTTCGCACCGGGCGACCCCGTCATCGTCTACGGCCCGTGGGGCTGCGGGCTGTGCATCAACTGCCGACAAGGCATGGAGAACTACTGTCAGACGCCCGGGAAGCCCAGCCCGGGCGGCCTCGGCGGCACCGACGGCGGCATGGCCGAGTATCTGCTCGTGCCGGCGACGCGCTATCTGATTCCGTTGGGCGACTTGGACCCCCGCGAGGCGGCGCCGCTGACCGACGCCGGGCTGACCAGCTATCACGCCGTAAAGCGTTCAGTTCACCTGCTGGGCCCCGGGTCGACCGCCGTCGTCATTGGCGCGGGCGGTCTCGGGCAGATGGCCATCCAGGTGCTCAAGGCGCTGGCTTCGGCGGCAACCGTTGTCGCGGTGGATACTTCGGCAGACAAGTTGGAGATCGCCAAGACGATGGGTGCCGACGAGGTGCTGCTTTCCGGCGACGATGCGGTTACCTACATCAGGGACATCACCAAGGGTCATGGCGCCGAGCTCGTGCTCGACTTCGTCGGCGTGAACGCGACGCTCACGATGGCCGCGCAGGTGTCGCGGGTGCTCGGCCACCTCACCATCGTCGGATTGGGGAACGCGGCGCTGCCCGTCAACTTCCACAGCCCGGCGAAGGAGTGTTCGGTCGCGTCGCCGTTCTGGGGCTCCATCCCCGAGCTCATCGACGTCATCAGGCTCGCCCAGGCCGGGAAGGTCAACATGCTCGTCGAGCACTTCCCGTTGGACCGGGCCGCCGAGGCCTATGACTTGTTGCACCACGGCCAGATTCAGGGCCGCGCCGTCATCACGCCGAACGTCTGACGGACACCGTCGAGACCCGGCTCAGATGCCGGTGCACAGCGCCACGAACGGAATGGGCGCGCAGATACCGACCGAGAAGTACGGCGTGAGGTCGCCGTTCCACGCTGGCGGCGGCGGTGGTGGAGGCGGTGGCAACGCTGCCGCGACGCAGGTATTGGACGGGGGATCGAACACTGTTCCCAGCCCGCATTCGATTGCGTTGCTCGTCCCCGGCGAAACCACCGTGATGAACGCGAGCGGCACCAACGTCGCCGCGCCGATGATTGCCAAGCGGTGCACCATGGCTGCCATCGCTGGCCCCCTTTGGTCCTTCCCCGACCCTGCCCAAGCATATGACTGACAGCAATCGGTCTCAACCAATTTTGACGTTCGCGAAATTGCCCACGCGCAGTGACGGCGCTCCGGCTACCCGACCTTGTAGGTGGCGATTGCCTTCGCGACCAGCTCGCCGTCCGGCGTGACGACGTCGACGTCGCAGTTGACCAGCGTCTTGCCTTGCCGCAGCACCCGTCCCACCCCGATCAGATCCGTGGCCCGGGCCGGCGCGAGGAACTGCATCGACATCGAGACCGTGACACCGCGCAATGACTCGGCGGCGGCCACGCCTGCCCAGGCCGCGGCCATCACCGTGACGTCGGCGAGCGTGGCGATTGCGCCGCCGTGCACCATGTCGCCCAGCGTGACGTTGGTCGGATCCCACGGCATGCGCAGCCGCACCTCGTCACCGTCGAGGGTCTCGGCGACGATGCCGAGCTTGGTCACGAACGGCGACTGGGGCAGGAACTGCGCCATGACCTCGGCGCCGGTGGGAGTGCTCATGGTTCACGAGTGTCGACGAGGTGTCGCGCCGTTTCAATTACCTCGCGGGTAGGGGTATTCGCTACGCGCCCCGGCTCAACCGCCACCCTCGAGACTGCGGGGAGATCGCGAAACTTCGCAGATTCGCGATCTCCCCGCAGTCTCGGCGCGTTCGTCAGGTAGCCCGCGCCAGAGTCACCAGCGCGTCGGTGGTGCGATCGCAGAACGCCTCGCGGTCGACGAGCCCGCGGGTCATTGCCCGTGCGACGGTCATCGCCACCAGCACGTCGAACACGGTGTCGGCGCGATCGTCGAGATCCTTGATCGACGTCGCCGGCCGAGCCGCCGACAGCAGCCCCGCCATCAGGTGGCGGACGTCGGCCTCCGACCGCAGCACCAGACGCTCGTAGCTCTCCTCGTCGCGGTGATACGCCGCGAGCAGCCCCGGCAGCGCCGCCCGAGTCACCGGGTTCGCGAGGAAGTCGAGGAACGTCGACACCCATGCGTGCAGGTCAGCGCGTAGGTCGCCGGTCGGCTCGGGGAGCAGGGCGGGCTGCTCGTGGCCGAACGCGGCGTCTTCGACGAGCGCTTCCTTGGTGGCCCAGCGCCGGTAGATCGTCGGTGCGCCGACCTCGGCCCGCCGCGCGATCGCGACCACGGTGGTGCCCTGATAGCCCGCTTCGACCAGCAGGTCGCGGGTGGCCTGAAGGACGGCGACGTCCTTGGCCGGGTTGCGCGGGCGGCCGACCGCAGGCGCGGAAGTGGTGGGAGCGTCCATTACGTGTCAAAGACTAACGTAATTAAACGTCGCGCGCCGTTGACACGTCGGCCCCGTCGTCGGTACATTCCTGGGCATGATTGCAATTCTAGCTAACTCTACCAACTTAAAGAGGAAGTCGTGACGGCTACGGGAGAACTCGATCAGGCCACCGGCAAGTACGAACTCAGCCATCTGAGGTCGCTCGAGGCCGAGGCCATCCACATCATCCGCGAGGTCGCTGCTGAGTTCGAGAAGCCCGTGCTGCTGTTCTCCGGCGGCAAGGACTCCATCGTCATGCTGCACCTGGCGATCAAGGCATTCCGGCCCGGACGGCTGCCGTTCCCGGTGATGCACGTCGACACCGGCCACAACTTCGACGAAGTGCTCCAGGCGCGCGACGAACTCGTCGCCGAGTCGGGAGTGCGGCTCGTCGTGGCCAAGGTTCAGGACGACATCGACGCGGGCCGCGTGGTCGAGACCATCCCGTCGCGCAATCCCATGCAGACCTTCACGCTGCTGCGTGCCATCCGCGAGAACAAGTTCGACGCCGCGTTCGGTGGCGCCCGCCGCGACGAGGAGAAGGCCCGCGCCAAGGAGCGCGTATTCAGCTTCCGCGACGAGTTCGGCCAGTGGGATCCCAAGGCCCAGCGCCCCGAACTGTGGAACCTCTACAACGGACGGCATCACAAGGGCGAGCACATCCGCGTCTTCCCGCTATCCAACTGGACCGAGTTCGACATCTGGTCCTACATCGGCGCCGAGAAGATCAAGCTCCCAGCGATCTACTACGCGCACCAACGCAAGGTGTTCGAACGCGACGGCATGCTCCTGGCCGTCCACAAGTACCTGCAGCCGCGCAAGGACGAGCCGATCATCGAGAAGACCGTGCGGTTCCGCACCGTCGGCGACGTCACGTGCACGGGCTGCGTGGAGTCGACCGCCGCCACCGTATCCGAGGTGATCGCCGAGACGGCCATCTCCCGACTGACCGAGCGAGGCGCCACCCGCGCCGACGATCGAATCTCCGAGGCAGGCATGGAAGACCGTAAGCGAGAGGGCTACTTCTGATGGCAACGTTATTGCGCATCGCGACCGCCGGTTCGGTGGACGACGGCAAGTCGACGTTGATCGGGCGGCTGCTGTACGACTCCAAGGCCGTCATGGAGGACCAGCTCGCAGCCGTCGAGCGCACCTCCAAGGAACGCGGAAACGACTACACCGACCTGGCTTTGGTGACCGATGGCCTGCGCGCCGAGCGCGAGCAGGGCATCACGATCGACGTCGCCTACCGCTACTTCGCCACCTCGAAGCGCAAGTTCATCATCGCCGACACCCCGGGCCACATTCAGTACACCCGCAACATGGTGACCGGCACGTCGACCGCGCAGCTGGCGATCGTGCTCGTCGACGCAAGGCACGGACTGCTCGAACAGTCTCGCCGCCACGCGTTCCTGGCCTCGCTCTTGGGTATTCAGCACATCGTGCTGGCCGTCAACAAGATGGACCTCGTCGACTGGGATCGCGAACGCTTCGAGAAGATCCGCGACGACTTCCACGAGTTCGCCGCGCGCCTCGACATCCACGACGTCACCACCATCCCGCTGTCGGCGCTCAACGGCGACAACGTGGTCACCAAGTCCGACGTCACCCCGTGGTACGAGGGTCCCGCGCTGTTGAGCCACCTCGAAGAGGTCTACATCGCCGGTGACCGCAATCTGGTCGACGTGCGGTTCCCCGTCCAGTACGTGATCCGGCCGCAGACCCACGAGCACGCCGACCACCGCAGCTATGCGGGCACGGTGGCCAGCGGCGTGATGCGGCCTGGCGACGAAATCGTGGTGCTGCCAACGGGAAAGACCAGCCGCATCACCGAGATCGAAGGTCCGACCGGTCCCGTCTCTGAGGCGTTCCCCCCGATGGCGGTGTCGATCAGCCTGGCCGACGACATCGACGTCTCGCGCGGCGACATGATCGCGCGGGCCAACAACCAGCCCCACGTGACGAACGAGTTCGACGCGACGGTGTGCTGGATGGCCGACGAGACCGCGCTGGAGCCGGGCCGCGAATACGTCATCAAGAACAACACCCGCACCACGCGGGCCCGGGTGGCCGCCCTGGACTACCGGCTCGACGTGAACACGCTGCACCGGGACAAGAGCGCAACCGCGTTGAAGCTCAACGAACTTGGGCGCATCACCCTGCGCACCCAGGCGCCGTTGCTGCTCGACGAATACTCGCGCAACTCCGTCACCGGGTCGTTCATCCTGGTCGATCCCGACACCAACGGCACCGTCGCGGCGGGCATGGTCCGCGACACGACACCGGCCGCGGCCCGCGCGGCGTCTCCCAACACCGTCCGCCACCAGTCGCTGGTGTGCGCCGATGACCGGTTGTCGAAGGGCCGCACCATCTGGTTCACCGGGCTGTCCGGTTCGGGCAAGTCGTCCGTCGCGGTGCTCGTCGAGCAGAAGTTGCTCGCAAACGGTTGTCCTGCTTATGTTCTCGACGGCGACAACCTGCGTCACGGACTGAACGCAGACCTTGGCTTCTCGATGGCCGACCGCGCCGAGAATCTACGCCGACTGGCCTACATCGCCACCCTGATGGCCGATTCCGGACTCACCGTCCTGGTTCCGGCGATCAGCCCGCTCGACGAACACCGCGAACTTGCCCGAAAGGTGCACGTTGAGCAGGGCTTCGACTTCTTCGAGGTGTTCATGGACACACCGCTCGAGGACTGCGAGGCCCGTGACCCGAAGGGGTTGTATGCCAAGGCGAGAGCCGGGGAGATCACCCACTTCACCGGCATCGACAGCCCCTACCAGCGGCCCAAGAACCCCGACCTGCACCTGGTACCGGGCCCGTCGCCGGACGAGCTGGCCGATAGCGTGGTCGCCCTGCTGAACGGGCAGGGGTGAACGACCACGAGGTCGCCGCGGCGCTAGCGACCCAAGCGGGTGAACTGCTGCTCCGCGTGCGCGAGGAGCTTGCCGACGCCACGGCTGCCGAGCGAAAGGACGCGGGGGACAAGCGCTCTCACGACTTCCTGATGGCGGCACTCGCGGCGGAGCGACCCGGCGATGCGGTGCTCTCCGAGGAGGGTGCCGACGACAAGGTGCGGCTCTCGGCCGAGCGGGTGTGGATCGTCGACCCGCTCGACGGCACCCGTGAGTTCTCGGAGCTCGGCCGAGCGGATTGGGCGGTGCACGTGGCCCTGTGGCAATCCGGCGAACTGGTGGCGGGCGCCGTGGCGTTGCCCGCCCAGGGCGTCACGCTCGCCACTCCGGACGTCGCCCCGCCGCCACCGCCACCGGCCGCGCCACGCGTCGTCGTCTCCCGCACTCGTCCGCCGGCCGTCGCGCTCGCCGTCCGGGATGCGTTGGGCGGCACGCTCGTCGAAATGGGCTCCGCGGGAGCCAAGGTCGCCTCCGTGGTGCAAGGCATCGCCGACGTCTACGTGCACGCGGGTGGTCAGTACGAGTGGGACTCCGCCGCGCCCGTCGCCGTCGCCCGCGCTGCGGGGCTCTTCACGTCGCGCATCGACGGTTCGCCGCTCGTCTACAACCAGTCCGACGTGCTGCTGCCCGACCTGGTGGTGTGTCGGCCAGAGTTGGCCGATGCGGTGCTGGCGGTGACGGCGGCGAGCTAAGGGTCGCCGCCGCGGTCAATGCCTGATCACGATGACGGCATCCGCCCGGCCAGTGGTGCCAGCGCAGGGGAGACCCGTGTGCCGGCCGTCCCATGGACGATGGCGGTGATGTCGGCGAGCGATCCAATGACGGCCTCGTTACCCGTATTGCTTGCAAAGCCGCATGCGGCTTCGACTTTCGGGCCCATCGATCCCTCGGGGAGCTTGAGGTCGCCCAGTTCGCCGGGCGTGACGTAGTCGAGCTTGGTCTGGTTCGTCGTCCCCCAGTTCGCGTAGACGCCATCGACGTCCGTGGCAATGACCAGCAGGTCGGCCTCGAGTTGTTCGGCAAGCAGCGCGGAGGCGAGGTCCTTGTCGATGACGGCCTCGACGCCGTGCAGCTTGCCGTGGGCGTCGTACATCGTAGGGATGCCGCCACCGCCGGCGCAGATCACGATGGTACCCTGCTCGACGAGGCTCCGGATCGACCGTATCTCGAAGATGCGCTTGGGTTTCGGGCTCGGGACCACGCGGCGGAACTTGTCGCCGTCAGGGGCGATCGCCCAGCCGCTCGCGGCCTTGAGGCGTTCGGCGGTCTCGCGATCGTAGACCGGGCCGATCGGCTTGCTCGGATGGCCGAACGCCGGATCGTCGGGGTCCACCTCGATCATCGTTAGCACCGTGGCGAGCGACTGTTCAGCGGGCAGCAGGTTGCCGAGTTCCTGCTCGATGACGTAGCCGATCATCGCCTCGGTCTGCGCGCCGAGCACGTCGAGCGGATAGGAAGCCACCCCATGAGCAAGATCGTGATAGGCCGCCGCCTGCAACGCGAGGAGTCCGACCTGCGGGCCGTTGCCGTGAGCGACGACGATCTCGTTCCCTGGCGCGATCGCGGCGATGCTCTCGGCGGCGACCCGGATATTGGCCCGCTGGTTGTCGGCCGTCATGGGTTGTCCGCGCTGCAGAATTGCGTTGCCGCCCAAGGCAATCACGATGCGCACGTGTGTCAGCCCAGCGCGGCCACGAGGACCGCCTTGATCGTGTGCATCCGATTCTCGGCCTGTTCGAAGGCGATGTTCGCCGGGCTCTCGAAGACGTCCTCGGTGACCTCGACGCCGTTGGCCAGGTGGGGGTACTGCGCGGCGATCTGCGCCCCCACCTCGGTGTCCGAGTTGTGATAGGCGGGCAGGCAGTGCATGAACTTCACCCGCGGGTTGCTGGTCGCGGCCAACAGCTCCTTGTTGACTTGGAAAGGCAACAGCAGGTCGATCCGCTCTCCCCAGGTCTCCATCGGCTCGCCCATGGACACCCACACGTCGGTGTAGATGAAGTCGACGCCAGCGACCGCCTCCTTGGGGTCGTCGGTGATGGTGATCCGCGCCCCCGATGCGGCCGCGAACTCCCGGCACATCGCCACGTGCTCGTCGTTCGGCCAAAGCTCTCGGGGCGCGCCGATCCGTACCTCCATGCCGAGCTTGGAGCCCACCAGGAGCAGCGAATTGGCCACGTTGTTGCGGCCATCGCCCACGAATGCATAGGCGATGTCGTGCAGCGGCTTTGGGCAGTGCTCGGTCATCGTGAGCACGTCCGCCAACATCTGTGTGGGGTGGAACTCGTCGGTCAGTCCGTTGAACACCGGCACCCCGGCGTACTCCGCCAGTTCCTCGACGATCTCCTGGCCTGCACCGCGGTACTCGATCGCGTCGTACATCCGGCCGAGCACTCGGGCAGTGTCCTTCATCGACTCCTTGTGCCCAATCTGCGACGACGTGGGGTCGATGTAGGTGACGTGGGCACCCTCGTCGTGGGCCGCCACCTCGAACGCACAACGGGTGCGCGTGGAACTCTTCTCGAAGATCAGGGCGATGTTCTTGCCCGCCAAACTGGTCCGGCTGGCGCCGGAGTACTTCGCCCGCTTGAGATCGCGAGATAGATCCAGCAAGTAGAGCAGGTCGCGATCGGTGTGATGGATCAGGCTGAGCAGACTGCGGTTTCGGTTGTTGAACGCCATGGCCAAACTTCCTTCGGGTTGAAGACTCAGGTGTAGAGCGGGTCGCGCAGGATCGGGCACGTCATGCACCGGCCGCCTCCGCGGCCCCGGCCCAGCTCGCTGGCGTCGATGGTGACGACCTCCACGCCCGCCTTGCGCAGCGCCGTGTTGGTCAGGGTGTTGCGGTCATAGCCGATGACGACGCCCGGTTCGAGCGCGACGACGTTGTTGCCGTCATCCCACTGCTCGCGCTGGACGCCATAGACGTCGCCGGCGGTAGTGACGACCCGGAAGTCCACTCCGACTGCGGCTCCGATCGTTTCGATGAAGCCCTTTGGTTCGCGGCGCACGTCCAGTCCGGACGGTGAGCTGTCGTCGGGCCGCAGACTGATCGGCACGATCCCGTCGACGACCGGAGCGAACGCCGTCACCAGGTCGCGGTCACAGAAGGTGAACACGGTGTCGAGGTGCATGGCGGAGCGCGTCTTCGGCAGGCTGGCGATGAGCACCCGTTCGGCCGCGCCGGCGGCGAACAGGTTGCGGGCGACCTGGGTGATCGCCTGGTGAGATGACCGCTCGCCCATGCCGATCACGACGAGCCCCTTGCCGATCGGCATCACGTCACCGCCCTCGAGGGTGCCAAGCCCGTGGTCGGTGGGCAGTCCGTCGGGGTCGCCCAGCCACACGTCGTACTTCTCGTCGGCGAAGGCGGGGTGGAACTTGTAGACGGCGGCCGTGAGCAATGTTTCCTGACGCCGCGCTGGCCAGTACATCGGGTTTAGCGTGACGCCTCCGAAGATCCAAGCGGAGTTGTCGCGCATGAACTGCGTGTTGGGCAGCGGTCGGATGACGAACCCCGCCGGATCCAACGAACTGAACAACGAGAGGAAGTTGCCTTCGACCTCGTCGACCACGTCTTGGTAGGCGACGCCGCCAATGAGGAACTCCGCCAATCGATCTGGCGGTAGTTCGGTAAGCCAGGCCCGAATCTCGTGGGTGAGTCCCGGTCCGACGAGATCGTCGGTCACCTTGCGGTCCAGCAGCCAGTCCCGGGCGTCGGGTTTCGCCACCACGTCGGCGAGCAGGTCCTGGAGCTCGAGGACCTCCACGCCGCGATCGACCATCTTGGCGACGAAGTCGAAGTGATCGCGGCGGGCCTGTTGCAGCCAGATGACGTCGTCGAACAGCAGCTCGTGGCAGTTGTCCGGGGTGAGCCGTTGATGGGCCAGCCCGGGTGCGCAGACCATGACTCGTCGTAGCCGGCCCGCCTCGGACCAGACGCCAAGCTGGGAGTCGGTGGCGCTCATAGGACGGACAGGTTTCCGGTGGCCATCAGTGTGGCGGCCAGCACCGACGTGAGTGCCACGACGGCGACGACGATCCATTCGGACTTGGTGAATGTTGGCAGGTGGCTTTCCCGTCGCGCCCAGAGGTAGAGCGCGGTGCCCGCGAGGTAGAACATCGCGGCCACCAGCAGGTACTGCCAGCCGCCCGCGTACACCAGCCACACCGCATAGCCAAGCGCGACGACGCCGATGAGGAGATCACGGACGCGTCCCTGGCCCGACTCATACGTCTCGCCCCGAACCGCAAGCAGCACCTGGTATGCCGCGGACCACAGATACGGCAGCAGGATCAGGGACGTCGCCAGGTAGACCAGGTTGGTGTAGGTGCTCTCGTTGGCCAACGTCCACAGCAGCAGGGCCTGGACGCACAAGTTGGTCAGCCACAACGCATTCGCGGGCGCTCCGTGCGCATTCTCGCGGGCCAGCGCCTTCGGCATCACGTGTTCGAGGGCAGGCAGGCGCAGGATCTCGACGCACAGCATCACCCAGGCGATCAACGCGCCGAGCAGCGAGACGACCAGGCCGATCGAGATGAAGGCGGCGCCCCAGCTGCCCACCTCGTGCTCCAGTACCCCGGCCATCGAGGGATCTGGCACTCCGGCCAGCTCCGCCTGGGCCATCAGCCCGTACGACAGCAGGTTCACCATGAGCAGCAGCGCCAACACTCCGGCGAAGCCGAGCACGGTGGCCCGGCCGACGTCCTTGCGCTTGGCCGCGCGCTGGGAGTAGACGGAGGCACCCTCGATGCCGATGAACACCCACACGGTGACCAGCATCATGTTCTTGACTTGCGTCATCGTGTCGCCGAGCGGCGCGCCCTCGATCTGCGTGGCCCTGCCCCAGAAGTCGGCGGAGAACAGTCCGGCCTTGAATCCGACCGCGGCGATGGCGATGAACACCAGGATCGGGACCACCTTGGCGACGGTCACCACGACGTTGACGAGGGCGGCGGTCTGCACGCCGCGAAGCGCCATGGCATGCACGATCCACAGCACGACCGACGCGCCGATGATCGCGGGAATGGTTGCGCCGCCCTCGAATACGGGGAAGAAGTAGCCGAGCGTCGAGAACAGCAGGACGAGGTAGGCGACGTTCCCGACCCAGGCCGACACCCAGTATCCGAACGCCGACGTGAAGCCGATGTAGTTGCCGAAACCGGCACGGGCGTAACCGTAGACACCGCCGTCGACGTCCGGCTTGCGGGTAGCCAGAGTCTGGAAGACGAACGCCAGCGTCAGCATGCCGACGCCGGTGATGGCCCAGCCTATGAGCAGCGGGCCGGGGGCGGCGCTTCCGGCCATCTGCGACGGCAGCGCGAAGATTCCGCTGCCGATCATCGACCCGACGACGATCGCCGTCAGGGCGGCCAGCCCCAGGCCGGTCTTCCGGCCGGCGGGCCGGGTGTCCGGGGGCGGGGAGATCAAGGTCTGAGACATCGTCGTCCTTCCATCTCATGGAGCGGCGGGAGGTCGCCGCGCATGATCGACGCTATGGCCGCCGCCGGCTGAGCTGAGGAGGCTTTGGTCCCCGATCCGGGGCCGTAGGTCCCGACGATCGGCTGACGGGCGACCGAAGGCCGAACTGCACTGCGCGCGGGGACCAAAGCCCCTTGTTGTGTCGAGGCGTCTCGCCCACATTTGGGGCTGAACCAAGAGCGAGGGCGAACAGCGCCACGAGCCGGGCAGATGGGAATCATCAGAATGTTGTCGACAGCGTCCAGGGAGATCATCGCGGCCACCCTTCCGGCAGTGGGTGGCGCGATCAGCGAGATCACACCGCTGTTCTACCGAAAGTTGTTCACCGCCCATCCCGAGCTCGAACGCGACCTGTTCAACCGTGGCAACCAGAAACAGGGTGAGCAGCAGAAGGCGCTCGCCGGCGCCATTGCCGGATTCGCGGTCCTGCAGCTAGACCCCGACCCCACGCGCTCAGAGCAGTTGCTGGCGCGGATCGCCCACAAGCATGCGTCGCTCGGTGTTACCGCAGACCAGTACCAGATCGTGCACACTCATCTCTTCGAAGCGATCGTCGAGGTGCTTGGCGACGCCGTAACCCCCGAAGTCGCGGCGGCGTGGGACGAGTTGTACTGGCTGATGGCGGAATCGCTCGTTTCGATGGAAGCCGGGCTCTACGCCGACGCCGGCGTCGCAGCGGGCGACGTATGGCGCAAGGTCGTGGTCAGTGAGCGTCGCAATGAGACGGCGGATTCGGTGTCGTTCGATCTCACTTCCGCCGATGGCGCCGAGCTTCCCCGATTCCTTCCGGGCCAATATGTTTCGGTTGGAGTTCACCTCGCCGACGGCGCCCGACAGATCCGGCAGTACAGCCTGTGCTCCGCACCCACCGCAGGAGACTGGCGGATCACCGTCAAGCGGATCGGCACGCACGGTCTGCCGAACGGATCGATCGCGCCGACCGGTGAGGTGTCGAACTTCCTCTACGACAACCTGTTCGAGGGTGACCTCCTGGACGTCACGACGCCATTCGGCGACGTCGTGCTTCCCGACGATGACGCACCGCTGCTGCTGGTCTCCGCGGGCATTGGTTGCACTCCCGTAATCGGAATACTGCAACACCTAGCCGAGACCGGCGACGGCCGACCGGTTGCGGTGCTGCACGCCGACCGCTCGCTCAGCGCCCATGCCCATCGCGCGCAACTCAGCGAACTGGTGGACGCGTTGCCATCCGCCGTCATGCACCGGTGGTACGAGGACATGGGTGCTCGTCAGCCAAGTGCCAAGATCCGTCCCGGCCGGGTCGACCTCAGTGAGGTGGACATCGCCCCGGGTACCCAGGTGTACCTGTGCGGACCGCTCCCGTTCATGCACGGTGTCCGCGCGGAGCTGTTGTCGAAGTGTGTGTCCGAGAACAACATTCACTACGAGATCTTCGGTCCCGACACCTGGTCTCCTGCGGCCGCGTGATCCGGGGCTTCGCCGCGCATGCCAGCGGGGCGTGCGAGGCCGAAGTGGCCTACGACGCCTCCGGCTTGGCGACCGAAAGTAGGATTGCCGATCGCTCGATTGCCTCAAGCGAGTGTCGAGCGTCGGGGACGACGATCAGGTCGCCTGCCGAGCCCTCCCACGAGTTATCGCCTGCGATCAGCCGCACACGTCCGTTCAGGACGTGAACGGTTGCCTCGCCGGGATTCTCGTGCTCGTCGAGCCGCTGTCCCGCCGCCAGCGCAATGAGCGTCTGGCGTAGCACGTGTTCGTGGCCGCCGTAGACGGTGTGCGCACTGCGGCCGCTGGAGGCGCGGTCCGCGGCCGCCAGCTGTTCGCGGGCCAGCGCGGTCAAGGACATCTTGTTCATGCGAACTCCCTCGGGGTCGTTGCGCTCAACCAGCAAAAGCTTTGGTACGAGGTGAAACCCACTCACAACCATACGGGGGCTGTTTGTCACCCGGCGGCCCACTCCTTGGCGCGGTCGAGTTCGTCGAGGCCGAACAGGGCGAGCTCCCCGGGGACCATCCATGCCAGCGCATGCAGGGTGTGAGCGACCCAGTGTTTGTCGGTGACTACCGCAATTCGCTTGAACGCCGAATGATGTTGAAAGAGCGCGCCGAAACCCACCTTGAGATCCTCGAACAGTCCGCCAGGCCCAAAACCTTCGTAGTCGGACGCGATGACCTCCACGATCCTGATCTCTCCGGTCTTGAGCAGATCGTCCATGGCGGGCTTGAACTCGCGCAGGTCGTCACCGAGCAGCCGGCCCGACACACGGATGCCTGTGACGCCCTCCGGCATGTCTGGCAGCATTTCGATCATCGAAGCCTCGTCCAGTTCACTCTTCGGTGTGGGCGGGGCGGTCGAGCTTGGACACGAAGACCGCCGCCTGGGTGCGCCGCTCCATGCCGAGCTTGGCGAGCAGTCGGGACACGTAGTTCTTGACCGTCTTCTCGGCGAGGAACATGCGCGCGGCGATCTGCTTGTTGGTCAACCCCTCGCCGAGCAGGTCGAGCAGGACCTTCTCCTGCTCGGTGAGCCCGGACAACGGGTCGGATCGTTCGGCGTTGCCGCGGAGCTTCGCCATCAGCGCCGCAGCCGCGCGGTTGTCGAGCAGGGAGCGTCCGGCGCCGACGTCCTTGATGGCCTTGGCAAGTTCCATTCCCTTGATGTCCTTGACGACGTATCCACTGGCACCGGCCAGGATCGCGTCGAGCATCGCCTCGTCCGAGGTGAACGACGTCAGCATCAGGCAGCGTAGATCGGGTAGCCGCGACAGCAGCTCGCGACACAATTCGATGCCGTTGCCGTCGGGCAGGCGGACGTCGAGCACGGCGACGTCAGGCCGCAACGCCGGGATTTGAGCCATCGCCTGAGCCACCGAACCGGCCTCACCGATGACGTCGAGTTCGGGGTCGGCGCCGAGCAGGTCGATCAAGCCGCGGCGCACCACCTCGTGATCGTCGACGAGGAATACCGTGACCATCGCTACGCCCTCCGAAGTGTCGTCTCGCGGCGGCCGTGGCGCGTTCACCACGCCGACCGACGAAGGATCGTCGACCTGGTAGCCATTGTGCCGGTCGTAGGTCACAACGCGCCGTGCCGTTCGGAAATCAGCACTGAGCAATTCACACCGTGGAGCGCGGCGCGCGAGGCCGGGCCTGCGAATTCGGACATTTCGTCACTGGGTTCATGGCTGAGCACGATCAGTTGGATCGAATCGGCATGACGCACGAGATAGTTCAGTGGACTACCAGCCACCGCGACGGCCCGAATCTTCACCTCGGGGTAGAGCCGCCGATATCTGGCCAACGACCGCTCCAGGTTCGCCTTGGTCTGCCTGCGCGCTTGCGCGGACGCGTGCGCGTCGTGGATGTCGGGGAACCCGGGGCGCCAGGAGGTCACCACGTGCAGTGGCGCCTTCCGTAGCCGGGCCTCGTCAAGAGCGTGGCCGAGGACCGTGCTGCCGTCGGGCGAGCCATCGAATTCGGTTACCACCCAACGAGGTTCGCTTGAAATCGAATCAGACTGGCGCACGATGGCGACCGGACAGCGGGCCCGGGCCAAGAGTGCGGACACCGTGGACCCGACGCGCTTGCCGGTTGCCCGGTTGATCCCGAGCGCGCCGACGCAGACCGCGGCAGCCGAGTGCGACGCGGCAAGCAGCGCCGTGACGGCCCGGCCCTGCACGATCTCGACCTCGATCTTCACTGGTTTGTCCACCGATTCGATCGCCATCGCGGCCTGGCGCACGGCGATCTCGGCGCTCGCGAAGTCGTGGGCGACGGAATCGCAGTCCACTGTGCCTGCCTCACGCGGTTCGATTGCGTAAACCAGTCGCAGCGGGAGGTCGCGTTCGACGGCTTCGTCGATGGCCCACAATGCGGCATCGATACCGCCGCGGGATCCGTCGATTCCGACGACCACGGCGGGAGACGGTGGCGAGGTTTCGGGCATCTTGCACTCCAAAGCGGTTCCGGGATGGTGCTCACTTCGACGCTAGGCCTGGCGCGGTGGCGGCGATCAGGGGCGAAGGTCCCTGGTGTGTTGGCGTTGGTCACTTCTAGACCCGCAGCACCGCCGCGCCGGCTATCCGCCCAGAGCTCAGGTCCTGCAGCGCGACATCGGCCCGGTCGAGCGGATACTCCGGCGTGGTGACCTCGATGTGGTGCTGGTCGGCGAAGGCAAGGAACTCGCGGGCGTCGGCGCGGGTGTTCGATGTCACCGAGCGCACCTGACGTTCCTGAAAAAGGTGACGCTGGTAGTTCAGCGCCGGGATGTCACTGAGATGGATACCCGCAATCGCCAACGTGCCGCCACGGTCGAGTGCCTCCAACGCGGCAAGCACCAACTCGCCGACGGGTGCGAAGAGGATGGCGGAGTCGAGCGGCACGGGTGGTGGGTCGCTGGCGCCTTGCGCAGACGCTGCGCCCAACGCGAGCGCCAGTTCTCGCGCACCGTCCCCGCGGGTCATCACGTGGACTTCGGCACCGCGGGCCAGCGCTACCTGAGCGGTGATGTGGGCGCTACCGCCGAATCCGTAGATGCCGAGCCGGCCGCCCGGCGGCAGGTCGGCGCGCATCAGCGACCGATACCCGATGATGCCCGCGCACAGCAGCGGGGCGAGTTCGGTGTCGGAGTAGCTCGAGGGCAGGCGGTGGACGTAAGCCGCTGGCGCGGTGACGAACTCGGCATATCCGCCGTCGGCGTCCCAGCCCGTGTAGCGCGACTCGGGGCACAGGTTCTCCTGGCCACGGATGCAGAAGCGGCAGTGGCCGCACGTGTGCCGCAGCCATGCCACTCCGACACGGTCACCGACGGTGACGTCGCCGGTGGTGCCTTGCCCGAGGGCAACCACTTCGCCCACCACCTCGTGGCCTGGCGTGACGTGGGGGAGGTGCACCGGTAGGTCGCCTTCGGTCACGTGCAGGTCGGTGCGACATACGCCGCAGGCCCGCACCGCGACCAGTACCTCGCCGTCGGCGGGTACCCCGACGTCAGCGGTGACGAACTCGAGCGGGTCCGCGCTCATCGGACCCGGTGTTCGCACGCGCCAGGTGCGCATCGTTCCGGTGGTCATCTCTCCATGGTCCTCCTTGCCGGAGGTGGGGTCATCGATTGCGCCGCGCACAGTAACGACCGAAGGCCCTTGCATTGGTGACAAAAGCCTCGAGAGGACTTGCGGCAGGCGCGAATAACGTTGCGATCGTGCGGACTCATACCAAGAGTCACAGCAGAATTCGAGGGCTGAGATGACTAGAGCAGACGCAGCGCCTGTCACCGTCATGAACGACGACGATTGCTGGGCGCAGTTGTCGAGTAGGACGCTGGGACGACTCGCCACCAGTGTCGACGGGCACCCCGACATCTTTCCCGTCAACTACGTCGTGCAGAGGCGCACCATACTCATCCGCACTGCGGAAGGCACCAAGCTGGCGAGCGTGGCCGTCAATCAGCGGGTGGCCTTCGAGGCCGACGACCACGACGTGGTGGAAGGCTGGAGCGTGGTGGTCAAGGGTCATGCGCGAGTGCTGTCCTCGAATGAAGAGCTCGCTGCTGCGGACCGTGCTCAGGTACTGCCGTGGACGGCGACGGCCAAGCAGCGCTTCATCCGGATCATGCCCATCGAGATCACCGGTCGAAGGTTCCAATTCGGGGCCGAGCCGGAACAGCTCATCGACCAACCATGATCCGGCGGTCTCATTGCAATGCGCAGCCGCGAGTAGCCCACTTGGGGACTTCCGGCTCTGTTCAGCGGGTGTCGGCAGCGCAACGCTATTGAAACGTGAAGTGTTCTGTTGAAAGTGGGCCGCCCCGATGACCGCACAGTTTCCCGACCCCGAAACCATTTGGACGGCACTGTCGTTGGCGATTCGGGCGCCGTCCGTGCACAACTCACAACCGTGGCGCTGGGAGGTCGGTGACCGCAGCCTGCACCTCTACGCCGACACCACCAGACATCTTTCGCACGCGGATCCGGATCGGCGCGACCTCTTGGTGAGCTGTGGCGCATCGCTTCATCACGCCACAGTGGCGCTGGCGGCGCTGGGGTGGCAAAGCAAGGTTAGGCGACTACCCAATCCCGCCGACCCCAGCCACCTGGCATCGATTCACGCGTCCCGATACGAGCCCAGCGACGTCGACGTGTCACTCGCGGCGGCCATCCCTCGACGACGCACCGACCGACGGCTCTTCAGCTACTGGCCGGTGCCACGCGCTGACATCGCGACTATCGGTGCGAGGGCGGCACGCATGGGGGTACGGCTTCGTCACGTGGAGATGACAACGGACATCAAAGCGATTGTGGCTCAATCAATGCGACAGCACCTTCAGGATGCGGAGTATCTGACTGAGCTCACCAGGTGGAGTGGACGTTACGGGTCGACCGCCGGGGTGCCTGCGCGAAATAGTCCAGACTTCGAACCGACCGCCCCACTACCCGGACGGATCTTCGCAGGTACGGCGTTGGCCCAGCCTGCGGGTGCAACCGTCGCTGCCGATCATGCCGTCCTCGTTGCTCTGGGCACCAGTGCCGACGACGACGTGGACCGCCTGCGTGCCGGCGAAGCCACCAGCATGGCATTGCTGACCAGCACGTGCCTCGGATTGTCGAGCTGCCCGGTCACCGAGCCGCTGGAGATCGCCGAAACTCGTGAAGCGATCCGGTCGGAGGTCTTCGGTGGGACCGACTACCCGCAAATGATGCTCCGGATCGGTTGGGCCCCAGTCGGTGCCGACCCTCTGCCGTCGACTCCGCGACGACCCCTCAACGAAGTCATCATCACTCGGTGAACACCGGAACGGTCCACTGGACCTTGGTACCGCACTCGGGCGCCGAGGTAATCTCGCAGGTCCCGCCGAGCAGTTCTGCTCGGCGGCTCATGTTCGCCAGCCCGCTGCTGCGCTGGTTGTCCGCCGGGATGCCATGGCCGTCGTCGGTCACTTCGAGGCTGAATTCGTCGCCAACGGTCGCGGTAACCGTGATGTGTTTGGCGCCCGAATGGCGCACCGCGTTGCTGATCGCTTCGGCGGTGACAGCCTCCGCATGGTCTGACAGCTGACCGTTGACGGCGCCGAGCGGGCCCGACAATCGCACCGTCGTCGCGATGTCGCGGTCGCCCGTCAGATCTGCGACCAGCTTCTGGAAGCGGGTGCGAAAGTCATCGCCCGTGGCCAAGGGGGACTGCAAGTCGAAGATGGTCGAACGGATCGTCTCGATGGTGGCCTGAAGGTCGTCGACCGTGCGCATCAGCCGGTCGCTGAGCTCCGGTGACTTCGACCGTGCGATCGAACCCTGCAGGTCCAGCCCGGCTGCGAAGAGTCGCTGGATCACGTGGTCGTGCAGATCGTGGGCAATGCGTTCCCGATCGGCCAGGATGGTGACCTCCCGTTCGCGGCTTCGCGCGCGGGCCAGCGTGAGGGCGATCGCGGCGTGCCTGGCGAAGTCACTCACCAGCTCCAGGTAACTCGGGTCGAACGCAGGGTCGTCCTTGTTGCGCGCCACCGCGATGACGCCGAGAACCGCGTCCTCCGCGCGCAGCGGCACGACGATCCCCGGGCGCTGATCGACGTCGGTGAAGGCTTGGATCGGATGCTGGAGTGCTTCGGTGATGACCGGCTCGCCGGATCGGAAGACCGCGCCGCTGGTGGAATCGTCCACGGGGACGCGCTGGCCGATGACCTCGTCGGCGTGCAGGCCAACGGCGGCAGAGACCACCAGCGTCTCGAGCTCGTCGGGCTGCCGGTCTGAATCAGGCACCAGCACGATGGTCTGCTCTGCACCGGTCAACTCCAGGGCGCGCTCGGCGATGAGATGCAGGGGCCTCGTTGGCGACTCAGCTCCGGACAACAGCGCCGTCGTGATTTCGCGGCTCGCCTGTGTCCATGTGGCCGAGGTGCGTACCCGCTCAAACAATTGCGCATTGTCGATGGCCACCGCTGCGGCCGACGCCAGCACCCGGGCGGCGACTTCGTCCGACTCCGAGAACGTCCGGCCGGGCTGTTCGTGGGTGACGTAGAGGCTTCCGAAGACGTTGCCGCGGATGGTGATTGGGACGCCCAGAAATGCACGCATCGGCGGGTGGTGGGGTGGGAAACCGGCCGCTGCGGGATGTGCGGCGAGGTCATCGAGCCGCAACGCGAGGGTGTTCTCCAGCGGGACGCCGAGCACGCCCTTACCGACCGGCAACGGGCCGATGCGCTGCATTGTTTCGGCGTCGATGCCCTGATGGAGGAACGACACGAGAACGCCGTCGGGCTCGCGGACCGCGAGGGCGCCGTAACGCGCGCCAGTCAGTTCGATGGCGGCGGTGACGATGCGGTCGAGCGTGGGGTTCAGATCGAGGTCGGAGGTGATCCCAAGGATGACGTGAAGAAGCTTCTCGGTCTGGTCGCGCGCGGCAAGCAGATCGTCGAGTTGCTCGTGCATCTCCTGCACCAACTCGCGTCGGCCCAACCTAGGGAGAGCTGATTTGTCGTCGTTCAAGGCCCCGACACCTCCGCGCCCATGTCGATCTTGACTCTACGTCGCGACGCCACCGACATACCGAGTAATAGCCAACGGAGCGACTGGTGGCGCTACGTCTTTACGCCAAGGCCATGAACAGCTTTTCCAACTCGGCCTCGGTCATCGGTTTCGCACCGTCGGCGCTGTCTCCGGTGATGCACTCTCGAAGACCGGTGGCCACGATCTTGAATCCGGCGCGGTCCAACGCCCGTGACACCGCGGCGAGCTGAGTGACGACGTCCTTGCAGTCACGACCCTGCTCGATCATGGAAATCACGCCTGCGAGTTGACCCTGGGCGCGACGCAGCCGATTCAGCACTGCGACGATGCTCTCTTCGTCCCCAACCATTGCGGCTCCTTTCGCTCACCAGCTGTAACACTGTACCCGTGGGGGTATATGCCCGATGGTCACAGACGTCATGCCGGCGCGGCGAAGGTTGGCTGTCGACGGAGCAGCCGGTGCAGCGGGCAGCGGGCATATCGCGTACAGGCGAACGCGATGCCCATGGCAACTAGGGTCAGCCCGGCGGTCGCCCCACCGACTTCCGGTCCGACCTCCTGGGCCAGGATCACCGACGCCATCAGCAGGACGAACCATCCGAATGTACGGCGCAGCGTGGCTGGATCGACCAGGGCGACGAGACGACCGCCGATCAGCGCACCGACGACGGCGGCGGCGGTGACCAAAGCTGCGAGCTTCCAGTCGATCTGCTCGCCGGTGAGATGACCGGCGAAGCCGGCGAACGACTGCATCGAAATGACGACTAGCGATGTGCCCACCGCGGTCGGCATCGGCAAACCGGCCAGCAGTGCCAGCGCGGGAACCAAGAGAAATCCGCCGCCCGCGCCGACGAGCCCACTGATCACGCCGACCCCGATCCCCAACAAGCCGATCCGGACGACGGGCAGGGGCTGGCCATCGTCGGACTCGGCGGGTTCCTTGCGCGTGCGCAGCATGGCCAGTCCAGCGGCCACCATGATGACCGCGAATGCCACCAACAGCGCGGTGCCCGGAATGAGGCGGGCCATCCGCCCGCCTGCGTAGGCGCCGGCCATGGCCACCGACCCGAACACCACCGCGACGCGCCACCGGACCCGGCCGGCACGAGCGTGCGTGATTGCCGCGAACGCACTCGTCACGCCGACCACCATGAGTGACATGGCGATGGCGTGCTTGGGTTCTACGCCAGCGACGTACGCCAACAGTGGGACGGTGAGGATCGAGCCGCCACCCCCGAGTAGGCCCAACGAGATTCCCACCGCGATTGCGAGGATGACGGTCACGACAATCATGTCGGCTACGCCCTGATCTGGTCGGCGGAGGCGCCGACGAGCTTGGACACGACGGTGGCGGCGTCGCAGGTGGCAGCGCGGTTGTAGGGCAGCTTCGACAGCGCCATGCCCATGGCGCAGGTATTGGTCAGCGCGGCGACGCTGAGTCCGCCCCCGATCGCTGCCGCGACCCACTTGAGCCTCGGCACGGCGATGCTGCCGAGAATGCTGGTCAGCACGATCGAGCCGGCGACGAAGCGCACCTGACGATCGAGGTCCCAGCGCTGTGCGCCGCGGTTGACCGCGAAACCCTTTGCCTCCCAGGCGGTGATCCCGCCGTCGAGGATGTGGACGTTGCGCAGGCCGGCGGCGCGGAGAGTCTCCTCGGCTTGCGCGGCCCGCTGGCCGGATCGACACACCAGCACCACGTCCGCCTCGAGGTGGCCGATGATCTCGTCGCGGTGTTCGCGCAGCAGGTCGAGTGGGACGTTGTAGGCACCGGCGATGTGGGCGGTCTCGAACTCGCCAGCAGTTCGGACGTCGAGTACCCGTGGAGGTGCTGCCGAATCGAGTCGTTTGCGCAGGTCGTGGGAATCGATGGTGGCGGGTGCGGTCATGGCGCTGTCCTTCCGAGAGGCCGGCGGTGACCAAGGCCGCTTGAGCTTGGATACCACCGGGGGTATGGTGTGGTGGATGATATGCATACCCCCCTAGGTATCGTCAAGTGAGGAATAGAATACCCCCAGGGGTACTTGACATACCTATCCGGGCACATGCCACGATGGCGTTGACCAAGGCCGAAGAGAAAGAAGACAGCGATGATCCTCCAGCAGTACTACCTGGACTGCCTCTCCCATGCGTCGTACCTGATCGGTGACGAAACCACCGGGCGCGCAGTGGTTGTCGATCCGCAGCGCGACGTGGCCGGGTACGTCGCCGATGCCACGGCCCAGGGTTTGACCATCGAATTGGTCATCGAAACGCACTTCCACGCCGACTTCGTGTCAGGCCATCTGGAGCTCGCCAAGGCGACCGGCGCGAAGATCGTCTACTCCTCCGTCGCCGAGACCGAGTTCGAGTCGATGGGCGTCACCGACGGTGAACGCCATTCACTCGGCGACGTGACGTTGGAGTTCCGCCATACCCCGGGACACACCCCGGAGTCGATGAGCGTGGTGGTCTACGAACGTGCCGGTGACGAGGTGCCCTACGGCGTGATGACCGGTGACACCTTGTTCATCGGCGATGTGGGCCGGCCCGATCTGCTGGCCTCGATCGGCTTCACCCGCGAGCAGCTCGCCGACAAGCTCTACGATTCGTTGCACGACAAGCTGATGACGCTGCCGGATGCGACCCGGGTGTATCCCGCGCACGGCGCAGGTTCGGCGTGCGGCAAGAACCTGTCGACCGACCTTTGGTCGACCATCGGCGATCAGAAGGCAACCAACTACGCACTACGGGCTCCCGACAAGGCGACCTTCATGAACCTCGTCACCGCGGGCCAGCCGCCCGCGCCCGGCTACTTCGGCTACGACGCGATCCTCAATCGCAAGGACCGCGGCCTGCTCGACGAGACCAAGCTGCCGACGGCGATGACCTGCGACCAGGTCCGCGCCGCGATCGACGGCGGCGCCGTCCTGGTCGACGGGCGCAGTCCCGAGGAGTTCGCCCAAGGGCATCTGCGGCACGCGATCAACATCGGCCTCGAGGGCCGGTACGCCGAGTTCGCCGGTTCGGTGCTGCCGTCTGACGTCGACGTCGTGTTGTTCACCGAGCCCGGCCAGGAGCTCGAGGGCAAGAACCGGCTGGCCCGGATCGGCTTCGACAGGGTGATCGGCTACCTCGCCGATCCGTACCAGGTGATGGTCCTCAACGAAGGCGACGTCGAGGTGGCGTCGCGGTTGACCGCGATACGGTTCGACGAGCGTGCGGCGTCGATCTTGGACTTGCAGCTCGTCGACGTCCGCAATCCAGGCGAGGTCGAGGGGGGAACCATCCCGAATGCGATCACCATCCCGGTGGGCCAGCTGCCCGCGCGACTGAGCGAACTCGACGCCGTCAAGCCGACGGTCGTGTACTGCGCGGGCGGCTACCGTTCATCGGTTGCGGCAAGCCTGCTGCGGCACAACGGCTTCACCGATGTCAGCGACATCCTGGGCGGGTTCGGCGCCTGGGAAGAGGCACACCAGACCGCCTGACCGAACCCTTCGCGCTAGCGTTGGGGGCATGACGAACCCCACCCTGCGTGAGCTGGCGAGCCTGCCGAGCGCGCCCGCGGCGCTCGCAGATTCGACCCTCGTGCTGATCGACTGCCAGCACACCTACACCAACGGCGTCATGGAACTCGACGGTGTGGCGGCCGCGCTGGAGGAGGCCGCCGTGCTGCTCGATCGCGCCCGGTCCGCGGGCATCCCGATCATTCACATTCAGCACTCCGACGGCCCCGGCTCGCTGTACGACATCGAGGGGGAGAGCGGGGCGATCGTCGCGCAGGTCGCGCCTCGCGACGGCGAACCGGTCGTCGTGAAGCAGTACCCGAACTCGTTCGTGGAGACCGATCTCGACGAACGACTCAAGTCGCTTGGCGCTTCGAATCTGGTGCTCGCGGGCTTCATGACGCACATGTGCGTGAACTCGACCGCGCGGGGCGCCTTCAATCTTGGCTACGCGCCGACGGTCGTTGCCGCGGCGACGGCGACGCGCTCACTGCCCGGGGTGACCGGTGAACCGGTACCGTCCGACGTCATGCAGACCGCCAGCCTGGCCGCGATGGCCGACCTGTTCGCCGTGGTGGTGCCCGGCGCATCGTCGATTCCCGCCTAGCCGAGGAACTTTCGTGACTCAGCCCTCGACCAAGATCACTCGACTCAGCGAGAAGCAGACCACGTCGCGCGACGACCTCGACGAACTGCTGGCGAGTACGCCACTGGCCACCATCGCCTTGGTGCGCGACGGCCACCCGGTGGTGTTCCCGACGGGGTTCGCCCGCATCGGCGACGAGCTCGTCATCCACGGCTCGACCGGTTCGCCGTGGATGCGCGCACTCGCGGAGGGCGCGCCTGCCGCCGTTTCGGTGACGGCGCTCGACGGAGTGGTCGTGGCGCGCAGCGCATTCGAATCCTCGTTCCGCTACCGCAGTGCGGCGTTGTTCGGTGTGTTCGAACCCATTCCGGACGCCGACAAGGTTCGCTACCTCGAGGAGGTGACCGACCGCTTCATCCCCGGCCGGGTCGCCGAACTGCGCACCAGCACGCGCAAGGAGCTCGCGGCCACGATGGCGCTACGCATGCCGATCACCGTCGACAACTGGTCGCTGAAGGTCAGCGCGGGCTGGCCCGAGGACCCCGACGAGGACGTCGCTGGGCCGGCGTGGGCCGGCGTCGTGCCTATGACGGTGAGCTATGGCGTGCCGCTATCAGCCCCCGATCTCACCGTGGGCATCCCGCTTCCGGAGTCGGTGCGTTTGCTGTCCGGCGGAGGCGACGGAACCGCCCCGACGCTGCCGTAACGCGGCCGAGAACGGCATCAATGGCAGAATCCGACACATGCGGATGTCGGCGAAGGCGGAGTACGCCGTCCGCGCCATGATTCAGCTGGCCACGGTCGATGAGGGTGAAGTGGTCAAGACCGACGACCTGGCCAAGGCGCAGGGCATTCCGCCGCAGTTCCTGGTCGACATCCTGTCCGACCTGCGCAGCGACCGGTTGGTGCGCAGCCACCGCGGCCGCGACGGCGGGTACGAGCTTGCCAGGCCCGCGTCCGAGATCAGCGTCGCCGACGTGTTGCGCTGCATCGACGGCCCGCTGGCCAGCGTGCGGGACATCGGGCTCGGCGACCTGCCGTATTCGGGGCCGACGGCCGCGTTGACCGACGTGTGGCGCGCCTTGCGGGCCAGCATGCGTTCGGTGCTGGAGGAAACCAGCGTCGCCGATGTCGCGGCGGGTTCACTGCCCAAACACGTCGCCGACCTCGCGGGTAACTACCTGGTCCAGGAGGAGCGGCGCGGGCACGGCTAGCGCCCGCGCGCCGCGATTCCGTCCAGCAGCATCCGCAGACCGCCGTCGAAATCGTCTTCGACCGACGTCGTCATGGCGACCTTCGACAGCGCCGCAATGTGGGGGAACGCGCCCGCGGCCACGGCCCCGATGCGCGCAGCCGCCTCGGCCGCGCCGCCGGTCAACGGTCCGGCCAACTCGGCCTGCGCGGCGCCGGTGACCAGGCCGAGCACCGCGTGGAAGGCGGACAACCGGTCGCGGTCGGAGAGTCCGGCGCGGCCGAGTGCTCCGACCAATGCGTCGGCGATTGCAAACCCCGTCGCCGAGGCCATCCTCCGGGTCAGCACCAGCGGGACGGCGGCGGGGTGGGCCCGCACGCCGCGCCACATCGCGGTGGCGACGGCGTGGACGTCGTGCTGCCAGTCGTCGGTCGGTGTTGGCACCTCGACGTCGGCCACCACGGCGGCGACGACGAGCTCCTCGAGGCCTTCCTTGTCGGCGACGTAGTTGTACATCGTCATCGGCCCGGTGCCCAGCGCGGTGGCCAGAGCCCGCATGCTCAGCGCACCGGGTCCTGACTCGTCGACGATTTCCAGTGCCGCCGAGGCGATTTCGCCGATGGTGAACCGTGCCTTCACGCTGACTCCAATGCAAACCCCTTGACAAGTACGACGTACGTAATGCAGTGTAGCCAATACGTACAGCGTACCTATTAGGAGGTCCCATGGCTCACACGACGATCCCCACCCAACGTGTCGCGCTGCCGTCCGGCGGCGCCCGGTGCGCGGCCTGGCTGACGGTGCCGCCGACGGCCGGTCCCCATCCGGCGGTGGTGCTGGTGCACGGGCTCGGCGCGACGCACGACATGATGCTGGCGCAGTACGAGCAGCACTTCGCCGCGGCGGGCATCGCCACTCTGGCGTTCGACTACCGCTTCACGGGCGAGTCCGAAGGCCTTCCGCGTCAACACATCTCGATTCCCGAGCAGTCGGCCGACGTGGGTGCCGCCCTGGACTACCTGAAGTCGAGGCCGGAGGTGGACGCGGCCCGGCTGGGACTGTGGGGCACCAGCCTGGGAGGCATGAACGTGGTGCGCGTCGCCGCCATTCGCACCGACGTCGCCGCCGCGGTGGTGCAATGCCCGATCGTGCACGGCCCAGGCGCGGCCCGAAGCCTCGGGCTGTTGGGCCCGCTGCGGCTGACGCCCGCGATCGTCGAGGACGCCCTTCGGATGGTGGGCCGACGCGGCCGTAGGTACGTGCCCATCGTCGGACCACCGGGCGCCTACGCGATGGTCACCGCCGCGGGCGCCGAAATCGGATGGAACTCGACCGTCCCCGCGGATGGCACGTTCGACAACCGGATCGCCGCCGTCGACGCGGTCGCCATGGTGACGACGTCGGCGCTGCGGCACGCGCGAAGGGTGACCGCTCCGCTACTGGTATGCGTCTGCGACCGCGAGAACCTGATGGACCCGAAATACGCTGCGCTCGTTGCCCGTCGAGCCCCGCGCGGAGTGGCCAAGCACTACGACTCGGACCACTTCGACGTCTACCACCCACCGCTGGTGAGCCAGGTGCTGGCGGACCAGACCGCCTTCCTGACGGAGCACCTCGATGTCCGTGCGTGACCTCCTGCGCGCCAACGACGCCCGCTTCAACGCACTCGCGCGCGAACTGAGCGCCGCGGAGTGGTCGGCACCCAGCCTGTGCGACGAGTGGACCAACCACGAGGTGCTTGCCCACCTGGTGTTCGGCTACGGCGGTCGGCTCGGCGTCCTGGTCGCCGAGATGTGCCAGCACCGAGGTTCGTTCGACGGCGCCAACACCGAACTGGCGCGCACGCTTGCCGCGACGCGCAGCCCCGCCGAGCTGCTCGAGGACTTCGCCCGGCTCGCCGACCGCCCGCAGGGGATGGGCCGCTACTTCCCGCGAACGCTGTTCCTCGGCGACCACGTCACCCATGAGCTCGACATCCTCCATGCCGTCGGTAGGGGGCCGGCGATTCCCGAAGCCGCACTCGTCGCGGTGCTGAATGCCCAAGTGACGCTGCCCAACCCGTTCGTTCCGGCGTTCCGCAACAGCCTCGGGTTACGGCTCATCGCCACCGATGCCGACTGGACACACGGCAGGGGACCCGAGGTCGTCGGCCGCGCCGACGAACTGGTGTCGGTGCTGGGCAGCCGACCCAAGATGCTCGAGCGGTTGAGCGGCGACGGGGTGGCCGTGCTGGCGGACCGGGTCAGCCGCCCGAGCCGTACGGCCTCGTGATGATCTCGAGGTAGTGGCCTGAAGGGTCCTGGAAGTAGACGCCGCGACCGCCGTCGTTGTGGTTGATCTCCCCGGGGCGAGCACCGCGCGGATCGGCCCAATGTTGCAGTTCGCGCTCGCGAATCCGGCCGTAGATGGCGTCGAACTCCGCTTCGGACACCAGGAACGCGTAGTGCTGCGGGTGGATGTCCTGGTCGGCGCCGACCTGGGCGTAGTCGAGGCTGGCGCCGTGGTCGATCGTCACCGCGAGGAAGTGGCCGAACTCCTTGGCCTCGGGAAGTCCGAAGAGCTCGGTGAAGAAGGTTGCCGACTCCTCGCGGTTCCTAGCGGCCACGATGGTGTGGTTGAACTCGATTGCCATGTGAATCGAGTCAACCACCATTGGCGAGGCGTGCCCAACATTGCAGGATGAAGCCATGGCCGACGTCGAAGTGCTCACCGGGGCGCGCGTGCGGCTGCGCCGCCCGGTCATCGAGGATGCCGAAACGATGTTCGCCGAGCTGGCGTCGGACCCCGAGGTCACGCGGTACCTGTCGTGGACTCCGCACCGCAACGTCGACGAGACGCGTCACGTCATCACCGACCTGTTCAACACCGGTGACGACCCGACGTGGTTGATCGAGCGGCGCGACACCGGCGAGCTCGTCGGCACGTGCGGATGGTCTCGGCCGCAACCACATTCGATCGAGTTCGGGTATTGCCTGTGCCGCAAGTGGTGGCGGCAGGGGTACGGCTCGGAGGCGGCCGCGATGCTCGTCGACGCCGCCACGCGCGATCCCGGCGTGTACCGCGTCTCGGCGTACTGTCACGCCGACAACGCGGCGTCGGCGGGCGTGCTGAGGCGCTGTGGGCTGAACCTCGAGGGCCTGCTCGCGAGGTATGTCATATTTCCCAATGTCGGTCCGGAACCGCAGGACTGCTTGTTGTTCGGAAAGGCGGTGAGGTGACGTGAGTGCCTTCCACCTGCTCGAGCTGACCCGTCCGGTGATCGTCGCGCCGATGGCGGGCGGCCCGTCGACCCCGGAACTGGCCGCGGCCGGCTCCAACGCCGGCGGCCTCGGCTTCGTGCCGGGCGGCTACCTCACGGCGGAGGTCTTCGCCGAGCGCATCACGGCCGCGCGTGGGCTGACCACCGGTCCGCTTGGGGCCAACCTCTTCGTGCCAGGGCCGAGCGCGCTTCTGCCGGCACAGCTCGAGAGCTACGCGAAGTCGCTCGCCGAGGAGGCGGTGCGCTACCAGGTCGAGCTCGGTGAACCGCGGTTCGACGACGACGCCTGGGCCGCGAAGGTCGAGGTGGTCATGGACCTCAAGCCCGAGGTGGTCTCGTTCACGTTCGGCCTGCCCCAACCCGACGAGGTCGCCCGGATGCGCGGCGCAGGCATCTTCACCGTCGCGACTGTGACGACACTCGCGGAAGCGGAGCTGGCCGTCGCCTGCGGGGTCGACGCGCTGGCCGCTCAGGGCCCGGCGGCGGGCGGTCACCGTGGCACCTTCGACCCCGTCGCGGAGCCCGCGTCGCAGCCGCTGCACCAACTTCTGCACGCGGTGAGCGTCGGGACCAACCTGCCGGTGGTGGCGGCGGGTGGGCTGATGACCGCCGTGGACGTCGCCGACGTGCTCGCCAGCGGCGCCGTCGCGGCCCAACTGGGGACGGCGTTCCTGCTCGCCGACGAAGCGGGCAGCAGTCCGGTGCATCGGGCGGCGCTCACCGATGCGCAGTTCACCGAAACGGCGGTCACCAAGGCGTTCTCGGGCCGGTACGCGCGCGGGCTGCGCAACCGGTTCATCGACGAACACGAGGAGCAAGCGCCGTTCGGATACCCGGAAGTCCACTACCTCACGAGCCCAATGCGCGCGGCGTCGGTGCGCGCCGGAGACCCGCACGCCACCAACGTCTGGGCAGGGACGGGCTTCCGGCAGGCCAAGGCAGCACCTGTGGCCGACATCATCGCCGGACTGGTCTGAGCTGGCCGCGCCGCGGAATTCAGCCACGAGTCAGTTTCCGCCTGAGAGCATTAGCCCACGATGCGGCTACTGGTGGTCGAGGACGAGCAGCGACTCGCCGCGGGCCTGCGCAAGGGGCTCGAGGCCGAGGGCTTCGCCGTCGATGTCGCGTGCAACGGCACCGACGGCATCTGGATGGCCAGAGAGCAGCCGTTCGACGCGATCATTCTCGACGTCATGTTGCCCGGGGCCAACGGGTACCAGGTGTGCCGGACGCTCCGCAGTGATGGCAACTGGACGCCGATCCTGATGCTCACCGCCAAGGACGGGGTGTTCGACGTCGTCGAGGGCTTGGACACCGGCGCCGACGACTACCTCACCAAACCCTTCGCCCATGCGGTGTTGGTCGCCCGGCTCCGGGCGCTTCTGCGCCGGGGGACTCGCCCGCGTCCGGCCGTGCTGGAGGTCGGCGCGCTGCGGTTGGACCCGGCGGCGCGTCGGGTGTGGTGGGCGGGTGAGGAAATCGAATTCACCTCAAGGGAATTCGCGATTCTCGAGTACCTAGCGCGACATCCGGACCAGGTACTGCCCAAGCGTGTCATCCTCGACCACGTCTGGGACTTCGAGTTCGACGGCGACCCGAACATCGTCGAGGTCTACGTGCGGCGGCTCCGAAAGAAGCTGGGGGAGCTGGCAATCGAAACCGTTCGCGGCGCCGGGTACCGGCTGGTGGCCGACGGTGCTTGACCGGATTGGCGCCCGGGTGGGCACGGTGCGGGCGGCCACCACAGCTGTCGCGACGATCGTCGTCGGTGTTGCGCTTGTCGCCGGGGCGGCGCTGCTTCTCACCGTGCTGCGCGGCACGCTGACAGACGAGGTACAGGAGGCCGCCCGCTCACAGGCGCTCGAGGTGGCGGGCCAACTCGAGTCCGGCCGTTCGCCGATTCTGGAGGTCAGCGGCAGCACCGACGAGCAGTTGATTCAGGTGCTCGGGCCGGACGGCTCCGTGCTCGCATCGAGTACCAATGTTGCCGGTCATCCCGCCGTGACGCGGTTGGGCCCGGGTGAGTCCACGCGGGTCGTCACCCCGCTCGACGACGACGGGTTCATTGCGGTCGCGGAGGGCGCACAGACCACCGCTGGCCCGCGCATCGTGCTGGTGGCCCGGGCGTTGCTCGGGGTCATCGAAACCACCACGGTGGTCACTCATCTGCTGATCGTCGGGCTGCCCATCCTGCTGGTGGTGGTGGCGGTCACCACCTGGCTGACGGTGGGTCGCGCGCTCGCACCGGTCGAGGCGATCCGGCGCGAGGTCGACGAGATCTCGGCCGCACAACTGCACCGCCGCGTGCCGCAGCCGAAGGCTGACGACGAGATCGGCCGATTGGCGGCGACCATGAACCGGATGCTGGCCCGGTTGGAAAGTGCCCGAGACAGCCAGCGGCGCTTCGTCTCTGACGCGTCGCACGAGCTGCGCTCGCCCATCACCACGATCCGCCAGCATGCCGAGGTCGCCCTTGCGCATCCGGACGGAACCACCACAACGGAACTGGCCGACGTCGTGCTGGCGGAGGAACTGCGGATCCAACGACTGGTCGAGGACCTGCTGCTCCTGGCGCGGGCCGACGAACCCGTCCCACCGCAACGCGCGCCCGTCGACGTCGACGACCTGGCGTTCGACGAATCCCGTCGCCTTCGGTCCGCCACGTCGTTGCAGGTCGACACCTCAGCCGTGGGAGCGGCGCGCGTGCACGGTGACGCCGACGCGTTGCGGCGGGTATTGCGCAACCTGGGCGAGAACGCGGCCAGGCACGCGACGACTCGGATCGACATCACCCTCGCCGATCGCGGCAGCGACGTGGTGCTGTCGGTCGGCGACGACGGGCCGGGAATTCCCGAGGCCGAACGGGAACGGGTGCTGAAGCGGTTCGTTCGGCTCGACGAATCACGTTCCCGCGACGACGGGGGCAGCGGTCTGGGTTTGGCCATCGTCGACGAGGTGGTGCGTGCGCACGGTGGGTCGTTGTCGATCGGGCGGTCGCCCCTGGGCGGCGCGCGGATCGAGGTCACGCTGCCCGCTGACGACGACTGACTTCCGTTCAGGCTGGTGTCAGGAAGCTCGGCGCATCCTGGCCGGCATGAACCTCAAACGAGTGGGAATCATGACAGCGGTGGGCGCGGCGGCGGTCGCCATTGGAGCAGGGATCGCCTCCGCGCAGCCCGACGACGGCGAGGGCACCCCGATCACCGGCGACGCGCTGGCCCGGGCCAGCCAGGCCGCGCTGGCCTTCACCGGCGGCGGCACCGTCACCGCCACCGAGGTCGGCGACGAGGAGAGCCTCTACGAGGTGGAGGTGACCCTGAGCGACGGCAGCCAGGTGGACGTCCAGCTAGATCAGAACTTCGTGGTAGTCGGCAACAAGGCGGAACCGCCTGGGGCCGATGGCGAACCCGACGGCGACGGCAACTGAGGGTCCCGGGAATGACCACCGAGCACGTGCGCCGCGGCGTCGCGATCCTGATTTGCGCCCAAGTCGTTTGCGCGCTCTCCGTAGCGTGCGGCAACGAACCGGCGAGCGTCTCGGCGCCCGCTCCCGACCCCGCGGACTGCGTCAACGTGATCGACGAATCCGGGAAGAAGACCGACGACTGCCTGCCCATCGCGCCGGGCAGTGAACGGGTCGACCTCGCTACGCCGGTGTTCTCCCAGCCGACGCCGATCACCAATCCGCTGCATCCGACGAGCGAGGTCACGCAGGTCGTCATGGGCGGCCACGTCGACGACAAGCCGTTTCGCACCGAGGTGACCCGGTTGTCCGGGACCAAGCCGATCGAGTGGCGCGGCCAGACCATCGACACGGCGATCATCCAGTACGTCGCCTACTTGGACGGACGCATCCACGAGGTGGCGCTGGACTGGTACGCGCAGGCCGACGACGGCTCCGTGTGGTACCTCGGCGAGGACGTCTTCAACTATGAGGACGGGAAGGTCGCCGACACGAAGGGAACGTGGATCGCGAGTGACACGACGCCGGTGGCGATGATCATGCCGGCCACACCGGTCGTCGGGAACGTCTACCGCCCGGAGAACGCCCCTGAGGTCGTGTTCGAGGAGGTGCGTGTCCAGAAGGTCGACCAGACCGTCCCCGGCCCGCACGGAAACGTCAGCGGCGCCATCGAAGTCATGGAACTGCACATGGATGGGACGCGTGAGGCCAAGGTCTTCGCCCCCGGATACGGCGAGTTCTCGACCGGGAACCCGGGCGGTGATCTGGAGGCGGTGTCGCTGGCGGTGCCGACTGACAGCCGACAGGGCCCGATTCCCGCCGAGTTCGTCGCGCTGTCCGCAGCTGCCGCGGCGGTATTCGATGCCGTCGCAGCCGCGGATGCCGGGCGCGCGACGCAAGCGTCCACGTCGCTTGCTGCGGCGTGGGATGCGGTGCTCGCCAAGGGAGTTCCGCCTCAGCTGAAGACGCAGATGAAGGTCGACGTCGACGCGCTCGACGGCGCTGTAGCCGAGCGCGATTGGCGAGCCGCAGAGTCGGCCGCACTGCGCATCGCCCAGAATGAGCTCGATCTGCGGCTGCTGTATCAAACGGTGATCGATGTCGACTTGGCCCGGCTGGCCCTGTGGGCACGCCAACTCCCGGTTGACGTCAAAGGCCGCGATCCGGGATTGGTGCTCGCCGATGTCGCAGCGCTGGAGCGGGTCTGGGAACGCACCCGACCAGGCGTGCAGGACCCTGGAGCGGTAGACACGGCGATGCAGGCGCTTAGGCAGGCCGCCGACGCCGAAGACCTCCCCGCGGTCGACGAGGCCGCGGGGGCGCTGAATCGGGCGGTCGGGGGATTGCGCGTCCGCTGACCGAAAGGCGGCGGTGTGGCATTGCGTGCGGGATAGCGTCGGAGCCATGCCGCCGCTCACCCGCCGCGTGTTCACGTTGGGCGCCGGCGCGTTCGCGGCTGCGACGGTCCTCCCCGGCTGCGGCAGACCCGACGCGGGCGAGCACATCGTGGTGGTGGGCGCCGGAATCGCAGGCCTCGCGGCGGCGCGGCGGCTGGCCGACGAAGGTCTGCGCGTCACGGTGCTCGAGGCGCGCGAGCGGATCGGCGGCCGGATCTGGACCGACACGTCGCTGGGTGTACCGATCGACCTCGGCGCGGCGTGGATCCACGGTACGGACGGCAACCCGATCGTCGCGCTCGCCGCCGAAGCCGGGGCCAAGACCGTTGAGACCGATTTCTACGACGTGGTGCTGTACGACGCGGGTGGCACGGTGGCCGCCGAGGCTGTGCAGGCCGCATTCGGAGCGTGGGACGAGATCGCTGCAGAGCTCCAAGCGCTGAGCGAGCAGGCCGGTGACAACGCGTCGCTCGCCGACGGCCTCGCCGAGGTCGCGGATCTCGATGATCCGCTGATCGCGTGGAATGTCCGCTCGAGCGTCGTGGCGGAGTACGCCGCGGATCCTGGCGAGATGTCGCTGGCGTGGTTCGGCTCCGAGGGTGAATTCGACGGTCCTGACCTCATCCTCCCGGGTGGCTACGGCCAGCTGGCGCAGCATCTTTCGCGTGGGCTCAGCATTCAGCAGGGGACCGAGGTCACGCGTATCGCGGACGATGGTGCGGGGGTGCACGTCGGAACCTCAAGGGGCACCGTGTCCGCCGACCGGGTGATCGTGACGGTCCCACTCGGCGTGCTCAAGGCGGGCACGATCGCGTTCGACCCGCCACTTGCCGAGCCGAAGCGCCGGGCGATCGAACGGCTCGGGTTCGGATTGCTGGACAAGGTCGTGCTTGCGTTCGCGGAGCCGTTCTGGCCGGAGTCCCCGGACTTGATCGGGCTCGTCGGCAGGGAGCAGCCCCTCGCAGATCTTGTCAACGGGCTCTCGTTCGCGGGGATACCGCTACTTGTCGGGCTGCGCGGTGGTGACGCCGCGCGGTCGCGCGAAGCGCTCTCCGATCGCGATGCGGTCGGCGAGGTGCTCGCCGCGATGGATGCACCTGAACCGATTGGGTCACTCGTCACGCGCTGGGCGGCGGATCCGCATGCGCGCGGTTCCTACACCTTCCTCGCGGTCGGCTCGAGCCCCGCGGATCTGCGCACACTCGCCGAGCCGGTAAGCGAGCGGCTGGGGTTCGCCGGCGAGGCAACGCACGAGGAGTACTTCGCCACCGTCCACGGCGCGTACCTGAGCGGCGTGCGCGAGGCGGAGCGGATCCTCAGCTCGAGCTACAGGGCCTAATGTCGAGCACTTCCATTTGCCAGTCTTGGTGCGGAGCCATTCTTTGCGTTCTCTATGAGCATCTGGAATATGCGGCTAATCCGATTAACGTGGGAGGTGTCGAATTGATGCGGGGCACGACAGCCGCAGAGGACCAAAGGGAGTAAACGGAAATGAAGCAATACCTCATCTCGGCATTGGCAGTGGGTGCCGTCGCCGCGTCCGGGCTCGGATTGGCGGGGTCGGCGAACGCCGCACCGTCAGGGCCTGCGCAGGTCGAACAAACCGTTCGCACGCTCGAAGCCAGTGGTTTCCACGTGATCGTGAACCGGACCGGCGCAGCGCCGCTGTCCTCGTGCTCGGTGACGGCCGTCCGGCCGGGCCAGACGCACTCGACCTTCGACTCGCGCGGAGGCAGTTCGCCATCGGAGACCGTGACGGCGAAGACGGTGTACGTCGACGTCGCGTGCTGACGGGCTCAATTAGACGCCGATTGTGCGACGCCAAGGAATGGCGTCGCACAATCGCGTGTGCAATTCAATGTCTTTCTATTCAGTGATTGCTGTATGCCATTTTCATTGACTCGTCGGTATTCGGACGCGACGGCGCTACGCCCGGTAACCGGATGGTGAAGGTGGTCACACCGTTCCCCGAGTCCGCTCCGATCGAGCCCCCGTGGGCCTCGACGATCGACGCCGCGATGGCCAACCCCAGCCCCGAGTTGCCCGACTGCCGCGAGCGAGACTTGTCGGCTCGGACGAAGCGTTCGAACAAGTGCGGAAGCAGGCCGCCGTCGATCCCCGGTCCGTCGTCGGCCACCGTCACGCACACCGTCGAGCCGGCCGTGACGGTCGTCGTGACCGTCGTCCGCTCCGGGGTGTGCACCCGCGCATTCGACAACAAATTCGCCACGGCCTGGTGCAACTTGGCCGCGTCTCCGCGCACCTACACCTGCTCGTCGGGTACCTGCGTCGCCCAAGAGTGGGCGGGCGCGGCCACCGCCGCGTCGTTCACGGCGTTGACGACGAGGTCGGCCAGGTCGACGTCGGCGGTCTCCAGATCCTGACCCTCGTCGAGCCGCGCCAACAGCAATAGGTCGGACACCAAGGCGTTCATCCTCGCCGACTCGGACTCGATGCGCGCCAACGAGTATTCCGTCGTCTCCGGCAGCACCGCGCTGTCCTGCCGGGTCAGTTCCGCGTAGCCCTGGATGGCCGCAAGCGGGGTGCGGAGCTCGTGGCTGGCGTCGGTGATGAACTGCCGCATGCGGCGGTCGGACGCCGCGACGTCGGTCAGCGCGCGCTCGACGTGGTCGAGCAGCCGGTTGAGCGCGTCGCCTACCAGCCCCACCTCGGTGCGCGGGTCGTTGGCACCGGCCGGGACGCGGGGCGTGATGGCGTACTCGTCGCGGCTCAGGGGCAGTGCGGCCACCTCGGCTGCGGTCGCCGCGACGCGCTCGAGCGGCGCAGGGCGAAGCGCACGATGGCGAGCGTGCCGAACGCGGTGACGATCAACGCCAACACCGTCAGGCTCGCGACGACCACCGTCTCACGCGTCGCCGCGTCGCTGGCCTGGCGCTGCGAAGCGCCCGTCAACAGCACCTCGCCAGGTCCACCCGCACGGCTCGTCACGCTGTACATCCCCAGGTCGGACAGCCAGTCGGTCACCGACCCGGGCCCCTCATCCGAGAGGTCGACGAGGTCGTCGAGTGCGTCGGCGGGCACCGGACCCGCGTCACCGTCGCCGAACAGGGCGGAGTCGACGACCCGGCCGTCGCGGACGAGCACGACGATGTTGCCTGGCGCCTGGCCGATGACGTTGATCAACGGCTTCATCGCTCCTGGCGGTGGAAGCTGGCCCGAGGGCAGCGGGGTCGTCCGGTACTTGGCCACCGACTGACTGAAGCTGTCGGCGGCCGCCGACAGCTGGGTGTCGACGATGCCGGCCACCGATGCCCGCAGCGTCAACACCGACATGGTTCCGACGGCGATCAGCACCGTCATCACGACCGCCGAGACACCGACCACCAGCTGTCTGCGCAGCGGCCACTGGCGCACCCCGAACACGCTCATTCGGCTGGCCGCACGAGGTACCCAACGCCGCGCACGGTGTGGATCATCGGTGCGCGCCCGGCGTCGATCTTCTTCCTGAGGTATGACACGTACAGATCGACGATGCTCGACTTGCCGCCGAAGTCGTAGTTCCACACCCGGTCGAGGATCTCCTGTCTGTCGACCGCCCGGCGCGCATGCCGCATCAGATAGCGGAGTAGTTCGAACTCGGTGGAGGACAACGAGATCGGCGTGCCAGCCCGGCTCACCGCGCGACTCGCGCTGACGAGTTCGAGATCGCCGACCGTCAACGTCTCTTCGGAGGCGGGGGTGAGATACGCTGAGCGGCGTAGCAGTCCGCGCAGCCGCGCGACGAGCTCCTCGAGGTTGAACGGCTTGGTCATGTAGTCGTCGCCACCTGCGGTCAATCCGGACACGCGATCGCGAACCGAGTCGCGTGCGGTGAGGAACAGGATCGGGGTGTAGCTCTCGGAGTCGCGGAGCTGTTCCAGCACGCCGAAGCCATCCATGTCGGGCAGCATGACGTCGAGCACCACCACGTCCGGCGGGTTCGCCCGGTACTTCGCCACCGCTTCGGCCGCGTCGTGGGCGACGTCGATCTCCCAGCCCTCGTAGCGCAGGGCCATGCGGATCAGATTGGTGAGTGCGCGTTCGTCGTCGACGAGCAGCGTGCGGATGGGCGACCCATCCGCGCGGTGCATCCGCGGCAATTTACCGAGCACGGCCTGGCGCGGGCTCGAGCCGCCGACCTGCGATGTCGTCATCTACACATTCTGCCGACCGCAGGTCGATGCACACCAGACTCATGGAGACCTCACATGTGCGCTGTTCACTGGCTCAGCGGTGTGACAGCGGGCCGCGGCCGCGCGTCGACACCGTGACGTTGCCATCGTCGGACCGTGCCGTCACCTCGGCGACCGCGCGCGCCGGATCGTTGGTTTCTGGCACTCGGATCTGGGTGGAGTCGGCCGATGCGTGGACGAGATACGGGCCTTGATCGGGTAGCGCGAGCTCGATGTCGCCGTCGACGCTCACCACCTCGATCTTGCGGGGCGCCGCGTCCTTGAACTCTACGGAGACGTTGCCGTCGACGACGTTGGCATTGAACGACTCCACCACCGAGATCGGTTCCCGCGCAATGATGTCGCCGTCCTGGCTCCTGATGTCGATGCGACGGGCCGCGCCGCTGAGTATCACGGCGCCGTCGGTATTGCGCGCCACCAGTTCGTCGACGTCGGCCTGGGCCAGCAACACGCCGTCGTCCTGCTGGACGGTCACCGACAACCGACGCGCCAACTCAGCTGGCAGCGTCACGGTGAGCTCTCCTGCGCGGCCCCAGTCCATGAAGTGCGAGCCATCGCCGGTGATGGTCAGCCGGGTGCCGTCCGAGTCCGCGGTGACGACCAGCGTCTGGTCACCTCCCCTTGGGGAGTTGACGATGCGCATGGAGGCCCGTGGTTCCGTCGCGTCGCGGTCGGTGGTGAGCCGCACGGCCGCGGGGATGTCGCCGGTGTCGATGATCAGGGCCCTCATGTCCTTCGGGAGGCCCTTCTCATCAGCGACCACGCGGACTCCGCTCAAGCCCCATGCCGTGATGCCGAGTGACACCACGGTGCCGGCGACGAGCACGGCCGCGACGACGACGATGATGGCGCGCAACGCGGTGCGCCCACCGGGTGTCAGGGGCGGGGGAGTCGGCTCGGCAGGTGGCGCGGGCGGCGGGGGAGCGAACGTGGTCACGGTGAAAGTCCTTTCGGTGGTTCAGGATTCGAGATAGCGCAAGACGGCGAGCACCCGACGGTTCTCGCTCTCGTCGGGAGTCAGGTTCAACTTGGCGAAGATCGACGCGATGTGCTTCTCGGCCGAGCCCACTGACACGTGCAGAGCGGACGCGATGGCGGAGTTGGCCTTGCCCTCGGCCATCAGCTGCAGCACCTCCTGCTCGCGCGGGGTGAGCTCGTCGAGCGCCGAACGCCGTCGCGACCGGACGAGGATCTGCGATACCACCTCGGGGTCGAGCACGGTACCGCCGCCACCGACGACGGCGACGGCGTCGAGGAATGCGGGTACGTCGGCCACCCTGTCCTTCAATAAGTAGCCGAAACCCCTTGTGTCAGAGGCGATGAGGTCGGCCGCGTAGCGCTCCTCGACGTAGTGCGACAAGACCAGCACCGGTGACTCCGGGTTCTGGCTGCGCAGCAGGGCGGCGGCGCGGATGCCCTCGTCGGTGAACGTCGGGGGCATGCGAACGTCCACGATGGCCAGGTCGGGTCGCAGTTCGTTGACCAGTCGCAGCAGGGTCGTCGCATCGGAGACACCCGCGACGACCTCGTGCCCGGAGTCGGCCAGGATGCGCTCGATGCCGGCCCGCAGCAGTGCGGAGTCCTCGGCGATCACGATGCGCATGGCAGCACCGCCGTCACGATGGTCGGGCCCGTCGCCGGGCTCGTCACGGTGAAGGTGCCGCGGGCAGCGCGCACGCGTTCTTCGAGTCCGCGCAGTCCGGTGGCATCCTCGTCGGAGGTCGCCCCGGCCCCGCCGACGCCGTCGTCGAACACCGAGACGTGCAGCGCCGCGGCTGACGGGTCGAAGCGCACGGTCACCACCGCCTGGCTGGCGTGCGCGTGTTTGACGACGTTGGTCAGTGTCTCGGCGACGACGAAGTACGCCACCGATTCGACTTCGTCCGGAAGGCGTTGTGGCAGATAAACGTTCAACGTCGTTGGGACGCCCGAGGTTTGGACGCGTTGCACCACCGCTGACAGGGCCGCGTCAAGGCCGCGGTCGGCCAGGATGGTGGGGGCGATGCCACGCACCACGTTGCGCAGTTCGACCAAGGCGCTCTTGGCGTCGTCGTGTGCCTCGGCGATGAGCTCCTTGGCTTGGGGCAGGTCGGTGTCCAACTTGGTCTGCGCCAGTCCGATCGTCATGGCCAACGACACCAACCTGGGTTGGACGCTGTCGTGCAGATCGCGTTCGATGCGGTGCCGTTCGGTCTGGGCCGACGACACCGCGCCCTGTCGCGCATCGGCCAGCGCACTGACCTGGTGCTGCAGCGCGGCGGTGGGCGACGCGGACAGCAGCCAACGGTCGATGGGGGCGTCGAGGCCGGGTGCGAACACCACGATGGCGATGGCGGCGGCCAACGCCACTACGGCCAACAGCCACGCCAGCGCGGGCGAGACGAACGACAGGCCCGCCTCGGCGTCGCTGCGGTCGAGCGCGGTGGCGACGGCGGGGCCGAGGAACGCGAACACCACCAGTGCCAACGCGACGCCGGTGGCGAGCGTGTCGTAGACCATCCGGAGGTAGTGGTGGGCGGTGGCCTTCCAGAACCGCGCGCTGCTGATGTCGAGCCACTGTTGGTGCGCCCAGCGCTGGAAACCCTGGTAGTGCGACGTCCTGCGCGGCGGGATCGGGATGCCCATGCCGAAGACGGCCTCGCTGCGCACCCGTTCGACCCACTCGACACCCCGCATCAGGTACACGAACACGACGCCGGCGAGCACGAATCCGATGATCGAGGGGATCGAGGAGATCGCGATGATGACGACCGTCAGCGGAATCCAAAACCACACCACGGCCATCGCGGCGCCTGCGAGCATCGAGGCGCTCGGCACCAGGCCGAGGCGACGGGTGCGCGGCGTGACGTCGCCGGGTACCGCGTCGTCGAGCACGGCGGGTGGCGCGGGGGCCGGAACGTCGGGGGTGACTGCAACCATGCGTCTCAACCTAGGGAGTCGCGACGTCACCCGGTACGGCGTTTCCCCGACAGTTGGGCGGGGGATAACCCCCGCCCACGCACGCCGCGATGAGTTTTCCCGACACCCGTGGTCTGCCAGATATCCACTCCATCACCAGACAGGAGCTCGACATGAGCATCGCTTCCCCCACCACCCCCACCGTCGACGCACCGGCCAAGCGATCGGCGAGCCGGACTATCGGCATCGTGATCAGCGTGCTAGTCGGCGCGTTCCTGGTCTTCGACGTCGTCGGCAAGCTGATGGTGCCCGAACCGGTCAAGGTGGGCACCGAAGCGCTCGGCTTCCCCATCGAACAGGCGCTGGTCATGGGAATCGTGCTGGGCGTCTGTGTCCTGGTCTATGCCGTGCCGCGTACTGCAGTGCTCGGAGCACTGGGCATCACCGCCTATCTCGGCGGCGCGGTCACCGCGAACATGCGCGTCGAGTCGCCGCTGTTCAGTCACACCCTGTTCGCGGTTTACCTGGGGGTGCTGATGTGGGTCGGATTGGTGCTGCGCAGGCCCGCGCTGCTCAAGGTCGTGGGCCTGACGCGCTGAGTCAGTGCGGCGCCATCAGTTCCAGTGCGATGCCGTCGGGATCGCGGAACTCCAGGATGTACCCATGGCCGATGTCCTTGATCGGCTCATGGGTCACCTGCAGTTCGTCGAGATGTGCTGCGGCCGCTTCTAATTCGGCCCTGCTGTCGACGCGCAGACACAGGTGGTCCAGGCCGACGCGGTCCTCGTCGAACGTGTCGGCCGCCACCGGCCGCAGCCCGATCAGCCAGTCGCCGAGGTTGTACAGCACGCCTCCGAACAGGAAGCTCAGCTGCTCGCGGGTGGCGTCGTCGGCGTCGGCCGGAACCTCGAGCGCGACGGGCCATCCGAACACGGACTCGTAGAACCGCCGGGACCGCTCGATGTCGGTCACGGTGAGCCGGATGTGTGCGACGGAGTTCGCGTTGAACGTCATGCCGTTCATGCTGCCAGGTGCGTCGTGCCAGAATCCCGTGGTGCGAATCGGGATGACGATGCCGGTAATGGAACCCAACCTGGACGCGGCCATGCTCAAGGCGTGGGCGCGGGTGATCGACAGCGGCCCGTTCTCGTCGCTGTGCTGGGGCGAACGGATTGCGTTCGACAACCCCGACTCGCTGACGCTGCTCGGCGCCTTGTCGGCGTGGACGGACCGGGTGCGCCTGGTGACGACCGTGATCGTGCCGCAACTGCACGACCCGGTGATGCTGGCGAAGGCGCTCGCCACCGGTGACATGCTCAGCGGTGGACGGCTCACCGTCGGCATCGGCGTCGGCGGCCGCGACGAGGACTACAACGCGGTGGGAGCCGACCCTGCCACGCAGACGATGCGGAGCATGGCCGAGCGGGTGGCGGTCATGAAGCGGGTGTGGGCTGGCGAGCAGCTCACCGAGTCGGTGTTGCCCGTCGGCCCGCCGCCCGTCCAGTCCGGCGGCCCGCAGCTGCTCGTCGGCACCATGGGCCCAAAGACGGTGCGCAGCGCGGCTGGATGGGCCGAGGGCCTGGCGGGCACGACGCTGGACCTGGACGTCACCAAGGAGAACGCGCTGTTCGACGTAGCGAGGAACGCCTGGGCCGAGGCGGGCAAGCCGAAGCCGTATCTGGCGACGTCCTTCTGGTTCGCCCTCGGTGACGGGTCCGACGCGCGCGACCAGGTGCACCGGCACCTGCGGCGCTACATGAACTGGATTCCCGCCGAGTTCGTCGACGCGATGGCACCGACCACCGGATGGGCCGGCACCGACGACGAATTACTGGACGTACTAAGGCGTTTCGAGCACATCGGCGCCGACGAGGTGCACCTGATTCCGACCAGTGCGAACATCGACCAGGTGCGTCGGGTGGCCGACGTGGTCAAGGAATTCGCCTAACCGGGCAGGGCGTCCCACTGCCGGGGGGTGAGCTCGTCGCGCAGGCTACGCAGCACGCGCCGGGGGAGCATCAGATTCTTGTACGTGAAGTAGGGGTGCTTGCTCGAGTACGCGAAGGTGACGGAGTAGCGCTCCTCCGTCGTCGCCGGGAACACGCGGTGGAACATCTGGCCGGTGTCGACGTAGACGGCCGTCATCCTGGGACCCGTGACTTGGTGCCATTCGTCTCGGGGCACCACCGTCTGCATCCGCTCGTCGGAGACGACGTCTTGGTGGTGACGGATGAGCCCGCGAATCCGCTCGGTGTTCGACTGCTCGACGTAGCCGAACGGTGCCGCGCCGAGGTCAACGTCGGTGAGATAGATGATGACCTTGACGACCCGGCGGTCTTCGTGGTCGAGGTGCCAGCACCGCACCGCATCGTGAAGTCGGCTGACTTCCGGGTCGACGACTCGTTCGCGTTTGACCTCCATGCCGAGGTAGCGCACTGGCAGGCCAATGTGGGCCTCGGCGAGGTCGAGGAAGTGTGGGCGTAGACCCCACGTGAACAGGGTTGGGTCGGCGCTGATTTCGTCCGGGGTGGCCTTGACGCACGGATCGTTGGTCTGCTTGCGACGGAGCATGTCTGCGAATCGATCGGCGGATGCTCGTACGGCCCGCGGCATGTCGATTGGCCGCACTGCGGCGCCGGTGCGCATTTCGGCGAGCACCTCGTACTGCTCAGTGGAGGGGGTCGGGACGCTGCCTGCGTGCCGCGCCAGCCGAGCTTGGTAATGGGCGTCGCTCAACGGCTTGACGACTGGCGATTGAACCAGCGCGCGGCGGTAGAACGCCGATGTGCGTACGACGGCATTGACGGCGTGGGGTAGCCGATCGCGCAAGGTGCGCGTCTGCGTAGCCGGCCCGGACTCGAGCTGCGACTCCTCCGAGAGCTCGGTGGACAGCAACGGCGGCGGCATGGCTACCTTTCAGCTAAGCAAATACCCTTTCGAGCAAGATACGCGCTGATACTTGCCAAAATCAATCGTTCGCGTGATTTTCTCCGTGGGAACGTGATCGTCGCGGGTGCTTGCAGGACATTCCAAGATCATTCTCAGGAAGTGGTAGCAAGCTGTATAAATAGGCCATTAGCTGGCAGTTCAGGCCCGTTCAGCCCTGCATGTGTTCGCAGTGACCGCGCGCGGGTCTGGCGAGATGTGACATGGGCGACAGGGTCGCACAGCGGCATCTTGTCAATTTGCTAGCTCCGCGGAGTCATGTTCTGTTTGTCGTCAGCGGATGATCTTGGCGAAGAATCCTGTCGAATTGCAGGCAATCGTCCCCACGCTGAAGCGGGCACGGCAAGGCTGGAGTACGCGAGTTGGGTACTTGCTCGGCGGTACGGTGCCGAGTCCGGTGGCCTAAGCCTTGTGGAACTTCAGCACGCGGCCAGAGGGGAGCGCGGCGTCGGGCTTGGCATACGGGAATACGCGCAGCACCCTAAACCCGTCGTTGCGGTCGATGAGGCAGGCGTGAAAGTAGCATCGGTCCCGGCCGATGGCCGCTCACCGTTAGACCACGCCAACGTCACCATTTGGAAACGGTCGGGTGCGGCGTGGCGCGAAATCGATTTCCGCTGCTGATAATTGACGCGGCCGTCCAACCGCGACGTTGGTTGGGCATGCCGTACTGCTGTACCGCGTGAACGCGGATTGTCGGAGCGCGAATTAAGGAGTCGACGTCGATGACGATGTTTGATCGATTGAGCATCAAGGTTGTGGCCGCCGGCGCTGGGTTGTGCGGAGTCGCCATAGCTCTGAGTCCGGACGTCGCCGCCGCCTCCTGGGTAACCGGCGGGTACGACTGCATTCAGACGTCGGCGGGCGAGGTCGTCGGTGCAGCACCGGCTGCGGCCGCGTGCGCTCCGGCCGGCGCTGCACTCACTGACATGGCTGCTGGTATCCCGATGGCGTTGCCTGGGCCGATTCCAGTGGCTCCGCCGGTTCCAGTGGTGCCGGTCGCTCCGCCGGTCCCGGTGGTGCCCGTGGCTCCGCCGGTCCCTGTGGTTCCGGTGGTACCGGCGGGCGCTCCCGTGGGCGCTCCGGTGGCGGCTGGCGCGCCCCTGCTCGACATGGCTGGCGGCTACGGCGGCAAGGGCGACCCGATCGAACCGGCGCCGGCCGGCGCCCCCGCGCCCGGTCAGCCGATCTTGCCCGGCCCGGCCGCCTGACGGCACGCACTGAGCTCGATCCTTCTCGCCCGGCGACTGGTGTCGCCGGGCGAGTTGCTGTACGGGGAACGGACCTGAGCTGGCTAGCGTCTCGACCACGACTACGCCATGAGGCGCGCGAAGCCCATCAACGCGACACTGGTCGCGGAACCTCGATGCTGTTCTCCTGCACGACAACCGGATCGCCGACGTTGACGGTGTTGAAGTACCACTCGGCGTCCTCGGGGCTCAGGCTGATGCAGCCGTGGCTGACGTTGTCGTACCCGAGTGAGTTGACGGCCCACGGAGCCGAATGCACGAAGAGGCCACGGCTGGTGATCCGGACGGCGTATTCCACGTCCAGCAGGTAACCGTCGGGGGCGTCGACGGGTATGCCGACGCTGCTCGAATCCATTGTCACGTCACGTTCTTTGGCCAACACGGTGTAGGTGCCGACGGGCGTCGGGTACTCCGGCCGGCCCATCGAGGCCGGGAACACGCCCGCTTCTCCCCAGTGCGGCCGGTGGTGGGGCGCCGGCAATGCAGACGGCGGCCCCGCGTCGATGCCGTCGATGCTCACGGTGAACGTGTGCTCCGAGATGTTGGCGATACCGATGACGGCGGGCCCCGTTGCGAAGTTGGTTGCCAGGCCACCCACCGAAAGCGCGATCGCGCTGTGCGCCGGCCAGTATCGGTCGGGAACCCACTGTACGACCTCGTTGTCGAGCCACTGGAACTTGCCCGTCATCGCGGGTGCCGATTCAATCTCGATGGCGCGCTCGGCCATTCGCCGGTCGGTGACCGGCGCGTTGAACGTCACCACTACGGGGTGCGCCACGCCCACCACTTCGCCCTGCCTTGGTAGCACCGACGCGATGGCGGGCGGAATCGACTGGTTCAGGGCCGCCAGGCGCGCGTCGGTCGGATCCGCAACCACGGCCGCAGCGATCACGCTAATGGCAAGGACGTACCGAACGATCCGCTGCATGGCCCCAATTCCTTGCAAATTACATAGTTGTCAATTGATCGTAGGAGAGGCACGGCGATTCGATGAGCAAGGCCGCCATAGCAATTCGATTAAGGCTTCGTCACGCTGCGGCTACGGTGAAGTAGGCCGCGCCGGTTACCCCTGCCGCAATGCGAACTTGACGTCCTCTTGGTACACCGAGCGGATCGCCAACTTGTTCTGTGACCGCATTAGGTCGAATGCCTTGTGGACGGACTTCCCCTTGGCCAGCAGGCCGTAGAAGTGATCCGCCCAGTCGACGGCTTCTGCGGCATAGATGTCCTCGTCGCTCGCGGCCATGTTCGCCACGCGAGCGACGTCCACAGCCAGCAACAACGCCTTGCAGGTAGCAAGAACCACGAGCCGAGTCGCCGACTCCTTCAACAGTGATGCGAACGCCTCGGACGTCATCACGTCGTCGCCGGACGCGACATCGACTTGCGGACCGCAGGCATCGAAGAGCAACGACCCCGTGACGGGATCAACCCTCAACACCAAATGCACGATGTCGTAGCGCTCGCTGGTGAGGCGGTCGAGCAAGGTGGAACTGCTGAGCGTCCGATCGACGGTGACGCAGTTTGGAAAGTGCTTCTCCACTACCGCGACGTCGGAGTCGAACCCATACCTAGGCTGCGCGTACGGAGCGCTGGCTGCACACAGGACGCGCGGATCGTCGATGACCTTGATCGAGGAATTCGCCTGCGCCTGCCTTGCTTCCAGCTCACGGGCCTGGGCGGCGAGACTACCGAAATCCACTGCTGGGGTGTTGAGCCCAAGAATGGCTGCGATCGCGTCATAGAGCTTTGCGAGTCCCTCGGGTGCCGTCAGGACGATCGACTGCAGCATGTTGAGTGGCACCGGGAGTTCGCTCATGTCCAGGCCCGAATGACACACGGGCACGATGGGGATGCCCTGAATCCAGCCTGCGCCGGCCTCGAAGTTGACCCAGGGTCTCTTCATCGACTCCCGGCTCAGCACCAACACTTCGAGATCGGCCGTCTTCAGTGCTTGGCTGAGGCCGTCAAGCCAGCGTTGCCCCGCCGCTATCGTCTCTCGATCGGAGGAGACGTAGATGCTCAGCGCCCCAAGGAAATCCCGATTCAATGCGGTCTTCAGCCAATCGGCGACATCCGCTTCAGCGGCAGTGTGGCTGATGAAGACTCCGTGCTGTGTCTGTGCGCGTCTGGGCATCGATCCCCCTATGACGGTGCCTAACTGCGTCTTCATGCTAGCTCTACGCGCGTCGATTCAGTTGCGTTCCGCGGGCACTCTCAGGACGTGCTTCCGGCGCCAATTCGCCAGCGTCGGATGCGCGAATGGTCCAGTTTGCTGGCCAATGCAGTGGCCCAGGCCGACCGTCGGGTCGTGGGGAGTGGGTGGTTTGCAGAGTCGATCTAGCACAGCAAATTCCCGTGAACACATGTTAGAGTCCGCCGTCGCCCCACTTATCATGCCGGCACGGAGGTCTGACCACATTGCGACTAGTTGGTGATTTGCCCATTTTGCATGCACTGGGGACACGGGGCGACAGCGGACTCATTGCCGCAGGGAAGGGCGGCACGCGGTGACCGAGGAGATAATCAGTCTCGGCGGCATTTCAGCATCGTGGCTCGCAAACCAACTTGATGACCACGGCGTGGTGCAGCTTCGAGACGTGGTCTCGAGTGAATGGTTGGAAGCCCTGCGTGTTTCGGTGACCGACCACATGGCCCGTCACGGCGAAGGCGACTTCTTGATCGCCCAGCCCGATCATGAGATCGGCTCGCCGGCGCATCAACTCGTCTCCGACCCCGCACTGCGACAACTCTTCAGCGAGACCACTAGCCTTCGATGGCCCAAAGTCGATGCGGCACAGAACATACGGAGCAACATTCCCGTTCGCGCAGGTACCGGGCCGAGGGCGCGGTCGAACCTGTTCCATTATGACGCAAGCGTTCTGACGATGGTTGTGCCCATATTCATTCCTCGCGCCGCTGTCGGCAGCTGTGGTGAGTTGGCAGCCTTCGGCAACAAGCGCCCGTTCCGCCGCATCGTCGCTTCACATCTCGTCGATCTGCTCATGACCTACAACTCGGTGTACCGCCGCCGCATCACAAAGGCGGTTCTTGACGCTCCCGAGAAGTACATCGTTGCGCTTCAACCCGGCGACGCCTGCTTGTTTTGGGGCTACCGCACCTATCACGGAAATCTTGTCTGTGCGCCCGGGCTGCTTCGCGCGACGTTGGTTCTTCAATACGGCGAGGTGCATTCGGACAGTTGGGCGTTGAAGGTGGTCTGGAGATTCGGCCGCAGCCGACGGGCCTTGCGCCGCTTCCAATACCGCCCGGCCGAACCGGCCGATTCCGCACCCGGCACTGCGGACGTATCACACGTGTAGCAGCGCCCCGCGCTACCGCATCGCTACGAGTGTGAGAGACCGGCGACGAGCCGTTGTCACGATATGGCGCGCCCGCGCCCGGCAAACGCCCCTGCTTACGTAGACGTCAATTATTGCGGATCGACCACGCGCCCGCGTAAAGGGTGTTGCGATGGCACGGGGAGTCGGGGATTTCCGAGTCCGTTCAATCTCAGGGAGCGGGCAAATGATCACCAAGGGACTTCTCGCCGCGAGCGCGGCGGCCGCCGTGGTCGGCGCAACGGTGATCGTCACCGCCGCGCCCACCCTCGCCGATCAGCAGTACTGGGGCGCTATCGCGTACTCGCTTGCCGACGGAGCTTCTGGCACGTCGTCGCAGCACGCCAATGAGTCCGACGCCAGGAGCGCGGCCCTCTTCGACTGCGGCAACAAAGGCGGAGCTGCCTGCGAAATCGTCGTCACGGTTCAAAGACCAAATTGTGCCTCGCTTGTCGCGAATGAGTCCCTGTACTCCTGGGGGGTTGCGCACGCTCCCGCGGACGCCAGGCGGAGCGCGATGGACGATCTTGGCGAGCCGGGCAGCGAAGTGACATCTACCTGCGGGTTCATCGCCGGTACCTCACCAGCGCCGCTCGCACCACCACCAAATACACCGGCGCCAACCTCATTTGTGCACCCTCACTCACCGGCACCGCCTGCTCCAGCACCTCTCCCCGCACCACCTACCCTCCGGTGAATTCCTGCGCGAGGTAACCAGCGCTTCGAGCCCGACCGTCGTGCGGATTGAACTGTGCCCGCGCGCAGTACGTGTCACGGGTACCAGCGTCGAAGAGGGGGCATCATGCTGTCGTCGACCCGCACGCACACCGGCCTTACTGCCGCAGGTCTCGCGATCGTGAGCACCGCAGCGATGGCGGTCGCGCACAGTGCTCCCGTTGGTCCCGGGCATTCGCCACCGGTGGTTTCGGCGGACGTCCGCTTGGCCGCGGTGGAAGTGCCTCCCGGCGGACTGGTCACCAGCTTCCTTGGCAATCAGGTGATCTATTGCTCCATCATCTGCCCGCTACTGGTGCAGACCGGGGCGACGGCCTTCGTGACGACGACGCAGACCCCCGCGACATTCTTCGCCGCACTGCAAACCGGTGATCTATTGAGGGCGCTCGGGGCCGCTGCCGCGTCGGTGACCGGCCCGACGAATGCCGCGGCGGCGGCGACCATCCTCGCCGACGGATCGGAAGTCGCGCCACGTGCGTTCAACGCCTTCGAGGTGGGCGTGGTCGGGCTGCTCAACGTGGTTCCGTCGGCCGCCGGCGGACTCCCGGAGTTCCTCGCGGCCGTGCAGACCGCGCGCCAGGACACCTTCGACGCGCTCAACGCACCCATCGTGCCCAACCCCACGCCGACCGTCACGCCGAACGGCGTCCTACAGGTCGCCGTGGTGTCCCTGCTCAACGTGGGGGGAGCCATCATCTTCCCGGCCTTCAACGAGGTGCTTGGCGCGACGACGTGGGTACCTGACGCCGTCGCGCAGGAACTGGCGGCCACGGGCGATCCGGCCCGGGCGATCGCCGCGGGGGTCGCGAAGACAGCCGAAGTGGGGAACGCAGCCGTGTCGGTCATCGCCGACGCCGTTGTCACCGCGGTCGACGACATTCGTGCGGCGAGCGGGCCCGCTGCGCGCACGAGCAGCGCCGCTGCATTGCAAACAACCTCTGCGGCAACCAAGTCCGAACCATCCGTCGATGCCGAGACACCCGCGACCCCGGGCACGACGATTCGTTCGAAGCCGACGGCGACGTCGGGTCCGGCAGCGGAACTCGACCCGACGCCAGCTTCGCGTCCTGCGACGGATTCGAAGCTGGCGGGACCGAAGTCCTCGAGCGCCCGGCCGGCCACGTCACATCCGCTACGCAACCTCGCGGCCGAAGTTCGCAAGGCGGTGCACGACGCGGTGTCGAAGGACCCCACCAAGACGCTCGCGGCCAAGAACGCCGAAGCAAATCCACATCACGGGAGCGGTGCCGAAAAATAGGCGGTCGAACGCGGCACCTCAGGATCAGCGCCGAGCATGAAGTGATTCCCGACGGCCGAGTCGTCCGGTTGTTGCACGGCGCTCACGAACCGGGGCTTAAACGGCAAGCAGGTCGAGATTTGCGAAAAGTCAAAGGAGACAACGGCAATGCAAGATATGCGGCAACCACTTGTCGAATTCGGCGGTAGCGGCTACGACCGTGAGGCACGGATCGTGAGCCCCAGCGACGACGCGAAACCGCAGGCACCATCACGGCCGACACCAGGTCTGCATGCTGGCGTACCACCATCGCCACGACGGTAGTTACATCCGTAAGCCATTGAGGCGCAGGTGATTCAATTCGGATCACCTGCGCCTCTCGCTTTTCTGCTTTGCAGTACCTCTGGGACGGCACCATCAGGCCACCGCGTTCTCCCGCTGTGGCGCGCATCCTGAAAGTTCGCATCGGTAATATCCGCAGTTGAAAAGTCTGCGCCGCGTACGTCAGCGTCCTTGAAGGATGCCTTCGCAAACTTTCCATTTGTGCAATTGGCATCGATGAGTTGGGCTTTGTTAAATCCGGCGATGACCAGGTCGGCCTTCATCAGCCTTGCCCCGCTTAGGTTGGCTCGCTCGAAATCGGCGTTCGGCAACGAGGCTTCCGTAAACCACGAGCCCTGTAAGATCGCGTTCCTGAACACGACTCGTTTCGTGTTTATGTCGGAATTCGAAACCATCTTGGTCCGTGAACTTTGCAATTCTGCTCTGGTTAGGTCGGCTGCTGTGAAATCGGCGGCGGATAGCATTGCTCTTACCAGGCTGGCGCCCGTTAAGTTGGCTGCGACGAGGGTTGCATGCGATAGGTCTGCACCATCGAGATTCGCTCCCTGCAAATCGGTTTCATTGAAGCTGAATCCTGACAGATCAGCTCCGGCAAGGTCCAGTCTGCACGGCCGCCAGTCGTCTGGGTCCTCAGTCTTCGAGGAGCGGTGCAAACGAATCTGATCGACTATCGTCTTGCGGACCTCTAGATCTTCGGGTGAATCACCAGTGTCTTCCGGAAGGCCGTTGTCGTCATAGAATTGCACTTGTGGACGTGGAGTGCGCAACTGGGCGCAGAGAAGGTTCACACACACTTGGCGCTCATTGTCCTTGCCGAAGTTGTGCCAGTCGTCGGCCAGCGACGCAAGTGCGTAAGCACCAGCGTGGCGTACGGCGTAGTTGTCGGAGCCCAGTTGCTGAGCGATTGTGGTGAACCGTGCCCGTAGCTCTCGCTCGCGATCGTCGGCTCGTCGGTCATTGTCGAGCTTATGTTTGTCCGTTTCGAGCTTGTGACGTTGCCGATCGAGTTCGTATTTTCGCGAATCGAGTCGGAGCTGTTCGGTTGCCGTCTGCTGAGCCTCTATCGCGACTTCGTGCGCCCGCTCCGCGGTGTCTTGGCGGCGGTATGCGACAAAAGCGGCGCCGCCGATGCCGATGATCGCCAAAATTGTGGCGGTGGTTCGGGCTGCGTCGAATATCTCGGTGCCGTCGACATGTGAGAAGAAAGCTCGCCAGCCGTCAGGGTCGCGCCACGGCCATGGCTGGTCACTGAGAAGCCATGCCAGCCAGCCGAAGAAGCCGAAGCCGATTGCGGTGACGACTAGGGTTCCGCCAGCCACCAATACCCACAGGGGCCAGCGGCGTCGTGCTGCCTTTGCTGCTTTCTCCTTCGTCACTTTCGTATTGCGGCGGAGTCGGTATCGGCGCAACGGCCTCCAAATTGGCGGCTGGTGCTCGGTCGGAGTACCAGACTTCAAGGCTTCGATAGCAGCTCGTCTTCGGCCAGCCAGTTCGGCGTCGACCACTTCGCCATCGACCACTTCTGCTTCGACCTCGTCGGGATCGGGTGCGGATTGTGGTGGATTATCTTGCGCGGCCACGGGTTACGGATTCGCCTTCAGACTCGTCAAGTAGTTCACCATCGCCGAGCACGTGATCAGAAAGTAGTGTGCCAGTTCTTGGGTGGCGGGAACGCTTCCCGGATAGTCGGCATGCCGAATGCCGCCACTGTCGCTGGTGAATCCGTAGATGCCCTTCCAACCCTTCAGCAGCGCGGGATGGATCGACGCATTGGCCTGTTTGGCGATCAGGTCAAGCGCTTCGCCCAGAGTTGCCGACGACTTGCCAGAGAATTCGCGTGCCGCTGACTCCACCGCCGAAATCGACTCTTTGATCGAGTTCGCGTACTGCGGGTTGTCTCGATCGGCGAAGAGGCTGAGCGCTTGCTCGATGTGCTGCCGAGTTGGAGAGCCTGCCGGTTGGGCTGCTGTATCGCGGATGGCCCGTAGCTCTGTCTCGTCGGTGATCTCGACTACCTGACCGCCGACAATCCGGTATCCGGCGCGGTTGAAGGCAAGAACAGCGTTTAGCAGATCTACGAAGGATTGGTCATGGTCGGGCGTTTGTGACGCGATGTACTCCAGCAGGTCGTACACCTCATGCCACGCACCCTCAAGCATGGTCGTCTTGATGAGTGCCGCCAGCCTCCACTCTTGAGCGTCGTATGTCTCTGACAACTGTCCAAAGTGCTGCCACCAAATCGCGCCGAGCATGTAGGGATATGGATTGCAGCCAACCCTGAACAGTCGCCGGAAGGTTATGTTCCACAGATCGACGCGAAGGCGTTCGTCAAGGCTTTCGAGCTGTATGGCCTCCGGAACCGGCGTAAGCCCTTGGCGCTGTGAAAAGGTCAGTGGGCGGGCAGGCATCGCTCAGTTCCTTCTGGTCGTGCCGAGCTGTACTGGTCGGTGTCTGCTGAATGGTTCGTCTCGGCTATCGCCTCGGATAGCAACGGCGACTGTCTGTTGTGTCGCGGTCGCGCACAAATCTCAGCCTGCCAGCTGACTCGGCTAGGTGGGGGATAGACCAGAGGTGTGTCGGGATAGTCGGTTGGCAACGTCAACTGCGACACCACTAGGACACGTATGGGGCACGATCCGCAAAACTGATGCTAAAAAACGGCCTTGACCTGCGGAAACTTGGGTGCCCCCGGCAGGATTCGAACCTGCGGCCTTCGGCGCGGGTGACTAGAGGGAAACGCTCCTGGCACTATCTGACGTTGCTGGAACGCCAGCGGAGGTCGGCCTTGCGCGAGCACGGCTACGGTTTCCGTGAGGACACCGCTGAATCGGACGGGCAGGGTCGGACTGATCTTTTCTGGCTGACCGGAGATGACGATCAGGAGGACGGACCTCTAGTTCCGAAGGCCGGTCCTTGTAGCGGCAGCAACGAACAAAGCGCTGACTCTGGCCCGACAGACTAACGTCGGCGTATCGTTCTCGCTACCAATACACCAGCGGCGGCGGCTAGTCCAGCGGCGGTGGCTAGTTAGGAATAAAGATGTCCGACGAGTCTTCAGATCAACCAAACACTCCTGCCTACGGATCAGACCCGTGGCCAAATGTGAGCCTTCCGCGGGGCGGTAGCAACACGGCGCCTTCACTCGATGAACTTCGGAGCAGCTTGCCGGTCCGGCCGGTGGATGCGCCTTCGCACACCGACTCGTTCCCTGATGGAGCGGAGCTTGAGTACGAGCGGTCGGTGATCAGTCTCCCCTTCTACGCTAAAGGCGCGGATCGTCCCCGCACGCTCGCTGAGATGGATGTGCTCCCCTTCGACGCGTACATGAGGATCTTGCGCGGGGCTCCAGTCCGAAACGGCATAGGGTATCGCCAATTTGAATTCTATATTGATGCTTGGGAACTCAGAGCACGGACAGGTCCTGGTCCGGAAACGGACATCACTTTTACCTTGTCCGATACAGTTCAGCCCAAGAGCATTTGCGTCGCACTCCAACAAGATTCGGACTTTCCAGCAATGATAATTTACAATGCGATATATGATGTGTATATGGGAAGCGAGAGGATAATAGAAAAGCAGCCAGGGCTAGGCACCGGCATCCCAATTTACGAAGTTCCCCCTAGGAACGTTACTGTAGCATTCGAGAAACCTTTCGAATCGAAAGTCTTCTCCTTCATGCCAGGAAAGTGTGATGGCATGCGCTCTATTTCCTTGGAGGAATTCGCGGGTGGAGCGGATGAAGTCAGAAGCATACGCGGGCTCTAGACACGTAACTCGATTGTGATTAGTCTATCAAAGCGATTCATCCCAGCACCGAGTAGCAGGAACCAAAGAAATGCATATTGCGCTGATTCAAATCAACGTCAAAGATTTAGCAGCAGCGTGGGATTTCTATGTGAATATACTGGGCATTCCCGGCCGCTGGGTCCATGGCGAGAATAATCCGTTCGAGCTGGAGCTCGGTGACATACCGGTCTTAGTCTACCCAGTGCACGGTGAGGCTACACAGAAAGTCGCTGCGTCCAGCGCGGTGATTGTCTTCGGAACCCACAGCATAGATCGAACATACGAAGAATGGCACGCCCTGGGAGTAGAGTTCATCCCGGTAGAAAGGTCGGTCGATGTTAGCGGAATCGCGCAATCACCTTACGGTCGTTTCGTCAAGTTTCGCGATCCATTTGGAAATGTCCATGAATTGCTTGAGACCCGCTGACGCGCGTAGCGTCCCACCTTCGCTCGGTCGATTTGTTGCCTGAAGTTACATGGGCCTTCAGACGGATCAAATTAGTACGAAGATGACCCATGTCACGCGGCTAGTGTGGGTATTCACCCGAATCTCTCTGGCCGCGTTCAAATTCGGCTGGCGTACGTTCATCTGCCGACAGTCGGTGCCGGCGGTGATGGCCGAGGAATTGAGAGATCTCTTTGTTTGCCTTGGTCCGGCGTACATTAAAGTGGGTCAGTTACTTTCGACTCGCAACGATCTGCTACCACCATCAATCGTTCAGCGTCTTGCGATGCTGCGAGATGAACTACCAGCGATAAATGAAGATGATGTGCGGCGCGCGATCCTCAGATCTTTTGGGGTACCCGTGGAAGCAATATTCAGCGATTTCTCGTACGACACAATCGGTAGTGGGAGTATTGCGTGCGTCTATCGCGCCGTTGCGGACGACGGCTGCCAGGTTGCGGTGAAAATACGTCGGCCTGGAGTGCATCGCCAGATTGCATCGGACGTCGATGCGCTCTCCTGGTTGGCCGCCACGCTTTCGCATTTGCCGCCGCTTTCCGACCTCCCGATTCTTGAATCTGTTTCGGAATTGGGACGATGGCTAAATCTGCAAACCGATTTTGTACGAGAGAGGAAGATGATTGATCGGATGGCAGCGGCACTTGCTCCTGAGCGACGCGTACGAGTACCACGGGTTTTCGAGCATCTCTGTTCTTCAGATGTAATTACGATGGAGTATCTCCCTGAATTTCACAATAAGGCGGGCGGCGACTTATCAGAGTCTGCAATTACAGCGCTGCGCATGCTATATCGTATGATCTTTGTTGCGGGTCTTGTACATTGTGACCTCCATCCATCAAACTTGGCGTTATGTGCGAACGGCAACGTCTGCCTGACGGACTTTGGATTCGTTGCCGAACTGCGAGCCTCGGGGAGGCTCGGATTTGCTGAATTCTTCTACTGTATCTCGCGCAACCATGGTGCTCAATGCGCCGATATCGCTTTGCGCATGGCGGCGTCTCGGCCGTCTGGGTTGAACCGGGCTCGCTTCACTGCCGAAATTGCAGAGGCAGTCGACGCAGTTTCTGGAGCACAAGCCGAAGATTTCTCGGTCGGACGATTCGCCCTTCAGATGTTCGATATCCAGAGAAGATATCGGGTGCGATCTACAACTTCTTTTCAGATGGCAATCATGTCGTTGGCAGTCCTTGAAGGAATAATTCGAACGTACGAACCGGCCCTTGATTTCCAAGCTGAAGCGAGGCCTTATCTGATACGGGCCTCGCTCGAGCAAACGGAGCCAACGCGATGACAGGTCGAAATTTAGGTTGATGGGGGACGCAACAAAGGATGGACGCATGCGCCCTTCCGAGGACATGACAGATTGTGGCGGTCGGCGTTGTGACATCGTCGTGACACGGAGCCCTCAGCGGGCGCTGTGACGGGGAGTGATCCAGTGAAAGGCCTGTTCAGATGGTGCCCCCGGCAGGATTCGAACCTGCGGCCTTCTGCTCCGGAGGCAGACGCTCTATCCCCTGAGCTACGGGGGCGCACGGAAACCGTTGCGCCGTTGGGCCTCGACAGCCTAACGCATTGTCCCATGCCCGATCGCACCGTGAGTCGCTGCGCCGCCGGTCGAAACTGATTCGGGGGCTGACCACCCCAGACCATAGGATGGTCCCCCGTGACCCCCGCCGATCTGGCCGAGCTGCTCAAGACCACCGCTGCCGCGGTGCTGGCCGAGCACGGCCTCGACGCTGCCGCGCTACCCGCAACCGTCACCGTCGAGCGCCCCCGCAACCCCGAGCATGGCGACTACGCCACCAACCTGGCTCTCCAACTCGCCAAGAAGCTCGGCGTCAACCCTCGTGACCTGGCCGGATGGTTGGCAACAGCGCTGGCCGCCACCGATGGCATCGCCACCGCCGACGTCGCGGGACCCGGGTTCGTCAACCTGCGGATCGAGACGTCGGCCCAGGCCGCCGTCGTCGACGACGTGCTCAGCGCAGGGGAGTTGTACGGCGGTTCGGCCGACCTCGCAGGCACCAACATCAACCTCGAATTCGTCTCGGCCAACCCGACCGGCCCCATCCACATCGGCGGCACCCGCTGGGCGGCCGTCGGCGACGCGCTCGGTCGGCTGCTGTCGACCCAGGGCGCCAAGGTGGTACGGGAGTACTACTTCAACGACCACGGTGCGCAGATCGACCGGTTCGCGCGCTCCTTGGTCGCAGCAGCCAAGGGGGAGCCCGCGCCCGAGGACGGCTACGCCGGCGACTACATCTCCGACATCGCCGCACAGGTACTCGCCAAGGCGCCGGGCGCGCTGAGCGAGAGCCCCGAGCAGCAGCAGGAGACGTTCCGCTCCATCGGCGTCGACCTGATGTTCACCCACATCAAGGCTTCGCTGCACGACTTCGGCACCGACTTTGACGTCTACACCCATGAAGACTCGATGCACACCAGCGGTCGCGTGCAAGAGGCCATCGCCAAGCTGCGCCAAACCGGCAACATCTACGAGAAGGACGGCGCCAGCTGGCTGCGCACCACGGAGTTCGGTGACGACAAGGACCGCGTCGTCATCAAGAGCGACGGCAACCCGGCCTACGTCGCCGGCGACCTCGCCTACTACCTGGACAAGCGTCAGCGCGGGTTCGACCTGTGCATCTACATGCTCGGTGCCGACCACCACGGTTACATCGCGCGGCTGAAGGCGGCCGCCGCCGCGCTCGGTGACGATCCGGACACCGTCGAGGTGCTGATCGGCCAGTTGGTGAACCTGGTGCGCGACGGACTGCCCGTCCGGATGAGCAAGCGTGCGGGCACGGTCATCACGCTCGACGACCTGGTCGACGCCATCGGGGTCGACGCCGCACGCTACGTGCTGATCCGCAGTTCGGTGGATTCGCCCATCGACATCGACCTGGCGTTGTGGTCGTCGGCGTCGAACGAAAACCCGGTCTACTACGTGCAATACGCGCACGCCCGGCTGTCGGCGCTGGCGCGCAGCGCCGCCGAGCTTGGCATCGCCGCCGACACCGGGCACCTAGACCTGCTCGCGCACGACCGCGAGGGTGCGCTGATGCGCACCCTGGGCGACTTCAGTCGGGTACTGAAAACCGCTGCGTCGCTTCGTGAACCACACCGGGTGTGCCGGTACCTGGAGGATCTCGCCGGCGACTACCACCGGTTCTACGACTCCTGCCGGGTACTCCCGCAGGGCGACGAGCAGCCGAGCGAACTGAACGCCGCCCGGCTGGCCCTGTGCGGTGCCACGCGGCAGGTCATCGCCAACGGGCTCGCCATCCTCGGCGTCAGCGCTCCGGAGCGCATGTGAACGCGCACCCCGCCGGACCGCGGCACGCCGACGAGATCCATCACGGTGGCGCTCCCGCGCGCCCGCAGTCGGTCACCGAGATGCTCACGTTGGCCCCGAACGTGTGGCCACGCAACGCCGTTCGTGGATCTGACGGCGTGGTCAGCATCGCGGGCGTACCGGTGACGCGACTCGCCGAGGAGTACGGCACCCCATTGTTCGTCATCGACGAGGACGACTTCCGGTCCCGGTGCCGCGACATCGCCGCGGCCTTCGGCGGTGGCGAGTACGTGCGCTACGCCGCGAAGGCCTTCCTCTGTTCCGAAGTGGCGCGCTGGGTAGACCAGGAAGGCCTGTCGCTCGACGTCGCCACCGGCGGCGAGCTCGCCGTGGCGTTGCATGCCGGATTCCCGGCCGAGCGGATTGCGTTGCACGGCAACAACAAGTCCGTCGACGAACTCACCGCGGCGGTGAAGGCCGGCGTCGAACACGTCGTGCTGGACTCGATGACCGAGATCGAACGACTCGACGCCATCGCCGGTGAGGCCAGCATGGTGCAGGACGTGCTGGTGCGCGTAACGGTCGGCGTCGAGGCGCACACCCACGAGTTCATCTCGACCGCGCATGAGGACCAGAAGTTCGGGCTGTCGCTGGCCAGTGGCGCGGCGATGGACGCCGTGCGCCGCGTGTTCGCCGCCGACCACCTCCGGCTGGTCGGGCTGCACAGCCACATCGGGTCGCAGATCTTCGACGTCGCAGGCTTCGAACTCGCCGCACACCGCGTGATCGGGCTGCTGCGCGACGTGGTCGCGGAGTTCGGCGTCGAGAAGACAGCGCAGATCTCCATCGTCGATCTCGGCGGTGGGCTCGGCATCTCCTATCTGCCGCAAGACGATCCGCCCCCGATGTACGACCTGGCCGACAAGCTGGGCGCCATCGTCCGCAACGAGTCCGCCGCCGTAGGGCTGCCTGCGCCGAAGCTGGTGGTGGAACCCGGCCGGGCCATCGCCGGACCCGGCACCATCACGCTCTACGAGGTCGGCACGGTCAAGGACGTGGCGATCAGCCAGAGCGCCCACCGCCGCTACGTCAGCGTCGACGGTGGCATGAGCGACAACATCCGCACCTCGCTGTACGCAGCCGAATACGACGCCCGGCTGGTGTCCCGCGTCAGCGACGCCCCGCCGACGTTGGCGCGCATCGTCGGAAAGCACTGCGAGAGTGGCGACATCGTCGTTCGTGACACGTGGGTGTCCGACGACGTGACGCCGGGTGACCTCGTCGGTGTCGCCGCCACCGGCGCCTACTGCTATTCGATGTCGAGCCGGTACAACCTGCTCGGCCGCCCCGCGGTGGTCGCCGTGCGGGACGGTGTGGCGCGGTTGATCCTGCGCCGCGAGACGGTCGATGACCTGATCAGCCTGGAGGTAACGAGTAAATGAGTGAGCCCGAGAAGCCCGTCGGCGTAGCCGTATTGGGTCTTGGCAATGTCGGCAGCGAAGTCGTGCGGATCATCGAGGCCAGCGCGTCCGACCTCGCCGCCCGTATCGGTGCGCCATTGGAGCTGCGCGGCATCGGAGTCCGCCGGGTGGCCGCCGACCGCGGCGTCCCGATCGAACTGCTCACCGACGACGTGGCCGCACTGGTCTCGCGCGATGACGTCGACATCGTCGTCGAGTTAATGGGCCCGGTCGAGCCCGCCCGCAAGGCGATCCTCGCGGCCCTGGAACGCGGCAAGTCGGTGGTCACCGCCAACAAGGCGCTGATGGCCCAGTCGACCGGAGAACTGGCGCAGGCGGCCGAAAGTGCCCACGCCGACTTGTACTTCGAGGCTGCGGTGGCCGGCGCGATCCCGGTGATCCGCCCGCTGACCCAGTCGCTGGCGGGCGACACCGTGCTGCGGGTGGCGGGAATCGTCAACGGCACCACCAACTACATCCTGTCGGCGATGAACGACACCGGCGCGTCCTACGCGGATGCGTTGGCCGATGCGAGCGCCCTCGGATATGCCGAGGCCGACCCCACGGCGGACGTCGAGGGATACGACGCCGCCGCGAAGGCTGCGATCCTGGCTTCCATCGCGTTTCACACCCGCGTCACCGCGGACGACGTCTACCGCGAGGGCATCACCAAGGTCACCGCGGCCGACTTCGAGTCGGCCCGTGCGCTCGGGTGCAACATCAAGCTGCTGGCGATCTGCGAGCGGCTCACCAACGACGAAGGTCAGCAACGCATTTCGGCTCGGGTCTACCCGGCGCTGGTGCCGTTCGAACACCCGTTGGCGTCGGTCAACGGCGCGTTCAACGCCGTGGTGGTCGAGGCCGAGGCGGCGGGTCGGCTGATGTTCTACGGGCAGGGTGCCGGTGGCGCGCCGACCGCCTCGGCGGTGATGGGAGATCTAGTGATGGCTGCCCGCAACCGGGTCCAGGGTGGCCGTGGGCCGCGCGAGTCGAAGTACGCGCAACTACCGATCTCACCAATCGGATTCATCCCCACCCGCTACTACGTCAGCATGAACGTCGCCGACAGGCCCGGCGTGCTGTCCGCGGTGGCCGCCGAATTCGGCAAGCGCGAGGTCAGCATCGCCGAGGTGCGCCAGGAAGGCATGGTCGACGGCGAGGGCCAACGGGCCGGGGCGCGCATCGTCGTCGTCACGCACCGGGCCACCGACGCCGCACTGTCGGAAACCGTTGCAGCACTGGCCGATCTCGACGTGGTGGAGACCATCAACAGCGTGCTGCGGCTGGAAGGAACAACCGAATGAGTTCGTCTCGTACTGCCGTGCACCAACCGTGGCCGGGGCTCATCGCCGCCTACCGCGACCGGTTGCCGGTCGAGGACGGCTGGACGCCGATCACGCTGCTGGAGGGCGGCACGCCGCTGATTCACGCCAAGCGGTTGTCCGAACAGACCGGCTGCACAGTTCATTTGAAGGTCGAGGGACTCAACCCCACCGGCTCGTTCAAGGATCGCGGCATGACGATGGCGGTCACCGAGGCGGTGGCCCGCGGCCAGAAGGCGGTGTTGTGCGCCTCCACCGGCAACACGTCGGCGTCCGCGGCGGCATACGCGGCGCGGGCGGGCATCACCTGTGCGGTGCTCATTCCTCAGGGCAAGATCGCGATGGGCAAGCTCGCCCAAGCGGTGATGCACGGCGCGAAGATCATTCAGATCGACGGCAACTTCGACGACTGTCTCGAGCTGGCGCGCAAGCTCACCGCGGACTTCCCGACGATCTCGCTGGTGAATTCGGTCAACCCCTATCGCATCGAGGGGCAGAAGACCGCGGCGTTCGAGATCGTCGACGCGCTCGGCCATGCGCCAGACGTGCACTCGCTGCCCGTCGGCAACGCGGGCAACATCACGGCGTACTGGAAGGGCTACACCGAGTATCACCGTGACGGGTTGATCGACAAGCTGCCCCGCATGCTCGGCACGCAGGCCGCTGGCGCGGCGCCGTTGGTGCTGGGGAAGCCCGTGAGCAACCCCGAGACCATCGCTACCGCCATCCGGATCGGTTCACCCGCGTCGTGGGACACCGCCGTGGAGGCGCAACAACAGTCGAACGGTCGGTTCCTGGCCGCCACGGACGACGAGATCCTCGCCGCGTATCACCTGGTCGCAAGCACCGAAGGCGTCTTCGTCGAGCCGGCCTCGGCCGCGAGCATCGCCGGGCTGCTCAAGTCGATCGAGGACGGCTGGGTGACGCGCGGATCGTCCGTCGTGTGCACCGTCACGGGCAACGGTCTCAAGGACCCCGACACGGCGCTCAAGGGGATGCCCGCCGTCACCGCGCTGCCCGTCGATCCCGGTGCGGTCGTCGCCCAACTGGGTCTGGGCTAGCAGAGTAGGTCGAAGGTGACACAGCTGCTGCCCGTTGGACTGACCGCGAGTTCCGTGGTCGCCGCGTCGAGCGCCAACTTGGGACCGGGCTTCGACAGCCTGGGTTTGGCGTTGAGCCTGTACGACGAGATCGTCGTGGAGACAACCGAATCCGGGTTGATCGTCGAGGTCGAGGGGGAGGGCGCCGGCCAGGTTCCGTTGGATGCCACGCACCTCGTCGTCCGCGCGATCGAGCGAGGGTTAGAGGTCGCGGGGGTTAGCGCCAGTGGGCTGAAGGTGTGGTGCCACAACGACATTCCCCATTCGCGTGGCCTGGGTTCGTCGGCCGCTGCGGTGGTTGGTGGACTCGCCGCGGCGAACGGACTTGTCGCACAATCTGGTTCGACGCCGTTCGCCGACACCGACCTGGTCCAACTCTCGTCGGAGTTCGAAGGCCACCCCGACAACGCCTCGGCGGCGGTGTTCGGCGGCGCGGTCGTGTCCTACACCGAGGGGGCCGACCCGCGCTACGCCGCGGCACCGCTGCGGTTGCATCCGGACATCAGGCTGTTCTCCGCCATTCCCGAGGTCCGCTCGTCGACTGCCGAAACCCGGGTATTGCTTCCGGAGCACGTCAGCCACGTCGACGCGCGCTTCAACCTCAGCCGCGCTGCATTGCTCGTGGTGGCGCTCACCGAGCGGCCCGATCTCCTGATGGTGGCGACCGAGGACAGGCTGCACCAACCGCAGCGGGCGGCGGCGATGCCCGCGTCGGCGGAATATCTGGGAATACTGCGACGTTGTGGCATTGCGGCGGTGCTTTCTGGTGCCGGACCTGCGGTTCTTGCGCTGAGCGCCGGGTCGGAGCTGCCCGCCGAAGCCGTGGAATTCGGCAGCGCGCACGGGTTCGTCGTTCGCGAGATGTCGGTCGGAGACGGTGTCCGATGGTCGGCCGGGGTTCCGGTCGCACGGTGAGTTCCAGGGACGGGGAAGTTCACGTCCGACACCCGTGGAGTTCACACGAGTCACACGCGAATCAGCGGTATTCTTGCTTCGGACACGGATGCGGGTTATTCTCGCTCTCGTCCAGCAATCGCAGCGTCTGTACCTGCGCCGACACTAGGACGACCACTCTCTCTTTAGGTGTTCAATCTCGTGGACTGACGGTTCGCCCATTCCGGCGAACCCGGCGATCACCGTTGCACAGGCGATGGTGGGACGAAGGCATTCAGTGACCGGCCTCGTGCCGAACCGCTGAATGCAAAGAACCCTCGCGGAATTCGATCGGCGAGGGAAGGAAAGGAAATCCGTGTCTGATACGGACCTCATCACGGCTGGTGGCAGCAGCGACGACATCGCGCTGCCGGACCCCGTGAGTTCACACTCCAGCGAGCAGGACGTGCCTGCTCCGCAGGCCGAGCCCACCGCTCCGCCGCAGGCCGAGCCGGCCCCGGCCGCCGAAGTCGCGTCCAGCGAGCGTTCCGGTTCGCTGACCGCCATGGTGCTGCCAGACCTGCGGGCACTCGCGGGCGAAATCGGCGTCAAGGGCGCGTCGGCGATGCGCAAGAGCGAGCTCATCGCCGCCATCCGCGAACAGCGCGGCGAGTCCAACGGTCGGGCCGCTGAGTCCGCCCCTGCACCCGAAGCGGCACCCGCCGAGCCGGCGGCGCCTGCAGAAGCTGCTGCGCCCTCCGACGCGCCGGCCCCCGCCGACGATGCCGAGCCGACCCAGGCCCCGACTACCGAGGCTGGCGGCGAGCCGACACGCCAACGCCGCGAGCGTCGTGGTGCTTCCCGGCAAGCCGGAGCACCTGCGTCCGACGACGCGGACCAGACCGAGAAGCCCGACAAGCCCGACAAGGCCGAGAAGGCCGACGACGGCGGTCGCGACTCCGGCAGGCAGAACAAGTCCGGCGAGCAGAACGACCGGAATGACGGCGGCAACTCCAACCGCGGCGGCAACAACAGCGGCAACAACAACCGCGGCGGCAACAACAACGACAACGATGACGACGACGGTGACGGCAGGCAGGGCCGACGCGGCCGCCGGTTCCGTGACCGCAGGCGTCGCGGCGATCGCCCAGGCGGCGAAGGCGGTGGCGGCGGCGATCGCGACACCGAGCTTCGCGAAGACGACGTCGTGCAGCCGGTCGCGGGCATCCTCGACGTGCTGGACAACTACGCGTTCGTGCGGACCTCCGGCTACCTGGCCGGCCCCAACGACGTCTACGTGTCCATGAACATGGTGCGCAAGAACGGCCTGCGTCGTGGTGACGCCGTCACCGGCGCCGTCCGGGTGCCCCGCGAGGGCGAAGGCGGCGGCGGCGGCGGTAGTCAGAACCCGCGGCAGAAGTTCAACCCGTTGGTTCGCCTCGACACCGTCAACGGCGGACCCGTCGACGCGGCCAAGAACCGCCCCGACTTCAACAAGCTGACCCCGCTGTACCCCAACCAGCGGCTGCGCCTGGAGACCACGCCCGAGCGGCTGACCACCCGCGTCATCGACCTGATCATGCCGATCGGCAAGGGGCAGCGCGCGCTGATCGTGTCGCCGCCCAAGGCCGGTAAGACCACGATCATGCAGGACATCGCGAACGCGATCACCAAGAACAACCCCGAATGCCACCTGATGGTCGTGCTCGTCGACGAGCGTCCGGAAGAGGTCACGGACATGCAGCGTTCGGTCAAGGGTGAGGTCATCGCCTCGACCTTCGACAGGCCGCCGTCCGACCACACCCAGGCCGCCGAGTTGGCGATCGAGCGGGCCAAGCGCCTGGTCGAGCAGGGCAAGGACGTCGTCGTGCTGCTCGACTCGATCACCCGGCTGGGCCGCGCGTACAACAACGCGTCGCCGGCGTCGGGACGAATCCTGTCCGGTGGTGTCGATTCGACCGCCCTGTACCCGCCGAAGCGGTTCCTCGGCGCGGCCCGCAACATCGAGTTCGGTGGCTCGCTGACGATCATCGCCACGGCGATGGTCGAGACCGGGTCGACCGGTGACACGGTGATCTTCGAAGAGTTCAAGGGCACCGGCAACGCCGAGCTCAAGCTCGACCGCAAGATCTCCGAGCGTCGGGTGTTCCCGGCCGTCGACGTGAACCCGTCGGGTACGCGCAAGGACGAGCTCCTGTTGTCGCCTGACGAGTTCGCGGTCGTGCACAAGCTGCGTCGCGTGATGTCCGGTCTCGACGCGCATGCGGCCATCGACCTGCTGATGAGCCAGCTGCGCAAGACGAAGACCAACTACGAGTTCCTGGTGCAGGTCTCCAAGACCACGCCGAGCAACATGGACCACGACTAGCCAAGCGATTTCGGCGCGCTTTTGCCCGCTCAGCGAGCAAAAGCGCGCCGAAGTCACACGTTCGGGTCGGCGCGAAGCCCCGGCATGACGTAACGCCGGACGTGGGTCAACACCGCGTCCTCATCGCTGGCGTCGAGTCGTTCACCGGGGACGGTGGCAAGCGAGATCAGTACGCGCGCAACCCATTCCGATGCCTCGGCGATGTCGGTGTCGACGTGGATGTCGCCCGCGTCGCGTGCTGCGACCAGGTACCGCGTCCAGAATTCGGCGAGATCGGGCACCAGGCCCTGCACGCCCGCGCCCGCGCAGGCGGCGAACTCCTCTGGCTCGTCCACCCGCAGTTTCATCAACAGTGCGCCGGGATCCTCGTAGGCGGTTCGGCCGTGCCGGATTCCGGCGGCGAGTTGGCGATCCAAGCCGTCGATCCGTTCGAGCATGGCGTGCGCATCCGACCAGTACGCATTGTTGAGTCGCACGATCGCCGCCCCGAGCAGTGACGCCTTGTCGGGGAAGTGCCGATACAGCCAGCCGCGGGACACCCCGGCGGCCTCGGCCACCTCGGACACCGTCGTCGCACGAATACCCTTGGCGCGCAGGCATACCTCGGCCGCGTCGGTCAACCGATCGCGAACGCTCCTACGTGCCGTGCGGGTGGTCAATGGGATGACTCCTGGCCATTTCTCAGCGGGATCGAGCGGAACGGATGCATTCTGCCAAGTGGCTCACGGTACCGTGTGTCCAGCCAGTGCTGTAGACAGTTTCTCAAATCTGTTCACTCGATCGGATCAAGGTGGAATGCCATGGCGGACACGCTCCAGCAACTGCTACGCGAGCGGGCCGAGGACGATACGACGGGGCTGAAGTACGGCGACCAGACATGGACGTGGCGCGAGCACATCGCCCAGGCCGCCGCGGAGGCCGCCGCGCTCATCGCCGCCGCGGAGCCCGGTCGACCGTTGCACGTCGGCGCCTTGCTGGGCAACACCCCCGACATGCTCCGGGCGCTGGCGGCGGCAGGGCTGGGCGGCTACGTCCTGTGTGGCATCAACACCACCCGCCGCGGCGCGGCGTTGGCGCGCGACGTCGCGAGGGTGGACACCCAGCTCCTGCTGGTGAACGCCGAGCACCGGGCCTTGATCGACGGCCTCGAGCTCCCCGGGGTGCGGGTGATCGACGTGTCCGGCCCGGACTGGGCGGCGATGGTGGCGAAGGCGCCTCGGCTCACCCCTGTCCGCGAGTCGACGCCCGACGACACGTTCATGATGATCTTCACCTCAGGGACGAGCGGCGAACCCAAGGCCGTCCAGGTGCCGCACGCCGTCGTGCTCATCGCGGGCACCGCACTGGTGGCCAAGTACGAAGTCAATTCGGACGACGTCGGCTATCTCTCGATGCCGCTGTTTCACTCCAACGCCGTGTATGCGGGCTGGGCGGTCACGCTGGTGTCGGGCGCCGCGATGGTTCCTGCGAAGTTCTCGGCGTCGCGCTTCCTGGCCGATGTCCGTCGCCACGGCGTCACCTACATGAACTACGTCGGTAAGCCGCTGGCCTACATCCTGGCCACCGCCGAGCAGCCGGACGACCACGACAACCCATTGCGCGTCGCCTTCGGCAACGAAGCCAGCGACCGAGACATCGACGAGTTCACCCGCCGGTTCGACTGCACCGTGTGGGACGGCTTCGGGTCGACCGAGAACGCGATCATCGTCATCCGCGAGGACGGCTGTCCGCCGGGTTCGCTGGGCAAGGGTTACCCGGGGGTGGCGATCTACCACCCGGACACCGTGACCGAATGCGACGTCGCGGAGTTCGACGAGCACGGCGCGCTGCGCAACGCGGACGCAGCCGTCGGGGAGTTGGTCAACACGACCGGCAGCGGGTTGTTCCGCGGCTACTACAACGATCAGTCGGCCACCGACGAGCGCATCCGGCACGGCATGTACTGGTCCGGTGACCTGGCCTACCGCGATGCCGACGGGTGGATCTACTTCGCGGGCCGCAACGCGGACTGGCTGCGCGTCGACGGCGAGAACATGGCGACCGCGCCCATCGAGCGCGTGCTCGTCCAGTTCCCCGCGGTCAGCCGCGCCGTCGTCTACGCGGTGCCCGACGAGTTGGTCGGCGACCAGATCATGGCGGCGATCGTGCTCCGCGACGGCACCGAGTTCGATGCCGACGAGTTCGAGAAGTTCCTGTCCACCCACGAGGAGATGTCGCCCAAGGCGTGGCCGCGATATGTCTGGATCACCGACGAGCTGCCGACGACGGCGACCAACAAGATCCTCAAGCGCGAGCTCGTCGCGCGCGGCCTTCAGGTGGAAGGCGGCGCGATGTGGAAGCGCGACGCCAGCGGATACGGCTCGCTGACGTCGCCGGAATAGCGGCCGGTCCGCGGGCGTTTATGAATCTGGCGGCTGACCTGGCATAATTGACCGCCGACCCCCTCGGTTCCGGTTCACGTCTGATGACCACAACGGTCAGCAGCTCAGGCGACCCGGCGACCACTAGCGAAGAGGACCAGAAATGAGATCGGGTATTCACCCCGCCTACGTCGAGACCAGCGTGGTCTGCGGCTGCGGCAACACCTTCCAGACTCGTAGCACCAAGGAGAGCGGCCACATCGTGGTCGAGGTCTGCTCCCAGTGCCACCCGTTCTACACCGGCAAGCAGAAGATCCTCGACAGCGGTGGCCGCGTCGCGCGCTTCGAGAAGCGCTACGGCAAGCGCAAGTCCGGTGGCGAGACGGCTCCTGCCGACAACTAGCTGCGTCAACGGCGCCCGATCTGTCGCATCCGCGTCAGGTTCGGGCGCCGTTCTCGTTGGCAGGCTCGGTCGGACGATGCACGTGATGAGGAGGCTCGAGTGAGCGACACCGCCCCGAAGGTGGAGGCGCTGCTCCTCGAGCACGCCGACCTCGAGCGGCAGCTCTCCGACCCCGGATTGCACTCGGACGCCGGCGCCGCCCGTCGGGTGGGCCGTCGGTTCGCCCAGATCTCGCCCATCGTGTCGACGTACCGCAAGCTGGAGACCGCGCGCGGCGATCTCGAAGCGGCCAAGGAACTCGCGCAGGACGACCAGTCGTTCGCCGACGAGGTCCCCGAGCTCGAAGCGCGCGTCGCCGAACTCGACACCCACCTCACCGACCTGCTGGCCCCGCGCGATCCGCACGACGCCGACGACGTCGTGCTCGAAGTGAAGTCTGGAGAAGGCGGCGAGGAGTCGGCGCTGTTCGCGGCCGATCTCGCGCGCATGTACATCCGGTACGCCGAACGCCACGGGTGGACGGTCACCGTGCTCGACGAGACGTGGTCCGACCTCGGCGGCTACAAGGACGCCACGCTGACGATCGCCAGCAAGGGCGACTCGGCCGACGGCGTGTGGTCGCGGATGAAGTTCGAGGGCGGCGTGCACCGCGTCCAGCGGGTGCCCGTCACCGAGTCACAGGGTCGCGTCCACACCTCCGCCGCGGGCGTGCTCGTCTACCCCGAACCCGAGGACGTCGAGCAGGTACAGATCGACGAATCCGACCTCCGCATCGACGTCTACCGCTCGTCCGGCAAGGGCGGGCAGGGCGTCAACACCACCGATTCGGCGGTGCGCATCACGCACCTGCCCACAGGCATCGTCGTCACGTGCCAGAACGAGCGCTCGCAGCTACAGAACAAGGCGCGCGCGATGGTGGTGCTGGCCGCCCGGCTGCAGGCCCTGGCCGAGGAGCAGGCCTCGGCCGATGCGTCCGCCGACCGGGCCAGCCAGATCCGCACGGTCGACCGCAGCGAGCGCATCCGTACCTACAACTTCCCCGAGAACCGGATCGCCGACCACCGCATCAACTTCAAGGCGCACAACCTCGATCAGGTGCTCGACGGTGACATGGACGCGCTGCTCGACGCGCTGGCGGCCGCCGACAAGCAGTCCAGGTTGCAAGAGGCATGACCTCCATGCGGCGGGCCATCGACGAGGCCGCCGACACGCTCACCGCGGCGGGCATCGACACCGCGCGGGTCGACGCCGAGCAGCTGGCCGCGCACACCGCGGGTGTCGACCGCGGCCGACTCAGCTGGCACGAACCCGACGAGACGTTTTTCGACCGATACCGCGAGCTCGTCGCGGCCCGCGCTCGTCGAATCCCCTTGCAGCACTTGACGACGACGGCCGCGTTCGGCCCGGTCATACTTGGCGTTGGCCCTGGCGTCTTCATCCCGCGTCCGGAGACCGAGGCGCTGCTGGAGTGGGCGCTTGCCCAACGACTCTCTGCCGATCCGGTGATCGTCGACCTGTGCACGGGATCGGGGGCGCTCGCCGTTGCGCTCGCGCACGACAGGCCGCAGGCGCGCGTGATCGCCATCGACGACTCCGCCGAGGCGCTCGGCTATGCCCGACGCAACGCTGCGGGCAGCGCGGTCGAGGTACGCGAGGCCGACGTCACCGACCCGGAGGTGCTCGGTGACATGATCGGCCGTGTCGACCTCGTCGTCGCCAACCCGCCCTACATTCCCGACGGCGCCGTGCTGGAACCCGAAGTCGCCGAACATGATCCGGCGCACGCACTGTTCGGCGGCCCGGACGGCATGCAGGTGATCGCGCCGATCGTCGCACTGGCGGCCCGGTTGTTGCGCCCGGGCGGACGCGCCGCCGTCGAGCACGATGACACCACTGCGGCGCAGACCGTGGCAGTGTTCGATGCAGCCGGGGTCTTCACCGAGGTCACGTCCCGCCGCGACCTGACGGGACGACCCCGATTCGTGACCGCGCGACGACAAGGGTGAGGCTTACGGCATGACTGAGGTGTTCGACTGCTCCGACGCCGGCCAGCGACCGGTGGGCATCGCATCGGCGATCAGCGCGCTCAAGGGCGGCCGGTTGGTCGTACTGCCCACTGACACCGTGTACGGCATCGGTGCCGATGCGTTCGACAACGTAGCCGTCGCAGCACTGCTCGAGGCCAAGGGGCGCGGACGCGACATGCCGGTGCCGGTCCTGGTCGGGTCGTGGCACACCATCGACGGCCTCGTGTACGCGGTGCCGCCCGCGGCGCGCGAACTCATCCGCGCGTTCTGGCCGGGCGCGCTCAGCCTCGTCGTGCGGCAGGCCCCCTCGCTGCAATGGGATCTCGGTGACGCGAACGGCACCGTGATGCTCCGCATGCCGCTGCACCCCGTCGCCATCGAACTGCTTCGCGAAGTCGGCCCCATGGCGGTGTCCAGCGCCAACGTCTCCGGCCGGCCGGCCGCCGTCACCGCCGCCGATGCGCGCGACCAACTCGGCGACCTCGTCGAGGTCTACCTCGAGTCGGGGCCGTCGGCCCGCCAGGCGGCGTCGACGATCGTCGACCTCACCAGCAGCCGGCCCCGCGTGCTGCGCGAGGGCCCGATCACCGCGGCTGCAATCGCGGGGGTGCTGGGCGTCGAGGCCGAGTCACTCGCCGGCTGATCGCACTCAGGTGACTCCAGTACGGTTTTCCAGGTGGTGAGTGAAGCGCTGGGCACGGTGACGCTCGCGCTGACCGACCGTGGCGCGGGTGTCCCACTGCGCGAGCTCGCGCTCGTCGGCCTCACCGCCGCGATCATCACGTACCTCGCGACGGGTTGGGTGCGGGCCCTGGCGACCAGGGTCGGCGCCGTCGCCTACCCACGCGAACGCGACGTCCACATGCAGCCGACCCCGCGAATGGGTGGGCTCGCCATGTACGTCGGCATCGTCGCCGCCGTCCTGCTGGCCTCCCAACTGCCTGCCCTGACACGGGGATTCGTCTACTCCTCGGGCATGCCCGCCGTGGTGGTCGCCGGCGGGCTCATCATGGCGATCGGGCTGATCGACGACCGCTGGGGGCTCGACGCACTGACCAAGTTTGCGGGCCAGATCACCGCGGCCAGCGTGCTGGTGACGATGGGCGTGGCGTGGAGTGTGCTCTACATCCCGATCGGCGGGGTCGGCACCATCGTGCTCGACCAGGTCACGTCGATCCTGCTGACGTTGGCCCTGACGGTGTCGATCGTAAACGCCATGAACTTCGTGGACGGCCTCGACGGGCTGGCCGCAGGACTCGGCTTGATCACGGCGGCGGCCATCTGCATCTTCTCCATCGGCTTGCTGCGCGATCACGGCGGCGACGTCCTGTTCTATCCGCCCGCGGTCATCTCGGTCGTACTGGCAGGCGCGTGTCTGGGGTTCCTGCCACACAACTTCCATCCGGCCCGCATCTTCATGGGCGACTCGGGGTCGATGTTGATCGGGCTCATGCTGGCGGCGGCGTCGACCACCGCAGCGGGTCCGATCTCTCAGAACGCATATGGCGCGCGGGACGTGTTCGCGCTGCTGTCGCCGTTCCTGTTGGTGATCGCCGTGATGTTCGTGCCGGCGCTGGACATGTTGCTGGCGATCGTGCGCCGGACGCGGGCCGGCCGCAGCCCGTTCAGCCCAGACAAGATGCACCTGCACCATCGGCTGCTGCAGATCGGGCACTCGCACCGTCGCGTGGTGCTGCTGATCTATCTATGGGTGGGCATCGTCGCGCTGGGCGCCGCGAGCACCATCTTCTTCGACCCGCGCTACTCCGGCGCGGTCATGCTCGCCGCAATTCTGGTCGCAGTCGTCATCACGCTCATACCCCTGTTGCGACGCGGCGATTACGCCCACAGCGATCTGCCAGACGAGTTGTACGACGAAAAGTAGTAGGTCCTGTTTTGGCCCGTTTACCATGTGGTACTTTACTGGCAGAACCCGAAAAACCTCGCGGGTTGCCGGCCCGGCCCATCGGTTTAACAAGCCGATCGGCGCCGATATACGACCGACAAAGGGAGCTACCCCTTGGGTGATTCCAGCGCGACCGACGCCCTTCGCTACGCTCGTCGGGCACGCACAGAATCATTTGAGATGGCTCTCGTGAAAGCGGGATTGAGGTGAGTCGATGACGACGCCAGCGCAGGACGCGCCGTTGGTGTTTCCGTCCGTCGCATTCCGACCGCTTCGCCTGCTCGTGGTCTGTGCGCTGCTGACCGTCGTGGCGGTAGCGGCCTCCTGGTACGTCGGCCATCCCCTCATCGGAGTCTTCTTCGGGGTGGGGCTCCTCCTCGGGTTGCTCAACGCCATGTTGGTCAAGCGGGCAGTAGAGGCGATCACGGCCGAGGATCACCCGCTGAAGAAGAAGATGGCGCTCAACTCGGTGACCCGGTTGCTCGTCATCACGGTCGTCGCGTTGGCCATTGTGATCGGGTCAAGGGCGTTGTTGAAGAGCAACGACGGGCTCGGCGTGCTGTTCGGTCTTGCAATCTTCCAGGCGCTGCTGGTGATGAGCACCAGCCTGCCGGTGCTGAAGAAGATCCGGACCGATGGGCTGGACGTCTTGGATACGGAATCGAAGGATTGAGCTGACTGACATGACCGGCCTGATGACTGAGACCGTGCTCGCCGCCGAGGAGGGCGAGGGTGGTGGTGCCGCGATTCACGTGGGTGTCCATGAGCCCGTGTGGCACTTCCTCGGGATGGACTTCAACGGCGACACCATCATCTCCACGTCGATCGCCGCGCTGATCGTGATCGCGTTGGCGTTCTTCCTGCGCGCCAAGGTCACGTCGACCGATGTCCCCGGTGGCGTGCAACTGTTCTTCGAGGCCATCACCATCCAGATGCGCCAGCAGATCGAAGGTGCGATCGGCATGAAGATCGCGCCGTTCGTGCTGCCGCTCGCGGTCACCATCTTCACGTTCATCCTGGTGTCCAACTGGCTGTCGGTGTTCCCGTGGCAGTACGGCGAGGCCGACGGCGCGGCGGGCGAACTGCTCAAGCCGCCGGCCGCCGACATCAACTTCGTCTTCGCGCTCGCGGCCTTCGTGTTCCTCGCCTACCACGCCGCAGGCTTCTGGCGGCGCGGCGCACTCGGGCACCCGTGGAAGGTGCTCAAGGGACACGTCACGCTGCTCATGCCGATCAACCTCGTCGAAGAGATCGCCAAGCCGATCTCGTTGGCGCTGCGACTCTTCGGCAACATCTTCGCCGGCGGCATCCTGGTCGCGCTCATCGCGATGTTCCCCTGGTACATCCAGTGGGCGCCGAACGCCATCTGGAAGACGTTCGACCTCTTCGTCGGACTCATCCAGGCGTTCATCTTCTCGCTGCTGACGATCCTGTACTTCAGCCAGTCGATGGAACTGGACCACGATGACCACTGATCACGACTAGACCGGAACGACACGTACGACCAGCAGTCCTGGTGGCAACACCACCAGCTATCAAGGAGGAAATAGGAATGGATGCAAACGCCCTCATCACGGCGGGTGCGCTGATCGGCGGCGGGCTGATCATGGGTGGCGGCGCCATCGGCGCTGGTATCGGTGACGGCATTGCCGGCAACGCACTGATCTCCGGCATCGCCCGGCAGCCCGAGGCGCAGGGTCGGCTGTTCACGCCGTTCTTCATCACCGTCGGTCTGGTGGAGGCCGCGTACTTCATCAACCTGGCGTTCATGGCGCTGTTCGTCTTCGCCACGCCCGTCTACGCGGGCTAGCCCACCGACAGCATGGGTGAACTGACCGCAACGATCCTGGCCTCCGCTCAAGCAGCGGAGGAGGGTGGTGGGACCCAAAATTTCCTGCTTCCCAACGGCACCTTCTTCGCCGTGCTGCTCATCTTCCTGATCGTGCTCGGCGTGATTGCGAAATGGGTTGTGCCGCCTGTCAGCAAGGTGCTCGCCGCGCGGGAGGCAATGCTGTCCAAGACCGCCGCGGACAATCGCAAGTCGGCCGAGCAGGTCGCCGCCGCCCAGGCCGACTACGACGACGCCATGGCCGGGGCCCGCAACGACGCATCGTCCATCCGTGACGAAGCCCGGGTCGCGGGCCGTCAGGTCGTCGACGAGAAGCGGGCCGAGGCAAGTGGCGAGGTGGCCGATACCGTTCGCGCCGCGGATGAGCAACTGTCCCAGCAGGGTTCGGCGGCACGAACGGAGCTCGAATCCTCGGTGGACGGCCTGTCGGGCACGCTCGCCAGCCGCATCCTCGGGGTCGACGTGAACTCGGGACGGAAGAGCTAGATGGACATCTTCATCGGGAACCTGATCGGCTTTGCCGTCATCGCGTTCATCATCGTCAAGTGGGTCGTCCCACCGGTGAAGGGGCTGATGCAAAAGCAGCAGGACGCGATACGCACCGCGTTGGCCGAAAGCGCCGAGGCGGCAAAGAAACTCACCGACGCCGACGCGATGCACGCCAAGGCGCTCGAGGACGCGAAGGCCGAGTCGGCGAAGGTCACCGACGAGGCCAAGCACGACTCGGAGCGCATCGCGGCGCAGCTCGCCGAGCAAGGTGGCGTGGATGCGGAGCGCATCAAGGCCCAAGGTGCGCAACAGGTTCAGTTGATGCGCCAGCAGCTCATTCGTCAGCTTCGTTCGGGTCTTGGTTCCGAGGCCGTCGAGAAGGCCGACGAGCTCGTGCGTGCCCACGTCGCGGATACGGCCAACCAGTCGGCGACCGTCGACCGTTTTCTCGCCGAGCTCGACGAGATGGCACCGTCCCATGCGGTCATCGAAACGGGCGCATCCGCGAGGCTGCGCGCCGCCAGCCGCGAAGCGCAGGCTGCGCTCACCACCGAGTTCGACGTCGTGGCAGCCGATCTCACCGCTCCGGGGCTGACGACGCTGGCCGACGAGCTCGGCTCGGTCGCCGCCCTCTTGATCGCCGAACCGGCGCTGACCAAGCACCTAGCCGAGCCCACCGACGATTCCGCGGCCAAAGTCGGCCTGGTCGACAGGCTGCTGTCGGCCAAGGTCGAGGAGCGCACGGCGAAGCTGCTGCGGACCGCCGTGTCTCAGCGTTGGTCGGCGGAGTCCGATCTCGTCGACTCCGTCGAGCACATGGCTCGGCTCGCGCTCTTGCGGCGCGCCGAAATCGAAGATGCGGTCGACGAGGTCGAGGACCAGCTGTTCCGGTTCGGCCGCATCCTCGACGCGCAGCCACGGCTGGCGGCCCTCTTGAGCGACGTCACCACGCCGCCGGAAGGTCGGATTGCGTTGTTGGACGACGTGCTCGACGACAGCTCCGACGTCAACGCCACCGCAAGGGAACTTCTGGGACAGACCATCGGGCTGCTTCGCGGCGAACGCGCCGACGAGGCGGTCGTCGACCTGGCCGAGTTGGCGGTCGCGCGCCGCGGCGAGGTAGTCGCACACGTGACTGCAGCGGCGGAACTCTCCGACGCTCAACGGACCCGGCTCACCGAGGTGCTGACCCGCATCTACGGCCACCCGGTGGCTGTACAGCAACACGTCGATCCCGAACTCATCGGCGGACTTTCGATCGCCGTCGGCGACGAGGTGATCGACGGCTCCATCGCATCCCGCCTGGCCGCCGCACAGACCCAGCTGCCGGATTGACCCGGCCCACAACCACATACCCAGCGACAAAGGTAGGAAGACGAAACATGGCAGAGTTGACAATCTCCGCTGCTGACATCGAAGGCGCCATCGAGGACTACGTATCCTCGTTCTCCGCCGACACCGAGCGTGAAGAGGTCGGCACCGTCATCGATGCGGGTGACGGCATCGCCCACGTCGAGGGCCTGCCCTCGGTCATGACGCAGGAGCTCCTCGAGTTCCCCGGCGGCGTGCTCGGCGTGGCGCTGAACCTCGACGAACACAGCATCGGTGCGGTGATCCTCGGCGACTTCGAGAAGATCGAGCAGGGCCAGCAGGTCAAGCGCACTGGTGAGGTGCTCTCGGTGCCGGTGGGCGACGCCTACCTGGGCCGCGTGGTGAACCCGCTGGGTCAGCCGATCGACGCCCAGGGTGACCTCGTCACCGACACCCGGCGCGCGCTGGAACTCCAGGCTCCGTCGGTGGTTCAACGCCAGGGTGTCTCCGAGCCGCTGCAGACCGGCATCAAGGCCATCGACGCGATGACCCCGATCGGCCGCGGCCAGCGCCAGCTGATCATCGGCGACCGCAAGACCGGCAAGACCGCGGTCTGCGTGGACACGATTCTGAACCAGCGCGAAGCGTGGGAAACCGGCGATCCCAAGCAGCAGGTGCGCTGCGTGTACGTCGCGATCGGCCAGAAGGGCACCACGATCGCCAGCGTCAAGCGCGCTCTCGAAGAGGGCGGCGCGATGGAGTACACCACCATCGTCGCGTCCCCAGCCTCCGATCCCGCTGGCTTCAAATGGCTTGCGCCCTACACCGGTTCGGCCATTGGTCAGCACTGGATGTACGAAGGCAAGCACGTGCTGATCGTGTTCGACGACCTCACCAAGCAGGCCGAGGCGTACCGAGCGATCTCGCTGCTGCTGCGCCGTCCTCCAGGCCGCGAGGCGTACCCGGGTGACGTGTTCTACCTGCACTCGCGGCTGCTCGAACGCTGCGGCAAGCTGAACGACGAGCTGGGCGCCGGCTCGATGACCGGATTGCCGATCATCGAGACCAAGGCCAACGACATCTCGGCGTACATCCCGACCAACGTCATCTCGATCACCGACGGCCAGTGCTTCCTGGAGACCGACCTGTTCAACCAGGGCGTCCGCCCGGCCATCAACGTCGGCGTCTCGGTGTCCCGCGTGGGTGGTGCCGCACAGATCAAGGCGATGAAGGAGGTCGCGGGGTCCCTGCGACTGGACCTGTCGCAGTACCGCGAGCTGGAGGCCTTCGCCGCCTTTGCCTCGGACCTGGACCCGACGTCGAAGGCTCAGCTGGAGCGCGGCGCTCGCCTGGTCGAGCTGCTCAAGCAGCCTCAGTACAGCCCGCTTGCGGTCGATGAGCAGGTCGTTGCCATCTTCCTGGGCACCAAGGGCCATCTGGATTCGGTTCCCGTGGAAGACGTTCAGCGGTTCGAAGCCGAGTTCCTCGAGCACGTGAAGGCCAGCCACGACGCCATCCTCAAGGACATCCGGGAGAGCAAGAAGCTCCCTGAGGAGGCCGAGGAGAAGTTGACCAAGGTGGTCAACGACTTCAAGAAGGGCTTCGCTGCCACCGACGGAAGTTCAGTCGTCGTGAACGAGGCCGAGACCGAGGCGATGGACGAACAGGACGTCGAGAAGGAATCGGTCAAGGTCCGCAAGCCGGCGCCGAAGAAGTAGGTAGGCGACATGGCAGCCACACTGCGCGAGTTACGCGGACGCATCCGTTCCGCCGGGTCGATCAAGAAGATCACCAAGGCCCAGGAGCTGATCGCGACGTCGCGGATCGCCAAGGCGCAGGCCCGCGTTCAGGCGGCTCGGCCCTACTCGGCCGAGATCACCAGCATGCTCACCGAGCTTGCCGGTGCCAGCGCACTGGACCACCCACTGCTCGTCCAGCGCGAATCACCCAAGCGCGCCGGCGTGCTGGTGGTGTCATCCGACCGCGGGCTCTGCGGCGCCTACAACGCCAACGTGCTGCGTCAGGCGGAGGAGCTCTTCGCGTTGCTGCGCGATGAGGGTAAGAACCCGGTGATCTACGCCGTCGGCCGAAAGGCGCTGGGCTACTACAATTTTCGTCAGCGTGAAGTGACGGAGTCGTGGACCGGCTTTTCCGATCGACCCACCTACGATCAAGCCCGTGAGATCGCTGACACGCTCGTGACGGCGTTCATGGCGGGTGCCGACGACGAGGGTGACGACCCGGGCGAGGACGGCATCCTCGGTGTCGACGAACTACACATCGTGTTCACCGAGTTCAAGTCGATGCTGTCGCAGAGCGCGGTCGCGCGGCGGATCGCGCCGATGGTCGTCGAGTACGTCGGCGACGAGGAGCCCGAGGAGGGCCCGCGCACGCTGTTCTCCTTCGAGCCAGACCCCGAGTCGCTCTTCGACGCGCTGTTGCCGCGTTACGTCGCCACTCGTGTCTACTCCGCATTGCTGGAGGCCTCGGCGTCCGAATCGGCTTCGCGGCGCCGCGCGATGAAGTCAGCCACCGACAACGCCGACGATTTGATCAAGGCACTGACGCTCGAGGCCAACCGCGAACGCCAAGCTCAGATCACCCAGGAAATCAGCGAGATCGTCGGCGGCGCAAACGCCCTCGCCGACGCGAAATAATCTTCTAGAAGCACGCCCCGTTAGGAAGCGAAGAGAAAATGACTGCCACCGCAGAAGATTCCAAGACCGCCGGTCGAGTGGTCCGCATCACCGGCCCAGTCGTGGACATCGAGTTCCCACGCGGGTCCGTGCCGGAACTGTTCAACGCACTGCACGCCGAGATCACCAACGAGGAGATGGCCAAGACCCTGACCCTCGAGGTCGCCCAGCACCTCGGTGACAACCTGGTGCGCACCATCTCGATGCAGCCCACCGACGGTCTGGTCCGCGGCGTCGAGGTCACCGACACCGGCGCCTCGATCTCGGTGCCCGTCGGCGATGGCGTCAAGGGCCATGTGTTCAACGCGCTCGGCGCGTGCCTCGACGAGCCCGGCTACGGCAAGGACTTCGACCACTGGTCGATCCACCGCAAGCCACCGCCATTCGCCGAGCTCGAGCCGCGGACCGAGATGCTCGAGACCGGCCTGAAGGTCGTCGACCTGCTCACCCCGTACGTGCGCGGCGGCAAGATCGCCCTGTTCGGCGGTGCAGGCGTCGGCAAGACGGTGCTCATCCAGGAGATGATCAACCGCATCGCCCGGAACTTCGGTGGCACTTCGGTATTCGCCGGCGTGGGGGAGCGCACCCGCGAGGGCAACGACCTCTGGGTCGAGCTCGCGGACGCCAACGTGCTCAAGGACACGGCACTGGTGTTCGGTCAGATGGACGAGCCGCCCGGCACCCGTATGCGGGTCGCGCTGTCGGCGCTGACCATGGCGGAGTACTTCCGCGACGAGCAGAACCAGGACGTTCTGCTGTTCATCGACAACATCTTCCGGTTCACCCAGGCGGGTTCCGAGGTCTCGACGCTGCTCGGCCGCATGCCGTCAGCCGTGGGTTACCAGCCCACCCTGGCCGACGAGATGGGCGAGCTCCAGGAGCGCATCACCTCGACACGCGGTCACTCGATCACGTCTATGCAGGCCGTGTACGTGCCCGCCGACGACTACACCGACCCCGCCCCGGCGACGACGTTCGCGCACCTCGACGCCACCACCGAGCTCTCCCGTGCGGTGTTCTCGAAGGGCATCTTCCCCGCGGTGGATCCGCTGGCCTCGAGCTCGACCATCCTGCACCCCAGCGTGGTCGGCGACGAGCACTACCGCGTCGCGCAGGAAGTCATCCGAATCCTGCAGCGGTACAAGGACCTTCAGGACATCATCGCCATCCTCGGTGTCGACGAACTGTCCGAAGAGGACAAGCAGCTGGTGTACCGGGCCCGCCGCATCGAGCGCTTCCTGAGCCAGAACATGATGGCTGCCGAGCAGTTCACCGGGCAGCCGGGTTCCACGGTGCCGCTGAAGGAAACCGTCGAGGCGTTCGACAAGCTCGCCAAGGGCGACTTCGACCACCTGCCCGAGCAGGCGTTCTTCCTCATCGGTGGCCTCGAGGACCTCGCGAAGAAGGCCGAGAGTCTCGGCGCCAAGCTGTGACCGAGGCTCCAGCCCGAAAGGAGTTGTGACATGGCCGAACTGAACGTTGAGATCGTTGCCGTCGAGCGCGAACTCTGGTCGGGTGAGGCCACGTTCGTCTTTACCAGGACCACTGCAGGTGAGATCGGCATCCTCCCGCGGCACATCCCGTTGGTGGCGCAGCTGGTCGACGACGCGATGGTGCGAGTCGAACGTGAGGGCGAAGACGATCTACGCATCGCCGTCGATGGCGGCTTCCTGTCGGTGACTGAGGAAGCCGTGCGAATCCTGGTGGAGAACGCGCAGCTGGAGTCCGAGATCGATGCCGACGCAGCGAAACAGGACTCCGAGTCCGACGATGAGCGCACGGCAGCCTGGGGTAGGGCGCGCCTACGCGCCCTAGGCCAACTCGACTGATGCGCCGATGAGCGCGCTCATGGTGATCATGGTCGCGCTGATCGGTGTGCTGTTGCTGGTCGTTCTCGCACTTGTCTATCGGCTGTGGAAGCTGCGTCAAGTGGGTGGCACGGCGGCGATCCTGCGGGACGTCCCCGCCGTGGGCGGTCACGGCTGGCGCCACGGCGTACTCCGTTACCGCGGTGAGGAAGCCGGCTTCTATCGACTGTCCAGCTTCCGCTGGTGGCCGGACCGGCGGCTGTCGCGGCGAGGCGTCGAGGTGGTGTCGCGGCGAGCGCCGCGCGGCGACGAATTCGACATCATGACCGACGCGATCGTCGTGCTGGAACTCCGCGACACCAGCGGCGAGCGTCGACGGGGTTACGAAGTCGCCCTCGACCGGGGGGCGCTGACCGCATTTACCTCTTGGCTGGAATCGCGCCCGTCACGGGCGCGGCGGCGAACGAACTAGCCGCCGGGCTTCCAGAGCACGTCGCCCTCCGGGTTCGCCACCCTGGACAGAATGAAGAGCAAGTCCGACAGTCGATTCAAGTACTTGGCGGGCAGCACGCTGACCGACTCGCCGTGTTGGTCGATCGCGCGCCACGCCGATCGCTCGGCCCGACGTGCGACCGTTCGGGCGACGTGCAAGAGCGCCGACAGCGGCGTACCCCCAGGCAGCACAAAGGAATTCAGCGCGGGAAGGGGTTCGTTGAACTCGTCGCACCACTTCTCCAACCGGTCCACATAACTCTGTGTGATGCGGAGCGCAGGGTGCTCGGGATTCTCGACCAACGGGGTCGACAGGTCGGCGCCCGCGTCGAACAGATCGTTCTGAATCTGGGTGAGCACGTTGAGAATCTGCTCACTGGGCTGGCCCATTGACACTGCCACGCCGATCGCGGCGTTGGCCTCGTCGCAGTCGGCGTACGCCTCGAGTCGTGCATCATTCTTCGAAACCCGGCTAAAGTCGCTGAGCCCCGTTGTTCCGTCGTCGCCGGTACGGGTATAGATGCGGGTCAGGTGTACTGCCATGGATCAAACCGTACCCGCGTGGCGGGCTGTGCAGACTGACACCCGACCTCCGTGCCGTTTAAACTAACCCGCGTGAGCGAGCGATTCGTGGTGACCGGTGGGACCCGGTTATCAGGCGAAGTTGCCGTCGGGGGAGCCAAGAACAGCGTTTTGAAGCTGATGGCGGCAGCCTTGTTGGCCGAAGGCACCAGCACCATCACTAACTGCCCGGACATCCTGGACGTCCCGCTGATGGCGGAAGTCCTCCGTGGCCTTGGCGCGACGGTGGACCTCGACGGGGCAACGGTACGAATCATCTCGCCCGACGAACTCAAGTACGACGCGGATTTCGCTGCGGTGCGGCAATTCCGCGCGTCCGTCTGTGTGCTCGGCCCGCTCGTCGGACGCTGCAAGAAGGCCAAGGTTGCACTGCCTGGCGGTGACGCGATCGGATCGCGTCCGCTCGACATGCATCAAGCTGGGCTGCGTCAGCTCGGCGCCCGCTGCAACATCGAACACGGATGTGTGGTGGCCGAGGCAGATCACCTACGCGGCGCGGAGATTCAGCTGGAGTTCCCTTCTGTCGGTGCCACGGAGAACATCCTGATGGCCGCGGTGCTCGCCGAGGGTGTGACGACCATCCACAACGCCGCGCGTGAACCGGACGTCGTGGACCTCTGCGAAATGCTGAACCAGATGGGTGCCCAGATCTCGGGAGCCGGCTCGTCGACCATGCTCATCACCGGCGTCGACCGGCTTCACCCCACCGAGCATCGGGTCATCGGGGACCGCATCGTCGCCGCAACGTGGGGCATCGCCGCCGCGATGACGCGAGGGGACATCTCGGTGACGGGTGTCGATCCTCAACACCTTCAGCTGGTGTTGCACAAGCTTCACGCGGCAGGCGCCACCGTCACTCAGAGCGACGACGGGTTCCGCATCGTTCAGTACGAGCGGCCCAAGGCGGTCGACGTCGCCACCCTCCCGTTCCCGGGTTTCCCAACGGACCTGCAGCCCATGGCCATTGGACTCGCCTGCATCGCCGACGGGACGTCGATGATCACCGAGAACGTCTTCGAGGCCCGCTTCCGCTTTGTCGAGGAGATGATCCGGCTCGGCGCCGACGCTCGGACGGACGGCCACCACGCGGTCATCCGCGGCATGCCGCAGCTCTCTAGCGCGCCGGTGTGGGCATCGGACATTCGCGCCGGCGCGGGGTTGGTGCTGGCCGGGCTGGTCGCCGACGGGGACACCGAGGTTCACGACGTGTTCCACATCGACCGCGGATATCCGCTGTTCGTGGAGAACCTCGTCAGTCTCGGTGCGGAGATCGAGCGCGTCACCTGACCCTGGCGCTCGGCAGTCTTTGCATGGGGTAGTATTAGTCAACGAGTTCGAGCGTCAAGCTCAATCTCACGGACCCACGGCCGCGGTCTTCGGACTGGAGGACGGGGTTTGATCTCTCCCTGATGCTGGTGTACAGTAGTGGGGTTGCCTGAAAGCCGGGAAGTCGGCTAATGGGTGTGTTGTTTGAGAACTCAATAGTGTGTTTGGTGGTTTTTGTTTGTTTGTTTTTTGCCATGCTCTTTTTTCTCGTTTAGGGGTGTGGTTGTTTTATTGAAGATGCCAG
>NZ_JAPZKZ010000019.1:0-77550 GCF_033804605.1 Mycobacterium sp. RTGN6
CAGCCCTCCAACTCGGCGCGTTCAGCATCGGTCAACACGATCACGGCAGCCTGCGGACTGGGCACAACCCAGTCTACCAACTGAACCGTATTTAATGACTCAGGACACTAGAGTGCGGTGACCGTCCCCGTCAGGTGCGGGTAACCCTTCGACAGGTTGCGCAGCGCCAGTTCCCAGCCGTCGGCAGTGCGGTCGACATATAACCCGGCCCGCGCCGGCAGCACCACCGGCTTGCCGAAGCGCACCGAGTACTTCACCGCGTCGGGCAGCTGGCCTTCGATGTTCGCCAGGACCGCTGCGGCGCTGAACATTCCGTGGGCGATCACCGTCGGGAACCCGAACAGCTTGGCGCCGATCGAATTGGTGTGGATGGGGTTGTGATCGCCCGCCACTGACGCATAGTGCCGGATCTGGCCCGGCGTGATGCGCAGGATGGTGTTGGGCGGAGGCAGTTTCGGCTGCTTCTTCGGTTCTGGCTTGGGCTCGTCGGACAGGCTGGTCCGCTGTTGGTGCAGGAACGTGGCGACCTGCTCCCACGCGACGTCGTTGCCGACCTTCACCTCGGTGACGGCGTCCACCAGCAGGCCACGCCGGTGCTCACGCAGGTTCTGCGCCCGCACGGTCACGTCGACGACGTCGGTTACCGCGATGAGCCGGTGCCGCGTGATGACGTTCTCCATGTGTACGGAACCCATTGCGGCAAAGGGAAAGTCGAAGCCGGTGATGAGCGACATCATCGCCGGGAACGTCAGCGCGAACGGGTACGTCAGCGGCACGGCGTCCGCGAATCGCAGTCCGGTCAGCGCGGCGTACTCGGCGACGTTGGCCGGATCGATCGTCAAGCCCTCGACGGACACCGTCCGCGCCGGCAGCGTGTCGCCGCGCCGGACGAACGGCAACGCACCCGCCGCCGCACGCGCGAGATTGAGCAACCCGCTGGGTTGGCCGGTGCTACTCATGCGCCCAGCATCGCTTGGCCGCACACCCGGATCGTGTTGCCGGTCACGGCATTCGACGCGGGGCTGGCGAAGTAGGCGATGGCTTCGGCGACGTCGACGGGCTTACCGCCCTGGAACAGTGAGTTCAGCCGGCGGCCGACCTCGCGGGTGGCCAGCGGGATGGCCTCGGTCATCTTGGTCTCGATGAACCCGGGGGCCACGGCGTTGATCGTGATGCCCTTGTCGCCGAAGACCGGGGCCAACGCCTGCGTCATGCCGATCATCCCCGCCTTGGTGGCGGCGTAGTTGGTCTGGCCGCGGTTGCCCGCGATGCCCGCCATCGAGGACAGTCCGACGATGCGCCCGCCATCGCCGATGGTGCCGTTGTCCACCAGGCCCTGGGCAAGGCGTTGCGGGGCAAGCAGATTCACTGCGACGACGCTGTCCCAACGGGCGTCGTCCATGTTGGCCAGCAACTTGTCGCGTGTGATGCCCGCATTGTTGACCAGGACGTCGGCCTTGCCGCCGTGGTGCTCCGTCAGATGCGCGACGATGCGCTCCACCGCGTCGGAGGCCGTCACGTCGAGCGTCAACGCCGTTCCGCCGACCTTCGCGGCGGTCTCTGCAAGGGCGTCGGCGGCCTGTTCTACGTCGATGGCCACCACCGTGGCGCCGTCCCGCGCGAACACCTTGGCGATCTCGGCGCCGATGCCGCGTGCCGCGCCGGTCACCAGCGCCACCTTGCCGTCCAGGGGCTTGTCCCAGTCGGCGAGCGGGACCGAATCGTCCGCACCGACGTAGAACACCTGACCGTCGACGTACGCGGACTTGGCGGACAGCAGGAAGCGCAGCGTCGACTCGAGCCCGGTGGCTCCCGCCTTGGCGTCGGCGGCCAGGTAGACCAGGCCGATCGTCGCGCCGCGCTGGAGTTCCTTGCCCAGGGAGCGGGTGAAGCCCTCGAGCGCCCGCTGGGCGATGCGCTCGTCGACGCTGCCCGTCTGGTCCGGGGTGGTGCCGACGACCACAACGCGACCCGACGGGCCGAGGTTGCGCAGCACCGGGGTGAAGAAGTCGGGAAGCGCCTTGAGTCCCTCGGGGTGCGTGATGCCGGTGGCGTCGAAGACGAGCCCGCCGAAGGAGTCGGCCCAGCGTCCGCCGAGGTTGTTGCGGACCAGTTCGTAGTCGTCGGCCAGCGCGCTGCGCAGCGGTTCGGCCACCCGGCCCTCGCCGCCGATCAGCAGCGACCCGGCCAGTGGCGGCTCGCCCGCACGGTAGCGCCGCAGTTCCTGCGGTTGTGGCACGCCGAGTTGTTTGGCCAGGAACGAGCCGGGCCCGGAGTTGACGACTTGCGAGAACAGATCGGTAGCCACTGTGCTGCCTTTCGGGGAACTGGGTACAGAAGTACAGGCGAAGGTGTACCCCTTTGTCGTGTCGATCACGAACTTACTCCAGAGTAAGAACGGTGGGTAGTATGACCCTCGACACCCCTAGAGACCTAAGAGGTAACAGTGGCTGACAACAAGACCGCCCGACGGGTCGCGATCCTCGGCGGTAACCGGATTCCCTTCGCGCGCTCCGACGGCGCCTACGCCAACGCGTCCAATCAGGACATGTTCACCGCGGCCCTCGACGGGCTGATCGACCGATTCAGTCTGTCCGGTGAACGCCTGGGCGCTGTGGTCGGTGGCGCAGTGCTCAAGCACAGCCGCGACTTCAACCTCATGCGCGAATGCGTGCTCGGCAGCGCGCTGTCGCCATACACACCCGCCTACGACCTGCAGCAGGCGTGCGGCACTGGGCTGCAGTCGACCATCGCCGTGGCCAACGCCATCGCGTTGGGCCAGTACGACTCGGCCGTGGCAGGCGGGGTGGACACCACGTCCGACGCTCCGATCGCCTTTGGCGACGACCTGCGCCGCGTGCTGCTCGGGCTACGCCGGGCCAAGTCGAACGTCGACCGGCTCAAGCTCGTCGGCAAGCTGCCCGCCTCTATCGGCGTGGAGATTCCCACCAACGGCGAACCCCGCACCGGGCTGTCGATGGGCGACCACGCGGCCATCACCGCCAAGGAGATGGGCGTCAAGCGCGTCGACCAGGATGAGCTGGCCGCCGCAAGCCACCAGAACATGGCGGCCGCCTACGATCGCGGCTTCTTCGACGACCTCATCACGCCCTTCCTCGGGCTCTACCGCGACAACAATCTGCGCGCTGACTCGACGGCCGAGAAGCTGGCCAAGCTCAAGCCGGTGTTCGGCGTGCGCAACGGCGACGCGACGATGACGGCGGGCAACTCGACGCCGCTGACCGACGGCGCGTCGGTGGCCCTGCTGGCATCCGAGGAGTGGGCCGCTGAGCGCAAGCTGCCGGTGCTCGCCTACTTCGTGGACGGCGAGACCGCCGCGGTCGACTACGTCAACGGTGACGACGGCTTGCTGATGGCCCCGACCTACGCGGTGCCGCGGCTGCTGGCCCGAAACGGCTTGACCCTGCAGGACTTCGACTTCTACGAGATCCACGAGGCGTTCGCGTCCGTGGTGCTGGCGACGCTGGCCGCCTGGGAGTCCGATGAGTATTGCAAGGAGCGGCTCGGCCTAGATAGCGCGCTAGGCGCGATAGATCGAACCAAGCTCAACGTCAACGGCTCGTCACTGGCCGCCGGACATCCATTTGCCGCGACCGGTGGGCGCATCGTCGCCCAGCTCGCCAAGCAGCTCGCCGAGAAGAAGAAGCAAACCGGGCAGCCGGTTCGGGGCCTCATCTCGATCTGCGCAGCTGGCGGGCAGGGTGTCACGGCGATCCTCGAAGCGTGAAGAAAGTTTCGCGCGGGCTGTAACGCCCACGGACGGACCACCGATAGGTGAGTAGTCCCGCGTTGTCGTCTGACCCCCCGACCCGACGACAACGCGGGGCTCTTTACTTTGTGTGCCCGCGTCACGGGTTCGGCGGCGGATCCTTCTTCGCCTTGATCGGCCCAGCGGCCGGGGGCGGCGTGAACAGGCTTCCGCCCACGCTGCCGCGCGTGGTGCGCACGGCGACCAGTGCCCAGGTGCTCAGCAGCCCGACGTAGGCGATGGCCGCGGCCACCTTGAACGCCGGCAAGCCGGTGTGGTTGGCCAGTTGCGTGGTCCCGGTGACGAACGTCCCGACGGGGAACGTGAGGCTCCACCACGTGAGGGCGAACGGCATCCCGCGTCGCATGGTTCGCACCGTCAACTGAGTCGCCAAGGCGATCCACAGCACCGCGAACCCCCACACGGGCACCCCGAACAGCACCGCGAAGGCGTTCATGTCGCTAGCCAGTTCGGGCGGCACGGCGAGTACCGCGGCGGCTCCGAGCAGACCGGCCGCGGTGATGCCCTGCCCCAGCGGGCCCAGCACGATCCACAGCGTGGGCACGCGCGCGGTGCCCGATGTGCCGTACAGCGCGAGCCGGCTCCAGATCATGCTGATGATGATCAACGCCGCGATGAGCGACAGCCCGAACATCGCGTAGCAGCCGTAGAGCATCGTCGTGCGTCCCGTGCCGGGGACCATGTGCGGCATCAGCAGTGCGCCCGAGGCGGCCGACACCATCGGCGGAACGACGGGCATCAACCAGCCGCCGAACGCGGCGTCGGGTTCGACGTTGAGTTGGGTGAACATGACGAACGGGATGGTCGCCGCGGTGAACAGGCCGCCGAGCGTGCCCGCCGTCCACAGCACCCAGGCCACGTCGACGGCGATCCGCGCACCGATGAGGTCCTTGCCGATGAGCAGCGCTCCCGAACCCACCGTCATCAGCGCCATCGGCGCCGCCCCGTAGAAGTGCGCCATCTGCGGGTTGTGCACGTGGCCGCGCGCGACGGTGGGGTGCCGAAACCACTGCACGCTCACCGCCACGACGAGCACCACCAAGAGCACGGCCGCCACCACCCAGACCACCCGAGAGAACACGTGCAGCCCGGGGACGTGGACTGGCAGCGTCACCCCAGCCGTCGCGACGATCCCGGTGCCCATCACCGACGCGAACCAGTTCGGGCCAAAGTGCTGTAGCCGGGCCTGTTCGGACGTCATGGTTCGATGTCAATTGGGGCTTGGAGCAGGGCAACGCAAGGGAGCGTGAAGGTCATGCAGGTCAGTATGTTCGGACAACTCAGCGGCGTGGGTCAGGAATCGCCGATCGACGCGACGATCGCCAACCTCGCGCTATTGCGCGACGAGGGTTTCAAACGCGTCTGGATGAGCCAAATGCCCTATGAGCCAGACCTTCTCACGATCTTGGCGGTCGCCCTGCACGAGGTCGACGACATCGAGGTCGCCAGCGGCGTGGTGCCGATCCAGAACCAGCACCCGATGCAGATGGCGCAACGAGCACTCACCGTCAGCCTGGCGTCTGCCGGCCGGTTCATCCTCGGCCTCGGCATGACGCATCAAGCGGTCACCGAGGGCATGTGGGGCATCCCCTGGGACAAGCCGGTGCGCAGACTCAACGAGTACCTCGACGGACTACTGCCGCTGCTGGCCGGCGAACCTGCTGCCGCGACGGGTGAGACGGTGACCACCCGCGGCGCCCTGATGATCGGCGGCGCCGCTCGGCCCGACGTGTACATCGCGGCGCTCGGCCCTCAGCTGCTCAAGATCGCCGGCCGCCGCACCTCAGGCACCTGTACCTGGATGACCGGACCGAAGACGCTGGCCGAGCACGTCGGGCCCACGCTGCGGCAGGCGGCCGCCGACGCGGGTCGGCCCGAGGGCGCGGTGCGCGTCGCGGCGTCGCTACCCATCAGCGTCACCGACGACGTGGACGCCGCCCGCAAGCAGGCGGCCACCCAGTTCGCGATGTACGGCCACCTGCCGTCGTACCGCGCGATGCTCGACCGCGAGGGCTATGCCGGCCCTGAGGACGCGGCCATCATCGGCGACGAGGCCACCGTCACGCAGCGGCTCGACGAACTGCGTGCGGCGGGCGTCGACGAGTACGTCGCCGCCACCTTCGACGCGTCCCCCGAAGGCCGGGCTCGCACCCGGGCGCTGCTGCGGACGCAGGACTCGTAACCGCCAAAAATTCCTCTGGTGTGACCGCTATCACAGGCGTACGATCGATCGCACGACGGGTTCGGGAGTGACCAGTCCAAAGTGCCGGCGTAGAGGCGAAGGCCGGACGCGCGAGAACTAATGAGACGCCCTCAAGTGTCCTCCCGAACCCGCCCTTTTTTGTGCGGGGGTATCTGAAGGCCTGATCGCACCGAGTGACCAGATGGTCAGGTAGGCGAGCCCAAAGAACGCAGCCACTGCGATCGCCACCCCGGTGGACTGCACGTTTGCGAACGGAGACCGTACCCACTCCAGCGTCGTTGCCACGATTGCATCCGGTTGCGTGACCAAATCCCAAGAGTTCCAACGCTGGAAGCGTCCGATGACGACTCCGACCGCACACAGGCCGATCGAGACGACCACCGCGGTCCAGCCGGCGACCGCACCGTATTCGCGTTCGATGCGCCCATGCACCAGTCGCAGTGACACCACGCCGAGGATGACGCCCGTCCAGGCCGCGAAGCCGTACTGAAGAACGTGACGCCAGAGTTCGACGCCTTCCCCGAGGTGCACGAGATCGGTCACCAGATACGGCGAGTTCGGCAGGAACGCCAGCCAGCCCAATCCCAACGGCAGCAGCCACACGCGTCGATGCGCCACCGCGAACCCGGCGGCGAAGCACACCGGAATCCACGCGAGGAACAAATTCCAGACCAAGAACTTCGTGGGGTAGGACCGCGGTGCCGCCGGATCCGTGATGCCCAGGACGACCGTCAGCGCGGTCGTTGCCAGCAGTGAGAAGACCAGAACGATGCGCGAGCCGTAGGCCATGCGTCCAGTCTCCCGTGAATCGCGAGGCCCGCTAGGCAAAGCGCAGGCGGCTGGCCCAACGCGAAGGGCCCCCGCCGTAGCGGGGGCCCTGAGCGTCAAGCGTGGTTAGAACGAAGCCTCGTCGAGCTCCATCACTTCGTTGTCGATGGTGTCGATCACCAGCTTGGTGCTGGTCAGCAGCGGCAGGAAGTTCTTCGCGAAGAACGACGCCACCGCGATCTTGCCCTCGTAGAACGACTTGTCCGCGCCGGTGGCACCGTTGTCGAGTGCCGCGATGGCGACGGCCGCCTGCTGCTGCAGCAGCCAGCCGAGCACCAGGTCGCCGACGCTCATCAGGAAGCGCACGGAACCGAGGCCCACCTTGTACAGGCTCTGCGGGTCCTCCTGCGCGGCCATCAGGTAGCCGGTCAGCGTGGCGGCCATGCCCTGCACGTCGGCCAGCGCTGTCGCCAGGAGCTCGCGCTCAGCCTTCAGGCGGCCGTTGCCTTCCTTGTTCTTGACGAACTGCTCGATCTCGTTTGCGACGTAGCCGAGCGCAACGCCCTTGTCCCGCACGATCTTCCGGAAGAAGAAGTCCTGCGCCTGGATGGCCGTGGTGCCCTCGTAGAGCGAGTCGATCTTGGCGTCGCGGATGTACTGCTCGATCGGGTAGTCCTGCAGGAAGCCGGACCCGCCGAAGGTCTGCAGGCTCTCGGTCAGCTTGGCGTACGCCTGCTCCGAGCCCACGCCCTTGACGATCGGGAGCAGTAGGTCGTTGACCTTGTTGGCGAGCTCGGGGTCGACACCGTGCACGGCCTTGGCGACCGCCGCGTCCTGGAACGTCGCGGTGTAGAGGTACAGCGCGCGCAGGCTCTCGGCGTACGCCTTCTGCGTCATCAGGCTGCGGCGCACGTCCGGGTGGTGCGTGATGGTTACGCGCGGCGCGGTCTTGTCGGTCATCTGGGTCAGGTCGGCACCCTGCACGCGCGACTTGGCGTACTCGAGTGCGTTGAGGTAGCCGGTCGACAGGGTGGCGATGGCCTTGGTGCCCACCATCATTCGGGCCTGCTCGATGACCTCGAACATCTGCGCGATGCCCTCGTGCACCTCGCCGACGAGCCAGCCAACGGCGGGGACGTCGTGCTGGCCAAGCGAGAGCTCGCAGGTCGCGGAGACCTTGAGGCCCATCTTGTGCTCGACGTTGGTGACGTAGACGCCGTTGCGCTCGCCGGGCTCACCGGTCTCGGGGTCGAAGTGGAACTTCGGAACGAAGAACAGCGACAGCCCCTTGGTGCCCGCGCCTGCGCCCTCGGGGCGGGCCAGCACCAGGTGCAGGATGTTCTCGCCGAGATCGTCGGCGTCACCGGAGGTGATGAAGCGCTTCACGCCATCGATGTGCCAGGTGCCGTCGGCCTGCTGCACGGCCTTGGCGCGGCCCGCGCCGACGTCGGAACCGGCGTCGGGCTCGGTGAGCACCATGGTCGAAGTCCAGCCGCGCTCGGCGGCCAGCACGGCCCACTTCTTCTGCTCTTCGGTACCGAGGTGGTACATGATCTGGGCGAAGCCGGCACCCATCGAGTACATGTAGACCGCCGGGTTGGCGCCGAGCACGTGCTCCATCAGCGCCCACTGCAGCGCGCGGGGCATCGGCATTCCGCCGAGTTCCTCGTCCAGGCCGATCTTGTCCCAGCCGCCGTCGGTGATGGCGCGCACCGACTTCTTGAACGCCGCGGGCAGGGTGACGGTGTGTGTCTCGGGGTCGAAGACCGGGGGATTGCGGTCACCTTCGGCGAACGAATCGGCGATGGGCCCCTCGGCGAGTCGGCTGATCTCCGCGAGCATCTCGCGGGCCGAATCCTCGTCCAGCTCAGCGAACGCGCCTTCGCCGAACGCCTTGTCGACGCCGAAGACCTCGAACAGGTTGAATACCTGGTCACGGACGTTGCTCTTGTAGTGACTCACGATCTCTCCTCGATGAGATTACGTCTGCGGTTGGGTACTTCCGATAAGTTACCCACCAGTAACTGGGGCCAACTATACCGCTCAGTAACTTGAACGCAAAGCGATGTCGAGCAAATTTCTGCCAGCTAAGTAACCCGGTGGTTGATCGGACCTGCCCAAACGGTTGGTTGGCCGTCGTGAACTGGGCTTTTGCAGCGATGTGATGTCTGCCACGAGGGGCCCTAGCACGCCCACTAGGGTGGCTGAAATGAGACGTGTGGCGGTATGGGGAACGGGCAACATGGGGGCCACTGCGATCCGGTCGGCGGCGGCATTTCCTGGCTTGAAGCTGGCCGCTGTCATCACCTCCTCGGCCGAGAAGGCCGGCCGGGATGCGGCCGAGTTCGCTGGGCTGGACGAACCCACCGGCGTGCTGGCGACGACGGACGTCGACGCCGCGCTGGCCGAGTCCGACGCAGTGGCCTACATGGCCTCTGGCGACATCCGCCCCGACGAGGCAATCGCCGACATCGAGCGCTGCCTGCGTGCGGGCAAGCACGTCGTCACGCCGTCGCTGTACTCGCTGTACGACCCGGCCTCCGCGCCACAGGAGTGGGTCGACCGGCTCACTGCCGCCGCCGAAGAGGGCACGGCGACGTTGTTGGTCAGCGGCGTGGACCCCGGCTGGGGCAACGACGCGCTCGCGGTGACGGCGGCGAGCCTGTGCACCCGCATCACGACGATCACCTGCCAGGAGATCTTCGACTACTCGACCTACAACCAGCCGTTCGCCGTCAAGGTGTCCTGCGGCTTCGGCGGTTCCATGGAGGAGACGCCGATGATGCTGCTGCCCACGATTCCCACGATGGTGTGGGGCGGCAACGTCCGACTCATCGGCCGTGGTCTCGGCATCGAGATCGACGAGATCACCGAAGAGGTCGAGCGCCTTCCCCTCGAGGACGCGGTGGACACCGTGATGGGCCGCTTCGACGCGGGCACCCAGGGTGCCTTCTGGCTCAAGGTGATCGGGTGGTCCTGCGGCACGAAGCGCGTCATCATCGAACACATCACCCGCATCCATCCGTCCTGCGCCCCGGACTGGCCACAGCCCGACGAGGGCGTCGGCGACCATCGGGTGATCGTCGACGGAGACCCGAAGCTCACGATCCTCACCCGCGCCGACGTCCCCGGCGGCACCCGCGCCGACGGCGGCAATACCACCGCCGCCAACCGGCTGCTCGGAGCCCTCAACTGGCTCGCGGACCAGAAACCTGGCATCTACGACGGTCTGCAGGTGCCGTTGCGCTCGGTGCTGCCCGCCGAGGCGGAGACTGCCCGCTGGGCTTAGGAGGTCTCTTCTTCGGCGGCCGGGTCCGCTTCGGGTTGCGCCTCTTCCGACGGCGATTCCGAATCGGCCAGCTGACCGACGAGATACTCGGCGAGCCCCCCGATGCTCGGATAGTCGAACACCGCCGTCGCGTTGATCGTGAACGCACCGCCGAACTGACTGTCCAACCGGTTGCGGAGTTCGATCGCCATCAGCGAATCGGTACCCAGGTCCAGGAACCGACTGGTTGCGGCCGGCGGCTGCGCGAGCCGAAGGAAGTTCTGCACCTCGCGCTGAAGGAATTCGGTCACGAATCCGGCGCGCTGCGCCGCCGGTATCTCCTGCAGCTGCCGAAGCAACTCACTGTCACCGGTCAGCTCCCCGACGGCACTGGGCAACACGAGGTCGAGAATCGGTGGACGCGAACTGCCAAGCACCTTCGCGGCACGCTGCCAGTTGGCCTTGATGACGGTGGCCTGGCCGGTTCCGTTGGCGACGACCTCGGCCAGGGCGCTGAGCGCTGCTGAGGGTTCCAGCGGAATCAGGCCCTGGGCACCGATATTGGCGCGCGCGGCCTCCGAAGAAGCCATGCCACCCTGGGCCCAAGGACCGAAGTTGACACCAGTGGCCGGCAAGCCTTGCGCCCTTCTCTGCGCGACCAGACCGTCAAGCAATGCATTGGCGGTCGCGTAGTTGGACTGACCGGGTGAACCGAACAAGCTCGATACAGAGGAGGACACGATGAAGAAGTCCAGCTCGTCGTCCTTCGTCAAGCGATCCAAGTGGCAGGCACCGAACGCCTTGGGCGCCAACGTCGTTCGGAATCGCTCCACGCTCTGCTGTGACAGCAGCGCATCGTCGAGCACGCCGGCCAAGTGCACCACTCCAGCGAGCGGCGGCAACTCCGCGCGGATTCGCTCCAGCAGCGTCGCAACTTCGGACTCGTCGCCGACATCGGCTGCGAAGGTGTGGATGCGGCACCGATAGCGCTCGGTGATGTCCTCGATTGCCCGTTGCGCGTCCGCGTCGGGCGCGCGCCTGCTTGTCAACACGATGTCACCGGCCCCGAGTTGGGCCAGATACGCCGCCGTGTGCAGGCCGATCGCACCGAGTCCACCGGTGATCAGATAGCTCCGATCGGCTCGCGGTGTGAGCGGATTCGGGATCTGCAGCACGATCTTGCCGATGTGCCGGGCTTGCTGCATGCGGCGGAACGCGGCCCTCGCCTCCGTGAGTGGATAGACCTCGGCGGGCAGTGGTGTCCATTCGCCCTTGGCCAGTCCCTCCGACACCTCGGTCAGCAAGCCGCGAATGCGCTCGGGTTCGGTGACCATCACCGTGTCCAGCGCCACGATCTCGTAGGCGATGTCGGATCGGGCCTCGGCCATCTGTACCGGTGACCAGATATCGCGCTTGGCGATCTCGGCAAAGCGGCCGTTCCGGGCGGTGGCCTTCAGCGTCGCCTCGATGAACCCTTCGCTAGTCAGGCTGTTGAGCACTACATCCACACCCGAGCCACCGGTGTCGGCAAGGATCTGGTCGGCAAAATCCGTTGTGCGCGAATCGTAGACGTACTCCACACCCAGCTTGCGCAGCGTCGCGCGCTTGAAGGTGCTGGCGGTGGCGAAGACCGTGGCACCGCACTGCTGGGCCATCTGGACGGCCGCTAGACCGACGCCACCGCTGGCCGCGTGGATGAGCACCTTGTCACCGGGCCGCAGCTGCGCCCAGTCGAACGACAGCCGAACCGTCAGCGCCGCAGCGGGGATGGTGGCCGCCTCGAGCGCGCTGACCCCGTCCGGGATCGGTGCCAGGAACTGGGCGGGCACGTTGAACCGGCTGGCGAACGCGCCCTGCATGGAGCCGTAGACGCGTTGACCCACCTCGAGTCCAGTTACGCCGCTGCCCAATTGCGCGACGGTGCCTGCGAAGTCTCCGCCGATCGGTCCTGGATCGCCAGGGTAGAGGCCAAGGACGTTGAGCACGTCGCGGAAGTTCAGACCCGCAGCCTCGACCCGGACCTGTACATAGCCCTCGTCCGGCGACGGCACGTCGGCCTCGGTCAGCCGCAGGTTGTCGATCGCACCGCGTTCGGTGGGGGCCAGAACGTAGTCGGTCGAGCGCGGCACCGTGAGATGTCCGCTGCGGGCCCAGGGCAGCAAACGGGAGGCCAGCAGCTTTCCTTGCCGCAGTGCGAGTTCCGGTTCATCGACCGGTGTGGCCAGCAGGCTGGCCAGCGCACGTACGGCCTCCGGTGATCCGTCGCAGTCGACCAGCTTGCAGCGCAGCGCCGGTTCCTCGTTGATCGTGGTGCGGCCGAACCCCCACAGTGCCGCCTGCACCGGGTCGACCGGCTCGGCGGATTCGGTGGCCACGGCCTTGTCGGTGACGATCCACAGTCCGCCGGGCAGTTTCAGCTGGCCGCCCTGCACCGTGTGCACCGCGCTGAGCAGGTTGGCGAGCTCCGTTTCAAGCCGCGCCTCGGCCTCGGCGGTCGATTCGTCTGCGCTCGGCGCGCTGCTACGCCAGACGACGCCGGAGAATCCGACGCCGCGCTGGTGCGCATCTGTCAGCACCTGTCCCAGCAGCTCCGGATCGCCTGCCCGGTCGAACGGGATGCAGCCCGGAATGGTGGCGGCCAGTTCGTCGAATCCAGCTATCAGCCAAGTGCCGCTTACCGTCGCGGTCTCGTCGCTAGACACCGGCACCTCGTGCCAGCCCAGGGTGTAGAGAAGCCGGGTGGCATCGCCACCGAGGCCGCGTAGCAAAGCCTCGCGCGGCGCTCGTTTCACCGTGAACTCGCGAATCCCGCCCAGGTGCCGGCCATCCCGGTCGAGGTAATCGATATCGAAGACCTGGGTTTCGTTGTCGAGGGGGCCCTCGTGCCACCTCGCGCGGCAGTAGAACCGCCGTGGCATCTTCTCGCGCAGCGTCACTTGCCCGTACCGCAACGGCAGGAACAGATCGCTCACGCCCTGTTCGGCTGCGAGAAGTGCTGGGAACGCCGGGAAGGCGACTCCGGTGCACAGGTCCATCAGCACCGGATGCATGGGCTCGGTTCCGAGTTGTTCGGCGAGTTCTTCGCCGACGACGATGTCGCCGATCGCCTCACCCTCACCGAGCCACAGCGACTTCAGCGAACCGGACCAGGTCGGCCCCCATGCCAGCTCCATGTCGGCGAAGGTCTCGAACAGCTCCTGCGGGCGCATGCGCTCGAGGCGCTCGACGGCTTCGTCGACCGGATCGATTTCAGTGGACGGCTCCCCTGTGCTGTCCGGAGCACCACTCACAACGATGCCTTCGGCGTTCAGCGACCATTCCGCGCCGCGTTCACCGTAGGGGCGGCTGTGCACCTTGAAACTCGACTCACCGCCGCCATCCAGCGGATGCAACGAGAGCTGCACCTCGCGAGAACTCTTCTCGGGCAGGATGATCGGCTCGTAGAAGAAGACGTCCTTCGCGTGCGCCGGGGTACCGACTGCGGCCAATGCCATCGCCGCATACGTCGCTCCGGGGACCACGACGGTGCCGTAGATGACGTGATCGGAGAGCCAGGGCGCAGACTTGACGGACAACCTGCTGGTGTAGACGGAGTCGCCGGAGGCGAGGTCCTTCCCGCTGCCCAGAATTCCCGAAACCGCGACACCTTGGCCATCGGAGCCGACGATCCCGGACGTCTTGGGCCAGAAGCGGCGGTGTTGGAACGGATAGGTGGGCAGTTCGAGCTTGCTGCCCGACTGGCGTTGTAGCGCAGCGAAATCGGGTCGATGGCCGCCGACGTAGGCAGCGGCCATGGCGTCGGCGATCTGGCGCCGGTCGGCTACGCCCTTGCGCATCGAGACGATCGCCCGAGGAGCCGCCAAGTGCTCCGGCCAGACCTGCACCGCAGCTCCGGTCAACACCGGTTGCGGACCGATCTCCATCAACACCGAGCAGCCCAGCGATGCGATGGTGCGCACACTTTCGGCGAATTGCACCGGCTGGCGCGAATGCCGCCGCCAGTACTTGGCGTCGAGCGGCGTTTGGGCGGTGAGCACTGCGCCGGTGCGGTTGCAGACAAGCGGCAACGTCGGGGCGGCGAATTGGAACTGCGCTGCGTACGACTCGAACTCGTCGAGCACCGGATCAAGCAACTCCGAGTGGAAGGCGTGGCTGGTCTGCAGCCAGGTGCAGCGGATCCCCTCGTCACCAAACGCGGCGACGATCCGTTCGAGATCCTCGCCGGGGCCCGAGAGCACGGTGTTGGGACCGTTGTAGGCACCGACCGACACTCGCGGGAACTCGGCGGCGAGCTCCTCGACGTGCTTGGCGTCGCTGAACACTGCCACCATGCGCCCGCCCTCGGGCAGACTGCCGAACATCCGACCGCGCTCGGCCATCAACCGGGCGCCGTCCTCGAGGCTGAAGGCGCCTGCCACGCATGCCGCTGCGTACTGGCCCACGCTGTGCCCCAGCACCACGTCGGGTTGGATGCCCCACGACTGCCACAGCCGGGCCAGGCCCATCTCGACGGCGAAGAGTGCCGGCTGCGCAAACGACGTGTGGCGCAAGGCTTCTCCGGCCTCGCGATCGGTGGCGAACATGACCTCCAGCAACGGACGCGGCAGCAGTTCCGCTACCGCTTCCGCGCAGCGTGTCACGGTGTCGGCGAAAACCGGCTCCGTGTCGAACAACTCACGCGCCATACCCGGGTACTGGCTGCCTTGCCCACTGAACAACCACGCCGTCGTCGGGTGGTGCGTGTGTTCGCCCTGTACGACACCGGGTCGCAGCCGGTTCTCGGCCAATTCGGCCAGGCCGTCGCGCGCGCCCGCGACCGAGTCCACGACCAGCGCGGCGCGATGTTCGAAATGCGAGCGTCCCCTGCCCGCGGTGAGGCATACGTCGGCGAGGTCGACGTCCGGGTGGATGCTCAACCAGTCGTCGTAACGTCGCGCCAATGCCACCAGTGCTTCCGGTGACCGCGCGGACAGCGCCAGCACGTTGAAGGCGGGCTGCTCGTCAGTGTCTAACTCCGGTGGCGCCGGAGTTTCCACGACGCTGGCCGCGGGCGCCTCCTCGATAAGCACGTGCGCGTTGGTGCCGGTGAATCCGAAGGAACTCACGCCGGCCCGGCGTGTCCTGCCGTTGGCCAACCACGGAATGGCCTTGTCCACGACCCGAACCGGCAGCGAAGCCCAGGGGATGTGCGGTGACGGGTTGTCGAAGTGCAGGCTCTGCGGCAGCTCTTCGTGCTGGAGCGACAACACGACCTTGATCAGACCCGCTGCCCCCGAGGCCGATTCGGTGTGACCGATGTTGGTCTTCACCGATCCCATCAGCAACGGACGGTCTGCGTCACGCGAGCCGCCATACGCGGCGGCGGCGGCCTGCACCTCGATCGGATCGCCCAGCGGGGTGCCCGTTCCGTGCGCCTCGAGGTAGTCGACGTCCCCGCCCGTCAGCCCGGCCCTGGCCAACGCCGTACCGATGAGCCGTTGCTGTGCACCACCATTGGGCACCGTCAAACCACTGGACGCACCGTCCTGGTTGACCGCACTGCTCGGAATGACCGCGCAGACCCGGTCGCCATCGCGCACCGCGTCACTCAATCTCTTGAGCACCAGAATTCCGCAGCCTTCACTGCGTACGTAGCCGTCGGCGGACGCGTCGAACGTCTTGCATCGTCCGACGGGGGAAAGCATCCTGGCCCGTGAGGCGGCGACGACCGTCACCGGACTCAGCAGGACGTTCACGCCGCCTGCCACCGCCAGGTCGCAGTCATCGAAGCGCAATGCCTGGCAGGCCTGATGGACGGCCACCAACGCCGAGCTGCATGCGGTGTCGACTGCCACTGCCGGTCCTTCGAGTCCCAGCGCGAAGGCGACCCGACCGGAAATGGCATTGAGCGCGTTGCCGGTGATGAAGTAGGGCTCGATCTTGTCGATCGACTCCGACGACAGCAGATGCGCGTACTCGTTGGCGGCCACTCCCGCGAAGACTCCGGTTCGGCTGCCGCGCAATGCGGACGGCGCGTACCCAGCCCTTTCGAGGCCCTCCCACACCGTTTCGAGCATCAGTCGCTGTTGCGGCTCGATCCAGACGGCCTCGCGCGGAGAGATGCCGAAGAACTCGGGATCGAATCCATCGATGCCGTCGAGGAATCCGCCGAAGCGCGTGTAGGTCTTTCCCGCCGTCTCCGGATCCGGGTCGTAGAACTCGTCGATGTCGAATCGGTCCTCGGGGACTTCCCGGATGGCATCGACACCGCCGGACAGCACCTGCCAGAAGGCTTCCGGGTTGGGCGCGCCGGGGAACCGGCACGACACCGCGATGATCGCGATCGGCTCATCCGTGCGCGTCATGGCCCCTGACGCCGGCGGCCCCGGTTTGGCAGATGCCGCCTCGTTGAGGCCGAGCACCTCGACGAGCAGGTAATCGGCCACGTCGGACAGCCGAGGGTGATCCATCACCAGGGTGATGGGTATCTCCTTGCCCACCCCCTGTTCGATGCGGCGCCGAAGTTCGACGGCCATCAGCGAATCCATGCCGAGGTCGAAGAAACCCTCGTCCTCGCGGATCTCCGCGGCATCGACCCGCGTCACCTCTGCTACCGCGTCGCGCAGGTAGTCCGTCAGAAGCTTCTTGCGCTGCTGCACTGGAGCGCCTGCGAGCCGCTCGACCAGCTGGGTCTTCCCCGACGCCGTGGCAGGCGCCGCAGTCACCAGATCGGAGGGCACCTCGCGCGCCAACTCGGCCAGGAACGCTCGTCGGCCCGCCTGTTCGTAGAGCGGCAGGAAACGAGCCCAGTCGATCCGGGCCACAGTTCCTTGCACGAGGCCCGGTGCCTTGGAGGCCGCCACGACGTCGGCCAGACCTGCCAGCGCATCGGCAGGTGACAACGTCCGGACACCGCGCTTAGCGAGTCGCGCACGCGACTCTGCGTCGGCCATGCCCGCCGACCAGGGACCGAAGTTGACGCTGATCCCGGGGATGCCCTGTTCGCGCAGGCGCCAGGCCAACCCGTCGAGGAAGGCGTTGGCCGCGCCGTAGGCCGTCTGACCGAATCCGCCCCATACCGAGGCGATCGAAGAGGTACTGATGAAGAAGTCCAGCTGCAGGTCGGTGGCTGCTTCACTCAAATGCCAGGCACCCCAAACCTTCCCAGCGAAGACGCGATCTACTTCGTCGTCGTCCAGGTGGCTCAGCGGCGTGGTTCCGAGCTCGCCCGCGGCATGGACGATGCCGGCCAACGGCGGCAGCTCGGCCCGCACGGTGGTCAAAAGGCGTGCGACGCCGTGTGCATCCGCGACATCGGCAGCAATGACGCGGAACTCGCAGCCGTGCTGTTCGCTCAATGCATCGATGCGCTGTTGCGCGGCTTCGCTGGGCGCGCGCCGGCTGGTCAGCACCAGATGCCTGGCGCCGTGGGCGGCCAGATATCCGGCGATCTCCAGTCCTATGGAACCGAGGCCCCCTGTAACGAGATACGCTGCGTCAGAGCGCAGTTCCAGCGGCGTACCGCTTGGCGCCTCCGCTTGCCGAACCAGTCGGGGAACGTACACCGCCTGATCGCGCAACGCGATCTGGTCCTCCCTGACGGCCGACTCGTGCGGCATCGACGCAACCTGGGTGATGAACCGCGACCATTCGTCGGCAGTGCCATCAGCCAGATCCGCCAGTCCACCCCACACGTGCGGAAGCTCAAGGGAGGCAGCACGACCGAATCCCCACAGGCAACTCTGATCCGGCGCCACGGTGTCCGTGTCGGTGACGCGCTGTGCGCCGCGCGTTACCACCCAAATGGGCCTGCGCAGTTCCGCGGCGATCGCGGCGCGGAAGAGCCGCCGAGTTCCGCCCAAGATCCGGTGTTGCATCCGCAACAGTGACCGCATCGACGTTGCGGTCTCGGAGTCGAGAGCCGCGACATGCACGATGCGTAGCGTCGAATCGTCCACTGCCGCAGCGCGCAACGCGTCGGCAAGCTTCTCCTCGTCGGCATCGGACACCGGCAACCTGAGCATCAGATGCCTGTGGCCACGAGCGGTCAGCGCGTCGACCAGCGGCTGGACCACCGGGGAGTCGTCGCCGACGAGGATCCAGGTAGATTCCTCGCCCGTTTCCGAGATGGAGTGGGAACCAGTGAGTTTCTCCCAGTGGATTTCGTAGCGGTCGTCCTCGATCGACTGGGTGGTCCGTTGTTGATTGTGTTGTGCCGCAAGCTTTGTCAGTACATCCAGGGTCTGATGGTCGCCGCTCGCACCGTCGAGCAGGGTCGCGAGTTCCTCGATCCGGCCGTCCTCGAGAAGCTGGACGGCCTGGGTACGCGCGGCTGGTAGCTGTTGTTGGTTCGGGATCTCCTGATTATCTTGAAACCAGTACTGGCGGTGCTCGAACGGATAGGTGGGCAGGTCGAGCTTTCGCGCGTCTGGGTGCCGCAAGGCGGCGAATTCGGGCAGGTGGCCCAAGACATACGCGTCGGCAACGGCTTCGGTGATTTGCCGGCGGTCTGCGGTGTTTCGACGCAGAGACGCGATCGCCCGCGGTGCGGTGGCCGGGTCAGGCCATGCCCGCAGCGCGGCGGCGGTCAGCACCGGTTGTGGGCCGAGCTCGAGCAATACCTTGCAATTCAGCTCGGCGAGAGTGCGCACGCTCTTGGCGAATTCCACCGGTTGGCGCGCGTGACGTCGCCAATAGGCGCCGTCGAGCTTCACGCTCCAGCCGAGCGCGGCGCCAGTGCGGTTGTCGAGCAAAATCCGTTGTGGCGTATTGAAATCGAACCGATCCGCATACGCCTCGAACTCGTCGAGGATCGGGTCAAGCAGCGACGAGTGGAACGCGTGGCTGGTGTCCAGCCAGTTGTATCGGACACCGTCGGCCGCCAGCCTGGCCACCGCCATCTTCAGGTCCTCTTCGGGCCCCGACAGCACGGTATTGGCGCCGTTGTACGCGGCCACCGACAGACTCGGGAACTCGTCGGTGAGGCTCTCGACACGCTCGGCGGCGGTGAACGCCGCGACCATCCGGCCACCCGCAGGCAAACTGCCGAACAGACGACCGCGTTCGGCCATCAGCAGCGCGCCGTCCTCGAGACTGAACACGCCCGCGACGCAGGCCGCCGAATACTGCCCGACGCTGTGTCCCAGCACCACGTCCGGCTCGAAGCCCCACGACTGCCAGAGCCGAGCCAAGCCCAGCTCCACCGCGAACAAGGCGGGCTGTGCGTAGCTGGTCTGTCGCAGCGTCTCTTCGCCATCCGGGCCATCCACGTCGAAAATCACGTCCAGCAACGGCTTTTCGAGAACGTCGGCGACCGCTGTCGCGCAGCGATTCAGCGTCTCGGCGAACACCGGCTCGGTGTCGAACAACTCCCGGGCCATGCCGGTGTACTGGCTGCCTTGACCGGTGAACAGCCACGCCGTCTTCGGTGTGTCACGGGATTCTCCAACGACCAAACCGGGTGCCGGGCGGTCGTCCGCGAGTGCGCCGAGAAGCTCGATGGCGGATTCTCTCGAATTGACCGCCAACGCGGCCCGGTGCTCCAAGTGCGCTCGCCCGACCCCCGCGGTGAAGCACACGTCGGCCAAGGTGGCCTCCGGGTGCGCGTTCAACCAGTTGCGGTAGTGATCGGCGACCTGCCCCAAGGCGGCGGGCGTCCGCGCCGAGAGCGGAAGAACGCTGAATCGTGAGTCTCCCGGACCCGGTGCCGCAGCGGGCTGCGCTGCTTCCTCGGGAGCTTCGGAGAGGATGACGTGCGCGTTGGTCCCGGCGAACCCGAACGAGCTAACGCCGGCGATGCGGGGCCGACCATTGCGCTCCCAGGGGGTGGTCTCCTTCACCACCTCCACTGCAAGCCGGTCCCACGGAATGTGCGGCGACGGGTTCTCGAAGTGGAGGTGCTTCGGCAGAGTCTCGTGCTCGAGCGACAAGATGACCTTGATGACGCCCGCGATCCCCGCGGCTGCTTCCAGGTGCCCGATGTTCGTCTTCGCGGAGCCGATCAACAGCGGGTGGCTGGGATCGCGCCCGGCGCCGTACGCCGCACCTGCGGCCTGAGCCTCGATCGGGTCGCCCAGCGATGTCCCGGTGCCGTGCGCTTCCAGGTATCCGACGTCGCTCGGTTCGAGGTCGGCTCGCTTCAGCGCATCGGCGATAACCCGTTGCTGCGCAACGCCGTTCGGCACCGTCAAGCCGCCGGATGCGCCGTCCTGGTTGACCGCGCTGCCGCGGATCACCGCTCTGATCCGGTCGCCGTCGCGAACCGCGTCCTCGAGGCGCTTGATGACGATGACGCCGCACCCCTCGCCACGCACATAGCCGTCCGCGGCCGCGTCGAATGTCTTGCACCGGCCGTCGGGCGCGAGCATGTTCGCGCTGGAGAACGTGATCATGGTCGCCGGGCTGAGCAGGACGTTCGCGCCGCCGGCCAGCGCGAGGTCGCATTCGCCCAAAAGCAGCGCTTGGCACGCCTGATGGATTGCCACCAGCGACGAGCTACACGCCGTGTCGACGGCGACCGCGGGACCCTGCAGCCCCAGCCGATAGCTGATCCGGCCGGCCGCGGCCGCATTCGACGTCCCGATCGCCGTGTAGGCCTCGATCTCGGGGTAAGTCTGCGCGTCGGAGATCATGCCCAGGTAGTCGTGGGTCGCCAAGCCCACGAACACGCCGGTGTTGGTGTTGGCCAGGGCCGTCGGCGCAGTGCCCGAATGTTCCACCGCGCGCCACGCCGTCTCCAGCAAGATCCGATGCTGTGGGTCCATCAATCTGACCTCGCGCGTCGACATACCGAAGAACGGCGCGTCGAACCCCGCCACGTCATCGACGAAACCGGCGCGACGCGTTACGACCTTGCCGGGCACGCCGGGTTCGGGGTCGAAGAATTCGTCGACATCCCAGCGGTCATTGGGCACCTCAGATACCGCGTCGCGGCCCTCGCGCAGCACGTCCCAAAACTCATCGGCATCCGCGGCGCCCGGAAAGCGCGCCGCGTAGCCCACGATCGCAAAACTTGGGGCCGGTTCGATCGACTTTTCCGTACCAAACATTTGTTCGCATCCCTCCCTGGAGAGCCGCGGCCAGTATTGCATGTATGCCTGTGTCATGCCGGACGCCAACGTCCGGGCTTCGCTAGCTGCGGTTGCACGGAGCCCCCCACGTTCAGGCGGCGGTGCTTCTGCGAGGGTATGTTGAGCCGCTAGTGATGCCGGACCGGAGCCGGCCAATGGGGAGGGCGAAGCTTTGCGCATCGGGAAAGTCACGGTCGGAGCACTTGACGAATGGTCGTTGAGCCCGGGCTCTGTGACCTCTTGGCATCCAACGGCCGCGGCTCAGGACAAGGCGCGACGAGCTCCTATCAGTTCGGTGCCGATTAGCTACATGCAGGGCCAGCATCTTCGCAATTACTGCGAACGGACGGCCGAGGGACTGAACTTCTCCCGGCAAATCATCGCTAGCTGTGACGTGGCCGGCCAGTGTGATGTTTCTGCCATGGATCACGCCGTCAATACATACCTACGTCGGCATGACACGTTCCGCAGTTGGTTCTCCCAGACCGCGGATGGAGAGTTCATCCGGCATGCCATCGACGATCCGGCTGACATTGAATTCGTGCCGATCGATCACGGCCACATGACGGTTGACGAAATACACGCTCACGTCGTGGACATACCGAATCCGTTGGAGTGGGGTTGCTTCACTTTCGGGGTTGTACAAAACGAGGACTACTTCTCGTTCTTCGCTGCCATGGATCACGTGCACGGGGATGCGACGTTGATCGGCACGACGATGATGGAAGCCAACGGAATGTATTCGGCGTTGAGCGGAAGCGGTCACGCTCTCACGCTGCCCGATGCCGGTAGCTTCGACGATTTCTGTGTCCGTGAGCGCGAGTACGCGCACACGTTGACGGTGGATTCGCCTGGGGTAAGCGCGTGGATCGACTTCGCCGAGGAAAACGGTGGTGGGTTTCCTGAGTTCCCGCTTCCGTTGGGTAACCCGAAGGAATCGACCAGCAGTGCCATGACCTCAGAAATCCTGATGGACACACCGCAGACGGAACGCTTCGAATCAGCCTGCACGGCGGCCGGCGCGCGCTTCGTCGGCGGCTTGTTCGCTTGTCTCGGCCTGGTGGAGCACGAGTTCACCGGTGCGCTCACGTATTACGGGCTCACTCCGAGGGATTCCCGCACGGCCAGCGACAATTTCATGACGCAGGGTTGGTTTACCGGCTTGATCCCGATCACCGTCCCGATAGCGGCGACCTCATTCAGCGATGCCGCATGGGCTGCTCAGACGTCTTTCGATTCGGGCCTGGACATGTCGAAGGTGCCGTATTACCGCGTATTGGAGTTGGCGCCGTCGTTGAACTGGCCACGGCCGAACTTTCCGGTGGCGAACTTCTTTCACGGCGGCGCCGCTCCGCTCAACGGAATCCTTGCAGCCGCAGACATGGGTCTTGCGAACAATATCGGGATCTACCCTGACGGCCGGTTTTCATATCAATTGACGATCTACATATTCCGTTACGGGGAGGGCACGGTCATGGCGATCATGCATCCCGACAATCCAGTTGCCCAGAAATCAGTTACCCGCTACATGGAGGCGATGAGGTCTGTGACCGTACGGGTCGCCGACAGCGGGCACTGGGGACGCGTCGCGTAGCTTGGGCTCCAGGGTCGGGCGGCAGGGTGAGGGCATGAGGGCGATATGAGACGGCTAGCCGATCTCGTGGTGCGGTGGCCCTGGGCGGTGATCGCAGTATGGGTGGCGATGGCGGTTGCCTTGCCGCTGTCGTTCCCCTCGCTGACCGAGATGGCGGAGAAACATCCGCTCGTCATTCTGCCCAGCGATGCACCGTCCAGTGTCACCGCCAAGAAGATGTCCGAGGCGTTTCACGAACCGGGTAACGACGACCTCCTGTTGGTTACGTTCATCAACGAGAGCGGACTGGGGCCCGCCGACGAGGCGGCCTACCGCAAGGTGGTGGACGCGCTGCACGACGACGTGACAGACGTCGTGTCCGTGCAGGATTTCGTCAACACGCCCCAACTGCGTCAGTTCCTGACGAGTCAGGACAAGACGACCTGGGTGTTGCCGGTGGGCCTCGCGGGTGAGTTGGGCACGCCGCGGGCCTTCGACTCCTTCAACCGGGTGGCCGACGTCATCCGCCACAGCGTCGCCGGCAGTTCCGTGACCGTGCACCTCACCGGACCCGCAGCCACCGTCTCCGACCTCACCGTCGCGGGTGAGCGGGATCGCCTGCCGATCGAGCTCGCGATCGCCGTCCTTGTCCTCGCCGTGCTGCTGTTGGTCTATCGCAGCGCGGTCACGATGCTGCTGCCGTTGGTGACGATCGGGTCGTCGCTGGTGATCGCGCAGGCGGTGGTGGCGGGCTACTCCGAGCTGACCGGTGCCGGGGTCTCGAATCAGTCCGTCGTGTTCCTAAGCGCGATCCTGGCCGGCGCAGGAACGGATTACGCGGTGTTCCTCATCAGCCGCTATCACGACTATCTGCGGTCCGGCGCGGATTTCGATGAGGCGGTCAGGAAGGCGATGAGCTCGATCGGGAAGGTGATCACCGCATCCGCCACGACGGTGGGCATCACGTTCCTGCTTTTGAGCTTCGCCAAGATGGGCGTCTTCAAGACGGTCGGAGTGTCGTCGGCGATCGGGATCGGTGTCGCATACCTCGCCGGAGTGACACTGCTGCCAGCGATCCTGGTGCTCGCCGGGCCGCGCGGTTGGGTCAAGCCGCGGCGCGAACTGACGGCCCGGTTCTGGCGGCGGTCCGGCATCCGCATCGTGCGCCGGCCGGTGCCACATCTGGTTGCCAGCCTCCTCGTCCTAGGACTGCTGGCCAGCTGCGCGATCTTCGCGCACTACAACTACGACGATCGCAAGGCCGTGGCGGCGTCGGCGCCGAGTTCGATCGGATACGCCGCGCTCGAACGCCACTTCCCCCTCAGTCAGTCCATTCCCGAGTACGTCCTCGTCCAGTCACCGCATGACCTGCGCACCCCGCAAGCCCTAGCGGACCTGGAGCAGATGGCTGCACGCATCGCCCAATTGCCGAACGTGGGTCTCGTCAGCGGCATCACCCGACCCCTTGGCGACGTGCCACCGGAATTCAGGGCCACGTATCAGGCAGGCCTGGTGGGTAACCGGCTGGCAGGTGGCTCCGACCAGATCGACCAGCGCACCAGCGACCTCAATCGACTCGCATCCGGGGCCAACACCCTGGCCGACAGCCTTCATGACGTGCGCTCCCAGATCAACAAGATCGCCCCCAGTATCCAGAGTCTGATCGACTCGTCGTCCTCGCTGAGAACCCAAGAAGGTGGCGACAAGCTGGTGCGGGACGTCGACAACGCCGCGAAGCTCGTCGACAGCATCAACGCGCTCGGCAATCAGCTAGGCGTCAACTTCACCGCCGCGAGGAACATGTTCGCCTGGATCGGCCCTGTCCTGACGGCGCTCCAGGGCAACCCGGTCTGCGACCTCGATACCTCCTGCAGCAACACCCGCAGCCAGTTTGAGCAGCTGCTCGCTGCGCGCAACACTGCGAGCCTCGACCAGATCAACGACATTGCGCACCAGCTTCAGGGTTTCGACGACAGGCAGAGCCTCAACGCGACGGTAAAGAAGCTGAATGGTGCGCTGACGGGTGTCGTCAATGCGATCCACGCCATGGGAATGGACAAACCCGGCGGCCCGCAGGCAGGACTGACCCAGCTGCGGCAGGGCGCCGACCGCCTCGCCGGGGGGAGCCAGCAAGTAGCCGGCGGAGTGGATGACCTCGTCCAGCAGATCAAGGTGATTTCCTCCGGACTCGACGAGGCGTCGGCATTTCTGTTGACGATGAAGGACAACGCGACGGAACCGTCCCAGGCGGGGTTCAACATCCCGGCCGAAGTGCTGAACCTGGCGGACTTCCAGAAAGCCGCCAAGGCGTTCATCTCGCCGGATGGTCACTCCGCGCGGTATCTGCTGCAAACCAAACTCGACCCGTTCAGCGCCGCGGCGATGGATCAGGTCAACGAGATCAGGGACACCGCCAAGAGCGCCCAACCGAACACCACCCTGGCCGACGCCACGATCTCGATGGGCGGGTTCCCCGCCGCGCTGCGGGATACGCGCGACTACTACCAGCACGACATCCGCTACATCATCGCCGCGACCCTATTCGTCGTCCTGCTGACGCTGATGGTGCTGCTGAGGGCGATCATCGCACCGCTCTATCTCGTCGGTTCCGTGGTGATTTCGTACTTCGCGGCAATCGGTGTCGGGGTGTTGGCGTTCCAGTTCTTCCTCGGCCAGCAATTGCATTGGAGCGTGCCACCATTGGCGTTCGTGGTGCTGGTCGCGGTGGGCGCCGATTACAACATGCTCTTCGTGTCGCGGATGCGCGACGAGTCACCGCACAGTGTGCGTTACGGCGTCATCCGTACCCTGAGTTCGACGGGCGGCGTCATCACCGCGGCGGGGCTGATCTTCGCCGCGTCGATGGGCGGGCTGCTCTTCTCCAGTATCGGAATCGTGATCCAGGGCGGCTTCGTCATCGGCGTGGGAATTCTGCTGGATACCTTCGTAGTACGGACCATCACGGTGCCTGCCATCGCGGCGTTGGTGGGGCGGGCGAACTGGTGGCCATCGCGAGTGGGCGCACGGCGGGCGTCGTCCCCAAGAGCCCTGCCACCGCCCGAACCGGCCGAGCAGTCGAGTTAGCGCGGACATGTCATGTATGTGAAACTAGAGCAGCCGAGCGGTCAGGAGTACGGATGAACAGACTCCTCGCAGGACTCACGGTAACTGCCTGCGTCACAGGATGTTTCGGCATCCCGACGGCGACTGCCGACGACCCGCTGCCCCCTGGACCGCCGATCCCCGGGATCTCGGCCGACGGGCGACCAACCGCCGCACCGACGTCGTCCGACCGCACCGCGTACGCGCTCGGTGGCGCTCACGTGCTCGGTATTCCCTATGACGAGTACATCCGCATGACCGGCGAGGACTGGTTCCCGGGCATGAAGCGGCAAAACGTCTGGTACCCGGCGGGACAAGTTCAAGGCCACGTGCTGGAGCGCCTGTTCCCCGGCATCGGCCCGGTGGGGGAGCAAATCATGCCTGGATTGGGGCTCGATGGCCCCAGCATCGGTGAGTCAGTCGACGTCGGAGAGCCGCAACTCGAAACCGCCATTCGCAACGGCGGTCCCGGTACCGCGATGGGGTTGTCCGAGGGCGCGCTCGTGCTCGACGCCGTCAAGGCGAAACTGGCGAATGACCCGACCGCTCCGCCGCCGGATCAACTGACCTTCGCCACGTTCGGTGACCCGGTGGCGAAGACCCCCTTCGGGGAGAGCTTCCTGACGCAAATGTTCCCCGTCGGGAGCGTCGTACCCGCGATGGACTACCAGGTCCCCGCTCCGGTGGAGAGTCAGTACCACACTGACCAGTTCGTCTCCGCCTACGACAGCATCGCCGACTTCCCGGACCGGCCGGACAACCTGTTTGCGCTCGCCAACTCGATCGCCGGTCTGGCCACCGGTCACACCGCGATTGCGTTCACCAACCCGAGCAATGTTCCGCCGCAGAACATTCGGACGACGGTCAACTCCAGGGGCGGGACGACGACGACGTATCTCGTTCCCGAGCAACACCTTCCCCTGGTGCTGCCCTTCAAGTATCTGGGGGTGCCAGAGGACACGCTGAACAAGCTCGACGCGATCCTGATGCCCCGGGTGAACGCGGGCTACTCGCGCAACGACGATCCGGCGACCGCTCCGGTTCAGGTGGACCCGGTGCGCGGCTTCGACCCCGCGGAGGTCACCGCTCCGGCCTCGGAGGCGACGTTCGGCGGCGGCGCCGACCCGATGTCGCAACTCCTCAACGGTGCCGCGGCCGTGCTGTCGCAGGCACACGGTCCGGGCTGACGGACGCGCAGTGACACCTCCCCAGTCGACCATTCTGTCGATGCTGCACGGACGCGCCAGCCTGCGCCCCGGCGACGTGGCATTCACCTTCACCGACTACGTGCACGACCCGGCTGGGGTATCCGAGAGCCTCACGTGGGCGCAACTGTCCCGTCGAACATTGAACGTGGCACGCGAGCTCAGCGTCCATGCGTCGGCCGGAGACCGGGCAGTGATCCTGGCTCCGCAGAGCCTCGATTACATTCTCGCTTTCCTGGGAGCCATGCAGGCTGGGCTGATCGCAGTACCGCTCCCGTTGCCGCACCGAGGCTCGAGTGACGAGCGGGTGGGCGCGGTCTTCGCCGACACGTCGCCATCGGTGGTGCTCACCACCTCCGCGGTCGCGGGAGACGTCGGCGATTACGTTGATCAAGCGCGCCTGGACAGTGCTCCCAAGCTCGTTGAAATCGATTCGCTGAATCTGGACGGCGAGCTCGGACCAACCGCCGAGCCGGCCGAGGTGCCCAGCATCGCGTATTTGCAGTACAGCTCGGGTTCGACCCGGCTGCCAACAGGCGTGATGATCTCGCACCGCAACCTCCAGACGAATTTCGAGCAGCTGATGCGCTGCTATTTCGGAGGTGCGCACGCCAAATCCGCTGCCGATGCCACGTTCGTGTCGTGGTTGCCCTTCTACCACGACATGGGTTTGATGATGGGCATCTGCGGGCCCATCCTGAGCGGCTATCCCGCCATGTTGACCAGCCCGACTGCGTTCGTGGAAAAGCCGGCCAGATGGATGAGAGCGCTGGCGCAGAATTCGCGTGCCTTTTCGGCGGCCCCTAACTTCGCCTTCGACCTGGCCGCCCGCCAAACGACCGACAGTGATCTCGCCGGGCTCGACCTCGGCGGGGTACATGCCATCATCAACGGCGCCGAACGCGTCGAACCGTCCACACTGGCCCGCTTCGCTGATCGGTTCGCTCACTTCAACTTTCGGGACCACATGCTGCGTCCTTCGTACGGACTGGCGGAGGCGACCGTCTTCGTGGCGGCTGGCGCCTGGAGCGAGTCGTCGGGGGCGGCCCACTTCGATGCGGACGAATTGTCCGCGGGCCGCGCTCAGCGCTGCCCAACGGGAACCGGCTCGGGCCTGGTGAGATACGAACTGCCGCAGTCACCCTTGGTGCGGATCGTCGACGTCGACACGAACCGCGAGTGCCCGCAGGACGTGGTCGGTGAGATCTGGGCGCATGGCGACAATGTCGCCGATGGCTACTGGAGCAGGTCGCCGGAGGAGCAGAAGTGCTTCGGCGCCACGCTCGTGGACACTTCGCCGGGCACGGCTAACGGACGCTGGCTGAGAACCGGCGATCTGGGCTTCGTCTCCGATGGTCAGCTGTTCATCGTCGGCCGCATCAAGGACATGCTCATCATTCGTGGTCGCAATCATTATCCCGAGGACATCGAGGCGACGGTCCAACAGATCACACGCGGTCGGGTCGTGGCGATTTCGGTTCCGGTGAACAGTACCGAGAAGCTAGTCACCGTCATCGAGGTCAAGAATCGGGGAGCTTCCACGACAGAGGCGATGCACTGGCTCAGTGAGGTCAAGAGCGACGTCACCTCCGCGATATCGAATGCACACGGACTGAATGTGGGGGATCTCGTTCTGGTACCTCCCGGGTCGATTCCCACGACGACGAGCGGCAAGATCCGGCGCGCCGCCTGCGCCGAGCAGTACAAGCAGGACCTCTTCACTCGGTTGGACGCCTAGGTTCACGACGATTTCGACTGTGGCGCACGGCGCCCCACTGGGCGATCATGGCGACGTGAGTTCCGTGCAGACCGCGCTACCCGTGGTGGACCTGCGTGACGATCCCGCTGAACTGCGCCCCCAACTGCGCACGGTCGCGCACGAGGTGGGCTTCTTTCAGCTGACCGGCCACGGGGTTCCCGACGAGCTGACCGCGCGCGTGCTCGCCGCCGCACGCGGGCTGTTCGCGCTGCCGCAAGACGCCAAGGACGCCGTCGCGATGCGCAACAGCCCGCACTTCCGCGGGTACACGCGCCTCGGGGGCGAACTCACCGGCGGTGCGGTCGACTGGCGCGAACAGCTCGACATCGGACCCGAGCGCGTGCCGCCGGCCGACCCCGCCGAGCCTTATCTGAAGTTGCAGGGGCCCAACCAGTGGCCCGCCGGGCTACCCGAGTTGCCCGCCGTCGTCGCGGCGTGGGACCACGCCCTGGCGGCCGTCGGGCGAAAGTTGTTGGGCCACTGGGCTTCATCGTTGGGCAGTCCCGCGGACGTCTTCGACTTCGCGTTCGCGGAGACACCGGCCACGCTGATCAAGGTGGTGCGCTATCCCGCCAAACCCGACAGCACCCAGGGCGTCGGCGCACACCGGGACGCGGGGGTGCTCACCCTGCTCCTCGCCGAACCGGGTACCCGCGGGTTGGAAGTACGCGGCCGCGACGGCGAGTGGATCGACGTTGATCCGCTACCAGGCGCGTTCATCGTCAACATCGGGGAGCTGCTCGAGCTCGCCAGCGGCGGCTATCTACGCGCCACCGAGCACCGCGTCAGGCTCACGGACGTCGAGCGCATCTCGGTGCCTTATTTCTTCAATCCGCGGCTCGACGCTCAACTCCCGGTGCTGACGCTGCCGGACGAGCTCGCCGCGCACGCCCGGGGCGTCACGCCCGACCCGTCGAACGAACGGATCTTCTCGGTGTATGGCCGCAACGCATGGAAGAGCAGGCTGCGGGCCCACCCGGACGTGGCCGCCGCACACGGTTACGTGTGAAGATGAAGGCGCCATGAGTAGCACCGACCTGAGCCCGACCTCGCTGCGCGAAGCATTCGGGCACTTCCCGTCCGGCGTCATCGCCATCGCCGCGGAGGTCGATGGCGTCCGCGTCGGCCTCGCCGCCAGCACCTTCGTACCGGTCTCCCTGGACCCGCCGCTGGTGTCCTTCTGCGTGCAGAACACGTCGACGACCTGGCCGAAGCTCAAGGATCTACCGTTCCTCGGGATCAGCGTGCTCGGCGAGTCCCACGACTTCGCCGTGAAGACCCTCGCCGCCAAGACCGGCGACCGCTTCGCGGGGCTGGAGACGAAGTCGACCGACCGTGGAGCGGTGTTCATCCACGGCACCAGCGTGTGGCTGGAGAGCGCCATCGAGCAGCTGGTGCTCGCTGGGGATCACACCATCGTGGTGCTCAGGGTGCACGACATCACCGTGCACGACGACGTCGCGCCCATCGTGTTCCATCGCAGCACGTTCCGCCGACTGGACGGCTAGCTCGCGGCAGGTGCCCGCTACGGCCGCGCGGCAAGCTCCGCTCGGTAGCCCGCAACGCGTTGTTCGAGCTCGGCCGCGTCGTCGGGCCGACCCTCTTTGCGGGCCAGCTCGGCGCGGGCGGTGAGTTCACGGATGGCAGTGCGAATGTCGTTGACGCTCTGCGTTTCTCCAGTGCTCATGAAGGCTGCCTTTCGTCATTGAAGGGCGGGTTTGGCTTCCTCAGACCACGGTACGCCCGATAGGCCTACTTCTTCTTGAACAGCACCTTGCCGAGCCACACGACCGGGTCGTACTTGCGGTCGGCCACGCGTTCCTTCATCGGAATCAGCGCGTTGTCGGTGATCTTGATGTGCTCTGGACACACCTCGGTGCAGCACTTGGTGATGTTGCAGAGGCCGAGGCCGTGTTCCTCCTGGGCCATGTCCTTGCGATCCACGACGTCCAGCGGGTGCATGTCGAGCTCGGCGATGCGCATGTGGAAGCGCGGGCCTGCGAAGTTTTCCTTGTTCTCCTCGTGGTCACGAACGACGTGGCACACGTTCTGGCACAGGAAGCACTCGATGCACTTGCGGAACTCCTGGCTGCGTTCCACGTCTTCCTGCTGCATGCGGTACTCGCCGGGCTGCAGGTCCTTCGGCGGGGTGAACGACGGGATCTGGCGCGCCTTCTCGTAATTGAAGGACACATCGGTCACCAGGTCGCGCATCACGGGGAACGTGCGCAGCGGCGTCACCGTGACGGTCTCGTCCTCACCGAAGGTCGACATGCGCGTCATGCACAGCAGGCGCGGACGACCGTTGATCTCGGCCGAGCAGGAGCCGCACTTGCCCGCCTTGCAGTTCCACCGCACGGCGAGGTCGTTGGCCTGGGTGGCCTGCAACCGGTGGATGATGTCGAGCACCACTTCGCCGTCATTGACCTCGACGGTGTAGTCCTTCAGTTCGCCGCCATCGTCGTCGCCCCGCCACACCCGTAGGTTCGCGTTGTAGGCAGCCATTTCAGCCCTTCCGTTCGGGGTGCTCGGCCAGTTCGGCGTCGGTGTAGTACTTCTCGAGTTCAGAGAGCTCGAAGACCTCGAGCAGATCCGGCCGCATCGGAACCTGCGGCTCGGGGACGACGGTGACGCGGGGGACCATCGCCTCGGCGGTCGCAGCCTCGGTGGTCTTACAGACCAGCAGCGTGTTGCGCCAGTTGGCGTCCATCGCCGGATGATCGTCGCGGGTGTGGCCGCCGCGGCTCTCGGTGCGCTGCAGCGCCGCCTTGGCCACGCACTCGCTGACCAGCAGCATGTTGCGCATGTCGATGGCCAGGTGCCAGCCCGGGTTGTATACCCGGCCGCCCTCGACCGCGACGTTCTGCAGCCGGCCACGGAGCTCGTCGAGCTTCGTCAGCGCCTCTTCGATCTCGGCTTCCTTGCGGATGATGCCGACGAGGTCGTTCATCGACTCCTGAAGTTCGGCGTGCAGCGTGTACGGGTTCTCGGGCTTCTCGTGTGCCTCGTAGGGCGCCAACGCCATCTTGGTGGCCTCGTCGACGGCGTCCTGCGGCGGCTTCGGCCGTTCGGACAGCGCCGCGACGTATTCGGATGCACCAAGTCCGGCACGCCTGCCGAACACCAGCAGGTCGGACAGCGAGTTGCCGCCAAGCCGGTTGGAGCCGTGCATGCCGCCGGAGCACTCACCGGCCGCGAACAGTCCTGGCGTTGCAGCGCCGCCGGTGTCGGGATCGACTTCGATACCGCCCATCACGTAATGACAGGTCGGACCGACCTCCATCTCGTCCTTGGTGATGTCGACCTCGGCCAGCTCGATGAACTGGTGGTACATCGAGGGCAGCCGACGCTTGATCTCTTCGGTGGGCATGCGCGAGGCGATGTCGAGGTAGACCCCGCCGTGCGGGGTGCCGCGGCCGGCCTTCACTTCGGCGACGATGGCCCTGGCGACTTCGTCGCGGGGCAGCAGGTCAGGCGTGCGGCGAGCTGAGTCGTTGTCCTTGAGCCACTGGTCGGCCTCTTCCTCGGTTTCGGCGTACTGCCCCTTGAACACCGCGGGGATGTAGTCGAACATGAACCGTCGGCCCTCGGAGTTCTTCAGCACTCCTCCGTCGCCACGGACGCCCTCGGTGACGAGGATGCCCTTGACGGACAGCGGCCAGACCATGCCGGTCGGGTGGAACTGGATGAACTCCATGTTGATCAGGTTGGACCCGGCCCTCAAAGCAAGGGCGTGGCCGTCGCCGGTGTACTCCCAGGAGTTGGACGAGACCTTGAACGACTTGCCGATACCGCCGGTCGCCAGCACCACTGCAGGCGCGTCGAACAGGATGAAGTTGCCGGTCTCGCGCCAGTAGCCGAAGGCGCCGGCGATCTTGTCGCCGTCCTTGATGAGGTCGGTGATCGAACACTCGTGGAAGATCTTGATCCGGGCCTCGTAGTCGCCGGTCTCCTTGAAGTCATCCTGCTGCAGCGAGACGATCTTCTGCTGCAGCGTGCGGATGATCTCCAGGCCGGTGCGGTCGCCGACGTGAGCGAGCCGCGGGTAGGTGTGCCCGCCGAAGTTGCGCTGGCTGATCTTGCCGTCCTTGGTGCGGTCGAACAGCGCGCCGTAGGTCTCCAACTCCCAGACCCGGTCGGGCGCCTCCTGCGCGTGCAGTTCGGCCATCCGCCAGTTGTTCAGGAACTTGCCGCCGCGCATGGTGTCACCGAAGTGCACCTGCCAGGAATCCTTGGTGTTGACGTTGCGCATCGCCGCGGCGCAGCCGCCCTCGGCCATCACGGTATGCGCCTTGCCGAACAGGGACTTGGTCACGACCGCTACGCGCAGGCCGTGTTCGCGGGCTTCGATCACCGCGCGTAGTCCGGCGCCGCCGGCACCGATGACGACCACGTCGTACTCGTGCCGCTCTAGCTCACTCATTTACTCTCGCTTCGCCATTTTGGGAATGTGCTTGTCGGGCTGTGCTCGAGGCCATTCGTCAGGGAATGATCGGCAGGTCTTTGAGACCCAAGGACACGCACATGATGTAGAAGTCGGTCAGCATCAGGGTGCCGAGCGTGATCCACGCGTACAGCTTGTGCCGGGTGTTGAGCTTGCTCACCTGTCCCCACATCCAGTACCGCACTGGGTGTTTCGAGAAGTGCTTGAGTCGACCGCCGACGACGTGCCTGCAGGAGTGGCAGGACACCGTGTACACCCACAACATGATCACGTTGACCCAGAGAATGAGGTTGCCGATCCCGAACCGGAACCCGCTGTCCGGGAACATCGCCTCGATGGCGTCGTACGTGTTGATGACCGAGATGATGCCCGCGATGTAGAAGAAGTAGCGGTGCGTGTTCTGGATGATCAGCGGAAGCCGCGTCTCGCCCGTGTACTTGGCGTGTGGTTCGGCCACCGCGCACGCGGTCGGAGACTGCCACACCGAGCGGTAGTAGGCGCCTCGGTAGTAGTAACAGGTCAACCGGAACAGCAGGAGGAATGGCAGCGACAGCGCGGCGTACGGCAGCCACCACACGTCGGGGAGGAACGTGCCGAAGTGCGCGGCGCCGGCAGGACACCCCGATCCGGTCGCGGCGTCGTAGTTGACCACGCACGGCGAGTAGAACGGCGTCAGATAGTTGTACTTCTCGACGTAGAAGTGATCCTGCATGAACGCGCGCGCGGTCGCGTAGATCACGAACGCGGCGAAGCCGAGGTCCGTGATGATCGGCGACTTCCACCACGCGTCGGTGCGCAGCGTGCGCTGCGAGATCTGCGCTCGCGTCGGTGAGAAGACGCCCGTGCCAGGGCGGTTGGCGGCGGGTGCGCTCACGAAGATCCTCGATTTCGGTCGGTGGCCAAGCCAGGTGGACGTTAGCGAAGCGCCGAGCGGCGCACGAAGTCAGCGGACCCTAACTTCACCCGGTCATCAGATCATCACCGTGTCCCGCCGAGCCCTTCGTCGTCCACGTCTGCCCAGAAGTCGCTGGCGTACTGCGTATCCGGGATGGCGATCTTCTCGCCGCCGTGATGGTGCTGGCTCACCCCGCGGGTGAGTTCCAGTTCCTCTGCGTCGATGTCTAGCCGGTCGATGTCGTTCATGATTCGCTCGGCGTCGTTGACGATTCGGCGCATGGCCGGGGTGTCGCCGTAGCGTGAGGACAGCGACGACACGCAGCGTCGCAGGCCGCCGATCAGCTCGTGTAGCTGGGCGAGTTCGGTGGTAGTGGACAAGAAGTCGACCTCCTTGGGCTGAAGGGTGTCACGGATCACAGTACGACAATTGATGCTAGCCACATCATCAGTTCAGAGTGAGACAGGTCACGTACAAGAGTGGAGGTTGAGGAGTGTCCCAACAGGTTTTGCAAGAGCGCGCCGCGGCGCTGCTGGCGCTGCACGTTCCAGGGAATCCGGTGATCCTGCCGACGGTGTGGGACGCGTGGTCCGCCAAGCTGGCCGTCGACGCCGGCTTTGCTGCCCTCACCGTGGGTAGCCACCCCGTCGCCGACTCGGTTGGCAAGCCCGACGGCGAGGGGATGTCGTTCGACGACCTCACCACCCGCGTCGCCCAGATCACCTCCGCCGTGGACGTGCCGGTCTCGGTCGACGCCGAATCGGGCTACGGCGAGGACCCCAAGCGGCTGATCGACGGACTGCTGTCCGCGGGAGCCGTCGGGCTCAACGTCGAGGACACCGTGCACAAGGAGGGCGGCCGGATCCGCACCGACGCCGAGCACGCCGCCCTGGTCGGTGAACTGCGCGAGGCGGCCGACGCCGCTGGGGTGCACGTTGTCATCAATGCCCGCACCGATCTGTTCCTGCGTCAGATCGGGGACGAGGCCGACCGGTTCGACCGCGCGGTGACGAAGCTCAAGCTCGCCGCCGAGGCGGGTGCCGACTGCCTCTACCCCGTCGGCAGGCACGACCCGGACACGTTGCGCAGGCTGGCGGATGAATTGCCGCTGCCGATCAACGCCATCGCGCTTCCGGATGTGGACGATCCCGCATCGTTCGGCCCGCTGGGTGTGGGCCGGATCAGCTTCGGTCCGTTCTTCCAGCGCGCGTTGTCCGCCCGCGCCGAGGAGTTGCTGGCCCGCTGGCGTTAGCCAGTTTGCCGGACGTTCGACAGCCTGGCTTAGCATCCGCGTCGTGACGGACGACGACGAGCGGCGGAGCGGCGAGAGTTGGCACGACAGCCAGGCCGCCGTGGTGGCCGGTGGGCTCGCCGCGCTCGTCCTGTTGGGCTTGCTCCTGTACGGGGTCATGCGAGTCGCGCGCGACTCGACGGATCGGCCGCCACAGGTCGTCTACCCGAGCACGTCGGTGGCCACCACGCCGGCGTCCCGGCTCAAGACCCCGACGTCGACGAGCTACCCCATGCCCAGCGTGCAGACCAGCCAGGAGACCACGCCCCCGGTCACCGGACCCCCGACGGACTCGCCGTCGGAGGATCCGGGTGACTCGGGTGACTCAGGGGTCACGCAGGACACGCCGACCACGATCTACAACCCGTACACCACCACGACGACCGCGAACGCCGGGCATATCTAGATGCTCACAGTGGACCAATTCGGAACGTGAGCACAGCGTGACGGGCCCTTCACATGGACCCGACATTGCCGCAACGTCGGGTCCATAGCGTTGCGCCATGCATCATCCGAAGCGCGTGGTCGTCGTTGGGCACGGCATGGTCGGACACCGGTTCGTCGAGGCGTTGCGCTCACGCGACGCCGACGGCGACTGGGGCGTCATTGTCATCGCCGAGGAACCCGACGCTGCCTACGACCGGGTGGGGCTGACGGGCTACACCGAACACTGGGACCGCGCCAAGCTGGCGCTGCCGGGCAACGATTACGACGGAGACGACCGCGTCGAGGTCGTGCTGCGTGACCGCGTGACCCGTATCGACCGGGCGGCCAAGCACGTGAAGACGGCGCTGGGCCGTCGCGTTCCCTACGACACACTGGTGTTGGCGACGGGTTCGTCCGCGTTCGTGCCGCCGGTCCCGGGACACGACCTGCCTGGCTGCCACGTCTACCGCACGCTAGGTGACCTCGACGCGATCCGGGCCGACGTCGCGCGTGCGATGGCCGCGGGTGTCACCGGCGGCGTCGTCATCGGCGGTGGGCTACTTGGGCTCGAAGCCGCGAACGCGTTGCGGGGCTTCGGGTTGGACGCCCACGTGGTCGAGCGCGCACCGCGTTTGATGAATCAGCAGCTCGACGCGGCAGGTGGTGCCCTGCTGGCGCGGATGATCTCCGAGTTGGGCATCGCGGTGCACGTCGACGTCGGTACCGACGCCATCGAGCAGGTCGGCCCGGACGCCCTTCGGGTGCTGCTCAGCGACGGCACGCTAGTGGACGCGGGTGTGGTGATCTTCGCGGCAGGCATCCGGCCGCGCGACGAGTTGGCCCGCAAGGCCGGCCTGGCCGTTGGCGAACGCGGCGGCGTGCTCACCGACTTGACCTGTCTCACCGACGATTCCGACGTCTACGCCGTCGGCGAGGTCGCGGCGATCGACGGCCGCTGCTACGGCCTCGTCGGCCCGGGATACACCAGTGCCGAGGTGGTGGCGGACCGCTTGCTCGGCGGGGCGGCGCAGTTCGGCGACGCCGACATGTCGACCAAGCTGAAGCTGCTCGGCATCGACGTCGCCAGCTTCGGCGACGCCATGGGCGCGGCCGCGGGCTGCCTGGAGGTGGTGGTCAACGACGCCGTCAGCCAGACCTACGCCAAACTGGTGCTCTCCGACGACGCCAAGACCCTGCTCGGCGGCATTCTGGTGGGCGACGCGTCGGCATACGGCGTGCTGCGTCCGATGGTGGGCGAACAGCTTCCCGGCGATCCGCTCGCGATCATCGCGCCCGCTGGATCCGGTTCCGGCGGAGCGCAACTCGGCGTCGGCGCGCTGCCGGCGGCCGCCCAGATCTGCTCCTGCAACAATGTCACCAAGGGTGATCTCACCGACGCGATCGCCCTTGGCTGCGCGGACGTACCCGCCTTGAAGGGTTGTACCAAGGCGGGTACGTCGTGCGGATCGTGTGTGCCGCTGCTCAAGCAGCTGCTCGAGGCCGAGGGCGTCGAGCAGAGCAAGGCGCTGTGCGAGCACTTCTCGCAGTCGCGCGCCGAACTGTTCGAGGTCATCTCGGCCACCTCCATCCGGACGTTCTCCGGGCTGATCGAACGGTTCGGCACCGGAAGTGGTTGCGACATCTGCAAACCCGTTGTCGCGTCGATCCTGGCGTCGACGAGTTCGGAGCACATCCTCGACGGCGAGCAGGCCTCGCTGCAGGACAGCAATGACCACTTCCTGGCCAACATTCAGAAGAACGGCAGCTACTCGGTGGTGCCTCGGTCGCCGGGCGGTGAGATCACCCCCGAGCAGCTGATCCTGATCGGCGAGATCGCCCGCGACTTCGACCTGTACACCAAGATCACCGGCGGTCAGCGCATCGACATGTTCGGCGCACGGGTGGACCAACTTCCGGAGATCTGGCGCCGCCTCGTCGATGGCGGCATGGAGTCGGGCCACGCATACGGCAAGGCGCTGCGCACGGTCAAGAGCTGCGTCGGCAGCACGTGGTGCCGCTACGGCCAACAGGATTCGGTGAACATGGCCGTCGAGATCGAGAAGCGCTACCGGGGTCTGCGCGCACCGCACAAGATCAAGATGGCCGTATCGGGGTGTGCGCGTGAGTGTGCGGAGGCGCAGAGCAAGGACGTCGGCGTCATCGCCACCGAGCAGGGCTGGAATCTCTACGTTTGTGGCAACGGCGGGATGTCTCCCCGACACGCGCAACTGCTGGCAGGCGACCTCGATGACGAGACGCTGGTGCGCTACATCGATCGGTTCCTGATGTTCTACATCCGTACCGCGGACCGTTTGCAGCGCACCGCTCCCTGGCTGGAGGCGATGGACGGTGGTCTGGACCACCTGCGTGACGTGGTCTGCAACGACTCGTTGGGGCTGGCCGCCGAGTTCGAGGAGGCCATCGAGCGCCACGTCGCCGGATACGCGTGCGAGTGGAAGGGCGTGCTCGACGATCCCAGCAAGCTGTCGCGGTTCGTGTCGTTCGTCAACGCTCCGGACGTCGCCGATCCGACTGTGGCATTCACCGAAAGCTCCGGGCGCAAGGTGCCCATGGGCATGCCCAAGTTCCGACCCATGCAGGAGACAACCACGTGACACTTGTCGACGATCTCGAAACCCTTGACGTTCATGATGATTCGGGGTGGGTCACGGCGTGTGCCTACGAGCTGCTGGTCCCGTGCCGCGGCGTCGGCGTGCTGATGCCCGACGGGACGCAGGTGGCGCTGTTCCGGCTCGACGACGGCTCGCTACGGGCGATCGGCAACATCGACCCCTTCTCGGGTGCTGCGGTCATGTCGCGGGGCATCGTCGGCGACCGCGCCGGACGGTCGTGCGTGCAGTCGCCGATCAAGAAGCAGGCGTTCGCGTTCGACGACGGCAGCTGCCTCGACGATGGCGCGGTTTCGGTGCCCGTCTTCGGTACTCGGGTGACCGAGGACGGCGACGTGCAGGTCTGCGCGGCCTAGATGTAGGAGGGCCGGATCACAACGGGCGCAGGTGCTCGATTGTGACGTGGTGTCGCTCCGTCAGCCGCTGGGCGATCAACGAGCGGTGGCAAGCGTCTGGGTCGCGCTCGACACACAGCAGCGCTGCGGTTCCCCTGCTCGGCAGCGCCGACACGATCGGCGTGAGGTCGGCGCGGTCGAGGATTTCGGTGGTGTAGCGGCGGATGTACTCGGCGGCGAGTTCGCGGCGCGAGCGCTTCCCGACCCCTTGGCGGTCATCCTCGGCGTACTGCAGGTGACGTAACTCGGTGGTTGGCGCGAGCTCGGGGTGATGCTCGTAGACGATCCGGGCCTGGGCGAGCGCCGCCTGTAGCCGGAGCGAGTTGGCCCAGGCGTACTCGGGCCCTCGGACACCTCGGCGCTGGCGGACGTCGAGCAGCAGCCGGACATCGGCGTGCCGTAGGCGTTCCAGGAACGACTCTTCATCGAAGTCGTAGACGCCAACGGTCACGACCATCAACACTTAGAGCGCGTCCAGCACTCGTTCTTGGGCGGGAGTGCATTGCGCGGCCACCGGTTCGTCGCGGGGGGTGGGAGTCGGACTCCACTTCTCGACGGTCTGCACCGCCCAGTACACGCCGAACTCGACGATGAGCACCACCTCGACGACGAGCACGATGTGGTTGAAGTTGTCCAGCGCGAAGTGCACCACCACGGCGGCGACCAACGTCACCACCATGGCGATCGCGATCCACTGGTAGATACGGTGATACAGCGGCGGATTGGCGCTCGGCACCACTTTGTCGGCCATGAAGGCAGTGAGGAACACCGTGGCGATGATGGCCAAGAACATGACGACGGCGGCGATGCCGTGGGCATGGGACACGAACAAGTCCGGTTTGACGATCAGGGCGACCAGGCCGGCCGCGAGCACCGCCCGCTGCAGCCACGCCGCTTTGTTCGCGATGGGCTCGAGCTTGCGTCCGGTTCCCGTGCGCCGGTACATCCACCACGACGCCGCGCGCGCCACCAGGAGCGCGATGACGACGGCCCACACGTTCGTGATGACGTTGACGTTGGATACGTCCACGGACACCGAAGTGTCCGGTCGCGAGGTCGGCACGAAGGCGACGACGAACGCGAGAATGCCTGCGAGGTTGAGCAGGATGTCCTCGGTCGGCTTCAACCCCTTGTAGACGATGAGCAGTGCACCTACCGCGCAGATGCTTCCGATGAACACCGCATGCGCACCGGTGAAGTAGTACGCGCTGATCGACCCCAGCCAGTCCGAGGCGCGGACTCGCTCGATGATTAGGGCCACGCCGAGCATGACGAGCATGACCGGGATGCTGCCGCGCAAGTAGCGGTAGGTGTCCAACGACGTGTCAGTTTCCACAGCGCATTACCCCCCGGTATCGATGCCCAGTCCATTGTGCGCACGCAACGACGGCCCGCGCGGGCAATCGGGGAATTGGTCAGGCGGCGAGCGGCACCAGCGCCCGGCGGAACCGGGACGCGACGAGTCGCACCACGCCGGGGTGGGTGCCGAGCGGCTCGCTGACCACGTCGGCACCGGACGTCCGCAGCCGGTCTTGAAACAGGCCGTCGGCCAACAGGTATGAGGCGACGGCGACGCGACGGGCGCCACGCGCCCGCAATCCGGCCACGACGTGGGCGACGTTGTGCTCACCCGTCGCGGCGTAGGCGAGTTCGGCGCGTTGCCCGATGGCCGCCGACACCATGGCGGCCGTGACGCGCAGGTCGCGCTGCGCGTTTCGATCCGACGTGCCCGCCGCCGTGAGCACCACCGAATCCGAAGGCCGCCAACCCGATTCGAGCAGTCGCTCGGCGACGATGCGGGCAATGGCCGGCGACGGGCCGAGGGCCTCGGTCACCACGGTGTTGCGATGCCCGCTGGCCTCGACTTGGGCGGGGAGGTCGGTGCGCACGTGGTAGCCGCTGGAGAGGAACGCCGGAACCAGCACGGCGGGCACGTCGTCGGGCAGCGTGGCGAGCACGTCGCTGGGCGTCGGGCCGAGCACGTCGACGAACGCCGTGCGGACTCGGGTGCCGAGCACGCCGCTCACCCGGTCGGCGAGCTCACCGATCATCTCGACGCCGTGGGCCTTGCGGGTGCCGTGCGCGACCAGAATGGGATTCACGCGACGCCAACCGGGAACGACTCGTCGATCGCCAGCCGGTACCCGCGCTTCACCACGGTCGACACGATCTGCTTGTCGCCCAACGCCGTCCGCAGTCGAAGGACGGCGGTCTCGACGGCGTGCGTGTCCGTGCCACCGCCCGGTAGCGCGTTCAGCAGGTCGCCGCGCGACACGACTGTGCCGGGTCGCAGGGCCAACGCGCGGATGGTCGACATTCCCGCGGGCGAGAGCTCCTTGACCACTCCGTCGACCATGACGCAGGTGCCGCGGATCTCGAGCAGATGACCGGCCACCTTGACGGTGCGTGCCTGCAACATCGGCAGCTCATCGGTGATGTGGCGGGCCAGTGCGCCGAGCCGCATCCGCTCCGGCGCCGACGTCGGCACGCCGAGCCGCACCAATGGCCGCGCCGTCACCGGGCCAACGCACATCGCGTGGACGTCGGTGCGCAACGCCGACAGCACGCGGTCCTCGACGCCCATTTCCACGGCGCGCATCAGCACCGCCGCCACCGCAGGCGCGGACGTGAAGCTGACCGCGTCGAACTTGCGCTCGGCGATTCCAGCGACGAGAGAATCGAACGCACCATCCCGCGGCACGGGATGCCAGCGGTACACGTGGATCGGGACGACCTCGGCACCCGCGGCTCGCAGCTCGTCGAGGAACTCCGGGTACGGATCCCACTCTGCCGTGGCGCCGTGCAGCTGCACCGCGATGCGAAGCCCGGCGATGCCGCCCTCGCGGAGGTAGTGCACCACCTCGCGGGACGACTCGGACTCCGGCGACCATTCCTCGGGCAGCCCCGCCGCGCGCAACGCGCCGGTCGCCTTGGGCCCGCGCGAGACGATGCGCGCCTTGCCCAGTGCCTCGGTGAGTTCGTGAGCGACGCCCCAGCCGTCGGCGGCGGCGATCCAGCCGCGCAACCCGATGCCCGTCGTCGCGACCACGACGTCCGGTGGCGTCGCGATCAGCGCGTCGGTGTGCATCCGCAGTTCGTCGTCGTCGGGCAGCGGCACCATTTGGATGGCTGCGGCGCTGGTCACGGTCGCGCCGCGGCGGCGTAGCAGAGCGCTAAGTTCGTCGGCTCGTCGTGCGGAGGTCACCGCAACCCGGAAACCCGTCAGCGGTGCCCAATCGGGCTCACTCATGACCTCTAGTAGAGGGACTCCATGTTTCCGAGCCGTTTCCTGGTCATTGCTCCGGGGTGTCGTCACAGTTGCCCGGTGACCCGACCGTCAACTTCCCCTCACCGCCGCAAAATGGGCTTGTGAGGTCTGTTTGCGCCGCTCACCACGCGTCGCCGGGGCGCCAGTCGCAGGTGAGTTCGGCGGTGACGTCGACCTCGACGTTGACCGGCAACACGAACACCGAGTCGTCGTCCTCCGGGGTGCGGATGACCCCTTCGGGCGCCAGCACCGACGTGGGCCCCTGCCACGGGAGCCAGCCGCGCGATGCGTACATGGGGCGGCCTGCCTCCGACGAACTGAGCGCGCCCAGCTGGTACGCACCACGCAGCACCTGTTCGAGCGCGTCCATCACCGCCATCGCCAGCCCCTGGCCGCGCCAGTCCTCCCGGACGGCGACCGCCTCCAGGTAGCCGCAGCGCAGCGCGGCGCCGCGGTGGATCAACCGGCGCTGGACGACGGCGCCGTGCGCGATCAGTGCGCCGTGATGGCAGATCAGCGCGTGCATGCCGCCGAGCGCGTGCTCCCAGTCGGCGTCGGTGAAGTCGACCTCGCTGCCGCCGAATGCCTCGACGACCATGGTGCGAGCCCCGTCGCGGGTCTCGCCGTCGAGATCCGCGGTGTGAACCAGGCGCGCGGTATGAATCCCGCGAACGCGAATGGCACCGGATGGCGAACCCTCGCTGTGCACACCTCGGTTCTACCAGCACGCGTCCCGCAATGGGGAAATCAATCGGTGAATGGGCGACGCGGCCGTGACCAGTGGAAGCGGACGTGCTGGCCGGGGCGGACCTGCGCGATCTTGTCGATGTCGCAGTCGGCGACGACGCCGATCACCGGATAGCCGCCGGTCACCGGGTGATCCGGTCCGAGGATCACGGGTAATCCGTTGGGCGGCACCTGAATCGCGCCGCGGGTCGCACCCTCGCTTGGCAGCTGCCGATCGGGCCAGCGGTGCACGAGGCGCGGTCCGGCGAACCTCATCCCAACGCGGTCGCTGCGGTCCGTCGCAACCCAGTCGGCGCGCACCAGGACGTCCGGCCGGGTGAACCAGTCGTCCCGCGGACCGGGTACCACCTTGACCTCCAGCAGGTCGTCGGCGATGGCGGCCACCGGCGCCTGGTCCAGTTCCGGGAACTCTGTGGAGTGCGTACCCACCGGCAGCACGTCGCCCGGTTGCAGCGGACGCGGCCCGATCGCCGACATCACGTCGTAGCTCCGCGACCCCAGTACCGGCGCCACGTCGATGCCGCCACGCACCGCCAGGTAGCTGCGCAGCCCCGAGTACGGCGCGCCCAACGAGATGACCTGCCCGTCGTGCGCGTAGTGAATGCTGTTGGTGCCGAAGGGAACTCCGTTGATCGAAGGATCGGCGTCGGCGCCCGTCACCGCGATGGCCACGTCGCCGCCACGCACCCGCGCGGAGAAGCCGCCGAACGTGACCTCGACGGTCGCGTGTTCGTTGGGGTTGGCCACCAGCCTGTTGGCCAGGGTGTGCGAACGTCGGTCGGCAGCACCGGAGCGGGTGACGCCCATGTGCGCCAGCCCAGGCCTGCCGAGGTCTTCGACGATGGCCAGCGGTCCGGTCTTGAGGATCTCCAGCGTCGCGGTCACGAGACACCCCCGACCGATCGGAACTGGACCCTCGTGCCGGGGGTCAGCAGGGCGGGTGGATCGCGGTCGACGTCCCACAGCACCGCATCGGTGTGGCCAATCAGCTGCCAGCCCCCTGGCGACATCCGCGGATAGACCCCGCTGAACTCGCCAGCGAGGCCCACCGCGCCGGCCGGAACCTGGGTGCGCGGTTCTGCGCGACGAGGCACGTGCAGCCGTGGGTCTCCGCCGACGAGGTAGCCGAAACCCGGTGCGAATCCGCCGAATCCGACGCGCATCGGGCTCGCGGTGTGGGCCGCGACGACCTCGGCGGGCGATATTCCGGTCAGCCGAGCCACCTCGTCGAGGTCTTCGCCGTCGTACACCACGTCGATCACCACGTCGGGCCGGTCCGACGGCGCGGTCGCGGAGTCGACGTCGACGCGCAGCTTGGCTAGCCGCTGTCTGGTCGGTTCCCGGTAGCGCGCGGAGGCCAGCTTCAGCAGCACCGTGCGCGAGGCAGGCACGATGTCGAGCACGCCGAGCAGGTCGGCCGCGCGCACGGCCTCGGTCCACGCCAATACCTCGTCGGTGCTGCCGAACTCGAGCAGCAGGGCCTGATCTCCGTAGTCATGGACTGTGTGCAGGGACGTCACGTCCACCATTTCCGCCGTCACGGTCATGAGCACAAGCTACCCACCAGTAGCAAGATTCACGCGCGGCTTTAACACCTCGCCAGAGGAGCCTTAGCAAAGGCTCAGACGACCGCTTGATACGTGGGTTCCCGGCGCTTGATGTGCGCGATGACGCGGTATGTCACCGGCAGCATGATCACCTCGACGGCGGTCTTGTAGAACCAGCCGAGCGCCGTGTAGACGGCTAGGTCCTTGAAGCTGGTGATGCCGATGGCGCCCGCCGCGATGCTGCAGAACACCAGCGTGTCGCCGAGCTGTCCGGCGAACGTCGAGCCGACCAGGCGCGCCCACAGGTGCTTCTCCTTGGTGCGCTCCTTGATCTTGACTACCACCCACGCGTTGATGGTCTGCCCGACGATGAAGCCGGCCAGCCCCGCCACGATCAGCTGGGTGTAGGCATGGACGACGTTCTCGAAGTGCTCCTGGTTGGCGTAGAAGTCCGCCGCGGGTAGGTAGATCGTCACCCAGAACGCCAGCGCCGCAAGCGCGTTCATCGCGAACCCGAGGATGATCGCCCGGCGGGCCGCCTTGAAGCCGTAGACCTCGCTCAGCACGTCGCCGATGACGTAGGTGAGCGGGAAGACGATGAACCCGCCGTCGGTGATGATTGGCCCGAACGCGACGCCCTTGGTCGCGGTGACGTTCGAGATGATCACCAGCGCGGTGAAGACGGCGACGAGAATCGGATAATAGGTGGATCCGACCTGGGCGAAGCTGGGTTTACTGGGCTCGTCGAGGTCGCTCGTCACCCGATCATCTTGTCAGGCGAGCACCTTGGCCAGCATCGGTGGCAGCTTGTCGGCCACGACGGGGTAGGACAGCACCGAGGCGAACGCGAGGGCTCCGGCGAGTTCCTTGCCGGTGAGCACGTTGCGGTTGGTCTTCGTCGCCTTCAATTGCGCGAACGTCGGGTCGGCGAGCAGGGCGGCCTGTTCCTCGTCGCTCTCGGTGGTCCAGATCAGCACGTCGGCGCTGTCGAGCACTGAAGTCATGCGTTCACGCGGGATCAGGGCCTCGTCGCCGTGCACGTACTGAGCGACGTCCTCGGGGATGCCGAAGCCCAGCTGCGTCAGGAAGTCGGTGCGCCAACCCGATGGGGTGACGACGAGCTGGTCCGAGAAGATCGTGCCGCTGACGAGCAGCGCCTTCTTGCCGCTGAACGACGCGTTGTTCTTGGCCGCGCCCGCGAACGCGTCGTCGACTGCGGTGATCAGCTTGCCCACGTCCTCGTACTTGAACACCGCCTGGCCGATGGTGTTGGCCTGGTCCTTCCACGGCTCGAAGAAGGCGTCCTGACCGGACTGCGCCACCGTCGGGGCGATGGCCGACAGCTTGGCGTATGTGTCGGCGTCCAGGCCCGCGTTGGTGGCGACGACGAGGTCGGGCTTGAGCGCGGCGATCTGGTCGACCTGGATGCCGTCGGCGAGGCTCAGTACGGCCGGCTGAGCCCCGCCGAGTTTGGCTTGCGCCCAAGGCCATACGCCGAACGGTTCGCTGCCGAACCAGTCGGTGATCGCGACGGGGACGACGCCGAGCGCGAGCAGGTCGTCCTGCCCGGTGAACCCGGCGCTCACCACGCGCTTGGGCGGGGCGGGAATCTTCGTCTCGCCGAATGCGTGCTTGACGGTGACTGATCCGTCACCGGCGACCGTCCCGGGCTTCTCGCCGCTACACCCGGCGGCAACCACGGCGGCGCCGGCAGTCAGCGCGAGAAAGCGTCGGCGGGACCACGTTGCGGGCACTCGCCGAGCGTAGCCGCAACGCTGCTAGTCGTCGTCGGAGAACGCCTCCGACAGCTCGTCGTAGTTCTTGATCGCCGCGCGGATCTCCTCGCGGGCCCGGCTGACCGACTCGCCGATCCGCTCGCGGGCGGCGTCGGCGGTGGCGCCGAGCTCGCTGCGCTCCCTGCCGAAGGCCTCCCGCACGTCGCCGCCCTGCGTGGCTACCGACGCGAGCGAGAACGCGGCGTTGAGTGCCGACGCGGTGACGGTGCCTTGGGCCCGCACGACGGATTCGGCGACGTCGGCGGCCCCGACGACGACGGCGTTGGGCAGCGTGGCCTGGGTGCCGACGTATCCGCCGACGGCGGTGCGGACCCGTCCGCCGACGTCCGTCACGACGCCGCGCACCGAGGTGCCGGTGTTCGCCAGGGCGGTGGGTAGCGTTGCGCCGCCGCGGATCTCGTCGACGACGGTGGCGGGCGCGTGGGCAACGGCGACCGAGACGTCGGTGGCGGCGTCGACCAGCTGAGCGCCGAGCCCCTGGCCCGCTTCGAGCTGGCGATGCAGTACCTGGCGGATGACCAGGCTGCGCTTGGGCTCGAGCTCGACCACCTGTGAGTCGTCGACGTGGATGACCTCGGCGGTCACCTCGACCGGCTCCTCCCGGATGAGTTCGGAGGTTTCCCCATCGGCTTCGAGGGTGGTATCGGAATCTGGCATGACGGTCCTTCCGGTCGCGTGCAGGACGCCGCCATTGGACAGGCCGCGGTCGACTCGGAGCCGTCAGGGAGGTGTCCGCGAGGGCTACAGCAGTGAAAGTTCCGGTCGACCGACGGCGTGTCGGCCGCGTCCGCACGTCAGGAGCGAATGAAGCCCTTGTTGCGCATGAGGAAGTCGGCGAGGAAGCCCTCGTGGGGGACGTGCGGCGCTGAGTAATAGGTGACCTGTCGGCCGACGTAGACGTTGACGACGGTGGGGTCGGCGACAGCGGCGTCGATGAGCTCGCCGTCGTCGGTGATCACGTTGAGCACCAACGAGTTTCGCAGCGGGGCGAACCCGTCGTCGCGCGACCACGGGGCCACCCACACGCATGGGAACGGCAGCTCGACGTTGATGACGTCCACGTCGGGCCTGGTCAGCACGTGAACGGCGGGGCGAAGTACGGCATTGCCGTCACCGCGGTCGTCGACCACATGGTCGGCGCCCAGTATGGGGATGGTGCCAGCCGCTTTGCGGGCCAGGTGTTCGGCCAATGCGCGGGCGGTGGCCGTCGGCGCGGTGGGTAACTCCTCGGCGTCGAGGGCGGCCAGTCGCTCGGCAATGGCGCGGGCGAGCAGGGTCGCGTCGCCCTCCACCAACACGGCCGTCGCGTTGACACACGCCATGCCACCGAGGTTCGAGATCGAATCGACGATCTCGTCGAGGTAGTCGCGCCAGTCGTGCTCGGCGGTGATCAGGATCTTGGTCCGGCCGGGACCGTTCACCAGCACGGTCGGATCGGCGGCGTAGCGGTCGGCGACGTCCTGGCCGCCGTACACCATGGACAGGTCGGCGGCCGCGACGAGTTCGTCGGCGCCTCCGTAGTCCGTCGGTAGGTAGAGCGCGTCTTCATCGCGAAAACCGGCCTGGCGCAAGGCCAGTACGAGTCGATGGGCGGTCAGCGGCTCACGGCGTGACGGACGCACCGCCACCCGGTAGCCCAGCGCCAACGCCTGCGGCCACAGCCCGTGCACTCCTGGCGCGTTCCCCGGCGCATGCACCGCGAGCACGTCACCCCTTCGCGTCCACACCGCGCCGCCGTCGGGACGGCACGTGCGCCAGTCCGCCGTCGCCCCGGTCGGTCTTGCCGGTCCGACGGCGTCGGCCGCAGTCGCCAGCGAGTCGGCGACGACGTCGGCGCCGGCACGGGCCACCGTCATCGGCAGCCCCGAGATGCGTTGGGTGAGTGCGACGTACGAGTCGAAGTCCAGCCCCGCGATGCGCTGGGTGCGGAAGAGTGACGCGGCGCGGCCAAGCGCCTCCATGCGCGCGTCCAGTCCGAGTGGCTCGACCTTGCGTTGCGCCGCGATCGATCGAATGACGAACAACCGCGGAACCATGCTTAGTTCCGCGACGGGGACGCCGGCGGTGTCGCAGATGAGTTCGGGTTTGCGCGTGCGGTATTCGCCGTTCGGTCCGAGTGCATCGATGGAGACCAGCTCGCCCGCCATGGCTAGTACACGCCCTCGATCACCGGCTCGCCTCCGAACACCGCGACGGGCGCCACCTCGCTGACCGAATCTCCTACGCTGCGCGCGGGGCCGGGAACGCGAACCGCGGTGTCGCGTTCGAGGTTGTTCGGGATGAACATGCCCTTGCTGACGTGGTTCATCACGACCTGGCCGCGCTGTCCGTACGGCACCTGCTCGCCGGTCTCGGGGTCGACGACCCAGAACACGACGTATGGACTCCTTGGGTCGAACACTGCCGCGCCGTCGTCGACGATTCGGGTGGCCGCCTGCGACAGGATCATCGTGCTGCCGAACACGGTCGCCAGCGCTGTCCCGGGAAAGACGGCGCGCAGCACGTCGAACGTGTCCAGGTCCACGTGCGCGCCGCTGAGCAGCACGTAGCGGATCTTGTCGTTGATGAGCTCTACCAGCGCGTCGTCGCGGGCGAGCGCCTCCAATAGCGGCGGGGTGGCGTGCAGGTTCGCCACCGACTGCGTTTCGAGCACGAACCGGGCCTGTTCGACGACGTGGTCGACGTAGGCCGCGACCTCTGCCGTCGCGTTTCGGGCGGCCAGCTTCTTCACCCACCGGGGATCGAGGTCGATCGGGTGGAACGTCGACCCCAACCGTTCGGCGACCTCCCGGTCGAAGTGGCCCACCCCGTGTGGCCCGCTTGGCATGAGGCAGAGCAGTCCCTCGCCGGGGACGAACCCGCCAGCGGTGAAGTCCTCGACCTGCCAGCGGGTCACCTGCTCGATCCAGTCGGGCAGTTGTGCGGTACGTTTCGGCGCTCCCGTCGTGCCGCCGGACTCGTAGATGCGTGGGACGGGCAAGGGGGAGCCGTACCCGCGGGGGATGAGGTCTTCGACTGGGACGCTGCGCAATTCGTCGACGAGGTTCGGGAACCGGCGTAGGTCGGAGTACGTGCGGATTTCGGTCAGCGGGTCGAAGTCCAGGTCCTTGGCCGCGCGCAACCAGAACGGCGAACCGGTGTCGGCGCCGAAATGCCATGCGACGGCGGCGCGTAGGTAGGCCTGCGCGTCATCGGGCGGCGACTCGCGCGGAACGTCGAGGATCGAGAAGTCCACACCGTCATCCTGGCTCAGGCCAGCTCATCCGGGCCGCGGGCACACCTGAACATTGAGCATCCGTAGCGCAAACGTCTGAGTATGCACACGGCGATAAACTGCGTGCATAGAAGCCAAACGCAAGCCCAACGCCGAGGAACGCCGGCGAGAGTTGTGTGATGCCGCCATCGAGGTGCTCGCCGACGACGGGGGCAGGGGACTGACCCATCGCAAGGTCGAGCAGCGGGCGGGACTCCCGGACGGCACGACGTCGTCGTACTTTCCGACCCGATCGGCACTGCTCCGAGGTGCCGCCGAACGCGTCACCGAGCTCGACGCCGCTGAACTCGCCGCAGCCGCGCACGATACCTCCGACTCCGATGGACCCGCATCGCCTCTGTCGATGTTGGCGGAGCTGACGATGCGGGCCGCAACGGGACCCGCGTTGAGTCGTGCGCGAGCACGTTATGAGCTTGCGCTGCATGCCAAGCGGGACCCGGCGCTGCAGAAGGTGCTTGACCAAGCGACCGGCGAGTTCGTGGCCCTGAGTCAAGAAGCCGTTGCGCACGCTCAGGCCGACCGCTCGCTCGATCAGGCGCTGATTGAAGAGCAGGCCTATGCGGTCACCACGTTTCTCAACGGCGTGATGGTGCGCTTGGCGTTTGGGAACGACGCGCTCGAGAGCGCGGACCAACTGCACCACCTCCTGGATGCCCTGGTCACCGGCATTGCCGCGGCTCGCCAGGAACGCCAGTAATAACACTTCTACAAATGTAGAAACTCTGTTATCGTCGCCCGCATGCGATTCGTCTTCGTCCACGGAGGTTTTCACGCCGCCTGGTGCTGGGACCGCACCATCGTCGAACTCGAAGCACTCGGCCACGACGGCATCGCCGTTGACCTACCCGGCCACGGCGCCCGACTCGACGAGGAATCGACGCTGGACAACCGGCGCGATGCGGTGGCGTCGGTGCTACGGGCCGGCGACGTGCTGGTCGGACACTCGGGCGGTGGGTTCGACGCGACACTGGGAGCCGATGTCGCCCCGGATCTCGTTGGTCACATCGTCTATCTCGCAGCCGCATTGCCGCGGGAGGGACGCAGCTACCCCGAGGCCATGACGATGCGCAACGCCGAGGACGGCGAGGTCGACGGCGACGTCGGAGAAATGTTGAGTTACTTGCACTTTGACGATGACGGCGCGATGACCTTCGCCGAGTTCGAGAGTGCGTGGAAGTACTTCTATCACGACTGCGACGAACAAACCGCGCGCTGGGCGTACGAACGCTTGGGGCCGGAACGGTTCGGCGAGACGACGGTGGCGCCGGTGTCGGTGCCCAACTTCTGGGCGGCCGACCTGCCGCGCAGCTTCATCCTCTGCCTGCAGGACCACGCGATGCCGCGCTGGCTGGCCGACACCGTCGCGCAACGGCTTGGTGTCGAACAGCTGACCATCGACACGTCGCACTCGCCGTTCCTCAGCCGCCCGCGAGAACTCGCCGAACTCCTCGTCCACGCCACGACTACCCGGCCGATCGGACAGCTGATCCCGGACTGAGCACGGGTCAGGACACGGTCAGCGAGACGCCCAGCGCGATCATCGTCACGGCGATGAACGCGTCGAGGATGCGCCATGTACGTGGCGTCGTAAAGACTCCAGCGAGCCTGCGGGCACCGAGCCCGAGGGCGGTGAACCACGTGACGCTGGCGGCGACCGCGCCCATGCCGAAAAGCCAACGCCCGTCGCCATGTTCGTTGGCGAGCGCACCGAGCAGCACGACGGTATCCAGGTACACGTGCGGGTTGAGGAACGTCAGCGCCGCGCACGTGACGAGCACCTCGGCGAGGCGGGCGGGCGCCGCGTCCGACGGCGTCAGCGTCGACGGTCGCCATGCCCGTTTCGCCGCGAGCGCGCCGTAGCCGACCAGGAATGCCGCGCCGCCGAACTTCGCGACGTTGAGCGCGCCGGGGTGCGCACTGATCAGTGCTCCGACGCCTGCGATGCCCGCCGCGATGAGCACGATGTCGGAGATGGTGCACATGGCCACCACGGGCAGTACGTGTTCGCGGCGGATGCCCTGGCGCAGGACGAACGCGTTCTGGGCGCCGATGGCGGCGATCAGTGTGAATGACGCGAGGAATCCGACGAGCAGGGGCGAGTTCATGCCTTCGACGGTAGGTAGCGGCGGTGATTGAGTCCAGCTAATGATTCTGTGAGTGAGTTAGCAACTCTAATGCAGGTATGCCCACCCGCGTCGACACGCGGATCGGATCGCTACTTCAGGCAGCTGCCGCCGTCGACGGGCAGCGTGCCGCCGGTGATGTAGCGGGCCTCGTCGGAGGCGAGGAAGAGCACCGCGTTGGCGATGTCTTCGGGCTCGACCCAGCCGATCGGCAGCGTGTGCATCAGCTGGCCGATGACCCGGTGCCCAGGCTTTACTACAGGAGCCGAGCCGCCTTAGATTTGCCGAGTCCGGAGCCGCACGAGATTGCGAATCCCCGCCGGCGACGTGCGCCGGGAGGGAAGCGAAGGGGAACGTCCGAATGAGCACTGCCACCGAAGATTCTCGCTCCGAGAAGGGGTTGGCGCGGGTTGCCCAGTCGCTGGCCAGTTGGACTGAGAAGTGGTTTCCGGACGCGTATGTCGTTGCCCTGGCCGGTGTGGTCCTGGTCGCCGTCGCCGCGCTGGCCAACGGGTCGTCTCCGCAAACCGTCGTGAATGCCTTCGGCGACGGCTTCTGGGATCTGACCGCCTTCACTCTCCAAATGGCCATGGTGGTGCTGACCGGATACGTCGTCGCCACGTCCCCGCCGGTGGCCAGGCTGATCGATCGCCTCGCCACCGTGCCACGATCGGCCAGGACCGCAGTGAGTCTCGTTGCGTTCCTATCCATGTCGGTCTCGTTCCTGAACTGGGGACTCAGTCTGGTCTTCGGCGGTCTGCTGGCCCGGGCGATCGCACGTCGGACCGACCTGCGGGTGGACTATCGCGCACTCGGTGCCGCGGCGTTCATGGGGCTGGGCGCCGTGTGGGCCTTGGGATTGTCCTCCTCGGCCGCACAGCTTCAGGCAACCGCCAGCTCGCTGCCCGACAAGCTACTGAAGATTACCGGCGTGCTCGACTTCGGCACCACGATCTTCACGTGGCAATCCCTGCTGATGTGCGCCATCATCATCGCGCTCACCGTGGTGATCGCGCACTTCTCCGCACCGAGGGGCGCGGCCATCACGACCGCCGAGGATCTCGGCGTGGACTTGGACGACCAGAGCGACGAGGTGCCGCCGCGCTCGCGGCCGGGAGAGTGGCTCGAGTACAGTCGCGTCCTTCCTGTGGTGGCGGGCCTGATGACGTTGGGTTGGCTGATATCCCAGCTGCTCGCGAAACCTGTCTTGACCGTCCTCAGCAGCCTCAACGGATATCTGCTGGTCTTCCTCATCCTCGGACTCGTGCTGCACGGGACGCCACGCAAGTTTCTGCAAGCCGTTGCCAAGGCCGTGCCGGCCACCGGCGGCATCCTCGTCCAGTTCCCGCTGTATGCCGCCATGGCGGCGATCCTTACCAAGGCGAAAGGCACAGGCGGGCATACCGTCTCGGACCTGCTAGCGGAAATGTTCACGAGCGTTGGCGGCGGCGCCTTCGCAGTCGTCATCGCCCTCTATACCGTCGTGTTGGGTGTCTTCATCCCATCGGGCGGGGGCAAGTGGTTGGTCGAGGCCCCCTACGTCATGCAATCGGCCACCGATGTCCAGATGAACCTGGGTTGGACGGTTCAGATCTACAACGTGGCCGAGGCGCTGCCGAACCTCATCAATCCGTTCTTCATGCTGCCCCTGCTGGCGGTGCTCGGGTTAAGGGCCCGCGATCTGGTCGGATTCACGTTCTTGCAGTTCATCTTCCACCTGCCGGTGGTCCTGGCGCTGGTGTGGCTGCTCGGAATGACGTTCGACTTCGTTCCCCCTGTTGTGCCCCCTGCATCGTAAGCCGCGACAACGGGTTTCGTGAATACGCCATGCGCCGGCAGGTGGTGCTCAGCTGTCGTAGTCGACTGCGACAGCCTGGGTGGTGGGATGGGATTGACACGTCAGTATGAAGCCGGCCTCTAGCTCGGCTGTATTGAGAGCAAAGTTCTGCTCCATCGATACTGCGCCCGTTGTGATTCTGGCTTTGCACGTGCCACACGCGCCGCCAAGACAGGCGTAGGGGGCGTCGATGTTGTTCTTCAGCGCGGATTCGAGGACGGTCTCACCCGCGGCGAGTCCCACGGTCTGAGCCGTGCCGGACAGCGTGATCGTCACGTCGGACTTGGGGTAGTCATCGAGGTGTGTGAGTTGCTTTGTGCCGCGGAACAGTTCGAGGTGTATCCGTTCGGTCGGCACGCCAACAGACGCGAGGTCGTCGCGCATGGCCGTGACGAGATCGGTTGGGCCGCACAAGTACCACCGGTCGATCGAAGTGGCGTCGCTGGCGAGCAGCCGTTGAACCATCGCCGGGTCGATGCGGCCGCGAAGCGCGGCGGGGTGGTGCGCCTCGGCGGAGCGGATGTGGAAGATGCGTAGCCGGTCTGCATATCGAGCTTCGAGCTCATCGAGTTCGGTGGCGAACATGGTCGACTCTGCGGTTCGGTTGCCGTAGAAGAGGGTGAAGCGGCTCTCGGTCTCGATCTCCATGGTGGTGCGCATGATTGACAGGATGGGCGTGATGCCGCTGCCGGCCGCTACCGCGACATAGTCGCGCCGAGCGAGTGGATCAAGGGGTGCGCCGAAGCTACCCGTTGGCGTCATCAGATCCAGAACGTCACCGGCTCGCAGTGTTTCGACCGCGAAGGTGGAGAACATCCCGCCGTCGATGTGCCGTACGCCGATCGCCAATTCTCCCGATGTGGCCGAGGTGCAGATCGAGTAGTTTCGTCGCACCTCCTTGCCACCGATGCGGTGTTTGACGGTCAGGTGTTGGCCTGCCTGGAATTGGAACTGGTCGTTGAGGTGATCGGGAACGTCGAAGGTGACTTTGACGCTGCCGGGCGTCAGGGGCTCGACGCTTTTGACGGAGATCGGGTGGGTGTTGGCGTGGCGCGCGACGGAGGAACGCGGCATCCGGACCGGCAGCAGCGCAGCGAGTTTGCCGTTGAGCCGCTTCCACTCGCGGTACTGCGGGGCGTCGAGCTGCTGCCCGAAGACAGTGCTTATCGCCGAGTCGCGTTCGAGGTAGGCGGCCTCGTTGCGTCGCCAGGCCGCGACGTAGCGGTAGAAGGGGATGGAGGGGTGTAGGTGGTGGACCAGGTGATAGTTCTGCGACAGCAGCAGGGGCGTCAGGATCCACTCCGAGCCGACGCGGTTGCGGGTCGCGCGATAGCGGTTCTCGCGTTGGGTATCTTCCAGGTCGTGGTGGGGTAGCCAGTCGAACCACCAAGCCAGCACGAACATCGCCACCCGCTCGGGAATCAGATAGATCAGCGCGAGCGTCCACAGATGTCCGGTGAATGCCGCCGCCACGATCACCGCCACCGAGAAGGTCATCAAGGCCGCCGTCTCGAGAATCTCGCCGCGTGGGCGCCGGCGCAGATTGCGCACCAGGAGACCGATATAGGGCAGATCCATTGCCGGGAAGCGGACGGGCAGCTGCCACCAGGGCGCGGCGCTGACGAAGTGGTCGGGATCGGCGTCACCATCATTGGTGTTGCGGTGATGCTCGATATGGATGAACGCGAACGACCCGAATGAGATCAGCGGCGAGACGAAGAACATCGCCACGCGACCGAAGGCGACGTTGACCCAGCGATGTGAGCTGATCGAGTAATGCGACGCGTCGTGCAACACCGTGAACAGAACGAAGATCGCTGCAGCGCTCGCGGCGACGGTGGCGATCGCGGGCAACGTGTCGGTGAGGGCGGCCCACGTCGATGCGCCGAAGAGCGCAACCGCGAATATGAAGATGCCGACGATCGGCCAGGACAGCGTAGGAACCTGTTCGCCGGGATCAGGCAAGGCGTGCCGCGAGGCCGCTGCTGGGGGTCGGGACGGTTGAGTCGTAGTCAACATCGCAGTCCTCCGCGCTTGGGGGTGAGCTGCCAACCTACGAACGGCCGGTGTCGGTCAACAAGACCCTCCCAGCCCTCTGTGATGTGCTGCGAGCACATTCGACGCGCTCGGACTCCAGCAATTGAGGCTATGACTCGGGCAACACCGAGGCCCCCAGCACGTCGCACGCGAGAAGGGCGGCGTGCAGTTCGGCGACCTCGATCGTTGCGGGCCGCCCCCTTCGTTCTTCGGCTCGACGCACCCTTTGCAGGACCGTGTTCTTGTGGATTCCCAAGGTGCGTGCTGCGGCCGTCAGACTTCCTTGCGCGTCCAGAACGGCCAGGAGTGCGGCGCGCTCGCCGCGCTCCTTCGCGTCGTCTCGTGCGAGTTCGCCGAGCTGGGCGGCAACGAAGGCCCTCGCCGCATCCAGGTCGCGCGAGATGGCATCCACCAACGCCACGTCGCTGAACTCGGTGATGGACGGCGCCGCGCGCCCAGACAGTTCGATGACCCGGCGAGCGCGTAGCGCCTCCAGGTGGGAGGTGCGAAAGCCCGCAGCCCCCAGATGGGGCGAGCCCACCGCGATGTGAACGTTTTCGCGTTCGCCGGGAAACTCTGTCGCCATGGCCGTGAGAGCAGTCCTCACGTCGCCCGTGATCGATGCCCATCCCCACACTGCGAGTGGGCCGTCCGCCACGACGAGTGAATGACTCACCCCGAGATACCGACCAACCTGTCTGGCGACTCCCTCGAGGTCGACGCCGCGGTCGTCGGCCCAGCACACGAAACCAATCTGTCGACCGGTGAGCCGGTGGCTGAGCACACGTTCGGCCCGCGGATTGTCGACGCGTTCGCCGGCGAGGAGTGCCCGCACGACATCGTCGCGCTCGGCTCTTGCCTGGTTCTGGCGCCGGTCGAGCTCGGCGACGTACTCGGCAGCCACCAGACTCGAGATGCGGTCGATGTATCGAAACGCGAACCGCTCGAGATCGATGAACGTCCTCAGCGCGACGGTGGGGTCGTCGATCCAGTCCGTGAGCGAGTCTGAGAGCTTCTCGGTGAAGTACTCGTGACCCAACCGGTAGAACCGCAGCATCACATCGACGCTGTGCCCTCGTGATGCCATTGCGCGCGCGTGTTCGAGCGCCGTTACCGGCGCCTCCGCAGCGGCTACGTCGATCCCATGACGGAACATCGAAAGTGCCGCTTCGAGATTCGACGAGCACGACCCAAGGGTCAGGCCGCGAAGTTCGGTATCCCCGCTGGCTTCGGGTATCCGCTCGACCAAGTACGTCAGCATGTCGTCAGCCAGGCCGGACACATTTGCCAGCAGAGACGCAGCGATGCCACTGCCCACGTCCGCGCCGTGGCCCGGCTCTTGCGCGTCCATGACTGCACACTAACGGCGGTCGGGGTGGCCGACACCAACCCCACCGGCTTAACGCATTGCCCGTCCGGCCGATCCCAGCATCTGCGCGGCCTCGACAACCCGTGCCGCCATGGCGTTCTCGGCCGGCTTACCCCACGACCGCGGGTCGTAGGCCTTCTTGTCGCCGTAGCTTCCGTCGAGCTTGAGCACCTGGTCGTACTTGCCGAGCATGTGGCCGGCGATGGACCGGGTGAATGCGTATTGGGTGTCGGTGTCGACGTTCATCTTGACGACACCACTCGCGACGGCGGACGCAATATCCTCGGCGCTCGATCCCGATCCACCGTGGAAGACGAGGTCGAACGGCTTCGCCTTTCCGGTCTCGCCGCCGACGACGGTCTGAATCTCCTCGAGGATCTCCGGGCGCAGATGGACCGAATCCGGGTGGTAGACACCGTGCACGTTGCCGAACGTCAACGCGGTCAGGTACCGACCACGCTCGCCCGTCCCCAGTGCCTCGATGGTGGCGCGCGCATCGTCGACAGTGGAGTACAGCTGTTCGTTGATCTCGTGGGACACGCCGTCCTCCTCGCCACCGATCACGCCGACCTCGATCTCGAGGAGCGTGTTCGCTTCCACCGACGACTCAAGCAATCCTCCCGCGATGCGCAGGTTCTCGTCGAGAGGGACCGCGGACCCGTCCCACATGTGCGATTGATACAGCGGGTCCAGGCCGCGGCCGCGACGCTCGATGGCGTCGGCGATCAACGGTCGTACCCAGTCGTCAAGGTTCTCGGCGGGGCAGTGATCGGTGTGCAGGGCCACGGTGACCGAGTAGTGCGATGCGACCTCGTGCGCGTAGAGCGCAAGCGCCTTCGACCCCGCGAAGCGGTCCTGAACGGTGTTGCCGGACAGATAGAGTGCCGTTCCCAGCGACACCTGGATGATGCCGTCGCTGTCCGCTTCGGCGAACCCCTGTAGGGCAGCGTTGAGTGTCTGGGAACTGGTCACGTTGATGGCCGGATACGCGAACCCACTCTCCTTGGCGCGATCGAGCATCGCAACGTAGTGATCGGGGGTGGCTATCGGCATGATCGAAAGTCCTATCGGTGAACGTTAAGTACATCCGCACGAATTGCGGTGGTGGAACGTCGTCGGCACTCGAATTCGTTGCGGCGCACCACCCTCTCGCCGAATACGACCCAGAAGCAATTCGACCGCGGTGGCGCCGATCGTGTCGACGTCCTGCGCCGCCGCGGTGAGCTTGGGTTCGAAGAGGTCCGCCCATTCGAAGTCGTCGTAACAGACGAGTGCCACGTCGGCCGGAATCGACAAGCCGAGACTGCGCAGGGCCTTGAGTGTTCCGATGGTCATGGAGTTGTTCAAGGACACCAGTGCAGTGGGGCGGTTCTCACCCGACATCAGAGCGTGTACTTCGCGCTCCGCCACGTCCGTGTTGGAGTGGCCGTCGAGGACCAGCTCGGCGTCGACGGCGATGCCGCGGTCTGCGAGCGCCGCGAGGTAGCCATCGAATCTCTCGGTGGTGGAGGAGATCCCGGCAATGCCACGTACGGCGGCGATCCGACGATGCCCGAGGTCGAGCAGGTGTTCGGTCAACGACCGTGCCGACGAAAAGTTCTCCGGGCCGACCTGATCGCAGCCGAGGTCGACACCGCGGTCGATCAGCACCAGAGGCGTTCCAGTGCGGGTGATTACGGGGAGGGTGACGCGCTCGGAGCCTGCTGCAGGCGCCACGATCATCCCGTCGACCTGCCGGTCCAGCAGTGAGTTCGTGACGCGTTTCTCCGACTCGACCTCGTCGTGGGAATCCCCGACGATCAGCACGTACCCGGCATCCGAAAGGGCCCGTTCCACGGCGTGAACCAGACTCCCGAAGTACGGATTAGTCAACACGGAGATCGAGAGGCCGACCGTGTGCGTGCGCCCGGCCGCGAGTGATCGTGCGACGACGTTGCGCCGGTACCCGGTCTTCTCGATGGCTGCTTCGACGCGCAAGCGCGTGGCGGTGTCGACCTTGCGTGTGCGGTTGAGCACGTGCGAGACGGTGGACGCGGAGACGCCGGCGATGCGGGCGACGTCGCCCATCGTGGTCACCGGAGCCGCACGATTCGGTCCGCGCGACGTGCCGTCGACTCGATCAGTTGGGCATTGCGCTCGTCGGGCCCGAGGGCCCAGAACGCCGCCTCCTGCGGGGACTTTCCGTACGCCTCGTGTCGGCGCAGCAGCCGAGCGTGGCGAACGTCGGTGTCGGGGGCCAGGAACCACACCTCGTCGATGCAGGCTCGCGCCGCAGGCCACGCATCGGATTCCAGCAGAAGGTAATTGCCCTCGGTGACGACCAGCGGCACCATGGGGAGGACGGGAATCGACGAGCCGATCGACTCCTCGATCTCGCGCCGGAACCTCGGCGCATACACGACTGGATCGTCTACGCGCTGCGCCCGCAAAGCCGCGATTAGCCGTGCATACCCGCCGTCGTCGAACGTGTCGTGCGCACCCTTGCGGTCCCGGCGTCCGAGGTCGATCAAGACTTCGTTGGCCAGATGAAAGCCGTCCATGGGGACGAGCACGGCGACTTCGGGACCGAGTGCGCTGACGAGTTGCTCGGCTACGGTGGACTTCCCGGCCCCCGGAGCGCCGGTGAGACCAAGGATGCGGCGTTCGCCGGGAACGACGAGCGCCATGGCCGACTCGACCAATTGGTCCAGTGTGGCGTCGTGCACGTCTTGCTCGATGGTCACCGTTCCCGCTTTCGGGTCTGTTGGCTGGGTAGTTCGCTCAGCCATGCCCGCGGCCCCACCACCGAACACCGTAGTGCCGCCACGCGAACGGAGCGAGCGATACGTTCGGCGACACTGCTCTCGAGCTGGGTCGAGAAGTACGAATACGCACCGTGGAAGGCATCGCCGGCGCCCAGGGTGTCGACCACCACCACCGGTTCCACCGGCACGGACCCTGACTCGCCATCCGACCACCACTCGACGGGATCGCCGCCGTGCGTGGTGACTACGGTGCGCACACCGCTGCGGACCAGCGTTGCGGCGGTGGACTCCGGGTCGTCGGCGCCCGGTACCCGGAAATCGTTGGAACACACCATGTCCGTCGCGTACGGAACGATGTCGCTCATCACCGGCTTCCATCGACCGGCGTCGACGACGAGTGTGGTGTCCCGTGCCGCCGCAAGGCGGACGGCAGGACGAGCGATCAGCGGGTGGTGTCCGTCGACGAGCACCACGTCGGCATCCTCCACGAGGTCAGCGAGGTCTCCCGGCGGCGACGCGTCGGAGTTCACCGCGTCGAGGGAGACGACCGATCGGTCACCGGTCGATTCGACGACCGACACGGCGGACACCGGTACCGCTCGCGTGGTGCCTGCCGCCGCGTCGACGACGCTGACGCCGTACGCAGCGAGGTCGGCTCGGATCAGTTCGGTGATCGGATCATCTCCGAGCGCGGTCACGAGGATCGCGTCACCGCCCAGACCTGCGAAGGTGACGGCCGCGTTCGCGGCCGGTCCGCCCGCAGCGACGAATTGGGCGGTCGACGTGATCTTCTGGTTCACGGCAGGCGGTTTCGCGATTCGGTGGATCACGTCGAGGGTCGCCAACCCGACGAAGACCCCGAGCGGGGCCTTCTCAGAGCCCGGCGCGTTCCTCATCGGTCGGCTCCTCCGCACCGGTCATGAGCGCCACCACCTCGGACATCGAGCGTTGCTTCGGATCGACGACGCCGGAACGTTGCCCGAGTCGGTGGATGTGAATCCGGTCGGCCACCTCGAACACGTGCGGCATGTCGTGGCTGATGAGCACCACGGGAATGCCGCGGTCGCGGATCGACCGAATCAAGTCGATGACCTGTCCCGACTCTCGCACGCCGAGGGCAGCAGTCGGCTCATCCATGATGATCACGCCACGGCCGAACGCGGCAGCCCGCGCCACCGCGACACCCTGACGCTGCCCACCGGACAACGTCTCCACGGCCTGGTTCACGGACTTGATGCCGATCTTCAGGTCCGCGAGGTGCTGCGACGCCTCCTCGCGCATTCTCGGCATGTCTAGTCGGCGAAACAGGCTGCCCGCGATACCCTTTCGCCGTACCTCGCGTCCGAGGTACAGATTCGACGCGATGTCCAGAGCCTGTACGACTGCGAGGTCCTGGTACACGGTCTCGATGCCGGCGGCCCTGGCGTCGCGGGTGTTCTTGAACGACACGGGCGTTCCGTTCATCAGGATCTCACCGGAGTCCGGAACCACCGCGCCCGCCAACGCCTTGATGAGACTGGTCTTCCCGGCACCGTTGTCTCCGATGACAGCGAGGACCTCGCCTTCGCGGAGCTCGAAGTCGGCGCCGTTGATCGCCGTGACGTGGCCGTACTTCTTGACGAGTCCGCGCGCCTCGAGAACGGGTGCGCCGGTCATTGTGATCTCCTGCGTGCGAACTGATCCACTGCCACCGCGACGATCACCAGGACTCCGGTCGCGATGTTCTGGTAGAGATTGTCGACGCCGGCCTGGGTGAGACCGTTGCGAAGAACGCCGACGATCAACGTGCCGACCAGAGTTCCGCCGACGCCTCCGCGCCCTCCGAACAAACTGGTTCCGCCGATGACCACCGCGGTGATCGACTCGAGATTGGCGTTCTGGTACGCGTTCGGGTCGGCGTTCGGGATGCGACCGAGAGCAGCCCATGCGGCGATGGCTGCGATCACACCCGTCGTGATGTAGACGGACAACAGCACCCGCCCGGACTTGATGCCCGACAGGTTCGACGCCTGTGGGTTTCCACCGACGGCGTAAACGTGCTTGCCCCAGGCGGTTTGGGATAGTGCGTACCACGTCACGACGTAGACCAGGAGCATCGCGACCACGCCGTACGTGGTCGAGAACGATCCGATGCGAAAGGACGTGCCCAGGAAGGTGAGAGGTCCTGGCTGCACTCGGTAGGTCTCGGAGCCCGCGAGCAGTCGGGTGGCCGCCTGTATCGCGGTGAACGTCCCCAGCGTGACGATGAACGGTGGCAGTCGGAGCGCCGTGACGAGCCCGCCGTTGATCGCACCGAACAACACGCACACCAGCAGCGTCGACCCGAGCGCCATGACCGGCCCGTTGGCCCCCGCGCTCTGCGCCATCACGATGGTCCCGAAGACGGCGACCGCGCCGATCGAGAGATCGATACCGGAGGTGAGGATGATCAACGTCTGGCCCACGGCGAGAATGCCGACGACCACCGACTGTTGCAGGATCAGCGACACGTTCTGCGGATTGAGGAACGAATTCGAGACCGCGCTGAAGATGATGATGGCGATGACCAGCGCCACCAGCGGACCGAGCAACGGTTCACGCAGGAGGTTGCCTGCGTTGAATCGGCTCGAGACCGATGGCGTCGCGGTCGCGGGAGCGTCAGTGGTCATGAACTAGCTGTGCCCCAGCAGTTCTTTTCGCCCCAGGCGGTGTCCTTCGATGGGAGTCCGGGGACCGGCTTGTCCGTGATGAGCTCCGAGCCGGTGTCGTTGAAACCGCTGGGCTTGGTGCCGTCCTTCGCGAACTTGACCACGGCCTGCACGCCTTGCTCGGCCATCTTCGCCGGGAACTGCATGACCGTGGCGCCGATCTTCCCGGACTTCACATCCGCCACGCCGGTGCAGCTTCCGTCGATCGACCCGATGGTGATCTGGGCGGTGCGGTTGGCCGACTGGATCGCCTGGTACGCACCGGCGGCCGCCGGCTCGTTGATGGTGTAGAGCGCGTTGATGCCCGGAGCGCGCTGGAGGATGTTCTCCATGGCGGTCTGCGCCTTGGTCTGGTCGCCGTTGGTGTTCTCCCGGCCGACGATCTCCGGCGAGTCGTTCGTGATGCCGAAGCCCTCGAGGAATCCGTCGTGACGGAACGTGTCGACGGTTCCGCCCGGGGTTCCGTCCAGCATCACGACCTGAGCCGGTGCGCCGGCGAGTGCGGCTTTCACCCATTTACCCTGGCTGACGCCGGCGGCCTTGTTGTCGGTGGCGAACGTGGCGTCGACTGCGTCTTCGGGGTCGGTCGCGGTGTCGAGAGCGATGACGATGACGCCGGCGTCGCGCGCCTTCTTGATGGCGTCGAGCACTCCGGTGGAGGAGTTCGGGGTGATCAGGATGCCCTTTACGCCCTGGCTGACCATGTTCTCGATGGCCGAGACCTGGCCCTCGTTGTCACCGTCGAACGCACCCGCCAGCGCGATCAGCTGGGCGCCGTCCTTGTCGGCCTGCGCCTGGGCGGCCTCACGCAACTTCACGAAGTACGGGTTCGAATCGGTCTTGGTGATCAGTCCGACCTTGATGCTGTCCGAATCCGATCCGCCGCAGGCGGTCAGACCGAGAACCAGCGAGCCTGCCATGAGAATCGCCCCGACCGTGGCCGTGCTTCTGCTGCGCCGTGCGAACATGCGGACTCCCTTGTGCCGATGCGACGCCCGTCACGCCGCGCGATCTGCAGCAGCCTAGAGTCGCGCAAGCGCTTGCGCATGCGCTTTCGCGAAGTTCCCGAGACTCTGCGCCCGCGGGAGTCGCACTCCATGCGGCGTGCCGGTGCAATTCGGTCACTGCCGTTGCGACAGCTGCTCCAACAGTGGTCGCGTCCGGTAGGCGACGACCTCGTGCATCGCGATCGACATCGTCGTGCGCACCACCCCGGGCACCGCGAGAACCAGTCCGGCCACGCGATACAGGTCGTCGGCATCGGTTGCCACCACGCCGATCAACAGATCGGCCGCGCCCGAGAGTCCGGTGACCTGAGTGACCTGAGCGACGGTCTCCAGTGCGGCGATGACGCCCTCCAGTTGGTGTTGGTCGACCACCGCGGTGATGAAGGCCTTCAGCGGATAACCGAGGTCGCGGGGCGACACGCAGCGGTCGATCGGCGCCAGCACCTTCTCCTGATCCCACCGAGCCAGCCGCGCCTGCACGGTGTTCCGGGCAAGGTTCAGCTTGGTCGCCAGTTGGACGCCCGTGGCGCGCGGTGCGTCGCACAGCGCCAGCAGTAGTCGGGCATCGGTGCGATCCAACCTCGTCATGTCGCTCAGTATCACACGTCACGTTGGTCCAATTTTGGGCAACATGCTCAATGGAGGCATGGTCGCTTGCTCAAGTTGTATACCGCTGGTTCCCTAGTAGTGGCAGGCAGCCCATTCAGCGCCGAGGTGGTGAGACCCGATGACAGCTCTCGATATCCGCACGCCCGATCGTCAGCCCTACGAACTGGGCGATCGCTACCGCACGGGATCCGGTCCAGTGGTGCTCACCGGGGTGCAGGCCATCGCCCGCGCACTCGTCGAACAGCACGAGCGCGACGCGCGTGCCGGCCTGCGGGTGGCGACGTTCGTCTCGGGATATCAGGGCAGCCCGCTCGGTGGTGTCGACCGGATGCTCGCAGCGATGCCCGAGGTTCTTGCGGCACACGACATCACCTTCGTCCCCGGCCTCAACGAGGAGTTGGCGGCGACCTCGGTGTGGGGCAGTCAAGCCGATCTACCCATGGGCACCGCCACGCACGATGGAGTCGTTGGAGTCTGGTACGGCAAGGGGCCCGGCTTGGACCGGGCGACTGACGCCCTCCGGCACGCCAACATGTACGGCGCCAACCCGCGCGGCGGGATGCTGCTCTTGGTCGGCGACGACCCAGCCTCCAAGTCGTCCACCGTGCCTGCCGTCAGCGAGCGTTCGTTGGCCGCTCTCGGAATCCCGGTTCTGTTCCCGCGCAACGCCCGCGAGATCGTGACGATGGCAATGCACGGTGTGGCGATGTCGCGTGCCTCGGGATGTGTGGTGGCGCTCAAGATCGTCGCCGACGTCGCCGACGGCGCGTGGTCCGTCGACGGCAGCGACGTCCACACTGACATCGTCGTTCCCCAAATACAGTGGGAAGGGCGGACGTTCGGCTACCGCCAGCGGCCGATGGCCGCGCCCACCGACAGCCTCGACGCCGAGGCCGACCTCTACGGACCCCGTGCCGAGGTCGTGCGCGCCTACGGTACCGCCAACGGACTGGACGTCATCGAGCTCGATCCACCCCACGCAACCTTCGGCATCGCGGCCACGGGAACGACTTTCGACTCCGTGCGACAGGCGCTGACCGATCTGGGCGCCGACGACGTCGCGCTCCATCGCGCAGGTGTCAGGCTGCTGCGCATCGGCATGCCCACCCCCCTGGGGCCTGACACCGTCGGGACATTCGCCGAGGGGCTCGAGGAGATCCTCGTCGTCGAGGACAAGACCGCATTCGTCGAGACCCAGGTGCGCGAAATCCTTTACGGCAGAGCCGGTGCGCCGCGGATCATCGGGAAGAAGGATGCCACGGGTCGGTTACTCATCCCCGCAGGTGGCGAACTCACCGCAGGACGTCTGCTGGCGCCGCTGCGGCGCGTGCTCAGTGCTCAACTGGCTGATCGACTGGAACTCAAGAAGCCGCCGCTTCCCGCATTGGCGTTGGAAGTCCTTCCCGCGAAACGTGCCGCGTACTTCTGTAGTGGCTGTCCGCACAATCGCTCGACCGCAGTGCCCGAAGGATCGCTGGCCGGCGGCGGAATCGGCTGCCACACAATGGTGACGATGTCGGGCCGCACGGACAGCGCCGTCACGGGACTCACCCAGATGGGCGGTGAGGGCAGTCAATGGATCGGGCAGGCCCCGTTCACGGACGTGCCGCACCTGTTTCAGAACATCGGCGACGGAACCTTCTTTCACTCCGGCCAACTCGCGCTACAGGCCTGCGTCGCGGCCGGCGTGAACATCACCTACAAGCTGCTCTACAACGAGGTCGTGGCGATGACCGGCGCCCAGGACGCCGAGGGCGCACTGACCGTCGCAAAGCTGACCCACAAGTTGGTCGCCGAGGGCGTCAAACAGATCATCATCTGCGCCGACGAACCCCACCGGCACGACAAGCGTGCGCTCGCCAAGGGCACGGTCCTCTGGCACCGCGACCGACTCGACGACGCCCAGAAGAGATTGCGCGACGTCAAGGGCGTGACGGTCCTGATCTACGACCAGCACTGCGCAGCCGATGCGCGTCGGCAACGCAAACGCGGCACACTGCCCACCCGCACCACCCGGGTGCTCATCAACGAAGCCGTGTGCGAGGGCTGCGGAGACTGTGGCGTCAAGTCCAACTGCCTGTCGGTGCAGCCGGTGGACACCGAGTTCGGCCGCAAGACGCGGATCGACCAGGCCTCCTGCAATACCGACTACAGCTGTCTCGACGGCGACTGCCCGTCGTTCGTCACCGTCGAGGTGCAGCCCGGCATGAAGCCGCGCACGCCGTCGGCCCCCGAGCCTCCGGTATTGCCCGACGTCGACGTCGAGCCGGTCACCTCGACCCACAACGTCTTCTTCGCCGGAATCGGCGGCACCGGCATCGTCACGGTGAACCAGGTGCTCGCCACGGCGGCGTTGCGTGCCGGCTACGACGTCGAAAGCCTCGATCAGATCGGGCTGAGTCAGAAGGCCGGGCCTGTCGTGTCGCACCTGAGATTCACTGCAGGCAAGCTGGATCCGTCCAACCGGCTCACCCCCGGCAGTGCCGACTGCATCGTGGCCTTCGATCTGCTGGCGGCCGCCGACACCAAGAACCTCGGATATGGCGATCCCGTCAAGACGATCTCGGTCGTGTCGACCAGCAAGACGCCGACCGGTGACATGGTCTACGACAAGACGATCGCGTACCCCGAAACGGCATACCTGCTCAACCGCCTAGGCCAGGTGTCACGCACCGTGCACTCATTCGATGCCCTGGCCGCCGCCCAGAACCTGTTCGGCAGCACGGCAGCAGCCAACTTCCTGCTCGTCGGGGCTGCCTATCAGACTGGGGCACTGCGGCTTCCGGCGGCGTCGATCGAAGAGGCCATCGAGCTCAACGGCGTTGCCGTAAAGGCCAACGTTGCCGCCTTCCGCTGGGGACGTGTCGCCATCGCCGACCCGGCCCGCTTCGACGACGTGGTCTCACCCGCGCGCGACCGGCAGCCACCACCGCCGCCTGCACGCGTCCTGGAAGGCACGGCGTTCTCCGGGCAGGTCGGCGACCTCATCTCACGACGGGCTGCGAACCTCGTTCAGTTCCAGAGTGAGAAGGTCGCGCGCCGATACGTGACGCTGCTGCAGTCGATCTGGACCGCTGAGCGTGCGGTGGGCGATCGCACCGAGTTCAGTGAGGCCGTCGCGAAGGGGCTCTACAAGTTCACCGCGTACAAGGACGAGTATGAAGTGGCGCGGCTGCTGACCGACCCGCAGTTCCTGTCGTACGTGAAGTCCGAGGTCCCGGCCGGGGAGCAGCTGACCTACAAGCTTCACCCGCCCGTGCTGCGCGCGATGGGGCGGAAGAAGAAGATCGGCCTCGGTCCACGAAGCCACGTCGCCTTGCGCATTCTCGCCAAGGGAAAGCGACTGCGCGGCACGAAGTTCGACCCGTTCGGCTACGCGCACGTCCGGACGGTCGAGCGCAGCTTGGTCACCGGCTACGCCGATGTCGTGACGCGGCTCGCTGCCGAGCTAGACGCGACCAATTACGACCGGGCAGTGGAAGTGGCAGGCCTGGCGGACATGGTGCGGGGATATGAGGACATCAAACTGGCCAGCGTCGAGGCCTACCACGCCCGGCTGAGCGAGCTCGGAATCACGACGACCAGCTGCTAGTCCGGTGAGGGGGCGGCGGCACTACCGAAGCCGACGAACATCGTCTTGTGCAGCGTCAGTACGTGATGGCGAGAGATCTCTGCGACTGCGCGGCTGTCGTGGGCTACAGGCGTGAGTCGTCCGGCCCGCGTTCGCTATTGCGGGATGTCGACGAGGACGCGACCGCGAGCGCCGGCATCGACATGATCGTGAGCGTCGGCAATCCGGTGTAGGGGGTATTGCTGGTCGACCTCGATGTGCAGTACGCCGCCCGCCGCTGCACTGGTGAGGTCGCGTGCGGCCTCGTGCTTGGCGTCGGCGGGGAAGTCGTCGCTGCCTAGCAGCCGGATGGTCACATTGTCGAAAAGCAGCGGCCAGAAGGGGATTTCGGGCCTATCGGCGCGAGAGGCGTAGGCGGCGATGACAGAGTCGTTGGCGACGACCGCGGCATCGAGGTCTGCGTTGTCAGAGAAGGCCACTTCGACGATACGGTCCACCCCTTTGGGTGCGAACTCGCGGATCGCGGCGGCCGGATCGGATTGATCGAGGGCTACGGCGTGCGCTACCACCGCGGGATCGACACGGGCGAGGTCGCTGCTACGAGTCACCGTTGCGATCACCGTTGCTCCGCCCCAGCGGGCGAGTTGGGCGGCTAGGGAGCTGACGCCGCCGAGCACTCCGTGTACGAGCAGCGTCTTGCCGTCGACTGGCCCGTCGCTGAAGACGGCGCGGTGAGCGGTGATACCGGGAATGCCAAGGGCCGCTCCGACGTCGTCGCCGACGTTGTCTGGCAGCGGCACCGCCAGGTGTTCGGGGATCACAGTGAACTGGGCGGCCGTGCCGAAGGGTCGGTAGGACTGCGCACCGTAGACCCACACCCGTTGTCCCACACGGCTCTTGTCGACCGCGTCGCCGACGGTGTCGATGACACCTGCCGCATCGCTGTGGGGGATGACGCGCGGGAATGGCATGGATGAGCCGAGCCATCCGCGGCGCTTCTTGGTGTCGCCCGGGTTGACCCCTGAAAGGTGGACGCGGACGCGGACCTCGCCCGGACCGGGCTGCGGGTCGGTTAGATCGCCGACATGCAGCACCTCACCGGCCGAGCCCTGACCGTCGTACCACGCAGCAAGCATGCTGACTCTCCTAAGTCTTATCGATCTCTCGGATAGGCCGTTGTTCCTGGTTGGTCTGATCGAGGGTGGCGGCCCAGCTGGTGAGCAGGGCCAGTCCGTCCGCCGATGGGCTATCGGGTTCGGGGCTGTAGGCGGTGAGGGTCAGACCAGTGTCGGCCGCGAGCTCCATCACCTCGTAGGCGAGGCTGAGGTCGCCGACCACGGGGTGATGGAACCGTTTGGCACCCGCCCGGTGCAGGACCACATTGTGGGCAGCCCACCGGTTGCGGAAGGTCTCACTGCGAGTGGACAACTCGCCGATGAGGTCGGATAGGTCGCGGTCGTAGGGGTTGCGGCCCGCTTCGATGCGCAGCATCGCGACGGTGCTGTCCGCAGCGTCGTCCCAGTGCGGGTAGAGCGTGGTGGCGTGGGGGTTGAGGAAGCAGAACCTGGCGAGGTTCACGGGCCGCGATGGGTCGTCGTACGCCAGCGAGTACAGGGCGATCGCGAGCCGGTTGGCAGCCAGCAGGTCGAGCCGTGCGTTGAGCACGATCGCCGGCATCGTGGTCATTCCGTCGAGGATGCGCTGCACGACGGGCCGGATCTGTTGTTTGGGAGCGGGGCGCCGGCGGGTCCGTGGCGTGGTGTTGGCGGAGCGAGCCAAATCGTGTAGGTGTGCGCGTTCGGCCTCGTCGAGGCGCAGCGCGCGGGCAAGCGCCTCGAGCACGCCATCGGAGACGCCGGTCAGGTTTCCTCGCTCCAGACGGGCGTAGTAGTCGGTGCTCACCCCGGCGAGCATCGCTACTTCCTCGCGACGCAGGCCGGGGACGCGCCGCCTGCCGTAGGTGGCCAGGCCGGCCTGCTGCGGCGTGATCCTGGCCCGCCGGGTGGCGAGGAACTCGCGAATCTCGTCGCTGCTGTCCACGTCGCCAGGCTACGTCCGCCGTTCGACGGTAGGGGTGGTCTGCCATTACATGGGTATCCAGGCACTGTCACCTTCCCCGCCGACGGCGTTTCCTGGGTTCAGGCCACGAAGGAGGCAAACGAAATGACTGAATACGACGTCCGTGGAATCAGTCGCCGCGACCTCGTGGCGCGAGCCGCTCTTGTCAGTGCGGGGTTGGCGGTCGGATTCCCGGTGTTGGCCGCCTGCTCGCCGCGAGCTCAGGAAGTCGAGAACCGGAGCGACACCTCGCTGCCAACACGGAAACTCGGAGCGCTGGACGTCTCGGAACTCGGTGCCGGGTGCATGAGCATCAGCGCCAACTACGGACCCCCCGCGGACCGAACCCAAGGCGTCCGAACCATTCGCACGGCGCATGACAGGGGTGTGACGTTCTTCGATACCGCCGAGGTGTACGGCCCGCACACGAGTGAAGAGCTTGTCGGAGAAGCGCTCTCGCCCTTCCGCGACGACGTCGTCATCGCCACCAAGTTCGGGTTCGACGTCGAAGGTAGCGGTGCCCCACTGAGTCGACCCGAGCACATCAAGCGGGTGGTCGAGGGGTCGCTGCAGCGACTGCGCACCGACCGCATCGACCTCTACTACCAACACCGAGTCGATCCGACGGTGCCGATCGAGGACGTGGCCGGTGCCATCAAGGAGCTCATCAGCGCGGGCAAGGTGCTGCACTTCGGTCTGTCCGAGGCGAGCGCACGCACCATCCGTCGCGCGCACGCCGTTCAACCCGTGGCCGCAGTGCAGAGCGAATACTCCGTGTGGACACGCGATCCCGAGCGAAACGGCGTCCTCGACACCTGCGAGGAGTTGGGCATCGGCTTCGTGCCGTGGAGCCCACTCGGACAGGGTTATCTGACCGGGACGATCGATGCCCGCGCCAGGTTCGACCCGCAAACCGACCTGCGAGCTCGATTCCCGCGGTTCACCCCGGAAGCCTTGGCGGCGAACATGCCGGTCGTTGACCTGATGAACCGGTTCGCAGAGAAGAAGGACGCCACACCTGCCCAGCTCGCACTGGCCTGGCTACTGGCGCGGAAGCCGTTCATCGTTCCGATCCCCGGCACACGCAACATCGATCACCTCACCGAAAACCTAGGCGCACTCAGCGTTGCGCTGACGCCTGCGGACCTTCAGGAGCTCGACAGCGACTTCGCCAAGATCACGGTGCACGGTGCGCGCATGGATGAAGCCAACATGCAGATTGTCGAATGACCCGACTTCAGGCCCGAAATCGCGTGGAATCAAAAAGAAATCAAGAAGTGGAGTTACTGATGAAGCACATCACGCTAGGCAAGCTGGACGTCTCCCGGATCGGGCTCGGCGCGATGTCGATGTCCGGCTACTACAACACGGGGGAGGGCAGCGAGGCCGAGTCGATCCGCACCATCCACCGGGCACTCGACTTGGGCGTCACCCACCTCGACACCGCTGAGATCTACGGCCCCTTCGTCAACGAGGAGTTGGTCGGCCGGGCGATCAAGGGTCGCCGCGACCAGGTGGTGGTGGCGACGAAGTTCGGACTGGTGTCGCACTCCGGGGGCGGGCCAGGTGTGGTTGACAGCAGCCCCGCGAACGTCCGTGCCGCAGTGGAGGGCTCGCTAAGACGCCTCGACATCGATCACATCGACCTGTACTACCAGCACCGGGTCGACCCGAACACCCCGATCGAGGACACCGTCGGCGCTGTGGCCGAGCTAGTCGCCGAGGGCAAGGTTCGTCACATCGGACTGTCCGAGGCCGGGGTCGACACAATCCGACGCGCCCATGCCGTGCATCCGATCACCGCGCTTCAGACGGAGTACTCGCTGTGGACGCGCGACGTGGAGGCTGAATTGCTGCCGCTGCTCCGCGAGCTGGGCGTCGGTTTCGTGCCCTATTCGCCGCTGGGTCACGGCTTCCTGACCGGCGAAATCCGTTCCGCCGCCGATATTTCCGACGACGACTGGCGCAAGACCAATCCGCGCTTCGTCGGCGAGAACTTTCAGCGCAACCTGCGCATCGTCGACGAGGTGGCGGCCGTGGCCGTCGAGGCAGGCGCCACCCCGGCGCAGATTGCGCTGGCCTGGCTGCTTGCGCAGGGCGACGACATCGCCCCGATCCCCGGCACCAAGCGGGTCGCCCGCGTCGAGGAGAACACCGCTGCCGATGGCGTTGCACTCACCGTCGAACAGCTCGAGCGGCTCAACAACCTCACCCCCGCCGCAGGCGAACGCCACGACGAAGGCAACATGGCCGCCATCGAACACTGACCGGGCGGGTTGCTCATTCGACTCGTCAGGCTGTCGCCGCTCAATTGGACGGCATGGTGGCATTGCGCCAGGCGAATGGGTTCAGCTCACGGTAGGGGTCGCTGCTGCGGATCTCGAGGAGGTCGGCCAGGATCTGCTCGAGTGATTGCTGAGTCTTGTCCTTGACCGTGGCCACCCACTTGTCTTCGGCGACCCGTGCGGGTTTGGCTGTGTCGATGGGGTTGCCGAAGCGCAGATACATCCGCTGCGGCCGGGGAATGAGGGTGGGGCCGATCCCACGCATCAGCGGCATCGCCATGTCGGAACGGCCGGACAGTCTTTCGGTGAGGCGTTGACTCAGCCGCCCCCATCGTCCCTCGCGCGTCGTCAGGCTGCGGTAGACGTCATCGCCGCCGACGAGCCCTGCGGGCACGATTGGATAGCCGTATTCGACTGACAAGCGGGCGAATCCGGTTCGGCCCTGCCAACGCAGCAGGTACTCCTCGCCCTTGAACTTGGCAATCTCGCGGCCTCCACCGGGGAACACCAGAATGGGCTCGTCGTGCACCATCAACTCGCGAGCGGTCTCGGGGGCTCCGACCACGGCGCCGACGGCGGCGAGTAGGTCGCCGGGCAGGCCGCCCATACGCCCGAAGTTCCGGTCGGCAAGGGGACGCACCCGGCGGTCTATCGCGCGCCGCGCGAGCAAGGGGATCAACAGCGCCTCGGCGCCAGACTGGGTGTGGTTGCCGACCAACAGGAATCGGCCATCGTGGGGCAAGTTGGGTAGCCCGTCCACATAGGGGCGGTACATGTCGACGAGCGGTGCGACCCCGTCGGCGACGGTCTCGACGACACGGCGCAACGCCTGGACCCGCCCCGGTGGATTCATGATCACATCAGTGCTCGCCGTAGTCATGCCTGTTGAGCCTCCTTCATTTGGCAGGTTCCAGCCTACCGAACGAACGAGTTCGTTTGGCATATGATCTTGCTGTGAGAAGTACGACCGAGCTTCGTGACGTGATCCTGGCAGCCGCCCGGGCCGAGTTCGCCCAGTACGGATTGGCTGGGGCCCGGATCGATCGCATCGCCCGCACCGCCCAGGCCAGCAAGGAGCGCCTCTACGCGCACTTCAGCGACAAGGAAACCCTGTTTCGCGAGGTGTTGGCGGCCGACAGTGCCGAGTTCTTCCGGGCGATCGGCCTGCGCCGCGGGACTGTTCCCGACTTCGTCGGCGACGTCTACGACGTGGCCCGCGACCACCCCGAGCACCTGCGCATGATCACGTGGGCACGCCTGGAAGGCTTTCCCCTCGACGAACCCCATGCCGATGGTGAACCCGTGTTCGCCGGTACCATCGCCGCGATTGAAGCCGCCCAGGCGGCTGGGCACGTGGACCGGGTGTGGGAACCCGCCGACCTGATTGCCCTATTGCTCGGCATCGCCATGGCCTGGGCGAACTCGCCAGACCCTCGTGCGATGACGGACGACCCCGGTACGGTCGCGCGCCGCCGCGCGTCGGGTGTCGAAGCGGCCAGACGGATCATCGCAACCCACCGATGAGCGAGGCCCTCGACTAGCGGCCGTCGCTGAAGACGTCCCGTGGTGGGGGAGGGTCGGCGACGAGGGCCGGGAGCACGAACACTTCGAGATAGCGTCGCGCGACCTCGGGGTCCTCGGTGCCCGGGATGACGCCGAGCAGCATGCTCATCGAGGTGCCAATGAGGAACTGCAGCTGCCTGCCGAACTCTTCGAATCCGCCGAGTTCCGGCCGCGTCGCTCGCGTAATCGGCGCTGACGTGGTCTGGTTGAAGTCTGATATCCCGGTCAGCGACCCTTCGCGCATGCGCCGCGGCGGCGGCGGGCTCGGCGCCGAGTTAGCGCGTGTTATGCGGTGGGTCGAGTGAGGCTGGGGATGATGACATCGTCGATGAGCGTCAGCACGGTTTGGGCGACGGTTCGTGAAGATCGACCGGAAGACCAGATAACCGGGCATCAAATCCCAGAGTTCGTCGCAGATCGCGGCGTCGTCGAGCTCGCCGCGTTCGACTGCCTCTTGCAGGACCATCTCGATCAAAAGTCCGCTGATCGAGGAACAAGTGCTGCATCGCGTCGCGCAGCGCGGGGTCGCGGGACACCTCGAAGAGCACTGCGCGGATGGTGGTGGAGTGCTGGCGGGCCTGGTCGCATATGAGTTCGCCAAGGCGTAGCAAGTCACCCCGCAGTCTGCCGGTCGCGGGGGGCACCGCTACCTGGCGGATGCCTTCGATCAAGGCAGCCAGTACCACTGCCGCCCTGTGACAGTAAGCAATTCTCTTTCCCGCGGTGACCGCGGTGTCTTGCAGCTTCGATCGACGTCTGCAGCGGACCGTCGGGAGTCAGCTCGGACGTTGGTCATCCGAGCAGGACCGAGCGGGCTTGGCCGGCGGTGACCACGCTTCCGGTGACGAGTACGACCGGGTGATCGTCGGGGTGGCGAGGTTCCGCGATACTCAACGCCTTGGTGATCGCGGCGTCCATCCGGGGTTCGACGAGCACCCGATCGGGTCCCAGGACGTCTCGCGCCGTCTCCGCAACCAGTCCGGCCGCCCGCCGTCGGGGTGATTCATTCTCGGTGACGACGACAATCGACGCGTCGGACAGGGCCTCGAGGATGCCGCGGGCGTCCTTGCCCTCGAGCATCGCCAGAACGACGACGAGGCGCGACGGGGACAGCGCCTCCCGAAGTCCGGCCACGCTGGCCGCCGTCCCGGCGGGGTTGTGGGAGGCGTCGACTACGACCGGCGGGGTGTCCCACAGCTTTTCGAGTCTGCCGGGTGCCGAGACGCGGCCGAGTGCGCGTCGGGCGGCCGCCGGTTCGAGCGATGACCCGTCCGCCTCGAGGAAGGCCTCCACGGCAGCAAGGGCCAACTCGGTGTTGTCCGCCTGGTGTTCGCCCAGCAGCGGCAGGAAGAGCCCAGGGTAGCTATGGGTCGTGCCGTGCAGATGTAGGCGCTGTCCGGTGGGTCCTGTGGTCCGGGTGATCCGGCGGACGGTATCGGATGCGCACTGTAGCTTGGCACCCACGTTGGCGGCGCGTTCCCGCAGCACATGCTCGGCTTCGGGAAGCTGGCTGGCGAGCACGACGGTGGCCCCGAACTTGATGATGCCTGCCTTCTCGGTGGCGATCGTTACCTCGTCGGGTCCGAGGTACTCCGTGTGGTCAATTGAGATCGGCGCAATGACGGCAACCCGCCCGTCCACGACGTTGGTCGCGTCCCAGCTGCCGCCCATCCCGACCTCGATTACGGCTGCGTCGACACATGCGCGTGCGAAGGAGACGAGGGCCATCGCCGTGACGGTCTCGAAGAACGTCGCCGATACTGGGCCGGCCTGATCCACCTTCTCGACGGCCGGCAACACCTCGTCGTAGACCGCGACGAAGGCATCAGCGTCGATCGGTGAGCCGTCGATGACGATGCGTTCGCGGATCGATGTCAAGTGGGGGCTGGTATATCGGCCGACTTTGCGGCCGGTCGAGCGCAGGAGTTCGTCGGCGATCCGGGCTGTCGTCGTCTTGCCGTTCGTGCCCGTCACATGGATCGCGGGGATGCGCCGTTGTGGGTTGCCCAGCAGCTCCATCACCGCAGAAATTCGCTCCAGGGTGGGGTCGAGTCGATGCTCGGGCCAGCGGCTCAGGAGCGCCTTTTCCACCTCGGCGAGCCGGTAGCCGCTGCCCGATGAGGGCTTCCTCACGCTGCCCTTCCCGCTACCGCGACGCTGGACGCCGATTGCACGGCGACGACACGCTTGAGCTGGTGGATCGCGTCGTCGGGGGTTGTGGTGTTCACGGGTTCTCCGTCCTGACGGCGGTCTATCGGACCTGACGGCGGTCTATCGGAATTGCTACGGATCTTCGGCCGCGCCCAATGGTCCGCGGGGCACGCGGCCAGTGACCCCGGCGCCGGCGACTTACGTGCGCAACTCTTAGCCGCTGGTATGGCTAGGTCGGATGACGCCACCCCGTTGGTCCAGGCCAGCGTCTGTTCAGTTATGCGTTCCGTCACGCTAGAGGCCGCCGCCCGCCGGCGGGGGGCAGGAGTTCCACGAGGTGGAACGGCGTCCTCGCGGTGATCCTCGGAGCGACGACACAATCGAGACATTGCAGGTCAAATGCCTTGCTGTAACGCCGATCCGCAACTTGCAGCCCAGCCGACTCCGGCGGTTTTGTCGGCCGTGCGGTTCGGTCCGCGTCCGGCGGGCTCCACGGCTAGTGGGAACTGGAACGTAAGGAGAACATCATGGCCATCGCTGTCGAGAAGCTGCAGGAGTTGGTTTCGCTGGAGCGGGGCGAGCTCGATCGGAGCATCTTCAAGGGCTCGGAGATCTTCGAGCAGGAGATGCAGATGATCTTCGCGCGGAGTTGGCTGTTCTTGTGTCACGAGTCGCAGATCCGCAAGAAGGGGGACTTCTTCGAGGCCCCGATGGGTCGCGACAATGTGTTGGTCGTTCGTCAGAAGGACGGCAGCATCAAGGCGCTGCTGAATACCTGTCTGCATCGCGGTAATGCGGTGTGTCGGGCCGAGGAGGGCAACGCCCGCAACTTCATGTGCACCTATCACGGGTGGACGTATGACATTTCGGGTGATTTGGTGGGGGTGCCGGGGCTTGCCGAGCTCTATCACAACGACCTCGACACTGCCGCCAACGGGTTGCGTGAGGTGGCTCAGTTGGACACGTTCATGGGTTTCGTGTTCGCCACCGCCGATCCCGAGGCCCCGCCGCTGCAGGAATTCCTTGGCCGGACCGGCCGCCTCGGCCTGGCCTTGATCGCAGCCCAAGCCGATATGGAGGTGGTTCCCGGTATCCAGAAGTTCGTCATCCCGTGCAACTGGAAGTTCGCCGTGGACAACCTCTTTGACATGTACCACCCCCAAATCACCCACCTGTCGGCGTTTCGCAGCGGCATCCTGCCGCCGCTGCCCGACTTGACGGCAGGTGATCGCAAAGTGGATACCACGGGGGTAGAGACCCCCGACGGCTCACCGATGGAACTGGTGGACAGCACCGCGGGGCGGGAATTGGTGTTCATCGACCACTTCGGTCATGCGATTTCGGGTAGGACGATCGACGCGGTGGGAGACATGGGCGGGCGGATCGACAACTCGTGGCGGGACACCCCGCAGATGCAGGAACTGTTCGGGCCGATGGGAAGACGGTCGGCCGGTCACGCGAGCATCTTTCCGACCATGTGGGTCGTGCCCTGGATCAACCAGGTTTCCCTGCGCATACCGCGCGGGCCGGAGGAAACCGAGTTCTGGTGGTTCACGTTCGTGCGCCGCGACGCTAGCGCCGAACAACGGGCCGCGGCAGTTCAGCAGGCGGTCATTACCTTCGGGCCGGGCGGTTTGGCCGAGCAGGATGACGGCGAGAACTGGGTCCAGGCCACCATGCAAACCCACGGACAAGCCAGCGGCAAGATTCCGCAGCTGCTGAAGATGAACCTAGGTTGCGGCAAGGTCGTGCGCGACGACGATTCTCTGGACCCGCCCTACATCCAGGCCAGCATCAACGAGCACGGTCAGCTGTGGAACTACCACGCGTGGCAGCAGTGGATGTCTGGCGCGGACTGGAGCGAGATGCGGGAACTGACCACCCCGCCCGACGTGCTCTGAGTGCACCGCTTCCATTGCTATTGATGGCGCCGTGAGAAGCGGTGTCGTCCCCAACATCGAGGAGTCATCTTGAAGATCACTTCGCTTGGTTATTTGCGGGTGGAGTCACCAGATGCCAACGAGTGGACCAGTTTTGGTCCAGAGGTATTGGGTTTGGCGTTGTCGGAGGACCCGCTGCA
>NZ_JAPZKZ010000020.1:0-77307 GCF_033804605.1 Mycobacterium sp. RTGN6
CCCCCACCGACACCAAATCCGACAACCGACGATCCGACTCCGGCTTACGCCAACCCGCACGAGGCATGCACTACAAACTACACCCATGTAGTCTTAACTGAACGGTATTGGAACTAGTCCGGTGCCAGTCAGCGCCAAGACGGTGCCGCCGTCTGCCGAGTCGATCACACCGCAGTGGCTCACCTCGGCCCTCTGCTCGAACATCCCCGGCGCCCAAGTCGTCGACGTCTCGGTTGCGGGTGGCAGCGATGGCACCAGCGCTCGTCGAGCGATAACGGTCGAGTACAACGCCGCGGGTCGCGAGGCGGGATTGCCAGAGCGGCTCTTTTCGAAGTCCACTGCGACCTTCGGGTCGCGGATGCTTCTGGGAATCACCGGCATCGCCGAAGGCGAATCGGTGTTCTACAACCTCGCGCGACCAGATCTCAAGCTGCGAAGCCCAAACGCCTACTACTCCGGCTACGACGCGAAGTCGCATCGCTCGCTCGTACTGCTAGAAGATCTCACCACCCGCGGCTGGACGTTCCCCGATCCGCTCAAGAACCCAGTCACCCGCGACGACGCCGAAGACATGGTGTCCGAAATGGCGGCCTATCACAGTGCGCTATGGGACAGCCCGCGGATGAACGGAGATCTCAAGCGACTGCGTCCGGCACTCGAGTGGCAAGAGAACTTGAATCGCAGGGTGGGATTCGAAAAGCGAACACTGACTGGCCTCGAACGTGCCAAGGACATCGTGCCCAGCTCCTTGTACAGCCGACGGAACGACGTCTACAGAGCATTCATGCAATCGCTCAGCCTCCACCGCGGTGGACCAACCACCTTGCTGCATCAGGACCTGCATCTCGGCAACTGGCTGCGCGACGAAAGTGGGCGCATGGGCCTCTACGACTGGCAGTGCGTGGCTCGGGGCAACTGGGCACTCGACTACTCGTACGCGCTCGGCGGAGCCCTCGCCACCGACGACCGCCGACACTGGGAGGAAGGCTTGCTCCGGTCCTACCTCGAGCAGCTCCGTGACGGCGGTGTGCACAACCCTCCTTCCTTCGACGAGGCATGGCTGGCGTACCGGCAACAGTCGATGCACGGCTGGGTGTTCGGATTGTTCACCCTGGGCGGCAGCAGGTTTGAGCCAGAATTACAGCCCCGGGACTACACCCTGGCGGCGATCGAGCGGCTCTCACAGCATGTTGCCGACCTGGACTCCGTCACCGCGCTGTCCGGTTGACCGAAGCTACGGACGTCGGACGGTCGAGTCAGGCGCCATCGAAGGCCCCCTCGCATAGACACCGAAATCACCGCGGCCCTGCGTCAAGGCGATGCACACGCCGAGGTGTCGCCCCGTGCACGGCACCCCCTGCACGGTCGGCACCTGGCCCGCCGGACCCGTGACGCGAGGGCTGGACACACCGGGACCCGAACACCGTGCGAGATAGCCGTCCACGCAGTCATCGGCCGTCGCCGGGGCAGCTAGTGCCAACGACGCCATCGCTACGGCGGCGTGCGCGCACAGCGTGATCCCGAGCGGGCCTTTCACCTGGACTACGGTACTCCGACGCCCGAATACTGGTCCCTACTGTATGGCTTTCGGTAAGGTAGGCAGCCAGTTCCAAGGAGGACGATATGGCGGCTGTCGACGGCGACACCCGGTTCGACGCAGTGATCATCGGCGCCGGGTTCTCCGGCCTCTACATGCTGCACGAGCTCCGTGCGCGCGGCCTGCGGACGTGCGTGCTGGAGAAGGCCGACGACATCGGTGGCACGTGGCGGTTCAACCGCTACCCCGGCGCACGGTGCGACATCGAGAGCATCGAGTACTCGTACAGCTTCTCCGACGACATCCAGCAGGAGTGGGTCTGGACGGAGTCGATGCCCGCCCAGCCCGAGATCGAGGCCTATCTCCACTTCGTCGCCGACCGGCTCGATCTGCGTCGCGACATTCGCTTGCACACGCACGTCGTCGCGATGACATTCGACGAAGACGCGGCCCAGTGGGTGCTCGAGGCCGAAGGAGGCGAGACGTTCGTCGCCCCATTCGTCGTCGCGGCGTCGGGCATCCTGTCGGTGCCAATCGAACCCGACATCGAGGGCATGAACACGTTCGCGGGCCCGTCGCTGTACACCAGCCGCTGGCCCGACGAAGGCTTCGACTTCACCGGCAAGCGCGTCGGCGTCATCGGAACCGGTTCCACCGGTGTGCAATTGATCCCGGTCGTCGCCAAGGAGGCAGGCCACCTCACCGTCTTCCAGCGCTCCCCCGCGTACACCTTGCCGTGGCAGGTCCGCTCGTTCGAGCCAGGCGAGCTCGACGAGCTCAAGGCCAACTACGGCGAAATCCGGGCCGCGCAAAGGGAACACCCCGTCGGTGCGGCTCGGCTGTCGGCGTTCTCCGTGCTGATCAACATGCTTTCCCGTCCGCCGATCAAGACCGCGTCGCGCGAAGACCAGCTGCGCGCCGTCGAGGAACGCGGGGTGATGGGCGCACTGGACTGGGGCGACATCTTCTTCGACATCGAGGCCAACCGGATGGCCACGGAGCTGTACGGCAAGGCCATCGCCCGCATCGTGAAGGACCCCGCAACGGCCGCGGCGCTGGTGCCGACGCACCCGTTCGCGTGCAAGCGGCCGATCATCGACCAGGGCTACTACGTGACCTACAACCGCGACGACGTCAGCCTCGTCGACTTGCGCAAGGGGTCCATCACCACGGTGACGCCGACGGGGATCCAGACCGAGCAGGGCTTCTACGAGCTCGACGTGATCGTGTACGCCACGGGTTTCGACGCAATGACGGGTGCGTTGACGCGCATCGACGTACGCGGGCGTGACGGCGTGCTGCTGCGGGACTACTGGGCCTCCGAGGGCCCGATGTCGTACCTCGGGTTGGCGGTCGCGGGATTCCCGAATCTGCTGACGGTTCAGGGTCCGGGCAGCCCCGCGGCCGCATCGAACTTCGTTGCCGCCCTTGAGCAACACGTGGAATGGATCGCCGACTGCCTAACCTACCTGCGCGCCAACGGACATCGCACGATCGAGGCATTGCCCGGCGCGCAGCTGGAGTGGATCGAGCACGCCACGTCGATCGTTGCGGGCACCGTGCTCGTCCACCCCTCGTGCAATTCCTGGTACAACGGCGGCAACGTGCCGGGCAAGAAGCGGATGTACATGGGGTACTCCGGTGGCATCCCAGAGTTTCGGCGCCGCTGCGACGAGGTCGCCGCGGGCGGCTACACCGGGTTCAAACTCGGGTAGCGGTCACAGGTCGAGCACGACGGCGTCGGCCGGCGTCGAACAGCAGATCAGGACGTTCCCGTCCGCCGGCGGTTCCAGCGGTTCGGGGTCGTATCGAACGGAACCCGAGAGCAGCGCCGTTTCGCAGTTGTGGCACACACCCGTTCGGCACGACCAGCGGGTGGGCACGTCGCACGCCTCCGCGAACTCGAGCAGGTTGTCGTACGGCGGCCCCCACGGCACGGTGAGGCCGCTGCGGGCGAAGCCGACGTCCGGCCCCGACCCGGCCGGACCAGACGGTTGATGCGGCGGAACCGACGGTGTCGCAGCGATGCCGGGCGTGAGTGCGGCTGTGGCGCCGAAGGTTTCGCTGTGGATGTGCGCGACGTCGAGCCCGTATGCCGCCAAACCTGCACTCAGCGTGGCCATGAAGTCGGCGGGACCGCACAGATAGGCCTCGGCATCCCGCGGCAGACCGAGGGCGCGCAACGCGTCCACCGACAGCCGACCCGGCGCGGTGAAGTCGACCCCGACCCCGTCGGACGCGGACGGACGGCTGTAGAAGACGTGGCAATGGCTGCCGGGCAACCGGTTCAGGAGCTCGCGGCTCTCGGCGGCAAAGGGATCCTCCGAGCCGTTGCGCGCGCCGTGCAGCCACCAGACCTCACGCGTCGAACCCGACTCCGCGAGCGCGTGCAACATCGAAAGCACCGGGGTGATCCCGACGCCGGCAGACAACAGGATCACCGGGCGCTCACCGTCGGCGAGGAAGAACGTGCCGCGCGGCGCCGCGACGTCGAGCACGTCGCCGATCGCGACCCGGGCGTGAAGGTATCCGCTGCCGCGTCCGTTGGGCTCCCGTTTGACGCCGATGCGGTAGTCACCGGAATCCGGCACGTTCGACAGCGAGTAGTTCCTGATGACGGTGGGCTCGCCGTCGTCGGGCCGAAGCCGCACGGTGATCGACTGACCCGGTAGCCATCCCGGCAGCCGGCCACCGGCGGGGTCAGCCAGGGACAGCGACCGGACGTAACCGCTCTCGTCGTGTAACGCGGTGATCGCCAACGGGCGGAAACCCGTCCATGCGGGCGGCGGGCTCGACGCTGCCCCGGTCAAACCGGTGTTGCCGGTCGCCGTCGCCTGTTTGGCGAGGTTCTCCAGCGAGGTCTTCCAGCCGGGGCTGAGTGCGGGGATCCGCAGGGCGCGGTCGAGCGCGTCGCGCGAATGTCCGGGGAGATAGAGCAGCGCGTCGATTTTGGCGACCGTCACTGCTTCGGGGCCCGAGGCGACCTTGACGATCTCCTGGCCTGCCGCCACCTCGCCCTCCGTCAGCACGCGCAGGTAGAAACCTGGACGATGGTGAGACACCAAGAGCGACGCCATGTTCGGCACCGACATCCGCATGCCGACGCGGTAACACGTGACTCGCGGCTGGGTGACCTCGAACTCCGCATCGCCGATCCGGTAGCGATCGCCGACGCAGACCTCGTCGTCGGGCAGCCCGTCCACGGTGAAGTTCTCTCCGAAGTGACCGGGCGCCAGGTCGTCACGGCCGAGTTCGGCGGCCCAATACCGGTAGGAGTCGATCTGATACACCAGGACCGCTCGGTTCTCCCCGCCGTGCCCGCCGAGGTCGCCCTGGCCGTCACCGTCGATGTTGCCGCTGCGGACCATTCGCGGGCCATCCACCGGCTGCTTCCAGGCGCCGGTGTGAACGGTCCTGCCCTTCCATGCGACGTCCTTGGGCAGCCCGACGTTGAGTGATACCAACGTCGCCATGGCCGCACCTCCCGATCAAACGTAGCCGTCAACCCCGCGCGATGGGAGCTGTCGTCGCCTGTCAGAAAGCTGGGAGGACGCGATCGACGGTCAGATGCCGGGTATGCCAGACAGCCCCGGAATACCGGACAGTCCCGGGATTCCCATCGCTGCGCCCTGGCCAAGCCAGCTTCCGTTTGCGAGCGACGCCATCATGCTGGGGCAGTACATCGAGATCGCGATGCTGGTGAACAAGTTGGCCATGCCCGGCGAGATCCCGTTGGTGCCACCCATTTGTGATGCGACGGCGGCGAAGTTGCCACCCGGCTGCGAAAGCATTGGGCAGATGGACTGGGCCATGGTCACGGCCATGTTCGGATCTCCGTAGGACACCCCGGAGTTGGTGAGCGTCGACAAGAACTGGTCGCTGACAACGTCGGCACGCGCAACGCTGGGTGCGACGTTCGCCGCCACCACGATCGCCGCCGAAATGGCCAGTGCACCTGCGGCTTTCGCCGAGACGCCGATCACGCGCGAAAAGTCCGTCATGTGGGCTCTACTTCCTGGGGATCACGAATCCGAATCACTGCCGTAACTTCTGGAACACTGCTCTACTTCTGTCACATTTGGAACACGGACCGGTGACGGTTGGCACACTATGCGTTTCATGAGCGTGGCCGCGCTTACGTGCGTGTGAAGCTGCTTCGTTTGCCGGCGTACTGTCGTGACGTGGCGCTCCCGGTGTTGACCGGATTCTTGGGCGCAAGCCTCGGACTTCAGTCCGGGGAGAGCCCATCCTCTGTGTCGCCGGGTGAAGCCCGGCGGTCGGAGTGGTCGGGCTTGTCCGTCGATGTATTGCTTGATGATCGACAAGGGTGCGCCACCGCAGAGACCACGAAGTAAGACGGCGACCAGAGGTGTCCGCGCATGCGTGCGCGGACACAGGCGCCGGTGAATTCGGGCGCACCTCGTGAGCGGTGCGGCCCTTTGAGGCGTTGGGCGAGAACGGAAATCGCGAGTGTGGGGGGATGGGCGACGAGCGGGTATGCGTGGTCAGTTTCGCCGTTGAACTCGACCAGCTCGACAGCGAGGTCGAAGCAGATGCTGCGCATGGTGTGCTCGCAGTATGTGCGCTTGGCGTCGGTGAACACCGGGCGCCGGCTAATTGGTTACGAACACCAGGTGCGCGTGCAGCAGCGACATGCTGGGCCGGGTGCGGCGGTAGGTCGTGGTTGTCAGTGGGCATCTTTACGGTTGGGCTGTGGGTAAGACCTACCGCAAGGCGGCGACACCGGCCGAGGAGCTGCCGGTGGGTAGGCCGCGTGCCCGCAGGCGGGCGAAGGGTGCGCCCACGCATGTGCGGTCGTGGCCACTGCGACCTGATGGCGCGCAGTGCCGCCAGATTCGTATCAGGTTCTTCACCGGGGTTCGGGTGTTCAACGCAGTGCTGGGCGAGTTCATCGCCCGCAGCCGCGCCGTGAAATCTGATCCGGCCTGGGTGGCGGCGCGGGAGCTACCGCGCCGCACCGCGGCCCAGCGCACGCGTCGCGGTACGGCGTTCCGGGCGGTGGAGCAGGCCCATGGTTTCACCGTGGATGCGGCGCAGTCCTACGCGTCGTCACTGCGGAAATCCTGGGTGCGCGATCACCTTCCGGCCCAGGAGACCCAGAACCTGGGTGCGCGGGTGTTCGATGCAGTGCGCCAGTGGCACCTCGGCCAGAAGGGCAAACCGCGGTTCAAGAACACGCGCCGTGGTCTGCATTCTCTGGCCGCCAAGGACGGCTATGGCGCGCTGCGGCCCAAGACCGATGCCGCGGGCCGACTGGTCGGGTTGCAGTGGGGAGCCGGATTCGTCATCCCCATCGCGGCGGCCGGGCGCAGTGGCCGGCGCGGTGCCGAGCAGCAGACCGAACTCGTCGAGATCGATGGATTGATCGCGGCGGGGAAGGTGTTGTCGACACGGATTGTGCGCACGGTGATCAATGGTGCCGACACCTACCGCATGCAACTGGTCTGCGATGGGCATCCGAGCAGGCGGCATCCGAGCGGCAACGGGAGGGTGTCGTTCGACCTGGGACCGTCTCAGATTGCGGTGGCCGTGCAGTGTGTCGATGGCAGCTGGTCGGGCTGGGTTGAGCCGCTGGCCGATGCGATCCGGTTGGACACGATGCGGCTACGTCGGGCGCAGCGGCATCTGGATCGCCAGCACCGCGGCGGATCAGCCGAGTGTTTCCGCCCTGATGGCACCCACACGACAGGCCGATGCGGCTGGAAACGCTCACGCACCGCGCAGCAGACCACGATCCGGGTGGCCGAGTTACATCGTCGCCTGGCTGAGCATCGCAAGACGTTGCATGGGGCACTGGGCAACCGCTTGTTGGGCCACGGCACTGATATCACCTGCGAAAGCCTGGATTACGTGTCGTGGCAGAAGAACTTCCCGCGCAGTGTGCGCGACCGGGCACCGGGGTTACTGGTGGAGATGATGCGCCGTAAGGCTGAAAGCGCCGGCGGCACCACCCTCTACGAGTACAGCCCCTACACGACCGCCTTGTCGCAAACCTGTCTGTGCGGGACGAGAAAGAAGAAGCCGCTTTCGCAACGGGTCCACCGTTGTGGGTGTGGCATCACCGAAGATCGAGACCTGCTCTCGGCCTACCTCGGACTGCACGTCCGAACCGGGGCCGATGGGGTCGATCGGCTGGACTTGCAGACAGCCAGCACCGGCTGGCTGCACCGTCAGGACGTCGACGGGCCGCCGAAGTCCAGCCGTAGTGCGACAGCACGCAAGCGGCAAGGCCGCAGACATCCGCCCTCGCGGAGGTCAGTGGCGCGCATCAAAGCGAGGCGTAAAGCCAAAACCACGATGCGACAGAGCCGCTCGGCGCGAACCTCCACTACCGACCAGCCCACGGCGATAGCCGCATGAACGCCTATCGAGACAGCCGGCCGGCACGAGGAATCCTCGCAGTTCACTGCGGGGAGGACGTCAAGAGTGTGCGTGATGGCTTGGGCCAACGGCTGTTCGGCATGGTGGCAGGCCCCGACGGCCCCGCCAACCGCGCTCGAATTCACGGCACTCCGGGCCCCCGTTGGTTCGACGAGGACCGCCCGATCAGACGGGTGCACGGGGACGCGTCGATGTTCGTCGGCGGACTCCGCGCATTGCTGCTGCAGTCGCTGCACCCCTTGGCGATGGCGGGCGTCGCCGAACACTCGGACTATCGGGGAGATCCGTGGGGCCGGCTACAGCGCACCAGCACGTTTCTCGCGGTCACGACGTTCGGGCCCGCGGAGCACGCCCAGCGCGCCGTCGACAAGGTGCGCGGCATTCATCGACGCGTGCATGGCACGGCTCCCGACGGGCGAACCTATGAAGCGTCCGACCCGCACCTCCTTGAATGGGTGCACATCGCCGAGGTGCAGAGTTTCCTTCTGGCGCATCAGCTTTACGGGGCCGCACCACTAGACCAGCAGGGCCGGGACGGCTACGTCGCCGACACGGCGCGGGTCGCGGAGGCGCTGGGGGTGGTCGATCCGCCGCGCAGCGAAGCCGAGTTGGCACAGCGGATGTCGGCCTTCCGTCCGGAGCTGCGTGGCACCGCAGCCGCTCGGGAGGCGGCCCGGTATCTGCTGCTGACGCCGCCGCTGCCACTACTCGCGCGACCTCCGTACGGACTACTGGCCGCCACCTCGGTCGCGATGCTGCCCGCCTGGGCGAGGTGGCCACTACGCCTGCCCTACCTGCCGCCGGTGGAGACCACCGCAGTCCGGCTGGCCGGGCGGACGCTGGTCGGCGGCATCCGATGGGCACTGGCCCGCGACTGAACGACGATCCGCCTCAGCGCTGAGGTTCAGGCGTCGGTACGCGGATCGTGGCGCGCACGACGGTTGACCAACGGCCGCTGATACGACGGGTCAGCTGGGGTGCGCGACGGGGCGCCGTTGCCGTGAACACCCACGACGTCGGCGAACGGCAGAGGCATGGTGGGCACCATTCCCGACCACTCGATCGTGTTGGTCCGCATGGCGATTCGCCACTCACCGGCACGTCGCTCCAACCGGTCGAGGTAGCGACCGCCGGCCATCCAGTTCGACTCGTCGCGATTGCGCGCCACGAACAGGTAGTAGGTCTCGGTATGTGCGGTGTCGCCGTCGAGCTCGCACTGGAAGTTGAGCACGTTGTGCATGGTCGCCACCTGGCCCTCCTCGTGCATGGCCCTGGCCCAGTCGTAGAGCTCGGCGGGGGCACCCACGAAATCGCCTGCGGCGACGGTCGCGTCGGGGTGGAACGCGGAGAGGAAGACGTCGCGGTCGAAGCGGTCGATGCCGCGGGTGAAGCACTGCAGGCAGTCGAAGACGTCCTGGCGGTCGAGCATGCGGTCGACCCGGGCTTGGCGGTCAAGGTTCACGTGATGCCTCCGGAATCGGACGCCAGATCGGCGAGCCACGCAGAGCCCGCAGCGACGGAACGGTGCTGCCGTCGACGTCGGTGACCCCGTACGCGTCGGCGACTTCGGCGGTGATGAACGTGCCCCCCGACATCTTGATGACGTCCGCGTCGTCGGCGAGCGCGGCGATCACGCGACCAGGGAACTCGGGACTGCACCCGACGGCGGGGTCGGTCACGGTGCGCCGGGCGAACTCCGGGTGACGGGCGAGCTCGCGTTCGGCGCGTTCGGTGAACGTCAGGCCCTGCCAGAGCGACAACGACGAGACACCGTGCGGCGCAAGCTCGATGGCCATGTCGCGCGCCATTCTGTCGACGGCCGACTTGCACATCCCGAAGACCACGCCGTAGGTGTACGTCACGCCCACATAGCCCGAGATGGCGACGATCAACCCGCGGCGCTGGGGAACCATCAGCTTCGCGGCATGCCACGCGGCGACGAAGTTCGACCTGACCCCGACGTCCACCATCTGCCAGTTCGACAGTGGCTTGTCCCAGAACGGGCGGTCCTCGGTCAGATCGTCGGGAAGCGCAAAGGCGTTGTTGACCAGGATGTCCAGCCGGCCATGGTCGCAGCGGACCTTGTCGAACAGCGCGGCCACCTGATCGTCGTCGGAGTGGTCGACCGGCACGGCGATGCCAACTCCACCACGTCCGTCGACGCCCTTGGCCGTCTCGCCGATGGTGCCCGGCAGGTCGGACGATCCCGCGCCGACGGTGCGCCCGGTCACGTAGACCGTCGCGCCCTCGGCGCCCAACGCCAACGCGATGCCCTTGCCGATGCCCCGACTGGCGCCGGTGACCACGGCGACTTTGCCTGAGAGACTGCCCATTTCGTCGATCGCCTACCGTCCGAACGCCGGGTCGCGGAGGAACGCTTCGCTGGGGTCGCCGAGCGCCCGGCCGAGACTGTGCTCGGGTAGCGACAGGCCCATAACGCCGCGCGCCCAGTCGACCGAAGGACCGAGCTCCTGGTACCAGTCGTACAACATCGTCCGGTGCGCGATGCGCCACTGGCCGTCGCGCTTCGCCATGCGGTCCAGGTATCGCCCTCCGATGACGACGTCGCCCGCGCCGTCGTCCGCGACCATCCGGTGGTATGCGGTGACGTGCGTTTCGGCCGCGGCCGCATCGCCTCGGAGCTCAATCAGACTCTGGCCAAGGGTGTGCATCGTCAACGGAATCGCCGCCGACCCGGGCACCACCCAAGCCACGTAGTCCTCGAAGGTGCCCGTCGAGATCCCGTGATCACAGGTGAAGTCCGGGCAGCAGACCGCGCGGAGTAGCGCGGCGTCGCGACGGTCCTCGCCGCGGGCCAGGCGCACGATGCACTCGCGGATGCCGTCGCGGTCGAGCAGCGTCGTGAGGGATTGATCCGTCATGACTCGCCTCTCGTCCACGTACCTGACGCTAACATGAATCAAACAATTGTTTGATTAGTTCCCCGAAAACAGCGGCCGACCGTGCGAAACTCATGGAAACGTCTGGACGTCTGGAGGACATCGTGTCGACGACCTCGCCACTGCTGGGCCGTCCGGCCGGGGCGAGCGGCGACAAGACCCGGCAGCGGATTCTGCAGGCCACCATGCGTTGCGTGGCCGACGTCGGCTACTCCCGCGCGACGATGCGTGAGATCGCCCGGCTGGCGGACATGACCGGCGGCAGCCTCTACCACTACTTCCCCAACAAGTCCGCGTTGATCATGGCCACGTACACCGAGCTCGTCGACACTGCCGTGCCGCGGCTGGCCGAGGCCGCGCACGTGGACGGCAGCGTGCTCGACCGCTTCATGGCCGTGCTCGACGAATGCGACGAGATGATGCGCGATCACCCGTTCATCGCCGCGTTCGACCGCGCCATCCGCGTCGAGGGGCCGCCGCACCTTCGCGTCTCTGCGGACCGCGAAACCATGTTCACGGTGCTGCGCAACGTGTTGCTGGGAATCGTCGAGGACGCGGCGGCGTCGGGCGCACTCAGCCAGGAGACCGACGCGGACAGCGCCGCCAACGCGATCTACGTACTGATGAGGGGACTCGTCGAATATGGCGCGACGGCGCCGGCCGATCAGTATCACGCCACGGTGCGCGCGCTGAAACTGCTGATCCGCGGGGCCCTGTTCGACTACGAGAGCCTTCGCTGACGCGGCTTCAGCCCGACCCGGGACCGGCGGACAAACCGTCTTCGAGCTCGGTCAGCAGCTTCAGCGCAGCATCGAGGTTGCGGCGGTCGGCGCCAGCGGCCAAGAGAAGCCGTGACCAAATCGCCTGGAGCCGTTCGAGATTGGCCGCCGCGCGCCGGGTCGGATAAAGCTCGACCTGCCTGCCGTCCCCCTCGTGGCTGGTCTTCGTGATCAACCCCTTGGCCTCCAGGTCGCGCAACGTGCGACTGAGATTGCTGCGCTGCAGTCCGACGGCGCCGGCCACGGTGGCCGGAGACGTTCCGGGGTGCCGGTCGACGAACCGCATGACGTTGATCTCGGTCGGGGTGAGTTCGATGACCTGCGGGTCTGCGTGGGACTCGGTGCTGATCCTGCGGGCGAGGGCTTGGATCAGGTCGGCGAGGTCGGCGAACTGTTCATCGGTCGGCTCCTCGCGCAAGCGCTCATCGGTGCTGTGACGACCATCTCTGCCCTTCACGCTTCCAGCATACGCCGAATGGTTGTATTCTGATAAGTATCAATTGATAACTACTTGGAGGTGTACGTGAGCGCGACCCTGGAGGCACCCAGCCAGACCACACCGGAACGGGCCATCACCCCGACCCTTTTGGTGACCCTGGCCTTGCTGTCGGCGGTCGCCCCGTTCGCCACCGATCTGTATCTGCCCGCTTTCCCGAGGATGGTGGCCGAGCTCCACACGTCCGCCACCGCCGTCCAGCTGACCCTCACGGCGTTTCTGCTGGGGCTCGCATCGGGACAGCTGATCTTCGGCCCACTTTCCGACCGATACGGTCGCGTGCGGCCACTGATCGTCGGCGCGGTGGCCTGCGTACTTGCCAGTGCGGCAACGGTGTTCGCGCCGACGGTCGAGGTGTTGATCGGCGCGCGATTCTTCCAGGGTGTCGCGGGCGCCGCGGGCATGGTGATCGGCCGGGCAGTCATCGCCGACCTGGCGACCGGCAAGGCCGCCGCACGCGCATTCAGCCTCATGATGATCGTCGGCGGCGTCGCACCCGTGATCGCTCCGCTCGCCGGCGGATTTCTCATCGCTCCGATCGGATGGCGCGGCGCGCTGGCGGTCATCCTCGCGCTGTCGACGTTGATGCTCGCCGCGGTGCTCCTGGTGGTGCGCGAAACCCACACCGAACACCGGCGCGCCGAACTGCGCGCCTCGCGGACGGCATTGGGGTCACCTTTGCGCGACCTGACCAGCCGCACCTACCTCGGCCATGCCCTGGCGTTCTGTTGCGCCTTCGCGACGATGATGGCCTACATCTCGGCGTCACCGTTCATCTATCAGACGATGATGGGCCTGTCCGCAGGCCAGTACGGCGCGATGTTCGGCGTCAATGCCCTCGCCCTGCTGAGTATGAGCGCGCTGTCGGCGCGACTGACCACCCGGCACGACGTGCGCCGCATCGCGGGCATCGGCCTGGCAACGGGCTTCTGCGCCACCGTGATGTTCGTGGTGCTGGCGACAACGGGCGTCGCGCCGGCCTGGCTGGCACTGCCGCTGCTGGTGACTGTGGGCAGCATGGGCCTGATCTTCGGCAACACCACCGCGCTGGCCCTCGGCGCGGCTCCCCGCGCCGCGGGCACGGCATCGGCGGCGCTGGGCGCGACGCAGTTCGGTCTGGCAGCTGCTGTCTCGCCACTGGTGAGCATCGCCGGTGAGGGCACGGCAGTACCCGCAGCGATCGTCATGGTGTGCACGAGCACGCTCGCCGTTGCGGCCTTCGTCTGCGCCGGTCGGCGCGGATCGGCAACGAGGAAGGGTTCGGCAAGCGCGACGACCTGACGGTCGAGTGGGTTCGCGCCTGAGGATTGGCGGCTGAGCGCCCAAGGGTCGTCGCTACCCTCGAGGTGCCATGACTCGACGTTGCGTGCTGACCCTGCTGCTGTGTGTCCTGCTCCCGATGTCGACGGGGTGCTCGCTCTTCTCCAGCAGCGGCCCGGACGACGCACTGCACGGCTTCGCCGACGCGCTGCAGCGCAAGGATGCGAACGCGGCCGCGACGGAAACGACCGACGCAGCCACCGCGACGCCCGTCATCACGTCGATGTTCGACGGCATGGGCAAGAACGCGTCCGTCGCCGTGGACGTCACCGACATCAGCGAGCCGGGCGACGACAAGGCCACGGCCAAGCTCACCTACACCTGGACCTTCGGCCCCGGTCACACCATGCGCTACGACGCGACCGCGACCGCCGTGAAGGCCGGCGACGACTGGCGCGTCCAATGGGATCCCACCGCGCTGCACCCCAAACTCCGTGCCGGGGTGACGTTCGAGTACAGCGACGACAAGAACTTCCTCACCCCGGTCGTCGACAGGGACGGCCAACCACTGATGACGTGGCAGACCGTCGGCGTGATCAACCTGACGCGGGACCACCTGGATTCCGCGCCTGCACTTGCGCCGCTCCTGCAGCAGTTCGACCCGTCGATCACCGCGGACTCCATCAACGCGCAGTTCGCCGGAGTTCAGGACGACGCCGTCACGGTGATCAAGCTGCGCGAAGCGGATCTGGCGCTCGTCCGCGACCAACTGGCCCAGGTGCCTGGAGTCACCGTGACCGAACAGGGCGCGCTGCTCACCGCCAACCGGGACGTGTCCTCGCCCGCCATCGACGGCCTGGCGGACATCTGGCAGAAGACGATCGACGCGACCGCAGGCTGGTCGGTGAACCTCGTCGACGACAACGGCCAACCCACCGACGAGCTCACGTCGACGCCGCCCGGCGACGTCAAGCCGATCCGCACCACCTTGGACACGCGGCTACAACTGCTCGCCCAGCAGGCGGTCGCAGCAGAACCTCGGCCCGCCGTCGTCGTCGCCATCTCCCCCAGCACCGGCGGCATACTCGCCGCCGCGCAGAACGGCGCCGCGAACGCCCAAGGGCCGATTGCCTTCTCGGGCAGCTACCCACCGGGTTCGACGTTCAAGACCATCACCACCGCGGCGGCACTGCAGGCGGGACTGGCGACGCCGGACACCCCAGAAGCGTGCCCCGGACGCGTCACCGTCGAGAACCGCACCATCCCCAACGACGACGAATTCGACTTGGGTACCGTGCCGTTGACGACGGCGTTCGCGCGCTCGTGCAACACGACGATGGCCGTGCTGGCCGACAAACTGCCCGCCGACGCGCTGCCCAAGATGGCCCGCATGTTCGGAATCGGCGTCGACTTCACCGTTCCTGGCCTCACCACGATCACCGGCGACGTCCCCAATGCCGACACCCCGGCGCAGAAGGTCGAGAACGGGATCGGTCAAGGCACCGTGACGGTCAGCCCGTTCGGACTGGCCGTGGCCGAGGCCAGCCTCGGGCACGGGTCGACGATCACGCCCACGCTCGTCGTCGACGAGAAGACCACCGCCGACACCCCATCCGAACAGATTCCGCCGACCATCGTCGACAGCCTGCGCGCGATGATGCTGCAGACAGTGGCCGACGGAACGGCGACGGCATTGCAGGACGTGCCTGGGCTCGGCGGCAAGACCGGCACCGCCGAGTTCGGCGACAACACGCACTCGCACGGATGGTTCGCCGGGATCGTCGATGACATCGCGTTCGCGACGTTGGTGGTGGGCGGCGACACCTCGGCGCCCGCGATCAAGGTGTCCGGTGACTTCCTTCGCCCGGCGGTCGCAGGCTGATCACGGCGATTCAGCGGCGATTTTCGCTGCCAGCCAGGGAAGCTGGGAGCATGCGTGTGGACGGGCGGGACATCACCGTTTCGGGCCGCCTGCTGCAACCGTTGCACCGCCGCACGAACGACATCATCCGACTCGCATTCGCCGCCGTCTTCCTGGCAGTCATCATCACCAGTTCGCTGGTCACCAGAAACGACTGGGTGGCGCTCGAAAAGTCGATATCGCGCATCGTCGGGGTGCTCACCCCCACGCAGTCCAACCTGGTGTACCTGGCCTACGGCATCGCGATCCTTGCACTACCATTCGTCATCCTGATCGGCCTGATCGTCGGCAGACATTGGCGACTGCTCGCGGCGTACGCGGCGGCCGGGCTACTCGCCGTGTTGGCGCTGTCCATCAACCGCACTGGAATATCTGCTCCGGGTTGGCATTTCGACCTGTCCGACCGACTCAACACGCTGCTGTCACAGTTCCTCGACGATCCCCGCTGGATCGCGCTGCTGGCCGCCGTACTCACCGTGTCGGGCCCGTGGTTGCCGTCACGCTGGCGGCATTGGTGGTGGGCACTGCTTCTGGCGTTCGTCCCGATTCACCTCGTCGTCAGCGCGGTGATCCCCGCCCGCTCACTGCTCGGACTCGCCGTCGGGTGGTTCGTCGGTGCGCTGACCGTGCTCGTGGTCGGCACCCCCGCCCTCGAGGTGCCGCTCGCGGGTGCGGTTCGAGCGCTGGCGCGACGAAAGTGCGAGGTGTCGGCGATGACGGTGGTTCGGCCGGCAGGCCCAGGGCCGCTGGTGCTGTCGTCGGAGTGCGCCGAGGGCGGGACACCCGTCGTGGTCGAACTGTATGGACCCAATCAACGCAGCGGTGGAGCCCTGCGTCAGTTGTGGCGCTGGCTGCGGTTGCGGTCCAACGAGACCGCTCCGATGCACGCGTCGATGCGCCGTTCCGTGGAGCACCAGGCGCTCATGGCGATCGCGATCGGCGACGTCGGGGTGGCCAACACCTCGACGGTGGCGATGACGTCGCTCGAACGCGGGTGGACGCTGCGTGCGCACACGCCTCCGGCTGGGACGACCATCGAGGAGTGCGCGGCGGAGACTCCCGTAGCGTTGGTGTGGGCGGCCCTCGGCATCCTTCACGCACACGGCATCTCGCATGGAGACCTGCGCGCCAAGGAGCTCACGGTCGACGAAGACAAGGTGCTGTTCGGCGGGTTCGCCGAGGCCGAGTACGGCGCCTCCGAAGTCCAGTTCCAGTCGGACGTCGCCCAGCTGCTGGTGACGACGACGGCGCTGTACGGGGCGGCACCCGCGGTTGCGGCCGCCATCGACGTATTCGGCAGGGAGTCGGTGCTGACGGCATCGCGGCGGCTGACGAAATCCGCTCTTCCCCACCGCCTTCGACGGTCGATCACCGACTGCAAGGGCGTCATGACCGCGGCACGTGACGAGGTGAAGCGGCGAACGGGTGCCGACGAGATCCCCTCGGAGACGATCACCAGGTTCAACCGCAACCAGATGATTCAACTGGTGCTGTTGGTCGCACTGGTCTACGTCGCCTATCCGTTCATCAGCACGGTGCCCGCGTTCTTCTCCGAACTGCGCTCGGCGAACTGGTGGTGGGCGCTGCTTGCACTCGCGGTGTCGGGCCTCGGCTATCTCGGCTCCGCGACTTCGCTATGGGCGAGCGCGTCGGAGGAGGTGAGCTACCGGAATCTGTTGATCATGCAGGTGGCCAACAAGTTTGCCGCCACTACGACTCCGGCAGGGGTGGGCGGCCTCGCGCTGAGTACCCGGTTCCTGCAGAAGAGCGGCCTTGGGGCGCTCCGTGCGACGACGGCAGTGGCGCTGCAACAGTCGGTTCAGGTGATCACCCACATCTGCCTGCTGATCTTCTTCAGTACCGTGGTGGGCGTTTCGGCCAACCTGGCGCCGTTCGTCCCGTCGGCCACCGTGCTGTACCTGATCGCAGGCGCAGCGCTCGGCGTGGTGGGCACGTTCATCTTCCTGCCGAAGGCGAGGCGCTGGCTGGGTACCGCCGTGCGGCCACGGCTGAAGGAGGTCGGGACCGACCTACTCGAGTTGGCGCGCGAACCCAAGCGCCTCGGTCTCATCGTGTTGGGTTGTGCGGCAACGACACTCAGCGGCGCACTGGCCTTGTGGGCAAGCGTCTCGGCCTTCGGTGGCGACACTTCCTTTGTCACGGTCACCATCGTCACGATGATCGGAGGAACACTCGCCTCGGCGGCGCCCACCCCCGGTGGCGTCGGTGCGGTAGAGGCAGCGTTGATCGGCGGGCTCGCCGCGTTCGGCGTACCCGCGGCGGTCGCCGTTCCGTCGGTGCTGCTGTACCGGGTGCTGACGTGTTGGATACCGGTGTTCGTCGGGTGGCCGGTCATGCGGTGGATGACGGAGCGGGAACTCATCTAGCCCGTCGTCACCCCGTTCCGCCGTCACTGCGTCCCGCAGTGGTGTTGGATGAAGAGGTGGCCGACATCAGCCGTAGCCGGACGATACCGGCGGAGCCACAGGCGATCTGGGACGTGCTAGCCGACTTCGGTGCGCTGAGTGCGTGGGCCGAGAACGCCGACCACTCGAGCATCATGAATCACGGCGCGGACGGCGGCGCGCTGGGCACCACTCGGCGCGTGCAGATGGGCCGCAACGCGCTGGTGGAACGCATCATCGAGTTCGACCCTCCGACGGCGTTGGCCTACTCCATCGAAGGCCTCCCCCGACGACTACACAACGTGGTCAATCGTTGGACCCTGCACCCGGCAGGCGACGCGACCGAGGTCGTGTTGACCAGCCGGGTCGAGATCGGCGGGAATCCGCTGGCGCGCGCCGCGGAGTGGGTGGTCTCCCGCGGCATGGCCAAGGAGTCGGACTCGATGCTCGCGGGCCTGGCACGACGAATGGAGCAGACCAATGCCTGATCGGCCAGACGTCGTCATCCTCATGACCGACGAAGAGCGCGCGGTTCCGCCCTACGAGTCGACCGACGTACTCGCGTGGCGCCAACGCACCCTCGGTGGTCGGCGATGGTTCGACGAGCACGGCGTGAGCTTCGCGCGGCACTACACCGGATCGCTCGCCTGCGTGCCGAGCCGCCCGACGATCTTCACCGGTCAGTACCCGGATCTGCACGGCGTCACCCAGACCGACGGCATCGGCAAGCGGTACGACGACTCGCGGCTGCGCTGGCTGCGCCGCGGCGAGGTGCCCACGCTGGGCAACTGGTTCCGCGCGGCGGGGTACGACACACACTACGACGGCAAGTGGCACATCTCCCACGCCGACCTCGAGGACCCCGCAACGGGTGAGTCGCTGGCCACCAACGACGACGACGGTGTGGTCGACCCGGCGGCCGTGCAGCGCTACCTGGACGCCGACCCGCTCGACCCGTACGGCTTCTCCGGTTGGGTCGGGCCGGAGCCGCACGGAGCGGCCATGTCCAACAGTGGCTTTCGCCGCGATCCCCTGTTCGCCGACCGCATCGTCGCCTGGCTGAAGGACCGCTACGCGCGGCGCCGTGCCGGCGACGCGGAGGCGATGCGGCCCTTCCTGTTGGTGGCGAGCTTCGTCAACCCCCACGACATCGTGCTGTTCCCGGCCTGGGCGCGCCGCAGCCCGCTGTCGCCCGACGCGACGCTGGATCCACCGCACGTGCCCACGGCGCCCACCGCGGACGAGGACCTGCGCACCAAACCGGCCGCGCAGATCGCCTTCCGCGAGGCGTACTACTCCGGATACGGGCCAGCGCCTGCGATCGGGCGCACGTACAAGCGCAATGCGCAGAAGTACCGCGACCTCTACTACCGGCTGCACGCCGAGGTCGACGGGCCGCTTGACCGGGTGCGGCGCGCGGTCACCGAGGGCGGCTCGGAGGATGCCGTGCTGGTGCGCACCTCCGATCACGGCGACCTGCTGGGCGCACACGGCGGGCTGCACCAGAAGTGGTTCAACCTGTACGACGAGGCCACCAGGGTGCCGTTCGTCATCGCCCGCGTTGGCCCGAACGCGACGCAGGCCCGCGTCGTCAGCGCGCCGACGTCGCACGTCGACCTGGTACCCACGTTGTTGGGGGCGGCAGGCATCGACGTTTCCTCGGTGGCTGAAGCGCTGGCCGAGTCCTTCTCCGAGGTGCACCCGCTGCCGGGGCGCGACCTGATGCCGGTGGTCGACGGCGCGCCCGCCGACGAGGACCGCGCGATCTACCTGATGACGCGCGACAACGTGCTCGAGGGCGACACCGGCGCGTCGGGGGCGGCCCGCGCGTTGGGCCAAACCGTGAATCCGCCTGCGCCGCTGCGCATCAAGGTGCCGGCGCACGTCGCCGCCAACTTCGAGGGGTTGGTGGTGCGGGTCGACGACGCCGACGCGCGTGGGGGTGCAGGACACCTCTGGAAGCTGGTGCGGACGTTCGACGACCCGTCGACGTGGACCGAACCGGGCGTGCGTCACCTCGCCACCAACGGGATCGGCGGCGAGGACTACCGCACGGATCCGCTCGACGACCAGTGGGAGCTCTACGACCTGACCGCCGATCCGATCGAGGCCCGCAATCAGTGGAGCGACCCCGACCTGCACGAACTCAGAGCCCACCTGCGGATGCAACTCAAGCAGGCGCGGGCCTCGTCGGTGCCGGAGCGCAACCAGCCGTGGCCGTACGCCGACCGACAGCCACCGGTCGGAAAGTCGGAGGGTGTCGTACGCAGCGTGTTGGCGCGATTACGGCATTGAGGCCCGTCGCCAATATCATCGACGGGACATGACCGATACCGCTTCCCCAGACCAGGTGGTCGTCGACGGGCCCGCGGCCGACCGGATTTCCGCCGAGGCACGCCGTCGTCGAACCTTCGCCGTGATCAGCCACCCTGACGCGGGCAAGTCGACGCTGACCGAGGCGCTGGTGCTGCATGCCAACCGCATCCAGGAAGCCGGCGCCATCCACGGCAAGGCGGGCCGGCGCGCCACCGTGTCGGACTGGATGGAGATGGAGAAGGCCAGAGGCATCTCGATCACCTCGACTGCGCTGCAGTTCCCCTACGCGTCCGGCGGAAAAGACTGCGTCATCAACCTGCTCGACACGCCAGGGCACGCCGACTTCTCCGAGGACACCTACCGCGTGCTGACCGCCGTCGACTGCGCGGTGATGCTCATCGACGCGGCGAAAGGCCTTGAGCCACAGACGCTCAAGCTGTTTCAGGTGTGCCGGCATCGCCGCATCCCGATCATCACGGTGATCAACAAGTGGGACCGTCCCGGCCGAGACCCGCTGGAGCTCCTGGACGAGATCGCGGCGCGCATCGGGCTGCGGCCCACCCCGTTGACGTGGCCGGTCGGTATCGCGGGCGACTTCAAGGGTGTGCTCGACCGCCGCACCGGAAACTACATCCGCTTCACCCGGACCGCCGGCGGCGCGAAGGCCGCACCCGAGGAGCACATCAGCCCCGAGGACGCGCCCGAGGCTGCGGGCGCCGACTGGGAGCGCGCGGTCGAGGAGTCCGAACTCCTCGAGGCCGACGGCGCCGACTATGACCGGGACACGTTCCTGGGCTGCGAGTCGACGCCGCTTCTGTTCACCTCCGCGGCGCTGAACTTCGGGGTCAATCAGCTGCTCGACGTGCTGGTACAGCTGGCGCCGCCACCCAGCGGGCAGCTCGACGTCGACGGCAACCGGCGACCTGCGGAAGCGCCGTTCAGTGCCTTCGTGTTCAAGGTGCAGGCCGGCATGGACTCCGCCCACCGCGACCGGATCGCGTATGCGCGCGTCTGCTCGGGCACGTTCGAGCGCGGCGAGGTGCTCACCCACGCCACCACCGGCAAGCCGTTCGTCACCAAGTACGCGCAGTCGGTGTTCGGCCAGCAGCGGTCCACCCTCGACACCGCGTGGCCAGGTGACGTCATCGGGTTGGCCAACGCCGCTGCGCTGCGCCCAGGCGACACGCTCTACCGCGACGTTCCGGTGGAGTACCCGCCGATCCCGAGCTTCTCGCCCGAGTACTTCGCGGTGGCGCGTGGCACCGATCCGAGTAAGCACAAGCAGTTCCGGCGCGGGATCGAGCAGCTCGACCAGGAGGGCGTCGTGCAGGTGCTGCGCTCGGACAAGCGCGGCGACCAGGCGCCGGTGTTCGCGGCCGTCGGGCCCATGCAGTTCGAGGTGGCCGCCCACCGGATGGCAGGCGAACTCAGCGCCCCCATCGAGCTCGAATCGCTCCCCTACACGGTCGCGCGGATCGTGGAACCCGAGGACGCGGAGTTCGTCAACAAGCAGCATTCGGCGGAGGTACTGACGCGGACCGACGGCGTCATGCTCGTCATCTTCTCGACGAAGTGGCGACTCGAGGGCTTCCAGCGCGACAACCCGGACGTGCACCTGCGCTCACTGGTCGCCGCGACCGACTAGAGCCGGGCCGCTGGCGCCGAGCGTCGAGTTTCGTCGAAGGATCGCAGCGACGTCGACACCCTGACGTTGACGCCGGCCTGGTCGCGGAACTGGAACAGACCTTCGAGCACAGTTGCAGCGTTCAGGGGCGCATCGTTCAGTCCGTCGTCGCCGATTGGAAATTCGCTCGAACTTGAGCCACGTCCAGGATCTCCGCCGTTGTCAGCGCCGTCGTCTATAAAGTGCGGTTCAGTTCCGTGCGGTGCGAGATGAGTGGATGGCAACGTGATCACCGGTGAGTTGAAGAGCAAGGTCGACCGTGTCTGGGACGCGTTCTGGTCGGGTGGCATCGCCAACCCGCTGGAGGTCATCGAGCAGATCACCTACCTGCTGTTCATCCGCCGACTCGACGACCTGAACACGCTGGCCGAAAAGAAGGCCCGGGTCACCGGGACCGACGACGGCATCCTCTTCAAACCCGGGCAGCAACACCTGCGGTGGTCGAAGTTCAAGAACGACGAACCCGGCGTGATGCTCAAGATGGTGTCCGACGAGGTGTTTCCGTTCCTGCGCGACCTCGGCGGCGACGGGTCGACGTATTCGCACCACATGAAGGACGCGCGGTTCACCATCCCGACGCCGCAGTTGCTGTCGCGGGTGGTGGACATGCTCGACGACATCCCGATGGACGACCGCGACACCAACGGCGACCTGTACGAGTATCTGCTGTCCAAGATCGCCAGCGCGGGGGTCAACGGGCAGTTCCGCACGCCCCGCCACATCATCAGGTTGATGGTGGCGATGACGGCGCCGACGCCGACGGACGAGATCTGCGACCCTGCCTCGGGTACCGCCGGTTTCCTCGTCGCGGCCGCCGAGCACGTGCGCGAACAACACCCTTCGGTGATGACGGACGCCGCGCAGCGTAAGCACTTTCACGCCAGCATGTTTCACGGGTACGACTTCGACTCCACCATGCTGCGCATCGGCAGCATGAACATGCTGCTGCACGGCATCGAGTCCCCCGACATCCGCTACCGCGACTCACTCTCCGCAGGCGCAAGCGACGACGCCGAGAAGTACACGCTGATCCTGGCCAACCCGCCGTTCGCCGGATCGCTGGACTACGAGTCAACCTCGAAGGACCTTCAACGCGTGGTGAAGACGAAGAAGACCGAACTGCTGTTTCTGGCGTTGTTCCTCAAGCTGCTCAAGCCCGGCGGGCGTGCAGCGGTGATCGTGCCAGACGGGGTGCTGTTTGGATCGTCGAAGGCGCACAAGGATCTTCGCCGCGTGCTGGTCGAGGAACAGAAACTCGACGGGATCGTCAAGCTGCCGTCGGGGGTGTTCAAGCCCTATGCCGGGGTGTCGACGGCGATCCTGCTGTTCACCAAGACCAACTCCGGCGGCACCGACCACGTCTGGTTCTACGACGTGACGGCCGACGGGTTCTCACTGGACGACAAGCGGAACCCGATCGAGGCCAACGACCTTCCGGATGCGCTGGCGCGGTGGCTATCACGGGACTCATCGGAGCGCGAGCGCGCGCGTACCGAGCGGTCGTTCTGCGTGCCGAAGGCCGACATCGTCGCGCAGGGTTACGACCTGTCGCTGAACACGTACAAGGAGATCGTCCACGACGACGTGGAGCATCGTCCGCCGCTGGAGATCATCGCTGAGATCGAGACGTTGGAGGGCGAGATCGCCACGGGGTTGGCGGAGTTGAAGGCGATGCTTTCGTGACGTGGCCCGTGGCCACACTCGGTGAACTCGCAAAGTCCGGCGGCCAGTATGGAGTAGGCCTTTCGTCACGCACCTGGCGCAAAGGCGACCCACGCTACATCCGGATCACCGACATCCGAGACGATGGGAATCTGAACTCGGACATAGTGGCGCCCGACGGCGAACGTCAGGACTGGGCGAAGGCTGTTCTCCACGAGGGAGATCTGCTCTTCGCCAGATCCGGTGCAACGGTTGGGAAAACGTATATCCATTCGGCAGGGTCCACCCCCGCTGTCTATGCCGGCTATCTCATCAGGTTTCAGGTTGACACTGACCGCGTTCTCCCCCGGTACGTGTTCCGGTTTACTCAGAGTTCCGGCTACCGCGCGTGGGTTGCATCCGCACAACGAGCCGTCGCTCAGCCAAACATCAACGCCAAGCAGTATGCCGCGTTGCCGATTCCGTTGCCTCCACTCGACGAGCAGCGCCGCATCGCCGCGATCCTCGACCACGCCGACGCCCTCCGCGTCAAGCGACTCAAACTAGTCCACTACTTCGCTAGCCTCATGCAATCAACGTTCCACACGACGTTCGGCTCAATCGACGCCCCTACAGCAACCGTGAGGCGAGCGCGCCTTGACGAAATGGTCCGCGTTAGCACTGGGGCTACGCCGTCGAGGTCCGAGGCGAGCAACTACGGCGGCGGAATTCCATGGGTGAAGACAGGAGAAGTCCGAGGCGAGATCACGGGTACAGAAGAGACCGTTAGCGAAGCTGGCATCAAGGACGCTCGACTTAGGATCTTCCCTGTCAACTCAGTTGTTGTGGCGATGTATGGGCAAGGCACGACGCGAGGTCGCTGTGGAATTCTGCGCACTGCCTCAGCGGTCAATCAGGCGTGCGCGGTGCTGGAACCTTCCTCCGAGTTGGATTCTGAGTTCCTGCTCATGCAGATGCAACTCGGTTACCAGCGGCTACGGGCAATGGCGCGTGGAGGGAATCAGCCAAACTTGAACCTGGAACTTGTTCGCAGTTTCGAGGTGTTGAGTGCGCCACTCGAAGCGCAGAAGAAGTTCCGACATACTATCGAGCAGATCCGCGTGCAGGAATCGATCGTCAAGCGTCAAGCCGCTCACTTGCATGGACTCTTCGCCTCCCTCCAATCCCGTGCCTTCTCAGGCCAACTGTGAGTAGCGAAATGCTATGAGCGGCAAACAAGTCAAGCTCTTTCTCGTCGACGGCAACCCGGGTGGCCTGACCGTCGCAGAAATCAGCAACCGCACCTGCAAGGTCGTCAGCGCCCCGCGATCCAATCTCGCCGAGTTGGTTGCACGCCCCGAGGCCATGAAGACCGGCGCTTACCCGGTCCTGATGTCGGTCGTCCGGTCCGACGTCGACCCGCCTTCTCCAACTTGTCAGTGGGCGCTGCGAAGCTAGTCGGCTCGTGACCGCGGGCTAACGACCCGAACGGAGAAACCAGATGTCGAGCCACAGCGACGAAACACCCGATACCGTGCTGCCGGTACTAACGCGGAGCCAGGCCCACGATTTCCACGCCACGCTCGGCCGAGTGCTCGGCCAACACAGGCTTGAGTACCGGTGGAACGGCGACGACAGCTACACCGTCGACGGTGTCGTCTTCGGCCTTGCCAATCTGGCCGCCGTTGTCGCAAGAGAACCGGCCGAAGAGTGGACGCGGCACATCGACCGCCACGTCAGCGGTTTCATGGCGCTGCGAGAAGATCCAACTCCAAAGGCCGAACTCAGCATCGTCTATCCGCGCGTTCGATTGGCACGCGGCGACACCGAAACCGACTATCCAGTCCGCGGAATGGTCGACGGCCTCGAAGTCGTGCTTGCGCTTGACCACCCTCACGTCGTTTCCGAACTCGAATCACTTGAGTACGTGGCCGATCTCGGCCCTTGGCCCGTACTGTGGGCCGCCGCAATGGAGAACCTTCGTGCGCTTCCCGATCCGCACCATGAGATCGTTGACGTCGAACGCGATCACGGCGCGCTGCCACTACACGCATTTCAATTCGAGGACTACTTCGGCCCGTCGCGAATCCTGATGCTGCGCGAGTTCGTCCGGCCGTACTTTCCCAATCTTCGGAGCGGGTTGCTCGTCGCGATCCCGGACCGGCACACAGTGCTAGCGGTCGTGGTTGACGACGGTGCGCTCGTCGCGTGCGGAGAACTTGCCGCAATCGCGCAAAACCTCTTCGAAACCAGTCCTGGCGCCATCACACCGTCGGTGTACTACCTCGGCTCAGACGATTCTGTCTCGATGGTTGCCTACCTGACCGAAGACGGTTCGACGTACGTCAAACCCACTGCCGAGCTTGCAGAAGTCATCCTTGGCGCCAATTAGGTCATCGGCACCCCGGCTCCAAAGGTTGACAGCCGATCGCGGCCTCGCACGCCGGAAAGTTGATAAGTTCAATTGAGTAGCCGATTGGGTGATCAAAAGGGAGGCGGCATGGCGCGGGGCCGGCCTTCACGCGCGACCCTCTGCGCACGCGCACAGTGAGCAACTTCGCCTTCCTCCACATCGTCGGCTGGCCCGCCGTCCACGCCGACTGCGCGCGAGCGGAGAGCTACGCCACCAGCGATCCGCGCTCGGCCTGCATCTACGCGCGCCGCGCGATCGAGCAACTGGTCAATCACTTGTATGACGTTCTTGCGCTTCCGATTCCGTACAAGGACGATCTGGCAGCCCGCTGCAACGATCCCGCGTTCCGGTCGAAGACCGGTGTCGGAATCTCGCAGAAGCTCAACCTTATTCGCCGGCTCGGCAACACCGCCGTCCACGAAGCGCGGCCCATCCCGACGCGTGCAGGCTTCGACGCCCTTCGCGAGTTGCACCACGTCATGGTGTGGGCGGCGTTCCACTACTCCACCAATCCCCAAGCCGTGCCGCTCAAGTCGGCGTTCGATCCGAAGCTCGCCGCGAAGGCGGCACCGCTCAGCCGTGAGGAACTCGCCCAACTCGCCATCAAGTTCAAGCAACAGGACGAAGCCCACGCCAAGGCGTTGGCCGAACGTGACGAGCTCGCCGCCGCCAAGGACGCCGAGATCGCCGATCTCCGCGAGCAGATCAAACAGGCGCAGGCTGCCAACCAACAGACCGACGATCGCGACTACTCCGAGGCCGAAACCCGGGACCTTTTCATCGATCTGCTGCTGGCCGAGGCCGGTTGGCCGCTCACCGAGGCCCGCGACCGCGAATACGAAGTCCGCGGCATGCCCACCGCCAACGGCATTGGCTTCGTCGACTACGTGCTGTGGGGCGCTGACGGCCTCCCATTGGCGGTCATCGAGGCCAAGCGCACCACCAAGAGCCCCGACGTCGGGCAACAGCAGGCGAAGCTCTACGCCGACTGCCTGGAGGCGATGACCGGTCGTCGACCAATCATCTTCTATACCAACGGTTACGAGCACTGGCTATGGGACGACGCGGCGGGGTATCCATCTCGACAGGTGCAGGGCTTCTTCACCGAGGACGAGCTCGAACTGATGATCCAGCGGCGCCAGACGCGCCTCGACCTCGCCGCCGCTGCCATCGATTCGGCCATCGTTGAACGCCATTACCAACACCGTGCCATCCGCGCCATCGACGACACCTTCACCAAGAAACAACGCGAGGCGCTGCTGGTGATGGCCACCGGCTCCGGCAAGACGCGCACCGTCATCGCCCTCGTCAAGCAACTGATGGAGGCCGGTTGGGTCAAGCGGGTGCTCTTCCTCGCCGACCGGACCGCGTTGGTCAAGCAGGCCGTCGGTGCCTTCAAGGAACACCTCCCGGCCGCCACCACCGTCAACCTGGTGACCGACAAGATCGCCGACGGTCGCGTCTACGTCTCGACCTACCCGACGATGATGAACCTGATCAACGACACCGAATCGGGCGCGAGAACGTTCGGCCCGGGCTACTTCGACCTGGTGATCATCGACGAGGCGCACCGCTCGGTGTATCAGAAGTACCGAGCGATCTTCGAGTGGTTCGACTCGCTGCTCGTCGGTTTGACCGCCACACCCAAGGACGAGGTCGACCACAACACCTACCGCCTCTTCCACCTGGAAGACGGCGTGCCCACCGACGCCTACAGCCTCGACGAAGCCGTGCTGGAAGGGTTTCTGGTGCCGCCCGTCGGGGTGTCGGTCGGCACCAAGTTCCTGCAGCAGGGCATCCGCTACGACGACCTCACCGAGCAGGAGAAGGACCAATGGGACGCGCTGGACTGGGGCGAAGACGGTGACGTCCCGGACTCGGTGACGTCGGAGGAGTTGAACAAGTTCCTGTTCAACGAGGACACCGTCGACAAGGTGCTCGCGACGCTGATGGACAAGGGCCACAAGGTCGCTGGCGGCGACCGGCTCGGCAAGACCATCATCTTCGCCAAGAACCGCGACCACGCCCAGTTCATCGCGCAGCGCTTCGACCTCCAATACCCCGAATACGCCGGTCATTTCGCGCGAGTGATCACCCACAACGTGGACTACGCCCAGACCCTGATCGACGACTTCTCCGTGACCGAGAAGGCCCCGCACATCGCGATCTCGGTGGACATGCTCGACACCGGCATCGACGTGCCCGACGTCGTCAACCTGGTGTTCTTCAAGCTCGTTCGCTCCAAGAGCAAGTTCTGGCAGATGATCGGCCGCGGCACCCGGCTGCGATCCGACCTCTTCGGCCCGGGTCAGCACAAGCAGAACTTCTACGTCTTCGACTTCTGTGGCAACCTCGAATACTTCAACCAGAACCTGCCGGGTTCGGAAGGCTCGCTGCAGAAGTCGTTGAACCAACGCATCTTCGAGACGCGACTCGGACTCATCACCGCGCTCGACACCGCGACCAAACCCAACGGGGACGACCCACCGGAAGGGTCGGGCACCGAATCCGAGCGGGGACTTCGTGTCGACGTCGCGTGGACGCTGCACCGCGTCGTCGTCGGCATGAACCTGGCCAACTTCCTGGTCCGACCGCACCGAAAGTACGTCGAGCAGTACGCCGAATGGCCGGCATGGTCGAGCTTGACGCCCGATGCAGCGGGTGAGGTCGCCGAGCATCTCGCTGGGCTACCGTCGAGCCACAAGGACGACGACGAGGACGCCAAACGCTTCGACATGCTGATCCTGCGCCGTCAGCTCGCCCAGCTGGAGGGTGACGCCGTCGCCACCGAGCGCCTGCGCGTCGACCTGCAGAACATCGCTTCGGGCCTGCTGAATCAGACGGCCATCCCGTCGGTAGCCCAACAGCAGGTGCTGCTCGACGAGGTCGCCGGTGACGAGTGGTGGGTCGACGTGACGCTGCCGATGCTGGAACTTGCGCGACGCCGGTTGCGTGGATTGCTCCGCTTCCTGGACAAGGCCAAGAAGGTCACCGTGTACACCGACTTCGAGGACGAGCTCGGTGAACCGACGCTCATCGACCTCCCCGGCGTCACCCCCGGCACCAACTGGGAACGCTTCCGCGCCAAGGCCGCCGCCTACCTCAAGCAGCACGTTGATCACGTTGCGCTGCAACGCTTACGCCGCAACAGGCCGCTTACCGCCGACGACCTGACGGCCTTGGAGGCGATGCTGCTGGACAGCGGCGTCGGTGACGAGGGCGACATCGCGCACGCCAAGGAGCACGCGCATGGCCTGGGGCTGTTCATCCGGTCGCTGGTCGGCCTCGACCGCCAAGCGGCGATCGAGGCGTTCGGGGCTTACCTGGACGACACGAAGTTCGGCGTCAACCAGATCCGGTTCATCAACCTCATCGTCGACGAGCTCACCGCCAACGGCGTCATGGACCCGGCCCGACTGTACGAATCGCCCTTCACCGACAGCGCACCGACGGGACCAGATTCGGTGTTCCCGGAGGCCGACGTCGCCTCCATCGTCGCCATCCTGCGCACGGTCAAGACGAACGCAGCACCGGAAGACGGCGTCGCGTAGGGCGTTAGCGCGGAACGGCGCCTTGTCGGTGTCCGCGCGTAGCGTCACCGCATAGCGCCGCGACCGCGGCGAACCTCTAAGAGGTCAGGGCATGAACGAACATCTAAGGGACACCGCATCCCGCGCGGACGCGCTGCACATGCCGATCATCGACTCGTTCTCCGGCACGTATCGGTTCCTCTCCAACTTCTGGCCCGCTGCCACACCCCACCGAGGCCGACTCTTCCCCACCAGCGAGCATGCCTTTGCGGCGGCGAAGACCAGTGATCCCAATGCGGTCGACGCGATCCTGGCCACGCCGAGTCCAGCTGAGGCAAAGGAGATCGGTCGAACCGTACGTTTGGTGGGCGAATGGGATCGATTGAAGTTCGGCGTGATGGAGGAGATCGTCACGGCGAAGTTCAACCACAATCCAGAACTCGCCCGGCGACTCATCGCGACCAGCGAATTTCTCCTGGTCGAAGGGAACACGTGGCATGACCAGGTCTGGGGTTCATGTGCCTGCGCCGACCACTGTTCGAAACCCGGGACAAACGCTCTCGGCGTGATCCTCATGGCGGTTCGGATGCGACTCCGAGCCCAGCCGGACAGCCCGTTCCCCTAGCGCGCTGACGCCGACAGACGTTCTGAGTTGTGCGCGAGGGGGGAGTCGAACCCCCACGTCCTAAGGACAATGGAACCTAAATCCATCGCGTATGCCATTTCGCCACTCGCGCAGAGTGCTGATCGTACCTGCCTGGTGCCACGAAATTTCTGTCGGTAGTGCTTCCTACCTTGGGATTACACCCGACGGGAGGGGCACACTTGAGGTCGGCGGAAGAGTTCAACGAAGTACAGCGCCTCATCGCGACCGGGCTCAACGACTGCGAGGTCGCGCGGCAGACGGGAATCCCGCGTCCGACTGTCCGTGACTGGCGATGCAACCCACCACGCAGTTTGCGGCAACCAGGTGCATCGTCGCAGTGCGGAGTCCTCCATGAATTTTCGACGCTTCCCGCTCCGCCCTATGCGTACCTTCTGGGCATGTACCTCGGCGATGGATGCATCTCGCGGATGCGCCGGGTGTGGCGGCTCAGGATCACGTGCGACGCGAAATACCCCGCGATCATCACCCGCTGCCGCGAGGCCATCGACTCATTGATGCTTGGCCAGCACGCCAATGCTCGGCGGCTGCCCAAGAATTGCTTCGAAGTCTCGCTCTACTCCAAACACTGGCCGTGTCTCTTCCCTCAACACGGCCCGGGCCGCAAGCACCACCGCCGTATCACGCTCGAGCCGTGGCAACAGGCGCTAGTCGACCAGGCCACCGAGGAATTCGTCTGCGGCCTCATCCACAGCGACGGTTGCCGCGTCGTGGCCAACGACCGCGGCGTCCGCAGCATCCGCTATCACTTCTCCAATCGGTCCGAGGACATCATCGGTCTGTTCACCGCCGCGTTGGACAGCCTCGACATCCACTGGACCCGCTCCTCCAAGCGAGACGTCTCGATCTACCGCAAAGCCGATACCGCACGTCTCGATGGGTTCATCGGACCGAAGGACCGCGCGGTACCGTGGACGAATGTCCACTACACGGCGTAGGAGACCAGCGCTCATCGCGCTGGTGTGCCTCGCCGCCGCAGGCTGCCTGGCGCTGGCCTGGTGGCAGTGGACCCGCTACGAGTCCGCGTCGGGCACCTTCCAGAACCTCGGCTACGCGCTGCAATGGCCCATGTTCGCGGCCTTCTGCGTCTACGGCTACTACAAGTTCGTCCGTTACGAAGAAGCCCCACCACCGACGCCCCACCACGGCGAGCTGACCGAGCTACCCGACGGACTGTTGCCCGAACGACCCAAGCCCGCAACGCAATCCGACGACGATCCCACGCTGCGCGAGTACAACGCCTACCTGGCCGAGCTCGCCAAGGCCGACGCAGAAACCGACGACAGGACCACGACATGAGCAGCCCCGACCCCGAAGCCCCCGCCGACGCACCGGTGGCCTCCGACCCGGCGCCGGCGACGCCCAAGGAGACCGTCCGCAAGGCGCTGCTGGGCTACCGAATACTGGCGTGGACGACGGGCGTCTGGCTCATCGCGCTGTGCTACGAGATGGTGATGAAGTACGGCTTCGGTGTCGACGACCTGGGGTGGATCGGTGTCGTCCACGGGTGGGTGTACTTCGTCTATCTGCTCTTCACCGCCAACCTGGCCGTCAAGGTGCGCTGGCCCATGCTCAAGACCGTCGGCGTGTTGCTGGCCGGAACGATCCCCCTGCTCGGCATCATCGTCGAGCATTTCCAGACCAAACAGGTCAAGGCTCAGTTCGGCCTCTGACGTCCGTGTCAAAATGAAGTCGACATGAAGAACTACGATCCGCGCGTCGACAACTCGATCCGCGTCGACGCCCCCGACGACACCACGGAGCTGGCCGCCGACCTGGTCGTCACCGCCGCGACGACCGGCCAGATGACGCCAACCGAGCTCGGTCGAATACTGGTCCGCATCGGCCGCAGCGTCGCCGACGAGGAAGACCTGCTGGAACTGCTGCAGCAGTTCGTCGAGATCGCGCACGAAGCGATCGACGGTGCCGACAGCTCCGGCGTCACCATCGACATGGGTGGCCGTACCTACACCGCCGTCCACACCGACGAGCGCACCCTGAAGGTCGACAGCGAGCAGTACGACGCCGCTGAGGGGCCGTGCCTGCACGCGGCCCGAACCGGGGAAGTCGTCCTCGTGGACGCCGAGGAGGCGCGGGAACGCTGGCCACGGTTCTGCGCGGCCGCCCGCGCACAAGGGGTTCGCAGCTTCCTTGCCGCGCCCTTGTTCACCGACGAGCAGTCGCTCGGATCGTTCAACTTGTACGGCCGTGAGCGTGCGGCCTTCGACGGCATCGACGCGGAGATCCTCGACCTGCTCACGACGACTGTCTCTCGCACCATCGGCGACTTCGCGCGCTACAAGTCGGCCGCCCTCGTCGCCGAGACCATTCAGGGCGCGCTGGTCAATCGCGCGCCGATCGAGCAGGCCAAGGGCATGCTGATGGCACTACACGGAATCGACGCGAGCGAAGCGTTCGAGATGCTGCGCCGCGAATCCCAGGCCAAGAACATCCGCCTGCACGTCATCGCCAGCGACCTGGTGCAGCGACTCAGCCAGCCCAACGGCGCAGCGACCAACGGCCAGGATCCCGCCGTCAACTAGTACGCGCGGCCGCCGCGGCTGGCGACGGCTCGTCGTCGCACTCGGGCTCGGCTATCGCACCCGGATCCGGCACCGGAATGAGCAGCGCCAGAATCGCCGCGACGACGGCCGCGCCGGCGGCCACCAGCATCGCGACCCGCAACCCCGTCAGGGTCGGGATCTCGTGCCCGGCGAAGGACATCGTCATCCCCGCCACGATCGCACCGATCACGGCACTGGAGATCGAGGTACCCAGCGACCGCGCCAGCGCGTTGATGCCGTTGGCCGCCGCCGTCTCCGACATCGGCACCGCGGCATTGATGAGTGCGGGCATCGACGCGTAGGCGAAGCCGACGCCAACCGCCACCAGGATGTTGAGCAGCATGATCTGCCACGGCGCGGCGAGCAGCACCAGCCCGGAGAGGTACGCACCAGCGATGATGAGCGAGCCGGTTACCAACGTGAACCGCGGTCCACGGGCACCGGCGATGCGCGCCGCGATCGGCGAGGTCACCATCATCGCGAGGCCGCCTGGCGCCAGCCAAAGCCCGGTCCACAGCAGCGACTGTCCGAGCCCGTACCCCGTCTCCGGCGGTAGCTCGAGGACCTGCGGCGCCACCAGCGCCAGGGCGAACATGCCGAACGCGACGGCGATCGATGCGATGTTCGTCGTGAGCACCGGGCGCCTCGCGGTGGTCCGGAGGTCGACGGTCGGCGACGACACCCGCAGCTCCCACCACCCGAACACCGCGAAGATCACCACCGAAGATCCGAACATCGACAGGGTCAGACCGCTCGTCCAGCCCCAGTTCTGCCCCTTCGAGATTCCGACCAGCAGCGTCACCAGCCCACCTGCCAGGAGCAGAGCGCCCAGCGGGTCGAGCCGATGCGCCGCGCGCGGCGGGACGTGCGGAACCAGCGTCGCGAACATCACCAGCGCCACGACGCCCAGCCCGGTGGAGAACCAGAACAGCACGTGCCAGTCGTAGTGCTGGGCGATCACCGCCGAGAGCGGAAGTCCCAGAGCGCCGCCGACGCCGAGCGACGCGCTCATCAATCCCATTGCGCTGCCGACCTTCTCGGCAGGCACGCACGTCCGCAACACGCTGATGCCGAGCGGGATGATCGGGAGGCCGAAGCCCTGTAGTCCCCGGCCGACGATCAGTGGGATCAGCGCATTGGTCGACGCCGCGATCAACGATCCGCCGATCAGCAGCAGCGCGCACGCGATGAGCATCGGCTTGGGGCCGTACATGTCTCCGAGCCGGCCGAACACGGGTGTGGCCACCGCGGCCGTCAGCAGCGTCGCGGTGATCGCCCACGACGCATTGGATGGGCTGGTGTGCAACAGGTTTGGCAGCTCGGGAATCAGCGGGATGATCAGCGTCTGCATCAACGAGACACTGATGCCCGCCGCCGCCAACACCGCGACCAGGATGCCCGGATGAGCCATCGGCGCGGACGCCGCAGGCGTACCGACACCGTTACGACTCACTCGGCGGATGTTACACAGTTAGGTACACTATGTAAATTTGGTGAGCCGGTGATTTGAGTGTGCGTCCTCATCCGCCACGCGCGGCGTGTCCCGAATGAAACCGCACAGTCAGACGAGCGCCCGCAAAGCAGGCACCAACTGCGCCAACGCCCGGCCACGATGCGACGCCACGTCCTTCTCCCCCGGAGTCAACTCGGCTGCCGAACGCGCCGACCCCGCCGGCACGAACACGGGGTCGTAGCCGAAGCCCCCGTCGCCTCGCGGTTCGCTCGCGATGGCTCCGGACCACTCGCCCCTCACGACGGTCTCCCCCGCGGCAGACACCAACGCGCACGCCGACACGAACGCCGCACCACGTCGCTCGGCGGGCACGTCCCGAAGCTGCGCCAGCAGCAGCGCGGTGTTGGCCGCGTCGTCGCCGTGCACGCCCGACCACCGCGCGGACAGCACCCCTGGCATCCCGTTCAACGCGTCCACGGCCAACCCCGAGTCGTCGGCCACCGACGCCAATCCGGTCGCCGTGAACGCGTCGCGCGCCTTGGCGAGCGCGTTGTCCTCGAACGTCGCGGCCGTCTCCGGCGCCTCGTCGAACGGCGCCACGTCATCCAGCGACAGCAGCCTCAATCCGGAGACACCCGCGGCGTCGAGCACGCGGCGAAGTTCGGCCAGCTTCTTCGGGTTGCGGCTGGCCACCAGCAGATCGGTCAGCTTCCGAACGCCTTCTTCGGCGGCGACGACGGCTCTGGCAACGTGCCGGGATAGGGCAACTCCAGCGCCGCCGTCTGAATGACGAACAACTGCTCGCACGACGCCATCGCCAAGTCGAGCATCTTGTCCAACGTCGAGCGCGGGAACGTCGCACCCTCGCCGGTGCCCTGGATCTCCACCAGGGTGCCGGTGTCGGTGGCGACGACGTTCATGTCGACCTCGGCGCGCGAGTCCTCGGTGTAGGGCAGGTCGACGCGCACCCGCCCGTCCACGACGCCGACGGAGACCGCCGCAATCGCGCACGACAGCGGCCGTGGGTCGGACAACTTCTGCGCGGCGGCCAGATACGTCACCGCGTCGGACAACGCGACGTACGCGCCGGTGATGGCGGCCGTCCTGGTGCCGCCGTCGGCCTGCAGCACGTCGCAGTCGATGGCGATGGTGTTCTCCCCCAGCGCAGCCAGGTCGATGCACGCCCGCAGCGACCGTCCGACGAGCCGACTGATCTCCTGCGTGCGACCACCCACCCGACCCTTGACCGACTCGCGGTCGGAACGGTCATGGGTGGCGGCGGGCAGCATCGCGTACTCCGCGGTCAACCAGCCCAGGCCCGAACCCTTGCGCCACCGCGGCACGCCGTCGGTCACGCTTGCAGTGCACATCACGCGGGTCTGACCGAACTCCACCAGCACCGAGCCCGCCGGATGTGACGTGAAACCGCGGGTGATGCTTACCGGACGCAGCTCGTCATCGAGGCGGCCGTCTTCTCGTCTGGACACCCGCCAACCCTATCGGCTCTAGGAATGGGTGACGTCGAACGACTCGTCCGACACCACGGCGTGGACGGGTCCGTCGAATTCGGCCTTCGCCTCGCTGATGACGTCCTCGCGCGACGTCCAGGGTGGGATGTGCGTCAAGAGCAGTTCGCGCACACCGGCTTTCGCGGCGGCGCGGCCGGCCTCGGTGCCTGACAAGTGCAACTTGGGGGGCCGGTCCGGCGAATGCGTCCACGACGCCTCGCACAGGAAGACGTCCGCGCCGCGGGCCAGCTCGATCAGTTGATCGCAGTAGCCGGTGTCGCCGCTGTAGACGAACGTCGCGCCGGACGGGTCGGTGAAGCGCATGCCGTACGACTCGGTCGGATGGCACACCAGCCGCGGCTCCACGGTGAGCTCACCGATCTGGACCGCCTCGCCGTCGACCCACTTACGCACGTCGAAGACGTCGGTGAAGTCGTCGATCTCGCGACCCTCTGGAGAGGACGCCGCACCGAGCCGCGCCCACGTCGCCTCGGGTCCGTACATGAGCGCGCGACTCGTCGGCGGATTCGGGTGATAGCGACGCCACACGAACAGGCCCGGCAGATCGAGACAGTGATCGGCGTGCAGGTGCGAGAGCAATACCCCGACGGTCCCCGGATCGGCGTGCCGCTGAAGTGCGCCCAGCACGCCGCCACCGAAGTCGATCACCAGCGGTGGCGTATCGGGTGCGGTCACCAAATAACCCGAGGCTGGCGAATCTGGCCCGACAACGCTGCCGGAGCATCCCAGTACGGTGATTCGCACGTTCACTAGCTTGCCATGCCCCATATGCATGTGGCGAAAACATGACAGCTTTCGGGGTCAAGTTTCATCTTTGGTCGCGTTCGTGACCCGTGACCAGGATTGACTCCTGTGAGTCACCCGACCGGCTGCGGGCGAAATGTGGCGAACGCCTCACCGACGGACGAGCCACAGCAAAGCGTCAGGTAGTGAGTTGCGGAGGGACGCCCGCCTTGCGCCGTACCCGGGCCTTGCGCTCCGGTCCGGCCAAGACGTAGGCGGCGACGATCCCGGCGAGCGCACCGCAGAGGTGGCCCTGCCACGACACCCCCAACGTGCCGGGGAACACCCCGAGAAGGACGCTGCCGTAGACGAAGAAGACGACGACACCGACGACGATCTGCCACAGCGTGCGGGTGAAGAACCCGAACACGATGAGGAACGTCAGCCACCCGAAGATCAGCCCGGACGCGCCGATGTGGGTGGACCCGCATTGCACGCCAACGTAGGGACAGTGCACACCGAGGTTGCCGATGAGCCAGGTGCCGAGCCCGCCGAGCACCCAGATGATCGCGGTCGCGTACACGAAGCGTCCGATCCCGGCCAGCGTCACCAGGAAGCCGAGCACCAACGCGGGCACCGTGTTGGCGATGAGGTGCGGCCAGCCGCCGTGCAGCAGCGGCGCCCACAGGATGCCCCACAGCCCGTCGACTTCCAGCGGCCGGATGCCGTCCTGGTCGAGGCGGTGGCCCATCACCGTGTCGAGGGCCTCGATTACGTACAGAATCGCGACGAAGCTCAGGATCGTCGCCCCGCCGATCTTCCAGGCCGGCGCCTTCTTCTCCGCCGGGGTCAACGCTCCCGGTCCGCTCAAGCCCATAGCTGCCCTTCCAGCGCGTCCTCCGCGTCATCAAGGCTACCGGCGTACGCGCCGGTCGACAGATACTTCCAGCCGGCGTCGCACACGGTGAACGCGATGTCGGCGCGCTCCCCCGCCTTGATCGCCTTGGTCGCCATGCCCAGCGCGGCGTGCAGGATGGCCCCGGTCGAGATGCCCGCGAAGATGCCCTCGACCTGAACCAGTTCGCGGGTCCGTTTGATCGCGTCGAACGAGCCGACCGAGTACCGCGTGGTGAGCACGTCGGGGTCGTACAGTTCGGGCACGAAGCCCTCGTCGATGTTGCGCAGCGCGTAGACGCCCTCGCCATAGCGCGGCTCCGCGGCGACGATCTGTACGTCCGGCACCTGCTCGCGGAGGTACCGGCCGACGCCCATCAGCGTCCCGGTGGTGCCGAGCCCGCCAACGAAGTGCGTGATCTCCGGCAGATCGGCGAGCACCTCCGGGCCGGTGCCCTCGTAGTGTGCGGCCGCATTGGCCGGGTTTCCGTACTGGTAGAGCATCACCCATTCGGGATGCTCCTCGGCGAGGTCCTTCGCCGTCGCGACGGCAGTGTTCGAGCCGCCCTCGGCAGGGCTGTAGATGATCTTGGCGCCGTAGAGCTCCAGCAGCTGACGACGCTCGATCGACGTGTTCTCCGGCATCACGCAGATCATGCGGTAGCCCTTGAGCAACGCCGCCATGGCCAACGAGATCCCGGTGTTGCCACTCGTCGGCTCGAGCAGGGTGTCGCCGGGCTTGATCAACCCGTCCCGCTCCGCCTGCTCGATCATGCGCAGCGCAGGCCGGTCCTTGATGGAACCCGTCGGATTACGGTCCTCCAACTTGGCCCACAACCTCACGTGCGGACCGTCCTCGCCGTCGTCCCAGCGCGGAGACAGCCGCTGAAGTCCGACCAGCGGCGTGTTGCCGAGCGCTTCGAGCAGCGAGTCGTAGCGGGCCAATTCAGCCTCCCGCGACGGCGGGCAGGATCGTCACCGAATCACCGTCGGCGATCGAGGTGTCGAGGCCGCCCGAGAAACGCACGTCCTCATCGTTGACGTAGACGTTGACGAAGCGGTGCAGCTTCTCGCCGTCGACGATGCGCTCGGTGATGCCCGAGTAGTTGGCCTCGAGGTCGGCGATGACCGCAGCCAGCGTGTCGCCGGTGGCGCTGACGCGCTTCTCTCCGCCGGTGTGGGTGCGCAGGATGGTGGGGATGGACACGGTGACGGACATGTGGGGCTCTTTCCTTCGGGCTAGTAGGCGGAGACGATGCTGACCGGTTCCTCGGTCACGACACCGTCGACGATGCGGTAGCTCCGCAATTCGTGTTCGTCGGGATCACGCGTGGAGACCAACACGTAGTGCGCGTCAGGTTCGGCGGCGTAGGAGATGTCGGTGCGGCTGGGGTAGGCCTCGGTGGCGGTGTGCGAGTGATAGACGACGACGGGCACCTCGTCGGCGTCGTCCATTGCACGCCACACCTTCAGCTGTTCGCCCGAGTCGAACCGGTAGAACGTCGGCGACCGCTCGGCGTTGACCATCGCCACGAACCGCTCCGGCCGGTCGGATCCTTCGGGGCCCGCAATGATGCCGCACGCCTCGTCGGGATGGTCGGCGCGTGCGTGGGCAACCATGGCCTCGACCAGGTCACTGCGAATCACCAGCACGTCAGGACTGTCCTTCCAGGTTCGCGAACGCTCCGGGCAACATGTCACGGTAGGTCGGTATTCCGGCGACTGCCTCGGCGGCCAGCACTGCGACCATCACCGCGCGGGCCAGACAGTCGGCGGCGGCAGCGCCGACGGCGGTAGTCAACTTGGTCTCCGGCGACATCGCGGCGGGCGTGGCGGCTCCTGGCCAGCTGGCCGGGGCCACCTCGATGGCACCCGTGGCCAGCGCGAAGACGGTGTCGCCGTCCAGGGGCGTGTGAGCGGGCCGGATGGTGCGCGCGAGCCCGTCCTGGGCGGCGACGGCCACGCGCTTGCACGCCGCCTTGCTGAGCAGTGCGTCGGTGGCGACGACGGCGATCGTGGTGTTCAGCGGCGAGAGCTCGGCGTCGCGCGTGGCGAAGGCCGCGAGTTCTTCGGTCGGCGGCGGGGTCAGCCCGAACTCGGCGATCTGGTCGGCCAGCCACGGCAGCCCCGTGACCGGATCGGCGACGTTTCCTGCCGAGTTGACGGCGACGATCGCGCCGACGGTGACCCCGATGTCGAGCCTGATCGACGCGGTGCCGAGGCCGCCCTTGAGCACGCCGGCCCGCGCCCCGACGCCAGCGCCGACGTTGCCGATCGCCACGTCGGCTCCGGCCGCCTCCGCCGCGGCGAACCCGAACTCGGCGGTGGGGCGGCACCGCCATCCGCCGACGGGAAGGTCGAAGATGACGGCGGCCGGAACGATGGGCACCACCCCACCGTCCATCACCACGCCGCGGTCGTGCTGCTCGAGCCACTGCATCACCCCGTCGGCAGCGGCCAATCCGTAAGCGCTGCCACCCGTGAGCACGACGGCGTCGACGTAGCGCACGCTGTTGGCTGGGTCCAGCAGGTCGGTCTCGCGGCTGCCGGGCGCCCCGCCGCGGACGTCGACGGCGCCGGTGGTGCCGGGCGGCGTCAGTACGACGGTGGTGCCGCACGCCCATCCGGAGCCCAGGCTCGCGTCGGCGTCTAGTCGATGGTGGTGCCCGACGAGGATTCCGGACACGTCGGTGATCGACCCGCTCATTTGCCCGTTCATGCCTTCCCCCCGCGATTTCGGCGCGCTTTCGGACGCCCAGCGGCGGTTACCGCGCCGAAATCGCTCATTTCCCGGCCTTGCTGATCAGCCCGAGCACCAGGTACTCCTGCAACACCGTCAGCCACTGATACACGTCGAGGTGACCAGCCATCGGGTGACCTTCGGGCAGGCGATCCGGCCCGCTGGGTCCGATCTCGAGCATGGTGCCCAGTGCCAGCCGTACGTCGTTGACGGCCGCCGCCCAGCAGTGGGCGTCGGGCTCGGTGAGTTCGAACTTACCGCCCGCCATGGGAAGCGTCGCCAGCAAACGTTGCGCCGCTTCGCGTTTCGCGTCGATGATGCTGGGCTCGTGCAGCCCGCGCAACGCGCTGTTGAGACTCTCTGCGGTGCCCGAACCGGCCGGATGCTCGGTCTGCACGCGGTAGAAGTCGGGCAGCAACCGTTTCATAGTGTCATCGTCGGGCGGCTTCGAGTGTCCGGTCTTGATCCCGGTGAGCTCTTCGAGTTCGTCTGTCGGCGAGGAGGTTTCGCGTTCGTCGAGCATGTCCACCAGCGACGTCACCAGACTGCGCAGCAACGCCGACTCGTGCGCGGCGAGGGCCGAACGGAAGCGCGCGCCATCAGCGGTGTCCACCCGCTTCCACTTGCGCACGTGCTCAGCGGTCGTGCTGCATCGTGGCCCACAGGCCGGCGGAGTGCAGCTTCGTCACGTCGACCTCCATCGACTCGCGGCTGCCCGACGACACCACGGCCTTGCCCTCGTGGTGCACCTGCAACATCAGCTTCGTCGCATCCGGCTCGCTGTATCCGAAGAGTTTCTGGAAGACGTACGTCACGTACGACATGAGGTTGACGGGGTCGTCCCAGACGACGGTGACCCAGGGGTTGTCGGTGGCATCGGCGGTCTCGACGCTGCGTTCCTCGCGAGTTCCCGGACGGGTCCGCGCTGGGGTGACCATGTGGCCAGAATAGTCGGGGGTGGTCGGGTACCGCGAACGGCTACGGTTGCCAGTGTGGCCACCGACGAGCGCTTGCGCGAGGAGTATGCGACAACGGCGCTGCTCACCGACAAGTATGAGTTGACGATGCTGGCCGCCGCCCTCCGCGACGGAACGGCACACCGCCAGACGACGTTCGAGTTGTTCGCCCGGCGGCTACCCGAGGGACGGCGCTACGGAGTCGTCGCGGGCACCGCGCGCTTCGTGGAAGCGTTGCAGGCGTTCAGGTTCGACGACGCGGCACTGGCCACCCTCGACGACTTCCTCGATCCCGCCACGCTGGCCTACCTGGCCGACTTCCGCTTCAACGGCGACGTCGACGGCTACGCCGAGGGCGAGCTGTACTTCCCCGGCTCGCCGGTGCTGTCCGTGCACGGCACCTTCGCCGAAAGCGTGATGCTCGAGACGCTGGCCCTTTCGATCTTCAACCACGACTCGGCCATCGCCTCCGCCGCCGCCCGCATGGTCAGCGCCGCAGCGGGTCGCCCCCTCATCGAGATGGGCTCCCGGCGCACCCACGAGCAGGCCGCCGTCGCGGCAGCGCGGGCGGCCTACGTCGCGGGATTCGCCGGGTCGTCCAACCTCGAGGCCCAACGCACCCACGGGGTGCCCGCCCTTGGCACCAGCGCCCACGCCTTCACCTTGCTGCACACCACGGCGGACGGACCCGACGAGGTCGGCGCCTTCCGGGCCCAGGTCGAGGCACTTGGCGTCGGGACCACGCTGCTCGTCGACACCTACGACATCACCGGGGGCGTGGCGAACGCCGTCGCGGCGGCCGGGCCGGACCTGGGCGCGGTGCGCATCGACTCGGGCGAGCTCGGCGTGCTGGTCCGCCAGGTCCGAGCCCAACTCGACGGCCTCGGGGCGACGCGCACCAAGATCGTCGTCTCGAGCGACCTCGACGAGTTCGCGATCGCCGCCCTGCGCGCCGAACCAGTGGACAGCTACGGCGTCGGCACGTCGGTGGTCACCGGTTCGGGCGCGCCCACCGCGGGCATGGTCTACAAGCTGGTGGAGGTCGACGGCATGCCCGTCGAGAAGCGCAGCCCACACAAGGAGTCGCACGGCGGACGCAAGCAGGCCCACCGCTTCGCCAAGGCGACGGGGACCGTCGTCGAGGAGGTCGTGCATCCACTCGGCGAGCCGCCCGCCGATCAGCTCGGGCTCGTTGCCCGCCCGTTGTGCGGTCCGCTCGTCAGGGACGGCAGCCCCGTCGCCGACTTCGACCTCTCCGCGGCCCGGAAACTCGTCGCCGAAGGCCTACTCAGCCTGCCGTGGGACGGCTTGAAGCTGTCGCGCGGCGAGCCGGCGATCCCCACCCGCATGGTTCCGCCCGCCCGTTGACCACGACTCCGGACGGCGCCACCCCCGTCACCGATCTGCTGGCCACCGCCGTCACGGCGCTCGGCGGCACCGAACGTGCTGGGCAGGTCGAGATGGCACGCGCCGTCGAGCACGCCTTCGACACCGGTGAGCACCTCGCCGTGCAAGCTGGTACCGGCACCGGCAAGTCGCTGGCCTACCTGGTCCCCGCGATCGCACGCGCCATCACCAGCCACCAACCCGTCGTGGTGTCGACGGCCACCATTGCGCTGCAACGCCAGCTCGTCGACCGCGACCTCCCGCGGCTCGCCGACGCGCTGACTCCCGAACTGTCCCGGCGCCCCGACTTCGCCCTGCTGAAGGGGCGCGGGAACTACCTGTGCCTCAACAAGATTCACAACGACGCTGCCAGCGAGCCCGACGACACCTCGCAGGAGGAACTGTTCGACGCGGTCGCGACCACGGCGCTGGGCCGCGACGTGCAACGGCTCACCGAGTGGGCGTCGGACACCGAGACCGGTGACCGCGACGAGCTCACCCCCGGCGTGCCCGACCGATCGTGGGGTCAGGTCAGCGTGTCGGCGCGCGAGTGCGTCGGGGCGACGCGCTGCCCCTACGGCACCGACTGCTTCGCCGAGAAGGCCCGCGACAAGGCCGGCCACGCGGACATAGTCGTCACCAACCATGCCCTGCTCGCCATCGACGCCATCTCCGACGTCAACGTGCTGCCCGAACACGAACTGCTCATCGTCGACGAGGCCCACGAGCTCGTCGACCGCGTCACCAGCGTGGCCACCGGCGAGCTGTCGGCCACTGGACTCGGCGTCGCCCACCGCCGCGCGGCCCGGCTTGTCGAACCCGAACTCGCACAACGGCTCGAGGCCACCATCGCGACGTTCTCCTCGGCGATTCACGACGCCGAGCCCGGCCGCATCGACTCCCTCGACGACGACATGACGACGTTCCTCACCGCCATTCGCGACGCCGCCGACCGTGTCCGCTCCACCATCGACACCTCCCCCACCGATCCGAAGGCCGCGGCCGCCCGCAACGAGGCGGTCACCGCACTGTCCGACGTCAGCGACATCGCGACGCGCATCCTTGCCTCGTTCGGGCCCGCCATCCCGGACCGCAGCGACGTGGTGTGGCTCGATCACGACGAGATCCGCGGAAACAAACGCGCAGTGCTGCGCGTCGCACCGCTGTCGGTGTCGAACCTGTTGCGCGGCAGGCTGTTCGACACCTCGACCGTGATCCTGACCTCGGCGACGCTGACCGTCGGGGGCACCTTCGACGCGATGGCGCGGTCGTGGGGTCTGCAGTTCGGCGAGGGCGACGACGCGAAGTGGAACGGCATCGACGTCGGGTCGCCGTTCGTCCACGAGAAGTCGGGCATCCTCTACGTCGCCGCCCACCTCCCGCCGCCGGGCCGCGACAGCGCCGGATCGGCCGAGCAACTCGACGAGATCGAAGCGCTCATCACCGCCGCGGGTGGACGCACGCTCGGGCTGTTCTCGTCGATGCGCGCGGCCAAGGCGACCGCCGAAGTGATGCGGGACAGGCTCGACACCCCCGTGCTCTGTCAGGGCGAGGACACGACGTCGACGCTGGTCCGCCGGTTCGCCGAGGACGAAGCCACGTCGCTCTTCGGCACGCTGTCGCTGTGGCAGGGCGTCGACGTGCCTGGCGCCTCACTGTCGCTGGTGCTCATCGACCGAATCCCGTTCCCCCGCCCCGACGACCCGCTCGTCACGGCCCGGCAGCGCGCGATCGCCGCGCGCGGCGGCAACGGCTTCATGGCGGTCGCCGCCAGCCACGCCGCGCTGCTGCTCGCTCAGGGCGCCGGGCGTCTGCTGCGCAGCGTCGACGATCGCGGCGTCGTCGCCGTGCTCGACTCGCGGATGGCGACGGCCCGCTACGCCGGATATCTGCGGGCGTCGCTGCCGCCGTTCTGGGCGACGACGGACGCAGCCCGGGTTCGGGGCGCGCTGCAACGCCTGCGATCCGGCTAGCGGCCCGCCGGTCGTTCACTATCCTCGACGGCACGACGAAAGGCGGCGTCACACATGGGCCGACGACACTGGGCTGGTGTCCTGCTGGCGTGTACCGCCATGCTCGTGACGTCGTGTTCGACGACGTTGCAGGGCAAGCCCGTTTCGATCTTCGCCGACCCGTTCCGCGTCGCCGGAATGCCTGCGGTCAACGGCGACACCGGACTGCGCCCCGACGCACTCGGCCCGTCGCGTGTCGTCATCGGCACCGACGGCGGCGAGGTCGACGAGCTCGGCCGCAACGCCGTCAGCGACATCGAGGAGTTCTGGGAGTCCGCGTACGGCGAGACGTTCGACGGCGAGTTCACGCCCGTCGACGAGGTTCTTTCGTGGGACTCCGACGGTGAGAACACGGAGTTCTGCGGCGGGGACACGCTGGGTCTGGTCAACGCCGGATACTGCTTCGACGACAACACGATGGGGTGGGACCGCGGTGAACTGCTGCCGGCCCTTCGCGAGGCGAACGGCGACATGGCGGTGTCGATGGTGCTGGCCCACGAATACGGCCACGCGGTGCAGCACCAGGCCGGGATCACCGATGAGGACACCCCGACGCTGGTCTCCGAACAACAGGCCGACTGTCTGGCCGGCGTGTACATGCGCTGGGTGGCCGAGGGCAACTCGCCGCGGTTCACGCTCAGCACCGCCGACGGGCTCAACAACCTGCTCGCCGCGATGATCGGGTTCCGCGACCCGCTACTGCAGCGGGGCGACCCGGAGGCCACCGAGGACCCGCACGGCTCGGCGTTCGAACGGGTCTCGGCGTTCCAGTTCGGCTTCACCGACGGCGCGGCGTCGTGCGCCGCGATCGACAAGGATGAGATCGAGCAGCGCCGCGGCGACTTGCCAGTCCTGTTGCAGCGCAACGAAACCGGCGAGCTCGAGATCACCAAGGAGTCGGTGCGCGACATCGTCGACGCGATGAACGTGGTGTTCGAGCCCGAGGATCCCCCCAAGGTCGTGTTCGACGCCTCCGAGGAATGCCCGGATTCGAGCAGCGACGATCCCGCGGTCTTCTGCCCCGCCACCAACACGATCGTGATCGACCTGCCCGCGCTGCAGGACCTGGGCACGCCGTCCGAGGACGGTGAACGCGGGTTGGCGAGCGGGGACAACACGGGGTACTCGGTGGTGGTGTCGCGTTATGTGATGGCGCTACAACATGCACGCGGCGTCGCGCTCGACAACGCCGTGGCCGCCCTGCGCACCGCCTGCCTCACCGGGGTGGCGACCGAGAAGATGACGTCGAACATCAGCACGCCCGACGGCAACACCATCACGATCACCGCGGGCGACGTCGACGAGGCGGTTTCGGGCCTGCTCGTCAACGGCTACGTCGCCAGCGACGTCAACGGCGCGACGGTGCCATCGGGCTTCTCGCGCATCGACGCATTCCGAATCGGCGTACTCGGCGACGAGGAACGCTGCTACAAGCGCTTCCCCTGAGCGATTTCGGCGCGCTTTCGGACGCTCAGCGACCGTTTCCGCGCCCAAATCGCAATCAGACGACCTTCGTCGTGCCGTAGTACGCCACGATCGCGTCGGACATCTTCGTCGAACGGGTCAGGAACGCATACGACCGGATGAACGACTGACCGACGCACCCGTCGATCTTGACGTGGAAGTTGCTGATCATCACCCAGGGATCGAAGCCCTCGAACTCCTTCTTGGTGACCGGAACGATGTTGATGATGCCGGGCTTCAAGCCGATCGCGACACCGCCCGTCATCGGCGTCGAGACCACCGGTACGAAGCCCTCTGGCAGCGGCGACGGAATGTCCACGCCTGCGAATCCCAGCGACGGCGTGATGCCCATGCTGCCCGTCAACGTGACGCCGTTCGACGTACTCATATCGATGCCGCACCCGATCTGGTAGCCGACCTCGATGGTTCCGTGGGGCACCTCGGGATCGTCGGGGCCGCGAAGCGTGCCGTTGTACGTGCCTCCGACGACGTACTCGCGCGACGAGAGCGCCGTGGTCAGCGGCGCGTTCGCGAACTGCGTCTCGTCCTTCGCGGACAGGGACAGCGTCCAGCCGTCGGGTGTGTCGGTGAGCTGCGGTGGCGGCGACACGATGCGGCCGTCGTCGGCAACCGGTGCTTGCGCCGCGACGGGCTCCGCGACCACTTCCGAGTCGGGCTCGGCCAACGCCACCGGAGCGGTCAGCCCACCGACCACGGTGCACACGGCGAGCAAGGCAAGCCTGCGAAATGGCATGACGAAACCCCCTGACGTGGCTGTCTTCGGAAGATAACTCGCCGAGGCGCTCCAACCGGGTAGACACCCCCACCGCAAGGTTGCGAAACGGCGTCGATCAGCCCGCGGTGGGAAACCGCAGGACGTAGCCGGTCTCCAGCGCCACCCACAACGCGCCGTCGACTCCGAGCGCCAGCCCGTGCGGCTCGCTATCCGCCGGCAGGTCGATGATCGCGACCTCGCCGTCCGCGCTCACCCTGGCCAGCTGATCGGCGCCCCACAGACTCACCCACACGCCGCCCGTCGGATCGGCGATCACCGCGTGCGGCTTGCCGGGCAGGTCGAGTTCCTGGATCGCGTCGTCCATGGGGATGCGCCCGATCTTGTCGGCGAGGATCGCGGTGAACCAGACGGTGTCGTCGTGTGTGGCGGCGATGCCGACGGGGCCCGCATTGCGGGTGGGCACCTCGCGCTTGGTCAGCCGCCCGGACTGCTCCAGCCGGCCGATCGCATTGGCCTGGTGCATGGTGAACCACAACGCACCGTCGGGACCGGTCGTGATCATCGACGGCCTGCCGCCCACGACGAGCTCCTGGGTCAGCTCGCCGTCGACGCTGATCCGGCCGATCACCCCGGACGTCATCGCCGTGAACCAGAGCGCGCCGTCGCGACCCACCGTGATGCCGAACGGCGCACTGCCGGTGGGTAATTCGAAGGCCGACTGGCGGCCGTCGGTGGTGATGCGGCCGATCCGGTCGTCACCGGTTCTGGTGAACCACAGCGCACCGTCGGGTCCGGCGGCGATCACCGACGGCTTGGCGTCGGTGGCGACGGGATGGACGTCGACGTCGCCGGCCGCGGTCACCCTGGCGATCGCCCCGCCGTGCACGAGGGTGACCCACATGGCGCCGTCGGGCCCGGCGGTCAGCGCATACGGTCCGCCGTCGACGGCCACTTCGACGATGCCATTCACGCGAGCGTGACGAGCCCCAACTCGTTGTCGGCCGCCAGCAGCGGGTGGTGCGGCAGCACCCGCACCGTGTAGCCGACGGAACCGGCCACCGGCAGCGGTGTCGACGTCGAGAACACCTCGTTGCCCCCGTCGGCGGAGCCGGTGTGCGTCATGGGCACGGTCTCCGGCTCGAGCAGCGCGTCGCCTGCGTCGACGCGCCCGACGACGGCCTCCACCACCACCTCGTCGGGCCGCAGTCCGGCCAGGTGAACCCTCGCGGTGAGGGTCAGTTCGGAGCCCAGCAGCGGCGTGTCGGGCAGGCCGTAGCTGTCGACGTCGGTGATCTGAATCTTTGGCCATGCGTCGCGGGCCCGTTCGCAGTACGCGGCCAATTGGCGGGCGGCGCCGAACGGCACCCCGTCGACGGGTTCGATGGTGCGGTGCAGCGACTGCGCGGCCGGTGCGTAGTACTTCTCGGTGTAGTCGCGCACCATCCGCGACGCCAGCACCTTGGGCCCGAGCACCTGCAGCGTGTGGCGGACCATCTCGACCCACCGCCGCGGGACGCCCTGCTCGTCGCGCTCGTAGAACTTCGGCGTCACCGACTTCTCGAGTAGGTCGTAGAGTGCCGCGGCCTCGATGTCGTCGCGGCGGGTCTCGTCGGCGAGTCCGTCGGCAGTGGGAATCTCCCAGCCGTTCTCGCCGTCGTACCACTCGTCCCACCACCCGTCGCGGATCGACAGGTTCAGCCCACCGTTGAGCGCGCTCTTCATGCCCGACGTGCCGCACGCCTCCAGCGGGCGCAGCGGGTTGTTGAGCCACACGTCGCAGCCCCAGTACAGCAGCCGCGCCATCGACATGTCGTAGTCCGGAAGGAAGGCGATTCGGTGGCGCACCTCTTCGCGGTCGGCGAAGCGCACGACCTGCTGAATCAGCGCCTTGCCACCGTCGTCGGCGGGGTGCGACTTGCCTGCGACGATGAGCTGAAGCGGCCGTTCCTCGTCGAGCAGAAGCCGCTCCAACCGTTCCGGATCACGCAGCATCAACGTGAGCCGCTTGTACGTCGGCACCCGGCGGGCGAACCCGATGGTCAGCACGTTCGGGTCGAAAGCCGTTGCGATCCAGCCTAACTCCGCATCCGACGCGCCACGCTCCAGCCAGGACCGGCGCAACCGGGCCCGCACGTCGCCGATCAAGAGCTCGCGCAGCTGCGAGCGGATCCACCACAGATGACCCGGGTCGACCTGCTGCAGCCGCTGCCACGTCTCCGCCTCGCTCAACGAACCGAGGTCGTCGCTGCCGATGAGCTCGCGTGCCAGCTCCACCCACTGCGGCGCCGCCCACGTCGGCGCGTGCACGCCGTTGGTGATCGACCCGATCGGCACCTCCGACTGGTCGAAGCCCGGCCACAACTCGTTGAACATGCCGCGGCTGACCTCGCCGTGCAGCAGCGACACCCCGTTGGCCCGCTGCGCGAGGCGCAGCCCCATGAACGCCATGTTGAACTTCGTCGGGTCGTCCTCTTCACCGAACGCCACGATGCGATCCAGCGGGACGCCGGGCAGCAGCCGCGACATGGCGCCCGCCGGGCCGTCGGCGGAACCCCCGAAGTACCGCTTCACCATCTCCACCGGGAAGCGGTCGATGCCCGCTGGAACCGGGGTGTGGGTGGTGAACACGGTGCTGGAGCGCACCACGGTCAGCGCGGTGTCGAAGTCCAGCCCGCCGTCGGTGACGAGCTCGCGGATGCGCTCCGCGCCGAGGAACCCGGCGTGGCCCTCGTTCATGTGGAACACCTGCGGTTCCGGCAGCCCCTCGGCCGCGGTGAAGGCCCGGATCGCCCGGACGCCGCCGATACCGGCAAGGATCTCCTGCTTGATGCGGTGTTCCTGGTCGCCGCCGTAGAGCCGGTCGGTGACGCTGCGCAGGTCGTGCTCGGTGTCTGGGATGTCGGAATCCAAGAGCAGCAACGGAATTCGACCGACCTGAGCGATCCAGACTCGAGCCTTGAGCTCGCTGGAGTCCGGCATGGCCAACGACACCAGCAGCGGCGCTCCCCCGTCGTCGGCGAGCAGCCGCAGCGGAAGGCCCTGCGGGTCGAGCGCCGGGTAGTTCTCGTGCTGCCACCCGTCGGCCGACAGCGACTGGCGGAAGTAGCCGGAGCGGTACCACAAACCCACCGCGATCAGGGGCAACCCGAGATCCGACGCCGACTTCAGGTGGTCGCCGGCCAGGATTCCCAGCCCTCCGGAGTAGTTCGGCAACACCTCGGCGACGCCGAACTCCATCGAGAAGTAGGCGATGCCCGTTGGCAGCGCAACCCCGGCCGCAACCTGCTCCTGGTACCACATCGGACGGCTCATGTAGTCGTCGAGCTCACCCGCCAGATGATCGAGTCTGCGGAGGAACGATTCGTCGACGGCGAGTTCGTCCAGACGCTTGGGGCTGACGCCGCCCAGCAATGCAACCGGGTCGGGTCCGACCTGCGCCCAGAGTTCGGGATCGATTGTGGCGAACAGATCCTGGGTCGGTGTGTCCCACGACCACCTCAGGTTGACCGACAGTCGTTCCAGCGCCGCGAGTCGCGTGGGCAGATGAGCACGGACGGTGAATCGGCGGAGGGCTTTCACGTGTCTTCACCTTACTGACTCTTCGAACCCGACGAGCGCTGAGCAATTGCTCGACGAGCAGACTGAAACGTCGCCGCCGCATCCGCCACAGTGGGTTGAGCCTGACACTACGGTGGGTATAGGCGCGACAAGGCTTTGAAGCGGAACGCACTACAGCGCGCGGTGGTTGGCCGTGGGCGTGAGGAGTTGGGTAGTGGCCGGTCGTATCGAGATCGATGACGTCGCGCCAGTGGTTTCGAATGGCCGATATCCGGCCAAGGCCGTGGTCGGCGAGGTGATGCCCATCAAGGCGGCAGTGTGGCGTGAGGGCCACGACGCCGTTGCGGCCACCCTGGTGGTGCGCTATCACGGCAAGAGCTACCCACGGTTGGCGAAGCCGCCCGCTGGCGTCGCCGTGCCACCCGTCGAGGCGGTGCCGATCGACGAGGTGATCACGCCCTCCAAGAAACGACCACAGCTGTATCCGATGACGCTGGGGCGCACGCCCGACGTCTTTCACGGCCAGTTCACCCCCGACGCGGTCGGGTTGTGGACCTTCCGGGTCGACGGCTGGGGTGACCCGTTGGCGACCTGGCGCAAGCACGTCACCGCCAAGCTCGAGGCGGGCCAGGGCGAGTCCGAGCTCGACAACGACCTCCTGATTGGCGCGGGGCTGCTGGAGCGCGCGGCGACGGGAGTCCCGCGCCAGGACCGCTTCCCGTTGATCGACGCGGCGACCAGGTTGCGCCAGCCCGGCGACCCGTACACCCGCGCTGGCGCCGCCCTAGCTCAGGACGTGACCGACCTGCTCCACTCGTATCCGCTCCGCGAACTCGTCACCCGCGGTGAGCAATACGGCGTGTGGGTGGATCGCCCATTGGCCCGGTTCAGCGCGTGGTACGAGATGTTCCCGCGGTCCACCGGCGGTACGGACAGCAAGGGCACCGCCGCCCACGGCACCTTCGCCACCGCGAGCAAGGCGCTACCGCGGATCGCGAAGATGGGCTTCGACATCGTCTACCTGCCGCCCATCCACCCGATCGGCAAGGTGCACCGCAAGGGCAGGAACAACACCGTGACGGCGGGAGCCAAGGACGTCGGCTCGCCGTGGGCCATCGGTAGCAGCAAGGGCGGCCACGACGCCGTGCACCCCAAGCTGGGCACCATCGACGACTTCGACGACTTCGTCGCCGCTGCCCGCGACCAAGGCCTCGAGGTCGCCCTCGACCTGGCCCTTCAGTGCGCGCCGGATCACCCGTGGGCCAAGGATCACCCCGAGTGGTTCACCGTGTTGCCCGACGGCACCATCGCCTACGCGGAGAACCCGCCGAAGAAGTATCAGGACATCTATCCGATCAACTTCGACAACGACCCGGCGGGCATCTACCAGGAGGTGCTGCGGGTCGTTCGGTTCTGGATCTCGCACGGCGTCAAGGTGTTTCGGGTCGACAACCCACACACCAAACCGCCCAACTTCTGGGCCTGGCTCATCGCGGAGGCCAAGAACGACGACCCCGACGTGCTGTTCCTGGCCGAGGCGTTCACGCGGCCGGCGCGGCTGTTCGGGCTGGCCAAGCTCGGCTTCACCCAGTCCTACACCTACTTCACCTGGCGCACGGCGAAGTGGGAGCTCACCGAGTTCGGCGAGTCCATCGCCGAGCACGCCGACTACTCGCGGCAGAGCCTGTGGACCAACACGCCCGACATCCTGCACGAGACCCTCCAGCACGGCGGTCCCGGCATGTTCGCCATCCGGGCAGTGATGGCGGCGACGATGAGCTCGACGTGGGGCGTCTACTCCGGGTACGAACTCTTCGAACACCAACCCGTGCGCGCGGGCAGCGAGGAGTACCTCGACTCCGAGAAGTACCAGTTGCGTCCCCGGGACTTCGACGCGGCAGTGGCCAGCGGCGAATCGTTGGAGCCGTTCCTCGCCCGGCTCAACGAGATCCGGCGGCTGCATCCTGCGCTGAGCCAGTTGCGCACCATCAAGTTTCACCACGTCGACAACGATGCGCTGCTGGCCTACAGCAAGTTCGACCCCGTCACGGGTGACTGTGTGCTCGTGGTCGTCACGCTCAACGCGTTCGCCCCGGAGGAGTCGAACATCTGGCTCGACATGGCTGCACTCGGGCTGGAGCCGTACGACCGGTTCTGGGTGCGCGACGAGATCACGGGTGACGAATACCAGTGGGGGCAATCGAATTACGTCCGCATCGACCCCGTTCGGGCCGTCGCACACGTACTGAACATGCCGCAGCTCTCACCCGAGAAGCGGCTCCAACTGCTGCGGAGGGAATGACACCATGACCCGCACCAACTCACTCACCAGTAGCCACTTGCGGCCCGATGCCGCGAACCTCGGGCGGTTGCTCGCCGGCGAGCACCACGACCCGCACTCGGTGCTCGGCGCGCACGAGTACGCCGACCACACCGTCATCCGGGTGCTGCGCCCGAATGCCCTTGAGGTGGTGGCGCTCATCGGCAACGAGCGCTTCCCGTTCAGCCACGTCGAGGACGCGCTCTTCGCGGTCGCCGTGCCGTTCACTGGACTCATCGACTACCGACTCGAGATCAGCTATCCGAGCGGCGACGCCAGCCCCCACGTTCACACGGTGGCCGATCCGTACCGCTTCCTGCCCACACTGGGCGAGGTCGACCTGCACTTGTTCTCCGAGGGCCGGCACGAACGGCTGTGGGAGGTCCTCGGTGCGCACCCGCGCACGTACCACACTCCCGACGGCCCCGTCGATGGTGTCTCGTTCGCAGTCTGGGCGCCGAATGCCAAGGGCGTCAGTCTGATCGGTGAGTTCAACCACTGGAGCGGCATCGATGCCCCGCTGCGCACGCTGGGGGCGACGGGCGTCTGGGAACTGTTCTGGCCTGGCTTCCCGACCGACGGCCTGTACAAGTTCCGCGTCCACGGCGCCGACGGCGTGATCACCGAACGCGCCGACCCGATGGCGTTCGCCACCGAGCTTCCGCCTCAGCGCGCGTCGCGGGTCTCCACGAGCGACTACACGTGGAACGACGACGGGTGGATGACGCAGCGTGCGTCGCGCAATCCGGTGTTCGAGCCGATGAGCACCTACGAGGTGCACCTGATGTCATGGCGTCCGGGGCTGAGCTATCGCGAGTTGGCCACGGAGCTAACCGATTACGTGGTCGAGCAGGGCTTCACCCACGTCGAACTGTTGCCGGTCGCCGAGCATCCGTTCGGCGGTTCGTGGGGTTATCAGGTGACGTCGTACTACGCGCCGACGTCGCGGCTGGGAACTCCTGACGACTTCCGGTATCTGGTGGACAGGTTGCACCAGGCTGGCATCGGGGTCATCGTCGACTGGGTGCCCGCGCACTTCCCGAAGGACGCATGGGCGCTTGGCCGCTTCGACGGCACCCCGCTCTACGAGCACTCCGACCCCACGCGGGGCGAGCAACTCGACTGGGGCACATACGTGTTCGACTTTGGCCGACCCGAGGTGCGCAACTTTCTGGTGGCCAACGCGCTGTACTGGCTTCAGGAGTTCCACGTCGACGGCCTGAGGGTCGATGCGGTGGCATCGATGCTGTACCTGGACTACTCGCGTCCGGCCGACGGCTGGACGCCCAACGTGTACGGCGGCCGGGAGAACCTCGAGGCGGTGCAGTTCCTGCAGGAGATGAACGCCACCGTCCACAAGCTCGCGCCTGGCATCGTGACGATCGCCGAGGAGTCGACGTCGTGGCCCGGAGTCACCCGGCCGACGAGCCTTGGCGGACTTGGCTTCTCGATGAAGTGGAACATGGGCTGGATGAACGACACGTTGGCGTTCATCAGTCGCGACCCGATCCACCGGAGCTATCACCACCACGAGATGACGTTCTCGTTGCTCTACGCGTTCAGCGAGAACTTCGTGTTGCCGATCAGCCACGACGAGGTCGTGCACGGCAAGGGCACGTTGTGGGCGCGGTTGCCCGGCAACGACCACGTCAAGGCGGCCGGGTTGCGCGGGCTGCTTGCCTACCAGTGGGCACATCCGGGCAAGCAGTTGCTGTTCATGGGCCAGGAGTTCGGCCAGCGCGCCGAGTGGTCGGAGGAACGCGGCCTCGACTGGTTCCAGTTGGGCGAGCAGGGTTTCTCGGGCGGCCTGCAGCGGTTCGTGCGCGACATCAACGGCATCTACCGCTCCAGCCGGGCGATGTGGTCACGGGACTCGAGTCCCGAGGGCTACTCGTGGATCGACGCCAACGACTCGGCCAACAACGTGCTGAGCTTCCTGCGCTTCGGCGACGACGGCTCGGTGATGGCGTGCGTGTTCAACTTTTCCGGCTCCGAGCACGCCCAATACCGGCTCGGCCTGCCGCATGCCGGCACCTGGCGTGAGGTGCTCAACACGGATTCCGACGTCTACAACGGCGCGGGAATCGGCAACTACGGCGCGGTCGAGGCCACCAACGACCCGTGGCACGGCCGCCCGGCGTCGGCGGTCATGGTGTTGCCGCCGTTGGCCGCGGTGTGGTTCGAGCCCGCCTAGCTCGACCCCGGATCACCGGCGAGCCTGCTGGGAGATCGTCCTGAGCGCGAAATCAGCGATCTCACCGCAGTCTCGGCGAGAAGGAAGTCAGTAGAGCGCGTTGGCCAGGTTGCGCCGACCCGCGATGACGACCGGGTCGGCGGGATCGAACAGGTCGAACAGGTCGATGAGCCGGGTCCGCACCTTTGTCCGCTCGTCGTCGGCGGTGCGCTTCACCAACGCGATCAAGCGGTCGTAGGCACCGGCAACGTCCTGCTGCAACACCTGGACGTCGGCGGCGGCGAATGCTGCGTCGATGTCATCGGGCGCCGCATCGGCGCGCGCGACGGCGTCGGGTGAGTGGGCCGTCGCCCGCTTGAGGAAGACGATCTGCTGAATCGCGCCCTTGGCCTCGGCATGCCCGGGTTTGGCGTCGAGGATGGCCTGATACGCGGTGATGGCGGCGTCGAAGTCGCCGTTGTCGAGGTAATCGCGCGCCTGCGCCAACTCGGGGTCGACCTCCTCGGCCTCGACCTCGCCCTCGGCCCCTCCGGCCAACTTGCCCGCGGTGGCGTTCAGCAGCGAGTCGACCCAGCGGCGGAGCTGCTCGGGCGGCTGGCCACCTTGGAAGCTGGCCAGCGGTTGCCCGCCGGCGAGCGCCACCACCGTGGGGATGGCCTCGACGCCGAACATCTGCGCCACTCTCGGGGTGGTGTCGACGTTGACCGTCGCCAGCGACCACTTGCCGCCGTCTGCGTCAGCCAGCGCGGCCAGAGTGTCGCCCAATGCGATGCTGGCCTCGCTGCGCGGTGACCACAACAGCACGACGACCGGCATCGTGTTCGAGCGGACGATCACCTCGGCTTCGATGTTGGCCTCGGTGACCTCGACGCCGCCGGGAGCAAGGGTCGCCGCCGCGCCGGCACTGCTCGGCGGGGGCTGTTTGAGTGCTGACAAGTCGATTGCGCCGGCGAGCGCGGGTCCGATGGAAGGTCGTGGACGCGTCACGCCTTCAAGTCTGTCACGTCGGTTCGGCGACCGGCGGTGCGGTTGTGACGGTCGCCGGAGCACCCATGCGGCCGGTTCGATCGGCCCAGATGAGGAAGATCACACTGCCCAGCGGCACGATGCTGCCCAGCAACGCCAACAACCAGGTGCCCAGGCCCCACTTGACCGCGATTCCGACGAGCAGTGCGGCCACCACGAAGGCGATGAAGATGCCTCCGTGGATGGGCCCGAAGACCTTGACGCCCACCTCTGTCTGCGGACTACCGAGGTACTTGAAGTACATCCCGATCAGCAGACCTGCCCAGCTGACCGCCTCCGCGAAGGCGATCAACCGGAACCAGCCCGCAACGGTGCTTCCCTTGCGTTGAACCTCGGAGGTCGTCGTCATGGCCGCCATTGTGCCCGAATCCGCGGCCAGCTACTACAGAGCGTCGTTGACGTCGCCGGCTCAGGGGCGTCGCAACACCAGTGCGTCGCCCTGCCCACCGGCCCCGCATAGGGCGGCGACGGCGTAGCCGGAGCCCTTTCGGGCCAACTCGAGCGCCGCGTGCAGGGTGATGCGGGCGCCCGACATGCCGATCGGGTGGCCGACCGCGATGGCGCCGCCGTTGACGTTGACCTTGTCGGCGTCGACGCCGAGCTCCTTGGTCGAGGCCAGCGAGACCGCCGAGAACGCCTCGTTGATCTCGATGACGTCCAGCTGGTCGACGGTGATGCCCTCCTTGGCGATCGCCTTCTTGATGGCGTTCGCGGGCTGGCTCTGCAGCGTCGAGTCGGGGCCGGCCACCACGCCGTGCGCGCCGATCTCGACGAGCCAGGTCAGCCCGAGCTCCTCGGCCTTGGCCTTGTTCATCACCACGACAGCACATGCGCCGTCGGAGATCTGCGACGCCGAGCCCGCGGTGATGGTGCCGTCCTTGCGGAAGGCAGGCTTCAGCCCACCGAGCGACTCCGCAGTGGTGTTCGCGCGGATGCCCTCGTCCTCGGCGAACTCGATCGGGTCGCCCTTGCGCTGCGGGATCGAGACGGGCACCACCTCGTCGGCGAACACCCCGTCCTTCCAGGCGGCGGCGGCCAGTTGATGCGACCGGGCAGCGAATTCGTCCTGCTCGGCGCGGGTGAACTGGTCGACGTCGTTGCGCTGCTCGGTGAGCGCACCCATGGGCTGGTCGGTGAAGACGTCGTGCAGGCCGTCGTAGGCCAGGTGGTCGAGCACGGTGACGTCGCCGTACTTGTAGCCCGAGCGGCTGTCCATCAGCAGGTGCGGCGCCTTGGTCATCGACTCCTGGCCACCGGCGACGACGACGTCGAACTCGCCCGCCCGGATCAGCTGATCGGCCAGCGCGATGGCATCGATGCCGGAAAGGCACATCTTGTTGATGGTCAGTGACGGCACGTCCCACCCGATGCCCCCTGCGACGGCGGCCTGGCGAGCGGGCATCTGCCCGGCCCCCGCCGTCAGCACCTGACCCATGATCACGTACTCCACGGCCGACGCCGGAACCCCGGCCTTCTCGAGCGCGCCCTTGATCGCTACCGCCCCAAGGTCGCTACCGGAGAAGTCCTTCAGCGAACCCATGAGCTTGCCTATCGGGGTGCGTGCTCCAGCAACTATCACCGACGTGGTCATTTGCTACCTCCAAGGGCCAGGTGCCGGCAGATGTGGCCGATCACACATTCCGCAAACATTCAGGTAAAGGTTACCGTTACGTTATGACGACCGAGCAGGTTGATGCACGTCCGGTGCTCGCCAGTGCGTTGGTAACCGCGATCGACCACGTCGGGATTGCGGTCCCCGACCTCGACGTCGCCATCAAGTGGTATCACGACCACCTCGGCATGATCGTCCTCCACGAAGAAGTCAACGAGGACCAGGGCATTCGCGAAGCCATGCTGTCGGTCCGCGGCGCAGCCAAGGGCAGCGCCCAGGTGCAGCTGATGGCCCCGCTCGACGAGAACTCGACCATCGCCAAGTTCCTCGACAAGCGCGGTCCGGGTCTGCAGCAGTTCGCCTACCGCGTCAGTGACCTCGAAGCGATCTCCGACAAGCTGCGCGCCGATGGCATCCGGCTGATCTACGACGTGCCGCGCAGGGGTACGTCGAACTCCAAAATCAACTTCATCCACCCCAAGGACGCTGGCGGCGTGCTGGTCGAGCTCGTCGAGCCGGCCGACGACCACTGACCTAGGACCACTTCCTCGTCGGGTTCCGGTTGCGCCGGTTGGCCCAGCACGACGTGTGCCAGTGCCGACGGTCGTCGACGGCCGACTCCCCCGCCGCTCCGTTTCCAAAAGGCCATGTCACTACGTGCGCGGTGCCCGGTTTGACCTCTTGATCGCATCCCGGGCAGCGATAGGTCTTGGTGGCGCGGGTCGCGGCGACTGGCCGCACCTCGTAGTCGTAGCCGTCGGGACCTTCTTCGATGCGCCGCGACGCCAGCACCGGCGGCAGCACCCGTGGTCTACGGGGCGGAGGCCGACGCCTTGGCATGACTTCAGTGTAGGCGCTCAGAACAGCCGGAACTCGTTGCTGTCCAGGCCGCGCATCTCGTCGTAATCCAATGTCACACAACGTATCCCGCGGTCAGTGGCCAAGGTGCGCGCCTGAGGCTTGATCTGCTGGGCGGCGAAGACCCCGCTGACGGGCGCGAGCACGGTGTCCCTGTTGAGCAGCTCGAGATAGCGGGTGAGCTGTTCGACGCCGTCGATCTCGCCGCGCCGCTTGATCTCCACGGCCACCGATTGCCCCAACTCGTCGCGGCACATCAAGTCGACCGGGCCGATCGCCGTCATGTACTCACGGCGAACCAGCGTGTACCCCATCCCCAGTAGTTCGACGTGCTCGGCGAGCAGCTCCTGCAGGTGCGCCTCGACGCCGTCCTTGACCAACCCCGGGTCCACCCCGAGCTCGTGGCTCGAATCGTGCTCGACGTCCTCGACGGTGATGCGCAGCTGCTCGCCCGCCTTGTTCGCGACGACCCAGACGGGTGACAGGCCGTCGCCCTCCTCGGTGACCCAGCACGGTGGGCTCATCCAGTTCAACGGCTTGTAGGCCCGGTCGTCGGCATGCACGCTCACCGACCCGTCGGCCTTGAACAGCAGCAAACGACGGGCCGAGGGCAGATGAGCGGTAAGACGGCCGACGTAGTCGACGGTGCACTGGGCAATGACGAGCCGCACCGAACCACCATAGAGGGCGCGCGGCATTACTAGGCTGGCGCCACGATGAACGCCAGCAAGAGCGTTGCGCACCGACTCGGCCGGGTGTTGGAGACGGTGACCCGGCAGAGCGGCCGACTGCCGGATACGCCCGCCTTCGGCTCCTGGCTGCTGGGCAAGCCGTCCGAAAGCCAGCGCCGCCGGCGCGTGCGGATTCAGCTCATCCTGACGGTCTTCCTCTTGTTCTGGAACGTGCTCGGCATCGCCGTCACGCTGCTGTTGGTGATCGTCGCGATCCCGGTGCCGAGCATCTTCAGCGACGCCCCGCTGTGGATCACCTTCGTGGTGTCTCCGGCCTATGTCGCGCTGGCGCTGGTGTTGGGCATCTTCTGGATCACCCGGCGGACGGTCAACGCACTGCGATGGTCGATCGAAGGACGTCCGCCAACCCGTGCCGATCAGCTCAACACGTTCCTGGCGCCCTGGCGGGTGGCGAAGGCGCACCTGCTGCTCTGGGGTCTCGGTACCGCGCTGTTGACCACGCTCTACGGACTGGCGGACTCCGTGTTCGTCCCGCGGTTCCTGTTTTCGGTGGGATTTCCCGGTGTCATCGTGGCCACGGCCTGCTATCTCACGACCGAGTTTGCGCTGCGCCCAGTGGCCGCTCAGGCGCTGGAGGCCGGTCCACCGCCTCGTCGACTGACCGCGGGCATCATGGGCCGCACCATGATCGTGTGGCTGCTCGGCTCCGGTGTGCCGATGATCGGCATCGTGATCACCGGGGTGTTCGCACTGTCGCTGCAGAACCTGACCGAGACGCAATTTGCGGTGGCCGTGATGATCATTGCGGTGCTGGCGCTGAGCTTCGGCTTCCTCTTGATGTGGCTACTCTCCTGGCTCACTGCCACGCCGGTGCGGGTGGTACGGACCGCGCTCAAGCGGGTCGAGCAAGGCGATCTCGACTGCAACGTGGTGGTGTTCGACGGAACCGAACTCGGTGAACTGCAGCGCGGATTCAACTCGATGGTGCACGGCCTGCGCGAACGCGAACGGGTCCGTGACCTGTTCGGGCGTCACGTCGGGCGCGAGGTCGCGGCCCTCGCCGAGCAGGAACGTCCGAAGCTCGGCGGCGAAGAACGCCACGCCGCAATGATATTCGTCGACATCATCGGGTCGACCCAAATGGTGACCACCCGGCCGGCCACCGAGATCGTCGAGCTGCTCAACCGCTTCTTCGCCGTGATCGTCGACGAGGTCGATCGCCACCACGGATTGGTCAACAAGTTCGAGGGCGACGCGGTGCTCGCCGTCTTCGGTGCGCCGGTGTCGTTGGAAAACCCCGACGACGAAGCACTTTCGGCAGCACGCGCCATGGCCGACCGGTTGCGCGTCGAGGTACCCGAATGCGAAGCCGGCATCGGGGTGGCGTCGGGGCAGGTGGTCGCGGGCAACGTCGGCGCCAAGGAACGGTTCGAGTACACCGTCATCGGCGAACCGGTGAACGAGGCGGCGCGGCTGTCCGAATTGTCCAAGCAGGTGCCCGGTCACCTGATCGCCGCGTCGGACACCGTCGCCAAGGCCAGCGAAACCGAAAGGGCCCGTTGGGTTCTTGGCGACACCGTGACGTTGCGCGGCCACGAGGATCCGACACGACTCGCCACACCGGCCTAGAACCGAGCATCGGGCCGGCAGCACCACAGACGAAAGGGAGCCGACACATGGCCGAACACGATCCGGACCGCGTAGGCGGACTCGCCTGGACCCGACGGACCCGCGGAAAGCTCAGCCCGTCGGAACGTCGGCGCCTGCTCGGCGCGATCGTGTTGGCGCAGGGCAATTATCTCGTTGGGCGCCTCAAGTTTGCGACTGGTCGGACACCCGTTGGCGCCAGCCATCTTTCGGCCGCAGCGCTGACCCCTCCGGATTCCGCATTCGCGAGGGCGGCTGAAGAGGCCGCACTTGAACAGCCGCCGTCCGTCGTCGGACACGGCTACCGGACCTGGATGTTCGGATCGGCGCTCGCGACGCTCGACCGAGCGGCGTTGGATCCTGAATTGTTCTACGTCGCATCACTTCTACACGACCATGGGATTGCCGAGCCGGTGCGAGGCGAGGACTTCACGCTGCGGAGCGCGGACAGGTTGGAGCAATGCGGGCGAGGCGTCAACGCCGCGGAGGCGGACATCCGTTCGGCCGCCGACGCGGTCACCGTACACACGACGCCGGGCATCAGCATCGAACGCGACGGCGCCCTGGGCGTTTACGTGCAAACCGGGGCGATGTTCGACCTCGCCGGACTTCGGGGTGCCGACCTGAGTTGGGACTACCGCGGCGCGGTGATCCGGCGACACCCGCGCGATGGAGTGACCGACGCGATCGTGCCGATGATCAAGGCCGAGGCCCGGGCCAATCCCGACGGGCGGTTTGGCTTGCTCCATCGATGTGGATTCACCGTGTTGGTCAAGCAGAACCCGCTTCGGCCTCGGTAGCCCCTTGGCCGTCGAGCCGACACGACTCGCCGCGGCGGTTCAGAACCGCTGAACGGCACCTCGTGCGCGCTACGCTTCAGGGCGTTCTCACAGGCGTCACTCAGGCCCCAGCGTGACGCGGAGAGGGTGGTCGCATGTCGTACGCGCCGCGACTCCTGGCGCCGTTGCTTGCCGCACTCGCCGCCGCCACGACGCTCGCACCCACTGCGGCCTCGGATCCCGACATCGACACCGAGTCCGCCGCGGCCGTCATCGACGAACTCAAGGAGCAGGGCTACCGCGTCGAGATCAAGGGCGTCTCGAACGATGACACCTCATTGCTCACCGGCTGCACCGTGACCTCCATCCGCAACCCCGGGAACCCCACGCCAGACCCGACCGCGACGACCACGGTCTACGTCGAGGTCGCCTGCCCCATCCGACACAGCTGACACGAGTCGGCCCGTCACCCCACAGCGCGGGGTGACGGGTCGACGTCGTCGCACTCAGATGCAGTAGTAGTTCTTGACCTGACTGCCGTACAACTTCGACTGTGCGTCCTTCATCGCCTTGGGCAACGTAGTGCCACTGCCGCCGACGTACTCCGCGCCGCCGTTTCGCGTGGAGAGCACCACGCACCCGTTCTTCGGCGACACCGCGGCGACACCGCAGAAACCGCCTGCGATGTTGCAGTTGTGCATGGCCGCCGTCACTGCGACGTCCTTGTTGGCGTTGCGGCCGTAGCCGTACACCTTGTAGACGGTCGAGTACGTGACGGCGACGTACTCGCCCGATGCCGCCGTGGCGGGTGCGGCGGTACTGAGCCCGCCGGCGGCCAAGCCGCTCAGCGCGGCAGCGGTCAAGGTGGCCGCGACGAGGGTGCGTCGGCGCGACGTCGTTGCGATGGTGGTGGTCATGACTACTCCTTCGAGGTTGTCGCCACCGGTCGGCGGCGTTCGAAGGTGAGGGAAACGAGCCGCCCCCAATCGCACACTTATTTTTCCTGGCGCACTCAGCGCATGAATGCGTCGCGCTGCCGTTCCTCGGCGGCCGCGACGGCGTCCTCGATCGTGAGGTACCGCACCGCCTCGAGCTCGGGCTCGGTGCGGATGACGATGCCCTCGGGGTCGACGAGGTAGCCGTCCTTGCCCTGCGCCCGCAACATGGCGCTCATTCCCGACAACAGACCCCGCGCCGCGTCGTCGATCTCGTCGACCCGGGACACGTCGAGGATCGCCACGTCGAAGCTGTCGCGTTCCCGGTCGACGGTGCGCACCACCTGCTCGGCGCCGCAGAACAGCAGATCCCCGTGAGTCTCGTAGACGCGTACGTTGTCGAGCGGCTCGTAGACCGCGCGCAGCGTGGCCCGCGAATCTCGGGACACCGACAGGAAGTGCAAGCCGAGCTGCTCGGACAGGCTGCGGCACACCCGGATTCCGCGCACGCTGTTGCCCTTGGCGTCGAGCAGCGGTGAATACGTCCCGATGCCGAGCTGTCCAGGCAGTACGGCGACGATGCCGCCGCCGACTCCGCTCTTGGCTGGCATGCCGACGGCGCTCACCCAGTCGCCCGCCGCGTCGTACATCCCGCACGTCACCATGACCGACAGCGTGCGCTTGACCACCGCGGGGTCGGTGACGCGCCGGCCCGTCATGGGGTTGACGCCGCCGCGGGCCAGCGTGGCCGCCATCCGCGCAAGGTCGGTCGACGTCACGTTCAGCGAGCACTGGCGGAAGTACACGTCCAGCACGTCGTCGGGATCGCCGTCGAGCGCGCCGAAGCTTTGCAGCATGTAGGCGATGGCCCGATTGCGGCTGCCGGTGAGTTTCTCCGAGTGGTAGACGTCGTGGTCGAGGGTCAGCTGGCGGCCCGCGAACCCCGAGTAGAAGTCCTGGATCAGGGCGAAGCGCTCGTCCGGCGTGGCTCCGGGCACGAGGGACACGGCGGCGATCGCGCCCGCGTTGATCATCGGGTTCTTCGGCTTCTTGGTCGTGCGGTCGACGCTGATCTCGTTGAACGCCTCGCCGGACGGTTCGACGCCAATCTTCGCGTCGACGGCGGCCTCGCCGATCGAATGCAGGGCCAGCGCATAGGTGAACGGTTTGGAGATCGACTGGATGGTGAATTCGGTTGCGGTGTCACCAGATTCGTAGACGAAGCCGTCGGCCGACGAGAGCGACAGTCCGAACCCAGTAGGGTCCACCCTGGTGAGCTCGGGGATGTAGCTGGCCAGCGCACCGTCGGTCACTCCGGCCTGTTCGGCACGGATGCGGTCCAGGTATCGCTGCACCAGTTCGGCCACATGTCGGATTGTAGGGCGCGGACCTCCGCCGGTGGGTCCGGTGGGCTAGGGCTGCGGGTAAGGCGCGAAACGGTTGTCGTAGCCTGCCTTGCGCGCCGCGAGTTGCGCTGTGCGTTCGTCGGGGGTGACGTAGACGGTGCCGGCGGGCAGCACGCTCGCGAGTTCGCTCAGCGGCACCACCTGCGAGTGCACCGTCGGCAGGCGCGTGGGCTCAAGCGGCAGGTCCTGGAACCGGATCGAGATGGTGCCCTGGTTCAGGCCACCCGTGGACACCCAGTTCTCCACCAGAGGATCGGTCGGCGAGATCACGATCGTGTACACCCCGCCAAAGGGCTTGGCCTGCACGTTGTTCAGGCTCGTCTGCTGGTTCCAGTAGTCGTCGGTGATGGTCCAGTCGTTCGTCACCGGCACCACGAAGTAGTTCGCGTCGCCCGGGTCGATGGTGAGCACCAGCGCCTCGTCGTCGGCCAGTTGGAAGTGCCCGGCACTCTGCAGCTGGGTGGCTAGGAACTCCGCGTTGCGGGTGGGGTTCGTCAGCACGTTGGCCTCGCGCGGCTGGCCGGTCTCGGGGTCGGTCGTCGCCACCGCCATGTAGGTGGACTCGCGCTGAATCCCAAGCGCCATGATCACCGCGGCCACCGTGCCGCGCAGCAGGGGCGGCGTGTAGGGCAGTGGCGGCACCAGCGACACCAGCGTCTGCAGCAGCGGGTTGCCTACGACCAGCGGCCCGATTCCGGGGATGGCGAATCCACCGAGTTGGCTAAACAGGCTGCTCGGTGGCCCACCGACCCGCGCGATCTCCAGGCTCATCGGCTGTTGATTCGTCCAGTCGGACAACGTGTTCCGCGTCGCGATCAGCGTCGTGTCATTGGTCAGCTGCAGGTGGTTGGGCCGACCGTTGGCCGGCGTCGAGTCCGCGGTGATGGTGAAGGTCCCATCGGGGTTGAGCACGAGTTGGTCCTTCGTCAACACCGACGCGGTGTTGCCGGTCAGGCCCGTCAGCACGCTGAACGTGGTGTCGGCCGGGAGGTGGTCGAGGTCGGCGAAACGACCCGTGATGACGTACGACGAAGCACCGTTGACACCCATGAAGCGGTAGATCGTGTCCGGGTTGTCGTAGAGGATGCGCGAACCGGGCACGACTTGTCCGTACCAGGTATGGGGCGGCGCCACCTGCATGACGACGGTCGGGTTCATGGAGTCCAGGATCTGCTGCTGGAATGCCGCACCCATCGCGTACTCGTTGACGGCCGCGTCCAGCTGGTCGACGTTGGCCTGATCCGGCCCGTCGGGGAACTGCTGCTGCGCCGCCGACATGAAGCCGAATCGCAGCACGAGCTTCATCAGCTGCATCGGCAGCGTGTTGAGCGTCTCGGTGGCGATTTGTTCGGCCGTGAGTTGCTCTTGGGTGCCCAACACGCTGGTCGACGCGAGCGCCGCGGCCGGCTCGACGAAGGACGTCGTCGCGACCGCCGAGGCCTCTCCCCCGGTCGCCGGTGCGACGACGTGACCGACCTCGCGGCGCACCCATCCCAGCATCGTCCAGAGGGTCGGCGACGGGGGCGGTGTCGCGGGCCCATCGCTCGGCTCAGCCGTCTTCAACTCCGCGGCCGGTACCGAGAGTGTTTGCACGGCTGTGGCTTTGACGGACGGTGCGGTCGACTGCGTGGTTTCGTCGGCGTCGCCGGACGCGACTGCAGTGGGTTGCTCGGCGGCGGGCGCTTGCTCCTCGCCCGACTGTTGCTCGGACTCCGCGCTACGGGCGGCGGAATTCGGCTGGAGTTGCCGACGCGGCTTCTTCGACTTCACGTTTGGCGACTCGTCGCCCGTCGCCGGTTCTGACGTCAAGCCAGCGGGTTTCGTCGGCTCGGCGGCTGGCTCGACGGTCGACGTGTGCTCCCCCGCGAGCTTGGGATTCGCGTCAGTCGGGTCAGCCGACTGCTCGCCCGCTGTTCCGGTCTTCGATGGCGTGGTCCCAGGCGAGTCGGTCCCCGACGAAGACGACGCCGAGGAGTCGGAGTCGTTGGGGTCGGCCGAAGCCAATCCTGGGCTGTTGGCAATCGCCGCACCGATCCCCAATGCGACGGCCAGCGCGCCAACCCGTCCAACGAACCTGGCATGACCGTGACTGGCCAGTTCATCGCGTGGCATCGACATTGAGGCACACTTTCTCTGACCGGATCAACCCGCATCTGTATAGCAAGGTTTGCCGGCCAAGAGGCCAAGCTCGACACATCCGGTCGCGTTTGCCTACCCGAGGTGCAGGAGCACCTTGCTGCTGCCGCTGTCACGGTCGGCCGCGACGGCGATGGCGTCGGCGGCCTGGTCAATCGAATAGCGGTGGGTGATCAGAGGATTCACGTCGAGACCGTTGCTCATCGCCGCGATGGCGTCGGTGATCTCGTCGATGAAACGGTAGGAGCCGATCCACGTGATTTCTCGGGTGACCAGGCCGCCAAGATTGGCTGGCGTCGGAGTGCCCGGCAGGTTTCCGACCTGGACGATGGTGCCTCCGCGCGCGGTCGCCTGAAGGATCGCTCCAAGTGCGGCGGGAGCGCCCGATGCCTCGAAGACCAGCTCGACGTCCGCCGGGAGTTCGTCTCCGGCGCCTAGATTGACCAGCACATCGGCCCCCATCGATCGCGCGATCGAGAGCGGCGCGTCGGCCACGTCTGCTGCCACCACCGTCGCGGCGCCCGCGTGCTTTGCCGCCGCGACGACGAGCGAACCGATGGGGCCGGCGCCGTTCACCAGAACGTCGCGGCCGCGCAGGTCGCCTGCTCGGTTGACGGCGTGCATGGCGACCGCCAAGGGCTCGGCCAGGGCACCATGGTCGGTTCCGACGGTATCCGGGAGCGCGCGAATCTGGTCTGCCCGAACCACTTTCAGTTCACTGAAGCCGCCATCGGTGTGCGGGTCGAACGCGGCAGATCCGCAGTAGCTGATCTGCGGGTAGAGGTTGGTGCGGCCGGCGAGGCGTTCGGGGAGCACGTCGCCGCCGACCGGCGTGGCGGGATGGACGGTGACGGGCTGCCCGACGTCGAACCCGGTGACACCCGGCCCGGTGCGGGCGATTCGTCCTGCCATCTCGTGTCCGAGCACAAGGGGATGTTTGAGCACCGCGGTACCCGAGGCGCCGTTGCGCCAGTACGCGACGTCGGATCCGCACACCCCGCCCCATTCCATGGCGATCAGGACTTCCCCTGCCTGAGGGACGGGGTCGGGTAGCTCGTCGACCCGGAGGTCGCCGGCGCCGTGCACGACCACTGCCTTCACAGCGCGTCCTGCAGTTGCACCAGGTCGCGACCGCGGGTCTCCGGTGCGATCACGGCGGACACGAGGGTGATGAGGGAGTACACGATCAGCATCGCTGCGATCGGCCACCAACTGCCGGTCGCCGCCGTAAGCGAGGCCGCGAGGATCGGTCCGATCGCAGTGGCCAGGATGCCGCCGATCTCCTTGGCGAGCGCAAGCTGGGTGAACCGTGTCCGGGAGCCGAAGAGCTCCGCCATCGTCACGCTCTCCAGCGAGAACAGGCCCAGCACACCGATGTTCAGACCGATCACCATGGCCAACAGCAGCGCGACGTTGCTGCCGCTGGTGATCATGAGCAGCATCGGGAACGCGAATGCGATCGTCAGGGCACTCAGTGCGATGTAGATCGGGCGCCTGCCGAAGCGGTCACCGAGCCATCCCACCACCGGGATCGTGGCGAATCCAAGCAGCGAGCCGTACAGGATCGCGCTGGTGGCCACGGACTTGTTCATCATCAAGGTTGTCGCGATGTAGCCGACCAGGAAGGTCTGCACCAGACCGGAGTTACCGGCCTGCCCAAACCGCAGGCCAAGCGCGACGAGGAACGCCTTGCCCTTGCGCTGATGAAGTCCGGCTTCGAGAACGCTCTCGTGCTTCTTGGCGGCGGCGGCTTCGAGTTGCTCGCGGGAGAGCGCAACACCGTCGACGACGTCGGGACGTTCCTCGAAGACGGGGCTTTCCTTGAGGTTTCGTCGCACCCAGACCGCGAAGATCATCAAGATGAAGCTCAGCAGGAAGGGCACGCGCCAGCCCCAGCTGAGCAGTTGTTCGTCGCTCAGTACCGCGAGCAGCAGGGCCCACACCCCGGAGGCGACCAGGGTTCCGGAGTTGGTGCCAAGGCAGACCAGCGACGCGATGACGCCGCGCCGTTTCGGTGGCGCGTACTCGGCCAGCATCGTGGTGGCGCCGGCGATCTCCGCGCCGGCACCGAAGCCCTGGATGAGCCGCAGTACGACGAGCAGGATCGGCGCCAGGATGCCGATCATTGCGTAGGTCGGTAGCACACCGATCAAGGTCGTCGAAGCGCCCATCAGTGCGATGGTGATGAAGAGGACCTTCCGTCGGCCTATCCGGTCGCCCATGCGTCCGAAGAAGATGGCTCCGGCCAATCGGGCGACGTATCCGACGCCATACGTCGCCATAGCGGCGATCAGGCCGATCGCGGGACTGACGTCCGGGAAGAAGATCTTGTTGAAGACGATGGCTGCGGCCAGCGAGTACAGCTGGAAGTCCATGAACTCCATCGCGGTCCCAAGCCACCCGGACACCGCGGCCTTGGTCAGATCGCCGGTAGTACGTTCGGCGACACCCCCCGATGGGGCTTCCACGTAGTTCGTCATCACTGTGTTCCTTGCTCGAGAGATGTCAGTTTGTGAACCGGATCACTTACATACAAGCCCTGACAGCCAAGACTTGTCAACATCCAATTTCGGCAATGTTCATCCGACCGAGCGTGCGATTCCCAAGCGGGGTGGGTGTGGTGAGAGGGTCTGCTTGCCGGTTCCGGCAGCGCGTGGGTGCTACTGCCAGACAGCGACGACGCGGCGCGTCGGCCGGGTCGCGTTGCCATCGGCGAAGAGTTCCGGCGAACGCGCGCGGATCTTCTCGATGTCGGTGAAGACCTTGCGCAGGTGGCTGCGCAATGCCGCGGTGGCCTGCTGGCTGTCCCGCGACTCCAAAGCGTCGACGATCGCGGCGTGTTCGCAGGTCAAGGACTGAATCGAGCTTTCGCTCATCATGCCGAGGCGGCGCGCCCGGTCCAGATGCGCCTTGGCCGCGACCACGGTGCGCCATGCGTTCCCATGGCCGCCGGCCGCGAGCAACGATCGGTGAAACTGCTCGTCGAGCTCGAAGAAGGTGTCGACGTCCGTCGTGCCGTTCTGCGCGTCGATCAGCGCGCGCAGTTCGGTGATCGCGGCCTCATCGGCGAGTTTCACCGCGTCCGGCATGGAGGCCATTTCGATGGCCTCTCGCACGAACTGCGCATCGGCGACGCGCGCGGGGTCGATGCGGGCCACGAAGGATCCCAGCTTGGGAAAGATGTGCACCAAGCCCTCGTCGGCGAGCAGGATCAGGCTTTCGCGCACCGGGGTCCGGCTGACCGAGAGCTGCGCAGCGAGCTCGTTCTCCGACAGGGATGCGCCGGGCGCCAGGTCCAATGTCACGATGCGTCGGCGCAGCTCGGCGTAGACGCGTTCACGGTTCGAGCCCTGCTTCGCTTCGCCCCTGCCCTCCGAAGCCGGTGCCGCCGTCGTCATCCCGACAGTCTATTCCATACCGACCCTGTTGACAGATACTGTCACCTAGGGCTTGTATGTAAGAACTAGGACGTGAGATTCCCGCACTCCTCGAAGGAGCCCAGAAATGAAGATCGTCGGCGCCGATGTGCTGATCACCGCACCCGGACGCAACTACGTCACGTTGAAGATCACCACCGATGACGGGCTGGTGGGTTGGGGCGACGCCACCCTCAACGGCCGGGAACTCTCGGTGGCCTCCTATCTGCAAGACCATCTGTGCCCGCAGTTGATCGGCCGCGACGCACACCAGATCGAGGACACCTGGCAGTACCTGTACAAGGGGGCGTACTGGCGCCGCGGCCCGGTCACCATGACCGCCATCGCCGCAGTCGACGTCGCGCTCTGGGACATCAAGGGCAAGGCCGCCGGAATGCCCGTGTACCAACTCCTCGGCGGCGCCGCCCGCAACGGTGTCATGGTGTACGGACACGCCAGCGGCGGCAATCTCGGCGAGCTGCTCGACGACTTCGCCGGCTACCTCGACCTCGGCTACCGCGCCGTCCGCGCGCAGTGCGCGATACCGGGGATGGACACGGTCTACGGCGTGCACCCGGGTGACACGCAACTCTACGAGCCCGCCTCCGGGCACCTGCCCGCCGAGGAAAGCTGGGAGACCGGGCCGTACCTGAGGTTCGCCCCCCACATGCTGGGGGCAGTGCGTGAGCGCTTCGGCTTCGACGTCCATCTGCTGCACGACGTGCACCACCGGCTCAGCCCGATCGAAGCGGGCCGGCTCGGCAAGGATCTGGAAGAGCACCGCCTGTTCTGGATGGAGGACGCCACGCCTGCCGAAGACCAGGAGGCGTTCCGGCTGATCCGGCAGCACACCACCACACCGCTGGCGGTCGGCGAAGTGTTCAACACCATCTGGGACTGCCAACACCTGATCACCGAGCGCCTCATCGACTACATCCGCACCTCGGTCTCCCACGCCGGCGGCATCTCGCATCTGCGAAAGATCTTCTCGCTCGCCGAACTCTATGGAGTCCGAACCGGCTCGCACGGTGCCGGCGACCTGTCCCCCGTGTCGTTCGCCGCCGCGCTACACGTGGACATGGCGATACCGAACTTCGGCATCCAGGAGTACATGGGTCACCGCGATCCGGCCGGTGAGGTCTTCCGCACCAACTGGACCTTCCACAACGGCCTGATGCACCCCGGGGATGCCCCCGGGCTTGGTGTCGAGGTCGATGAGGATGCCGCCGCGCGCTTCCCCTACGACCCGAAGAGCCTTCCGGTCAATCGCCGGACCGATGGATCGGTACACGACTGGTGAGCAACGTCGACGTCGTACTCCTCGGCGAGCCGTTGATCGAGATCAGCACTCGCGGACCGATCGCGCCAGGCGTGGAGTGCTCGTTCGCGGTGTCGGGTGACGTCGTGAACACGGCGGCGGCGGCAGTGGCCGCTGGCGCCCGCGTCGCCGTCATCGCACGGGTATCGGACGACGAACTCGGCACGGCAGTCTGCACCCAACTGGCCGAGCTCGGGGTGGACACCCGCTTCGTTCGTCGCGACGACGGCTTCCAGGGCATCTACGTCCAGCACGCCGACCCGCACGGTGAGCGCCAATTCTGTTATGCCAGAACTGGTTCCGCTGGGTCGCGGTTGACTCCGGGTGACCTGCCCGCGGGGCTGCTCGAGGACGCCGGCGGCGTCTTGGTGAGTGGCATCACCGCGGCTCTGTCCGCAACGGCAAAGGCCACGGTGGTCGAGGCGGCCCGCCGCGCCCGTCGCTTCGTCTACGACCCGAATTTCCGCCCTCGGCTGACCACCGCGCAGGAAGCGGCGGCCCTGCTTGCCGAGCTCGCACCGCACTGCAGCCTCGTCACGCCGTCAGCACCACACGAATGCGCCACCCTCCTCGGCGTTTCCGATCCCGCGGAAGCCGCCGCCAAATTGCGAGCCGGTGGCGCCGCAGCCGTCGCAGTCACCTGCGGCGCCACCGGTGTCCACGTCGACGACGGTTCGGTGCATTGGCAGCCCGCCTATCCGGCACCGAAGGTCGTCGATCAGACCGGCGCCGGCGACGTGTTCGCCGGAACCGTGACCGCGCGCCTCGCCCTCGGAGACGAGCTGCGGACGGCGGTCCGGTTCGGTGCCGCCGCAGCGTCATTGGCCGTCGGCGGAACCGGTGGCAGCGGCGGCATCGCGCCGCTCGAGACCGTGCTCGCCCACGCCGGAGTCTCGGCATGAACAGGTTGACGTACCGCAACTACGGAACGACGACGCCGCCGGAACCCGACCCGCGGAGCCTGACCGTCGGACAGGTGCACCTCGGGCTGGGTGCGTTCCATCGGGCTCATCAGGCCGTCTATACCGAGGACGCGATCCGCGCAACTGGTGAAACCTGCTGGGGCATAGCCGCGTTCACGCAGCGCAGCGGGGCCGCAGCGGATCGGCTCGCTCCCCAGGACGGCCTGTACACCGTCGTCGAACGCGGTGCCGGAGCCGCGTCGCCGCGCATCGTCGGCGCCCTGCGTGAAGTGGGGAACGCCGCCGCCGACCCAACCGCGGTGATCGAACGCATCTGTGACCCCGAGGTTCACGTGGTGACTCTCACCGTCACCGAGAAGGGCTACCGGCACGACCCCGTGACCGGCAAGCTGCGTCTCGACGATCCCTACGTCCTTGCGGACCTTGGTTCTCGTACGCCGCGGACGGTGCCCGGGGTGCTGGCACATGCGATCGCGCGACGAGCCGCGGCCGGAACTGGTCCGCTGACCGTAATTTCGTGCGACAACCTGCCCGGCAACGGCCGCCAATTGGAGGGACTCGTTCGCGAGTTCGCGGATGCAGCCGGCCTTTCCGCCGTCGATGGCGCCGTCGCGGCGTTTCCCTCGACGGTCGTCGACAGGATCGTTCCGGTCACCACCGAGTACGACATCGCCGAACTGTGCGAGCGCACCGGCGTGCGCGACGAGTCCCCGGTGAACTGCGAACCGTTCCGCCAGTGGGTGATCGAGAACCGCTTCGCGGGCCCCGTTCCGGCCTGGTCTGCGGTCGGGGCGCAACTCGTCGACGACACCGCGCCATGGGAACAGCTCAAGCTACGGATGCTCAATGCCGCACACTCCACCCTGGCGTATCTGGGCTTGCGGCTGGGGTTTCGCTCGATCGCCGCCGCCGTCAAGGACCCGATGCTCGCGGATGTCTGCCGCCGACTGTTCGCCGAGGACGTGCAACCGTCGCTGCTCACGCCGCCCGGGGTGGACGTGGTCGCGTACGGAGAATCCGTGCTGGCGCGCTTCTCCAACATTGCGTTGCCGCACACCACGATTCAGGTCGCAGCCGATGGATCTCAGAAGATCGGCCCACGCCTGCTGAGCACCGTATCCGCCCGCGCGGCCCAAGGCGCGACGGCATCGTGGGCGGCGCTCGGCATCGCGGGATGGGCGTTGCACGTGATCGATCCGGTCGACGCCGCAGGCCACCCAATCGCATTGGCCGACCCGCGCGCCGACGAGCTCCGGGACATCGTGGCGGGCGCGGCCGTGCCAGTCGCGGTGCGGCGACTGGTCACCGACCCAAGCATCGTGGGCGACGGGCTGTCCGGCGACGCCGAGTTCACCGACCGTGTCGTCGGCTTCGCCGACAACCTCCATCGCCACGGATTCAATGCACTTCACGCCGAGGTACGCCAATGACCGAACACCCGAAGACGGCGATCGACCTGATGAACCGGGGCCCGGTCATCCCGGTCGTCGTACTCGACCACGCCGCCGACGCAGTGCCACTCGCGCGTGCGCTGCTCGCCGGGGGGGTCGACACCATGGAGATCACCCTGCGAACCCCCGAGGCCATCGCGGCGATCGCGGCAGTGGCCGAGCACGTGCCCGACATGGCGGTCGGCGCGGGCACCATCATCCGACCGGAGCAGGCGCGCCACGCGGTCGCCGCCGGTGCAACGTTCCTCGTCTCACCGGGCTGCAGCCCCCGCCTGCTGGCGGCGATGCTCGAGCAGGCGATGCCGATACTCCCGGGCGCGGTGACGGCAAGCGAAGTACTGGCCTTGCTCGAACACGGTGTCACCGAGATGAAGTTCTTCCCCGCTGCCGCCGCTGGCGGCGTACCCGCGCTCCGCGCCCTCGCCGGCCCACTGCCCGATGTCACTTTCTGCCCCACCGGCGGAATCGACCGAGCCGCCAGTGTGCACTACCTGGCGCTGCCCAACGTCGCCTGCGTGGGCGGGTCCTGGCTCGCGCCAACCCAGCTCGTCGCGGCACACGACTGGGATGCCATCATCGAGCGATCGGCCGCAGCCACGGCCCCGTAGGCGCGACACGGACTCCTTCGTACCCCTGAGTGCCGCGCCAATATCGGCCGATACCTTGAGAGCGACACTCACGCAAGATTGATGCGCCTGCCGAACGTCATCGGTCGGACGTGACGGTGCCACGGTGAGTCCGGAGAGGTGCAGACGTGTTTCGTCAACAACAGCCAATCGACGCACCATCGTGGTTCACATCCGCGCTCGCTCACACGCCCGAGCACTCGGACATCGAAGTCGACGGTTGCCGCATCCATTTGCGCGCGTGGGGAAGCCGCGAGCACCCGCCGCTGGTTTTCGTTCACGGTGGCGGCGCACATTCGGGCTGGTGGGATCACATCGCACCGTTCTTCGCCCACACCCACCGAGTCATCGCTCCAGACCTCAGCGGACACGGCGACAGCGGCACCCGGACCACCTATAGCTTGCGCACGTGGTCGCGCGAAGTCCTGGCAGCCGCGGCAGCAGGCGGGACGTCGGGTCATCAGCCGACTCTTGTCGGCCACAGTATGGGTGGCTGGCTCGCGGCCGTGGCGGCACTTTACGGCGGCGAGCCGATCGACAGCATCGTGATCATCGATTCACCGCTGTGGGATCACGCACCAGAAGGGCCGCGGCTGCGTGACCGCAAACGCCGCACCACGGGCTACCGGTCGAGGGAGGAGATCCTTGCCCGTTTCGTTCCCGTCCCCTCACAGGAGACCGTGCTTCCCTTCGTCGCACGCCATATCGCAATCGAATCGGTGCGGCGCACGCTCGGGGGATGGAAGTGGAAGTTCGACCCCGCGATCTTCGACACGTCAGTCGTTGGTCAACGTCGCGCCGACCAAGAATCGATGGAAGCGATGATGGCTGAAATGCCGTGCCGGATAGGCTATCTGCGTTCCGAAGCGGGCTTGGTTCCCCCCGAGATGGCCGACAGGATTCGCTCGATGTTACAACTTCGAGGACCCTTCGTGGAGCTCGCCGAGGCCGGACATCATCCGATGCTGGACCAACCACTGCCACTAGTGGCGACCCTGCGAACGCTGCTGGAACTCTGGTCAATTACCTGAGCTCCTCACGCCGGCCAACATCAGCTGGTCCCGCCTGAACCGATGCATGACGTTCGGCGTCGATTCACCTTGATGTCGGTTTTCCGCCAGTGATGTCGGACCCGACGTGTAAGTGTCGAAGCATGCATGAAGACTTCGAACGCTGCTACCGGGCCGTCCAGTCCAAGGACGCCCGCTTCGACGGGTGGTTCGTGACGGCCGTGATGACGACGCAGATCTACTGCAGGCCCAGCTGCCCGGTGCGGCCACCGTTCGCCCGCAACGTCCGGTTCTACCCCACCGCAGCCGCCGCTCAACAGGCCGGATTCCGGGCCTGCAAACGCTGCAGGCCCGACGCCTCGCCGGGTTCGCCCGAGTGGAACATCCGTGGCGACGTGGTCGCGAGGGCCATGCGGCTCATCGCAGACGGCACCGTGGACCGCGAGGGCGTCACCGGGCTGGCAGCCCGCGTCGGCTACACCACCCGCCAACTCGAGCGGCTTCTGCAAGCGGAGGTCGGCGCCAATCCGCTCGCGCTGGCCCGTGCTCAGCGCTCGCAGACCGCCCGGGTACTCATCGAGACGACGGACCTACCGTTCAGCGACGTCGCCTTCGCCGCCGGCTTCTCTAGCATCCGGCAGTTCAACGAGACCTTGCGGGCGGTGAGCTCCCTGACGCCGACGGCGCTGCGGGAGCAGGCCCGAAATCGTTTTGGCCCAGGGCAATCCACCGGATCGGGTGTCATCACATTGCGTCTGCCGGTGCGCAGTCCATTCGCATACGAAGGGCTGTTCGGACACCTGGCCGCCACTGCGGTGCCCGGCGTCGAGGAGGTGCGCGACGGCGCATACCGTCGCACGTTACGGCTCGGGTCGGGCAACGGAATCGTCGGCCTGACGCCGCGGCCGGATCACGTCCACTGCGAACTCGTCCTGGACGACTTCCGCGACTTGTCGACGGCGATCGCCCGCTGCAGGCGGCTGCTCGACCTCGATGCCGACCCCGAAGCGGCGGTCGACATATTGAGTTTCGATCCACAGCTCGCGGCGGTGGTGGCGAAGGCTCCTGGCCAACGGATACCGCGTACCGTCGACGAGTCGGAGCTTGCCCTGCGAGTGGTCATCGGCCAACAGGTGTCGGTGAAGGCCGCGCGCACGCATGCTTCGCGCCTCGTCGAGGCGTACGGATCGCCCGTGCACGACGCGAACGGTGGTCTGACGCACGTCTTTCCGAGTGTCACTCAACTCGCCGACGTCGATCCCACCCTGCTGGCGTTCCCGAAGGCCCGGCAGCGGACGTTCGTCACGCTGGCCCGTGCGCTGGCCGACGGCCACGTCGTGCTCGATCCGGGGTGCGACTGGAACAAGGCACGCCAGCAGCTACTGGAAATTCCGGGCGTCGGGCCATGGACGGCGGAGGTGATCGCCATGCGTGCGCTTGGCGACCCCGACGCGTTCCCGGCGACCGATCTCGGCGTACAGCTAGCCGCCAAACACCTGGGCCTGCCGTCGGATCCGCGGGCGTTCATCGAACACAGTGCGCGCTGGCGGCCATGGCGTGCGTACGCGACCCAACACCTGTGGACCGCACTCGATCACGAAGTCAACAACTGGCCGCCCCTGGCGACCGCGAAGGAGAAGTGAAGATGGAAACGCTGCAGGTTCGTACCGTCGACAGCCCAGTCGGCCCGCTCACCCTCGCAGGCAAGGACGGGCGGCTGAGGCATCTGCGGATGGCCGATCAAACCTACGAACCCAGCCGCAATGGCTGGACACGGAACGACGACGCGTTCCCCGAGGCGGTCGCACAACTCGACGACTACTTCGCCGGCGAGTTGCAGGACTTCGACCTCGAGCTCGAACTCGTCGGTTCTGCCTTTCAGCGGCGCGTGTGGGCGGCGTTGTTGACGATTCCCTACGGAGAGACCCGTTCGTACGGACAGATCGCCGCGCAGATCGACTCACCTGGCGCGGCTCGGGCAGTGGGATTGGCCAACGGCCACAACCCGATCGGAATCATTGTCCCGTGCCATCGGGTGATCGGAGCGAACGGGAGTCTCACCGGCTACGGCGGTGGGCTCGAGCGCAAGAAGCATCTGCTCGACATGGAGAAGAATCGCGTGTCGCCCGTAGCGACATTGTTCGACTAACGCTGCCGTCTTCCGGGAATGCGAATCTCGTGTGGCGTCGCGATGAGTTTTGCGCCCCGGTTCAGTCTGATCTGCATGGGCAGACTCATCTATGGCTTCAACGTGTCGGTGGACGGGTACATCGCCGACGCACAGGGCAACATCGACTTTTCCGATCCGAGCGAAGAACTGCACCAGTACTGGAACGACTTCGAGCGGGAGACCGCCCTATCGTTCTACGGGCGGCGACTCTACGAACTGATGTCCGCGTACTGGCCGACCGCCGACAAGACCCCGGACGCCACCCCTCTGATCGTCGACTTCGCGCACATCTGGCGCGAAATGCCCAAGGTCGTGTTCTCGCACACCCTGGAGTCCGTCGACTGGAACTCCCGCCTGGAATGCGGCGACCCGGTCGAGGTGGTAACGAGGCTGAAAGCCGAAACCGACGGCAGGCTGGAGGTGGCCGGCGCAACGCTGGCCGCACCGATCGTGCAGGCCGGACTGGTGGATGAGTACCGGATCGTGGTCACGCCCACCGCCGTGGGCGGCGGCACACCGTTCTTCCCGACACTGCCGTCATGGATCTCGCTGCGACTGTTGGAGAACCGCACCTTCCCGGGCGGCACGGTCCTGCTGCGCTACGAGGCGAAACACTGAGCGGCGGCCCGAATTGACATCAATTCACTTCGCACGCGAATGGAATGCAATGAGAAATGCCTGTGGCCCCCAATCGAAATTGGGGGCCACAGGACTTAAAGGGTGTTCGGCGGTGTCCTACTTTTCCGACCGGAGGGTCAGTATCATCGGCGCTGGTAGGCTTAGCTTCCGGGTTCGGGATGGGTCCGGGCGTTTCCCTGCCGCTGT
>NZ_JAPZKZ010000021.1:0-31014 GCF_033804605.1 Mycobacterium sp. RTGN6
CAAACGCAAAATGCCCAAATGGCACGTCAAGCGCGCCCATCACGCATCCTGGCCTCAGCCACAGCACTCACCAGACATCACCGTCCGACCACCTTAACTGAACGGTATTGGCCCTAGACCCGCGACGCATCGGCGCCGAGCGTCCACTCGTCCAAGGCCGCCCGCAGGACCGCAGCATCCGGCGCCGTGTTCGACGCCCACGCGACGTATCCGTCGGGCCGCACCAGCACCGCGGCGGGCAGCTTCGGGTCGTCGTGAACACCCATCGTCACCCCGGGCAGTGCGACGTCGACGGCCGTCCTGGTCAGCAGCACGAACTCGCCTCCACGAAGCAACTCGAAGAGTCCCCCGACGTCGGGCATCCGCGTGCCGACTAGTCGATGCGCCCCGCGTGGCCGGTCGTATTTGATGCCGACGCCGCTCAGCAACCCGCCCATGGTCCGGCGGCCCACGGGAAGCGCGAGGATCGCGGTGATGGCGACGCGGCGGAAGGCTCGCCGGATCGCGCTGGTTCCGAGCACCAGCCGGTTGAACGCGTCTGTCATCCGGAGCACCCGTGTGCCGACGGGGTGCCGCTCCGCCTGATAACTGTCGAGCAGCGTCGACGGCGCCGTGCCGCGGACGGCCTCGGCGAGCTTCCACCCGAGGTTCACCGCGTCGCCGATGCCGGTGTTCATGCCCTGGCCGCCCAGCGGCGAGTGCACGTGCGCGGCGTCTCCTGCGATGAACACCCTGTCCGCGCGATAGCGGCGGGCCTGTTTACGTTCGCTGAGAAAGCGTGAACTCCAACGCATCTCGGCCATGCCAAGGTCGTCGCCGGCGATCCGTTGGAATGCCCCGCGGATCTCGTCCTCGGTGACGGGTTCGGTCAGCGGGGCCTGTTCCCGCAGTCGGTCCCACGCGATGGCGCGGAACCAACCGTCGCCGAACGGCACCATCAGCACGATGCCCGCGGCGTTCGTCTTCGCGAACAACGCCTCCTTCGGCGGGTTCGCTAGCCGGACGTCGGCGAGCAGGATGTGCGTCTCGTACTGGTTGCCCACGAAGTCGATTCCGACAAGCCGCCGCACGATGCTGTGCGCGCCGTCGCAGCCGACGACGTACTTCGACCGCAGCGCGGTACCGTCGCTCAGCTCGAGCGTGACACCAGCCACGTCCTGGGTCAGCCCGACGACCTCGGTGCCCCAAGAGAAGTGAACGCCGAGTTGCACGGCACGTGCCTCGAGCACCCGCTCGGTCGCACTCTGCGGAGCGATCAACAGCATCGGGTACCGGCTGGGTAGCTTGCGTAGATCCAGCACGGCGCCGGGCGCCGGGGCCACCTCGTAGATGGGCAACCCCAGCGGCAGCAGTTCGTCCGCCAACCCGCGGCAGTCCAGCAGTTCCAGTGTTCTGGCGTGCACCGCGAACGCCCTGGTGATGTTGGGCGTCTGCGCCCTGCGCTCGACCAGCCGCACCTGGATTCCGCGCATCGCGAGCTCGCAGGCCAGCATCAGCCCGGTCGGGCCTGCACCCACCACGATCACGTCGCTGTCAGCCATGTCGATCAACTCCCTAATTCATTCGTTGGTGAGTTCAGCGTCGGTCCTGGCGCGATCCATCGAATCGGTGAAGTCACCAGTCCTAGGATCAGGGCGTGCTGTATGGCCGCGGGCGCGAATGCGCGCACGTCGCTGACCTCCTCGCGGCCGCACGGGATGGGCAGAGCGGGGCGCTGGTCCTGCGCGGCGAGGCTGGCATCGGGAAGTCCGCGCTGCTCGCCCACGCTGTCGGCCTCGCCGACGGCATGCGGGTTCTGCAGGGCACCGGCATCGAGACCGAGTCGGATTTGCCGTTCGCAGGGGTGCACCGCCTGCTGCGGCAGCTGCACGACCTCGTCGACCGACTCCCTTCGCCTCAGCACGCCGCATGGGCGAGCGCGTTCGGCGACGGACCCGCGGTCGTCGCCGATCGCTGGCTGCTGTCGCTGGCCGTACTGAACCTGCTCGCCGAGGCCGCGGCCACCGCTCCGGTGCTCTGCGTCGTCGACGACGCGCAATGGCTGGACAGCGCCAGCGCCGACGCTCTGACGTTCGTCGCGCGGCGCGTGCACGCCGAGGGCATCGCCATGCTGTTCGCCGCGCGCGACGATCCGCTGCGCCCGTTCGCGGCTTCCGGGCTGCCCGAGCTGCGGGTGACGGGCCTCGACGCCGACGCGGCGGACGCACTGCTCGCCGAACGCGCCCACGTACCCGTCGCCGCGTCCGTCCGCGACAAGGTGCTGTCCGGCACCCTTGGCAACCCGCTGGCCCTGACCGAACTCGCCGAGACGCTGACGGCGACCCAACTGGACGGGTCGGCCCCGCTGCCCGATCGGCTGCCCGTCGGCGCCGACGTCGAGCAACTCTTCGGCGACCGCGTCCGCCGCCACCCCGCCGACACGCAGACGTTGTTGCTCGTCGCCGCGGCCAACGACTCCGACGACCTCGACACCGTGCTCCGCGCCGCCCGCGAACTCGGTGTCGCACCCGACGCGCTCGACGCGGCCGAGCGGGACGGCCTGGTGACGGTCGACGCGGGGACGCTCGCGTTCCGGCATCCGCTGGTGCGTTCGGCGGTGTACCGCGGCGCGTCGTCTCACAAGCGTCGCGCCGTCGAGCACGCGCTGGCCGAGGTGCTCGACGGCGCGCGTGACGGCGACCGGCGGGCCTGGCACCGCGCCAACGCCGCGACCGGGCCCGACGACGAGGTCGCCTCGGCGTTGGCCACCGTCGCCCAACGCGCCGGTGACCGTGGCGGGCACGCCGCCGCGAGCGCCGCCTTCGAACGCTCGGCCGAGTTGACGGTCGACGCCGACGAGCGGGCCGGGCGGCTCACGTCGGCCGCGGAGGCCGCGTGGCTCGCGGGCAAGCCCGATGCCGCCCGCCTTCTGCTCGACAAGGCCGCCCCCGCCACGACGCACACCCGGCTGCGCGGACGCATCGCAGCGCTGCGCGGGTCCATCGAAATGGCCTGCGGCGCACCGGCGGCCGCGTACGCAACACTGGTCGACGGCGCCAACCTGATCTCCGAGACGGATCCGGAAGGAGCCGGTGCAATGCTCGCCGAGGCCGGTCAAATCGCCTGGGGCACAGGTGATCTCCCTGGCATCTCGCAAGCCGGCGACCAACTGGCGGCGCTGCCGGGCACGGACAACCCTGGCGCACGCACGATCATCGGGCTGGCCAAGTTCATGCACGGCGACACCACCGGCGCCACGCGGGAGCTAGCCGCGGCCGTCGAGCTGGCGCGGGACTTCGAGGTGCCTCACATGGTGATGCTCGCCGCCGCAGGCGCGATGTTCGTCGGCCAGGACAGTCGGGCCATCGACCTCTTCACCCGTGCCGTCGTGCGCACCCGGTCGGCCGGGGCGGCGGCCACCTTGCCCACGCTGCTCGCTCCGCTGGCAGCGATCGAGATGTTCACCGGGCGCTATGTCACCGCGAGGACGACGGCCACCGAAGGGCTGCGGCTGGCCACCGAGACCGGGCAGGAGAACCCGGCCGCGCACGCCCGCAGCGTGCTGGCGTGGCTGGCCGCCGTGCAGGGCCGCGACGTCGAGTGCGTCGAGTTCGCCAATGCGGCCATCGCTCACGCGATCGGGCTCCGGCTCGGACCCCATGCGGCGATCGCCACCTGGGCGCTGGCACACCTCGACCTGGCGTCCGGGCGAGCCGAGCAGGCCTATGACCGCCTGCAGGCGTTGGCCGCGGCGGCACCCGGCGAGGGCAACCAGATGGTGAGCATGTTCGCGACGGCCGACCTCGTCGACGCGGCGACGCGCACCGGCCGCGAAGCATCAGTCGCACCCGCACTGGCCCGGCTCGACGTCTGGGCCGCCACCACCGCCGCGCCGTGGACGCACGCCCTGGTGACCAGGTGCCACGCCCAACTCACCGCCGACGACGACGAGAGCGACCGGCTCTTCACCGAGTCGCTGGCGCTGCACGCCAGTGGCGGACGCCCCTTCGACATGGCGCGCACCGCACTGCTGTTCGGCGAACGGCTGCGCAGACGGCGCAAGCGCGCCGAGGCCCGCAAGCATCTACGCACCGCCCTGGAGACCTTCGAACGCCTCGGCGCGACGCCGTGGGCCGAGCACGCACGGTCCGAGCTGCAAGCCACCGGCGAGACGGCCCGCAAGCGCGACGTCAGCACCCTCACCGAGCTGACCCCGCAAGAACTCCAGATCGCCCGGCTCGTCGCGGGCGGAGCGACCAACCGCACCATCGCCGGACAACTGTTCCTCAGCCCGCGCACCGTCGACTACCACCTGCGCAAGGTCTTCTCGAAGCTCGGCCTCTCGTCGCGTCACGAGCTCGTCCGACTCTCACTACACGACGAGGCGTTGGCTCCGGACCGTAAACTGGCTTGAGATGCTCGCCATCCTCTTCGCCCATGCGGTCGCCGCCGCGTTGGCACCGGTGCTCGTGCGCCGTTGGGGACGGCAAGCCTTCTACCCGCTCGCGATGGTTCCGCTCGCATCGCTGTCCTGGGTAGTGCTGAATTGGCCAGCTCCGGGTCGCGCGGCGCCCACCGTGCACATCGACTGGGTTCCTGCACTGTCGATGAACATCGTGCTGCGGTTCGACACGCTGGCCGCGATCATCAGCGTGCTGGTGCTCGGGATCGGCGCTCTCGTCCTTTTCTATTGCGGCGAGTACTTCCACCATCGCGACGGACACACCGAGAAGCGGCTGCCTAGTTTCGCCGCCGAGCTCACCGCGTTCTCCGGCGCGATGTTCGGGTTGGTCGTCAGCGACAACATGCTGATGCTCTACCTGTTCTGGGAGCTCACGACGGTGCTGTCCTTCGTCCTAGTCGGCCACTATGCCGAACGGGCCACCAGCAGACGGGCCGCCACGCAGGCGCTGCTCGTCACCACCGCTGGCGGGCTGGCGATGCTCGTCGGAATCGTCGTGCTCGGCAACCTCTCCGGCACGTTCCTCCTGTCGGAGCTCATCGCCGACCCGCCGACCGGAACCGCCGCCTCGGTCGGCGTCGTGCTGGTGCTCGTCGGCGCGCTGTCGAAGTCCGCGATCGTCCCAATGCACTTCTGGCTGCCAGGGGCGATGGCCGCGCCCACCCCGGTGAGCGCCTACCTGCATGCCGCCGCGATGGTCAAGGCCGGCGTCTACCTGGTGGCCCGCATGACGCCCGGCTTCGCCGACGCGCCACCGTGGCGGCCCATCGTCGTCACGCTCGGCCTGCTCACCATGCTGCTCGCCGGGTGGCGCGCAGTTCGCGAATACGACCTCAAGCTGATCCTCGCGTTCGGCACGGTCAGCCAACTCGGGCTCATCACGCTCATGGTCGGCGCGGGCGGCGGCGACCTCATGCTGGCCGGACTGGCGATGCTGTGCGCGCACGCCATGTTCAAGGCCGCGCTGTTCATGGTCGTCGGAATCATCGACCACGCCACCGGAACCCGCGACGTCCGCCGCCTCGCGGGGCTCGGGCGGCGGAACAAGCCACTGCTGCTCATCGGGCTCTGCGGGGCGGCGAGCATGGCCGCGCTGCCGCCGTTCCTCGGGTTCGTCGCCAAGGAGGCCGACTTCACCACGCTGGCCCATAGCTCCTCGCTCGGGGGCGCGGCGCCCTACGTGTTGGCGGGCGTGGTGTGCGGTTCGGTGTTCACCACCATCTACAGCCTGCGCTTCGTTTACGGCGCGTTCGCCGACAAGCGCCGCTCCGAACCCAGCCAGCGCGTCGCCGAAATGCACGCTCCGACAACGACGTTCCTCATCGCACCGGCCGTGCTCGCGTTCGGCGGACTGATGTTCGGGGTGTGGCCCTCGGGGCTGGACCACGTGCTCGACGACTACGCCGACACCGTACCCGGCGGCGCGGACTACCACCTCGCGTTGTGGCACGGCGTGAATCTTCCACTGCTGCTGTCGATCCTGGTGCTGGCCGTGGGCACCACCGCATTCCTGGCCCGCGCCAGGCTGCGCCGGTTCCGGATGGGATACGTGCCCCTCGGCAACGCCGACCGCATCTACGACGCCGTCATCCGTGGCGCCGACGTGTTCGCCGTCCGGCTCACCTCGGTCACTCAGCGCGGGTCCATCCCCGTGACCCAGGCCGTGATCCTTTCGACGCTGGTGCTGCTTCCGCTGGCGATGCTCCTGCTCGGTGCGCGCGACGATCCCCGGTTGCGGCTGTGGGACTCGCCGCTGCAGGTCGTCGTCGGGCTGATCATCCTCGCGGCGGCCCTGTCCGCGACGGTGTTGCGCAACCGACTTGCCGCGGTGCTGCTGGTCGGCGTCACCGGCTACGGTTGCGGCGCCATCTTCGTCTTTCACGGCGCACCCGACCTGGCGCTCACCCAATTCCTGGTGGAGACACTGACTTTGGTGATCTTCGTGCTTGTACTGCGGGCCCTGCCCGCCGAAGCCGATCGAGCCAACATCACGCGCAACCGGGTGCCGCGGGCGATGCTCGCGGTCGCGGTCGGGGCCAGCGTGACCACCCTCGCCGGCTACGCGATGGCCGCCCGCACCACGACGCCCATCGCCGAGCTGCTGCCCGAGGCCGCCTACACGCGCGGCCACGGCGCCAACACCGTCAACGTACTGCTGGTCGACATCCGCGCCTGGGACACGATGGGCGAGATATCGGTACTCCTTGTCGCCGCGACGGGCGTGGCGTCAATGGTGTTCCGGCACAGACGCTTCGGCTCGGCACCACGCGTCGCGGACGCCGGCCAGCCCGACATCGGTCGCATACCCGCGCTTTCCACCAGCCCGGCCATCGGTGACATCACGTGGCTGCGAGGCAGCGAGTTGCGCGACCCGCGCAATCGCTCGCTGGTGCTCGAGGTCGCGACCCGGATGATCTTCCCGGTGATCATGGTGCTGTCGGCGTACTTCTTCTTCGCCGGGCACAACACTCCTGGCGGCGGCTTCGCGGGCGGCCTGACTGCCGGCCTCGCGCTGGTGCTGCGCTACCTGGCCGGTGGCCGCTACGAACTCGGTGAGACGTTGCCGGTCGACGCGGGCAAGTTGCTCGGCGCGGGCCTGACCCTCTCGGCGGGTACGGCGGTGACGTCACTGCTGCTCGGCGCGCCCGTGTTGTCGTCGGCGGTGATCGCCTTCGACCTTCCGGTGCTCGGTTCGGTCAAGTTGGTGACGGCGCTGTTCTTCGATCTCGGCGTCTATCTGATCGTGGTGGGGCTGGTGCTCGACGTGCTGCGCAGCCTCGGCGCCCGCGTCGACGAGGAACTGATCCCGCGGCAAGCGGTGGCCCGATGACCACCTACCTGGTTCCCCTCTTGCTCATCGGCGGCCTCATCAGCACCGGCGTCTACCTCCTACTCGAACGCACGTTGACGCGAATGTTGTTGGGGCTGTTGCTGATCGGCAACGCCGTGAACCTGCTCATCCTGACGGCCGGTGGGCCGTCGGGCAATCCACCGGTGCGTGGTCGCACCAGCGACGGCCAGACGGCCACCGCGGATCCGTTGGCGCAGGGCATGATCCTGACCGCGATCGTCATCACGATGGGCATCGCCGCGTTCGTGCTGGCGCTGACCTACCGGTCGTACCGGTTGAACCACGCCGAGGACGTCGACGACGACGCCGAGGACACCCGCGTCGCCCAGATGTCCGACACCCGTGACGAAGACGAGCCGCCCCTGCCCGAGCTACGCCGCGACACCGACGAACCCGACGAGCTCGACGCCCTTCCTGGACACGAGGGGTCCCGATGAGCGCCGCCGCGGTGTTGACGCCGCTGCCGGTGCTGATCCCAACGTTGGCGGCGGCCGCCACGCTGTTCGCAGGGCGGCGACCGCGGCTGCAGCGCGGGATCACCGTGCTTGCGCTGGCGGCGGTGCTCGGCGTGTGCGGCGCGCTGGTGTACTTGGCCGACCGCGACGGCACCATCGCCGTGCAGGTCGGCGGGTGGGGCCAGACGGTGCCAGGGATGGGGCCGCTGGGCATCACGCTGGTGGTCGACCGGCTCTCGGCGCTGATGCTGGTGGTGTCGACGATCGTGCTGCTGGCCGTGGTCTGCTACGCCATCGGCCAGGGCATCCGCGACGGCGACGAACGCCAGCCCGTCTCGATCTTCCTACCCACCTACCTGGTGCTGTCGGCGGGCGTCTGCACGGCCTTCCTCGCCGGTGACCTGTTCAACCTCTTCGTCGGGTTCGAGGTGCTGCTGTCCGCGAGCTTCGTGCTGCTGACCATCGGGGCCAGTGCCGAACGGGTGCGCGCCGGGATCGCCTACGTCATGGTGTCGATGGTGTCGTCGCTGATCTTCCTGATCGGGATCGCGCTGATCTACGCCGCGACGGGCACGTTGAACATGGCCGAACTCGCGGTGCGCCTCGAGGACGTGCCCGCCGGAACGCGCAGCGCATTGTTCGCGGTGCTGATGGTCGCGTTCGGCATCAAGGCCGCGGTGTTCCCGCTGTCGGCGTGGTTGCCCGACTCGTATCCCACCGCGCCGGCACCCGTCACGGCGGTGTTCGCGGGTCTGCTGACCAAGGTCGGCGTCTACGCGATCATTCGCACGCACTCGTTGATGTTCCCCGGCGGCGCGCTCGACCGCGTGTTGTTGGTGGCCGCGCTGCTCACCATGATCGTCGGCATCCTCGGCGCGATGGCGCAGAGCGACATCAAGCGGCTGCTGTCGTTCACGTTGGTCAGCCACATCGGCTACATGGTGTTCGGCATCGCGCTGTCCAGCGAGCTCGGCATGTCCGGCGCGATCTTCTACGTGGCCCACCACATCGTCGTGCAGACCACGCTGTTCCTGGTGGTCGGCCTCATCGAGCGCCAGGCCGGCGCATCGACGCTGCAGCGGCTCGGCGGACTCGCGGCGGCCAGTCCGCTGCTGGCCATGCTGTTCATGGTGCCTGCACTCAATCTCGGTGGCATACCGCCATTTTCGGGCTTCATCGGCAAGGTCGCGCTGTTGGAGGCGGGCAGTCAGAACGGGTCGGTGCTGGCCTGGTTGCTGGTGGGCAGCAGCGTCATCACCAGCCTGTTGACGTTGTACGTGATGGCCAGGGTGTGGACCAAGGCGTTCTGGCGGGCTCGCGCGGACGCGCCGGAGGGTGCGCTGGCGATGGCCAGTCCAGCTGCGCTGCTGGATGATTCGGAGGACGTCGCCTTCACCGACCGCGACGACGTCGGTCGGATGCCGGTCGGGATGCTGGTGCCCACGGGTGCCCTCATCGCGGTGGGGTTGACGCTCACGGTGCTGGCCGGACCGATCTTCGGCTACTGCGAACGGGCATCCGCCGAAGTGCTCGACCGTGGCCAGTACGTGACGGCGGTGCTGGGGCCATGAGGAAGTACGTGCTACGCGTCTGGGTGCTGTGCTGGCTGGTTCTGGTGTGGATGTTGTTGTGGGGCACGGTGTCTGCGGCCAACGTACTCAGCGGGCTGGCCATCGGTTTGGTGATCACGCTGCTGCTGCCGCTGCCGCCGGTGCCCATCGAGGGGCGGCTGCACCCGCTGTCGCTGCTGCGGTTGATCGTCCAGGTGGCCTACTACCTGGTGCTGTCCTCGGTGCAGGTCGCGTGGTTGGCGATCAGGCCGGGGCCTCCGCCGCGGACCGCGGTGTTGCGGGCGCACCTGGCACTGAAGTCTGACCTGGTGTTGGCGTTGGCGGTCAACGTCATCAACCTCATCCCCGGATCGATCGTGCTGGAGATCGACCAGACCCGGCGAATGATCTACGTCCACGTCATCGACGTCGGTTCGGAGCGTGCGGTGCAGCGTTTCTACCACCAGATCACGGAAGTGGAGAAGCTGATGATCGCAGCGTTCGAGCGACCAGCCGACTGGCGTCCGGCTCCTGAGCGGGAGGCCTCGTCGTGAACACCATGTGGGTGGTGGCCGGCGTCATGCTCGCCGCCGCCGCCATCATCACCATGTACCGGTTGCTCGCGGGTCCGGGCACGCTGGACCGGCTGGTTGCGCTCGACACGTTCGTCGCCGTCACGATGTGCGCGATCGGCACGTGGGCGGCCTACAGCCTGGACACCACCGTCACCTACAGCCTCACCGCGCTCGCGCTCATCAGCTTCGTCGGCTCCGTCAGCGTCGCCCGTTTCCGGGTGCGCGACACCGACCGCGGCGAGGGTGACCGGCCATGAGCGTGCTCGACGTCGCAGCGGGAGTGCTGGTGCTCGCCGGTTCGACACTGGCGTTGACCGCGGCGATCGGCGTCGTGAGGTTCCCCGACACGTTGTCGCGAATGCACGCGGCCACCAAGCCCCAGGTGCTCGGACTGCTGCTGGTGTTGGCGGGCGCGGCAATCCGGCTGCGCGGCAACGTCGACGTCGGCATGGTGGTCCTCACCGGACTGTTCACCGTCATCACCGCGCCGGTGGTGGCCAATCGGGTTGGGCAGCTGGCCTATCGGGAACAGAGCTTCCGGGACGATCTGCTGACGAAGGACGAGATGGCTGAACACGAGGACTGACGACGACCAACCGTTGAAGTAGCGCTCACGGCGAAGAGTTGTGAGTGGCGCCGACCGTGAACGCTCACTCAATGAAGGATGGGGGGCCGCTACTCCGGCGGATCCCCGGCCAGTCGAAACTCGACCGTCGCGGCCACGGTTTCGACCGCGTCGCTGAGTGCCGCGAGCCGCGCCGACGCCGACGGGGCCGAAAGCACCGCGTATCGGTCGGCCTCGCCGATCGGGATGCGAGCGGCCAGTGCGTACAGCCGCTTGCCCGCGTCGTCTCCTGGCTCCGGCTCGCCGAGCAGTTCGTGCTTCGGCGGCAGCGACGCCTGCCGCGCCGAGGCGATCCGCTCGAACAGCGCCATCACCCGGTCCTCGACGTCGCCGATGTCCTCGCCGGTGACGGCGTCGCCCGGCTCGTCGGGCCACACGTGCACGGCGGCCCGCGGGTAGGGGTCGTCGTCGTGCCACTGTTCGACGCGGATTCGGTCCCGCATCTCACAGGCGATCCGATACCGCCCGCCGCCCTGGTCCTGGGCTTCGACGATGTGCGCAAGCGCCCCGACGTCGCATCGGGCGTCCCCGCCGCCGACCTCGCGACCCGCGGAGATGAGCACCACGCCGAACTGCCGCTCGCCGGCGAGGCAATCCCTGACCAGCGCGCCGTAGCGGGGCTCGAAGATGCGCAGCGGCAGGTCCTCGCCGGGCAGTCGCACGGACTCCAGCGGGAACATGGGCGTGATCGTCACAACACCAATTCCGACACCAACGCGTCGACGACGGTCCGCAGGTCGCCGTCGTGCTCCTCGGCCACCCGGCGCTGACGTTGGTAGGAGGCCCCGTTGGCCACGATCGTAGCGACGGACGCGAGCTCGTCGGAGCAACCCAGTGACGCGGCAACGGGTTCCAGCCGGTTCAGCAGGTCGTCGAGGTCGTCGGTGACCAGCTTCTCGTTGCTGTCGGCGTCGAGGATGATCTCGGCGTCGAGGCCGTAACGTGCTGCGCGCCACTTGTTCTCCTGAACGTGCCACGGCGGCATGGTGGGCAGCTGCTCGCCGGCGTCCAGCCTGCGATCCAGGTCGACGATCAGGCAATGGGTCAGCGCGACGAGCGACCCGAGCTCGGCCAGGTTCGACACCCCGTCGAAGACCCGGACCTCGATGGTGCCGAGATGCGGGGAAGGCCTTATGTCCCAGCGGATCTCGTTCATGTGGTCGATGATGCCGGTCTTCTTCTGGTCGTGGACGAAGCGTTCGAAGTGCGACCATCTCTGAAAGTGGAACGGCAGCCCCGCGGTGGGCAATTGCTGGAACATCATCGCGCGGTTGCTCGCGTAGCCGGTGTCGGCGCCGTCCCAGTACGGCGAGGACGCAGACAGCGCCAGCAGATGCGGGTACTGGTTGAGCAGCGACGTGATGATCGGCATCACCTTGTTGGCCGAGGAGATGCCGACGTGGACGTGGACGCCCCAGATCAGCATCTGGCGGCCCCACCACTGGGTGCGCTTGATCAGCTCGGCGTAGCGCGGCGCGTCGGTCAGCTCGGCCGCCTCCCACTCCGCGAACGGATGGGTGCCCGCGCAGAACAACTCCATCCCGCGTTCGCGCACGATGGGCCGGACGATGCCGAGCGTGCCGCGCAGGTCGTCCATCGCGGCGCCCGCGTTGTCACAGATGCCCGTCACTATCTCGACGGTGTTGCGCAGCAATTCCTTGTGTACGTGCGGGGTTTCGCCGATCTCGGCGATGACCCCGGCCGCCTCGTTGGCGAGGTCGCGCGTCTTGGGGTCGACGAGCGCGAATTCCCACTCCACACCGACGGTCGGCCGCTGCGATCGGTTGAAGGCAATGTGATCCGGCCGCTGTCCGGCCGATGCCCTACGGGCCGGATATGACACCGCAGGCGACCCGCTTGCCGGCGTCGCCGGTCGACATCGTGGTTTCGTCCGGACCCGGGGTGCCGTTGACCTGCTGGTAGCGCTCGGGCGGGATGTTGGTGAAGTTGTCGGCCTTCTCGTGGATGATCAGCGCCGTCTTGGCGCCCCCGAGCAGGTCCTCGGCGGTGAACGCGTCGGTGGTCGTCACCAGCATTGCCGTGCCATCCTCACGCACCTGCAGCGAGGTCAGGTCGCCGCTGGCCGGATGTCCCGTGCGGCCTGCCGCCTGGAAATGCCCGCCCGCAGAGGCGAAGTCACCCTCACACTTGCCCGCGGAGTGCACGTGCAGGCCGTGGAAGCCCGGCGTCAGCAGGCCAGGCGCGGTGGTCCTGACGGTGATCGTGGCGTAGTCGCCCGTGAACGCGAACTCGGCTCTCGCGACGGTGGTGCCGTCGGCGGTCCGCAGGTCGGCGGTGAGCGTCTCGGCTGCCGGAGCGGGCTCGTGGCCCTCGCCCTCGGCGCCTGCACCGGCCGAAGGGGACGGGGACCCGGTCCAGACCGACGGCGTCGTTCCGGGCTGGGTGGCGACGGGTTCGTAGGGGCTGCACGCGCTGGCGATCGGCACGAGGAGCGCCGCGGCGGCAAGGATGCGAATCGGGGCGGAGATCGGCATGCCCGAGAGCCTAGCCGGTGACCACCACGATGACTCCGGGCGGTTGCTCTGCGAGTTCGGGCCGGCGCGGCTCGACGGGCGCCTCGAGAAGCTTGCCCACTTCGTCGGCGGCTTCGCGCTCTCCGGGGGCCTCGCCGAAGAAGACCGTCGTGCCCGCGACGTTCTCGAGCACCAGGTTGCCGGTCTCGGTCACGTTCCACTTCGCGTCACGCAGTCGGGTTGCCACGGACTCCGCCGCACCAGCCACTTCGGAGATGTTGTACACGCGTACGTCGGGCTTGGCGGGCGCCGGTGTGGACGACGCCGTCGTGGTGGTGGTCGAGGTGGCGCTGGCGACGGATGTCGAATCACCGCTACCGGAGTCGTCGTCGTCGGAACCCATCGCCTGGAACGCGACCAGCAGAAACACGACCCCCAGGAAGAGCAGCACCATGACCATGGCGCGCAAGGGCAGCCCAGAGGACTCTCGCTGGTTCATCGGACCCACCTTATTTCACGGCGTCCCGCAGACGGAAAAGCTCAGGTGACGTCGAAGCCCAGTCGTCGGGCGGCCCGCGCCTTCTGCCTGCTCGCCCGCAGCCTGCGCAACCGCTTGACCAGCATCGGGTCGGCTGCGAGCGCCTGCGGGCTGTCGACCAGCGCGTTCAGTACCTGGTAGTAGCGGGTGGCCGACATCGAGAACAGTTCCTTGATGGCGTCCTCTTTGGAACCGGCGTACTTCCACCACTGGCGTTCGAACGCCAAAATGTCGTGTTCGCGACGGGTCAGCCCGTCGGTGAGGGCGGCGTCATCCCCGGATTGCTCAGTCCGCGCCATGGCGCCGTCCATTGCTCCTAGGACCCTCTCCGCGATACGAGACATTCCGGTGCTGTCGGCCAACATTGAACCACGGCGGCGGGAGTTGGGCCGTGATCGTTGCCCGCGAGTCGGCTGACTTAAGCTTGCCAGTTGTGGCCGTCGTACCCATCCGCATCGTGGGAGATCCCGTCCTGCACACCGCGACCAGTCCCGTGCCCGTCGGACCGGACGGTTCGCTGCCGCCCGAGCTTGCCGATTTGATCACAGATCTCTACGAGACGATGGACGCCGCCAACGGGGTCGGGTTGGCCGCCAACCAGATCGGCGTGTCGCAACGCGTGTTCGTCTTCGACTGCGCCGACGAACGGGGCCGCGCCGCGCGGCGACGCGGCGTGGTCGTGAACCCGGTGCTGGAGACCTCCGAAGTCCCCGAGACCATGCCCGACCCCGACGACGACGACGAGGGCTGCCTGTCGGTACCCGGCGAATCGTTCCCGCGGGGGCGGGCCACGTGGGCGCGGGTGACGGGTCTGGACGCCGAAGGCACTCCGGTCGTGCTCGAGGGCAATGGCCTGTTCGCGCGGATGCTGCAGCACGAGACCGGCCACCTGGACGGCTTCCTGTACGTCGACGGCTTGATAGGTCGACATGCCCGGGCGGCGAAGCGGACTGTCAAGGCGAACGGTTGGGGTGTCCCCGGCCTGAGTTGGACGCCGGGCGAGGACCCCGATCCGTTCGGGCACTAATGGATCTCCCGCCGGTCGGTACCAGGGTCAGCCTGCGCTACCGGTTGCCGGCTGGCTCGGTGCCACCGCTCAGCGACGTCGTCGGCCATCTGGTCGAGGTCGACCCGGTACTGCGGGTGCGCACCAAGCGTGGTGTCGTGGTGGACGTCGCCGCCGCCGACGTGATCGCGATCAAGGCCCTGACCGCTGCGCCGGTGCGGACCGGTGACATCCGCAACCTCGAGTATGCGGCGGCGCGGGCCTGGCCCGGCATCGAGCAGCAGTGGGTCGACGGCTGGTGGCTGCGGTACGGCCACGGCAGTACCCGTCGAGCGAATTCCGCTGTCCCACTTGAGGTTCACGGCGACTTGAGTGCGCTGCCCGCAATCATCGACTGGTATGCGGCCCGCGGGACGGCTCCGCTGCTGGTGGCACCGGACCGCTTGTTCCGGGTGCCGGCCGGTGTGCCGGTCGACGGCGAGAACGTGGTCATGACAACGGATTTGGCGATCAACGAGCCGGGGGCGACGGTCGCGATGGCACCGCACCCCGATGAGCGGTGGTTAGGAATCTACGAACGCGACGTTCCCGTCGACGTACTGACGGCGGTCGTCGAGGGCGAGGTGGTGTTCGCGACCCGGGCGGACGCGGCCGTCGGGCGTGCGGCCGTCACGTCAGCACCGGACGGCTCGCGGTGGGCGGGGCTGTCGGCAGTGCACGTCGTCGAGGCGCACCGCCGCGAGGGTCACGCCCGCGCGCTGTGCTCGGCACTGTTGGGCTGGGCCGCGGAGCGTGGGGCCACCCGCGCCTACGTGCAGGTGCTCGCCGACAACGCCCCGGCCATCGGGCTGTACGAGGCGATGGGCTTCACCACCCAGCACCGCGTCCGTTACGTCGACGCCCGTACGCTCTAACCCGTGCGGCTGGCCACCTGGAACGTCAACTCGATCCGCTCCCGCGTCGATCGCGTCACCGACTGGCTGCAGCGCGCCGATGTCGACGTGTTGGCGATGCAAGAGACCAAGTGCACCGACGCGCAGTTCCCAACGATGCCGTTCGCCGCGCTGGGCTACGACGTCGCCCACGTCGGGTTCAACCAGTGGAACGGCGTGGCGATCGCGTCGCGCGTCGGACTCGACGACGTACAGCTCGGGTTCGACGGCCAGCCGGAATGGAGCGACGTCGCCGAGGCCAGGGCGATCGGCGCGACGTGTGGCGGGGTGCGGGTGTGGAGCCTGTACGTTCCCAACGGCCGCACGGTCGAGGACCCGCACTATACGTACAAGCTGGAATGGCTTGCCGCACTGAATGATACGGCGACCGGTTGGCTGGCCGACGACGCGGCGAAGCCGATCGCGCTGGTCGGTGACTGGAACATCGCACCCACCGACGAGGACGTGTGGGACGTCGAGTTCTTCCGCGGCAGCACCCACGTCACCGAGCCGGAGCGGTCCGCGTTCCGATTGATCGAGACTCAGTTCGCCGACGTGGTAAGGCCTTTCACGCCGGGACCCGGGGTGTACACCTACTGGGACTACACGCAACTGCGCTTCCCCAAGAAGCAGGGCATGCGCATCGACTTCATCCTCGGGTCGCCCGGTTTGGCGACGCGGGTCGCCCACGCGGAGATCGTGCGCGACGAACGCAAGCCGGGCAAGAAGGGCACCCCCGCGCCAAGCGACCACGCGCCGGTGATGGTGGAGCTTTCGGACGGGTAGCCGCGGCCCCTTTGTGATTTGCGAACAACGGCACCGTTCGGATTCAGGGGTGCTTGTTGTAGCGCTGCAGGAACGCGACGGCAAAGAATGCCCCGAAGGCAACGCCCGCAACCCATTTCACAAAACCAAGAATCAGCGTCCCCGTGGGCACCTCGACGATGGAGAACGGCGACGCCGCGTAGACCAGCACACTCAGCATGACCAAGCACCACAACGCGATGACGATGCCTGCGATCCCCTGCCAGAGGGCGATGTTGCGGGGGATGCGTTTGGTGTAGTTCTCGATGGGGGCGGGGACGATGTTCATTGTTGGGTTTCCTTTCAGATGCGCTGCCGCGCGCCGCTCTGTGGTCGATGATCATGAACTTGGTAACGAGAGCGTTCACCCGACCGCTTGGGACATTCTTGGAAGCGCGGCCGTTCTGACCAACCAGACGGGCAACTAACTCGCGTGCGGCTTGGCCACGTCGAGCAGACGCGCCAGTGCGATGGCGGTCCGTTGCGCGGCATGCCCGTCGCCGAACGGGTTCGGTCGCGATCCCGGTCCCGCCGCGGTTCGGGTACCGAGCAACCGGCGGGCTTCCCTTGTGATCCGGCTGCGGTCCGTCCCGACCAGCACCGCGCAACCGGCCCGGACCGCCTCCATGCGTTCGGTGCACTCGCGCAATACCAGCACCGGCACGCCGAAACTCGGTGCCTCCTCCTGGATTCCACCGGAATCGCTCAACACCAACGTCGCGCGCTCCAGCAGCCGGACCAGGTCGGGGTAGTCTACCGGCGGCGTCAACAGCACGCGGCGATGTCCGCCCAGCGCGGCACGCACCTCGTCGCGCACGACGGGATTCGGGTGCGTCGGCAGCACGGCGAAGACGTCGGGGTGGGCGTCGATCACGTCGCGGACCGCGGCCAGCACCGCACGCAACGGCGCGCCCCACGACTCGCGGCGGTGCGCGGTGACGAGCATCAGTCGCTGCCCGGCGGACAGCATCGGCTCGACCGCCGCGAGCCCTGGTTCGGTGAATGCCGTCGTCCGGCCCGCCAGGCTCAGCACCGCGTCCACGATGGTGTTTCCCGTGACGTGGATGGACGCTGGCGAGATGCCATCGGCGCGCAGGTTGGTGGCGGCCGCCTCGGTGGGCGCGAGGTGCAGCGTGGCGATCTGGTCGATCATCCGGCGGTTGGCCTCCTCGGGGAAGGGCGCAGTGAGATCGTGGCTGCGCAGTCCGGCCTCGAGATGCACCACCGGAATCTGGCGCCAGAACGCCGCGAGCGCACCGGCCAGCGCGGTGGCGGTGTCGCCTTGCACGAGCACGGCATCGGGCTCGTCGTCGGAGATCAGCCGGTCGAGTCGGTCGATCAGCTGGGCGACGAGTTCGGCCTGGGCGCCGGTGTCGCGGCGCAGTTCGAGCTCGTGATCGGGAACCAGCCCGAAGGCCGCCAGCCCTTGGTGGAACATCGTCGGGTGCTGCCCGGTGGACACCAGTACCGGCCGGATGACGCCGCCGCAGCGCAACACCCTGAACACCGGCGCGATCTTCAGCGCCTCCGGGCGCGTTCCACCCACCAGCCACACCGTCGGACGATCCTCGATGATCACGGTTGCCCACCGACCACCGAGGCACCCGCGGTGGCGCCAAGACCGGTTGCCCACCAACGCATCAACACGTCGGCGGCGAGCTTGCCCCGCACCGAGTGGTCGAGTGCCTGCGGGGTGTCGACGTCGTGTTGGTGCGCGACGGTCCACGTCCACCAGAACACCCCGGCCCACCACGGTTGACCAGTGAACGTGGCCAGCAGCGCCTCGTACGCGGCCGCCTGCTCGTCCTGCGCGGGCACCGTGCTGCGCAGCCCGTCCCACGGCGCCGCCGCCGCGCCCCGCTGGCTCGGAAAGCCCGCCTCGGTGAACAGGATTCGACGGTGGTAGCGGGCGGCCAACGCTTCGAGTTCGTCGCGGCGCACGGCGAGCGCGCGTTCCAACAGTTCGACGTCGGTCGTCGCCGACGGCGCCAGCGACCAGTAGACGTCGATCCCGATGAGGTCGACGGCATCCCAGAACGCCACCGTCTGGTACTCCGTGTGATTGGCGGCGTAGACCAGCTCACCGCGGTACACGGCGCGCACCGCTGCCACCACGTCGAGCCACCGCACCCGGTCGTCGGACAGCGCCTCGAGTTCGGTGCCCACCGCGAACTGCTCGACACCGAGTTCGCTTGCGAGGCCGGCGTAGTCGGTGATGAATGCGCGGTAGGACCGGAACCAGGCCTCGCGGTCGGCAGGGTCGATCAGCGCGCGGTCGGTGCCGTCGGCGACGTCGACGTGTGGCTTGAGCAGCACACGCAGTCCGGCGGCGTGGGCGGCTTCGACGACCGTGCGCAGCTCGCCGTCGGCGACCGTGGCATCGGTCGGGCGCAGTGTGCTCGACGTCCGACTCGACTGGTACCAGGTCGGTACGAGCTGAACCCAGCCTGCCCCCAGGGCCGCCATCTCGTGCAACGCGGGGATGGTGTCGGGATCCCGGTAGCCGTGGCGCTCCCACGTCGGCAGCACCAGTCCGCGCTGCACCTCGGAAGCGGGCGCCGTCGCCGTCGGAAGGGCGGTGTGGGGCGCAGGCGCGATGCCGCAGCCGGCCAGCAGCAGCGTCGCCGCCAGCGCCAGCACCCGCTTCATGACGCATCCTGCAGTGCGGTCCAGTAGGTGAGGTCCCACACCAGACTGAACGCGGACAACGCCGCGCGATCGGCGTGCACCGCGTGCAATGCGCGACCGGCGGCGATGGCGCCCGCTATCGCGTAGCGCCGGGCAAGGGGAGGTGCGGTCACGCGCCGGGCCGCGCGAAGCGCCCAGTGTCGGGTGGCCAACGAGGCCCGAAGGGTCTGCAGCCGAGTCGATTCCGGATCGAGCCGATCCATCAGGACGTCGAAGCGGGCGCTCGCAGCGGGAATGGCGGTCCACGACTGCAACGATCGGTCGCTGTCGTGGACGACGATCGCGCGCGGGTCGAAACCGATCCGACAGCCGAGTCGCGCGAGCCGGTAACCGAGTTCGACGTCTTCCTGCCGAGCGAACCTCCCATCGAACCCGCCGACCGCGAGGAAGTCCCCACGGCGCACGCCGGCGTTGCCGGTGTAGAAGTGCGTCCAGTCCGCGACGGCCCGCCCTTGCTCGATGCGCCGGTACTCGCGCTCCAGCCGGTCGGCGTCCCAATGCGTCCAGGGCGCCAATCGTCGACCCGGCACGGACAGAATCGGCCCAAGCGAGACGACCGGATCGGCCCCCGCCAGCGCGGCCCGGTGGTGGCCGATCAGGGCCGGGTCCGCGACGCAGTCGTCGTCGACGAACACGATGTCCCGGGCGACGGAGGCGGCGACCCCGCGGTTGCGGCTGAGGCCCGGCCCGAGCGAACGCTCGTTGCGCAGGAACCGCACCGCCAGCCCGTCCGGGGCCGCGGCCAGCGGAGTTCGGCTGCCGTCGTCGACGACGATGACGCCGAAGTCGGAGCAGTCCTGGCGCGCCAGCGCACGCAGTGTCGCGGCCAGCCGTTCCGGTCGGTCGCGGGTCGGGATGACGACGTCGAGGGTCACGACGTCCCCCGCGAGAGCCGAGACTCGTTGCGGTCGAACCTTCGCACCACCGTTGCGGGATTGCCGATCACGACGACGCCCGCGGGGACCTCACCGCGCACCACGGCGCCCGCGCCGACGACCGAGTCGTCACCAATGACCGAGCCCTTCGTCACCAATGCGCGGGTGCCGATCCAGACGTTGTCGCCAATGACGATCGGCGCCGCGACCTCCGGCCGGGGAGGCAGGTGCCGTTCGGCCGGTGCGACGTTGTGGAAGTCGTTGTCGAAGATGGCGCAGTCGCTGATCAAACACCAGTCGCCAATCGTGACGACGGTGGTTGCCCCGATCCAGCAGTCGCCGTTGAGCCGGGTACTTTCACCGATGACGACCTCGCCGCCGCCGTCGACCCGGACCGACTGTCTGATCACGCTGTTGGCGCCGATCGACAGCCGCGTGGCGCCGACCAGTCGAAGCCTGCCGGTGATGACCACGCCCGGTCCGGCCTCGAGGCGCCGGTACCGCAACAGGTAATAGCGCCGACAGACCGCGAACCACATCCGGGCGAGCGTCCGCACGGCCGGCCAGTCCAGCGCCGCAGTCATGCCGACACGCCCTCTGAGCTCGAACACGCAACGGCCAGAAGCAGTCCCACCGCAGCGGTGATGCCAAGGACGTTGAAGACGGGGAAGGTGACGCACACCAACAGCAGGGAGAAGAGCGCGGCCTTGCTGCCACGCTGCAGCGCCGCCCAGTCCGCCGCTCCCGCGGCCGGAATGCGGCGCAGCACCCCCGCAACGATCACGCCGACGACGAAGAGCGCGGCGGGCACGCCGATCTTCCACGCCAACCACAGGTATCCGTTGTGCGAGAACGACGTCGTTACGGTGGCGAAGACGTCGCGCTGACCCCACGTGATCGTCGCCCCGAAACCGGATCCCGTGAGCGGTCGCGCGGCGATGGCGTCGAGCACCGCACGGGACTCGACGAGCCGGGACGTGAACGACGTGTCCGTGGCCACCTGCGAGATCGACGCGAACCGCTCCACCGCCGTCCGGGCCACCCCTGGCGAAATCGCCGCCACCGCAACGAGTGCCGCGAACCCGACGCCCGTCCACTTCAAGGCCGCCCGACGCGTGCGCGCTCCGGATGTCATCGCGACGGCGGCACAGCCCACCGCCGTCGCCACCCACAGCGTCCGCTCGAAGGTGAGGATCAGACAGCCGGCGTTGAGCAACAGGATCACCGCGACCAGCCACCGCGACCACGCCCGTTGCAGGTGGCCGGACAGCAGCACCGACCACGCCACGATCACCGCGACGCCGAACGCGTACATCCCGCCCTGAAGCTGGCCGTGTCCCGAGCTGGTCAGGTCGACGCCAGGCCGCACACCCACGTCGCCGGACGTCGTGTACCCCACCGAGAACACCCACTGGGCGAGGCCCCAGACCCCGAGCCCCAGGCCGATGGCCGTCAACGCCGCGAGCAGTCGCCTGCGCGCCGCCGAGTCCTGCAGCAGCGGCAGCGCGAGCAGAAAGGTGCCAACGCCCAACACCATTCGCCGGGCCTCGTGTCCGGCCCCGCTCACCGCAGCACCGAGCAGAAGCCCCCACACCAGCGCGACGCTGAAGACAACGCCGACCGTCATGCCGGCCAGCAGCGGACGATCCACCCGCAACCGCCGACGCGCGAGCAGCCAACCCACCCGCAGCAGCCCGAGCAACATCAGCACGTCCACCACCAACAGCCCCGGCCGGTCGCGGCCGCCGATTACCGCGAACGCGTCCTGCACGTCGAATGGCACCAGTACGGTGACGGCGACGATCACCACCAAGGCGGCCTCGGGCGCCGCGAATGCGAGCGGGATCAACGTCAGCGCAGCGACGGCCGCCTTGGGGGCGACGGGCAGCAGTACGCCGAAGGCCAGCGCAGCTGCGCACGCAGCCACGACGTATCCACCGGGTCGAACCCGGGCCATCGGCGACGCAACCGTATCCGAGCTCACGCTCGTCGCTCCCGGAGCACCCGCCGTACCAGCAGCGGCGCGCACGTCGCCAACCCAATCATCGCGGCGACGCTGGCGGCGACGGAATCGGTTGCACCACAGCTAGAGAGGGCGACGATGGCCAGCCCGGTGACGACGAGCTGCACGACGAGCAAGACCACCACCGGACGCAGCCCACGCCACAACGCACCTGCCGACGTGCCCGCCCGGCGCGCACCTGCGGTGGCGTAGAGCACGGCGTAGGGCACGAATACCAGCAGTTGCGCCCATGCGGCGCCGCGGATTCCGTCAATCGACACCAACACCGCCAGCGCGGCGAGCGTGGCCACGCATCGGGCGACCATCACCTTGGCTCGAAACTCGATGTGCCCGTTGCCAGACAAGGTCTCGCCGATGCAGTTGACGACGGCGTGCCCAACGCCGACGATCAACAACAGCTGGAAGGGCACGATCATCGGGCGCCACTGCTCGCCGAGCACGGCGGGCAGCACCAGCGGCGCCAGCAGCACGCCGACGGGCACCAGCGGCAGGAACAACGTCGACATCAGCCGTACCGACTGCTCGGTGCGGGCGCGGTTGGTCTCCGGAGCCAGCGCCGATGCGGCGAAGAGCACCTTGCCCAGTTGTTCGGAGATGTGGGTCGACGGCGCCATCGCGATGGTGAACGCCAGCGCGTAGAGCCCGACCCACGCTGCGTCGCTGGAGTTTCCGATCACCAGATAGTCGAGGTTGGCGGTGATCATCAACGCGACGCCGAAGAGAAAGAACCACCGTTGCGAGTTCGGCGCGGCCTGCGACGGCGCTACCTGGGCCGGCTGCGCACGGTGTTCGCGCCAGGCGTCCAGGCACAGCACCGGCGTGAGCAGCGCCAGCAGGCCGAACGCCAACAGCAGTCTGGTCACCAGGGCCCACACCCCGAACCCTGCCACCGCCATCGCTACCGCGGCGACGGCCGACACCACGTTCGCCGCCGCGTTCACCCCGGCGAGTCGGCGGAACTTCATCGACTTCTGCAGTAGCGCAATGGGAACCACCGCGACTGCGTGCAACGGCAGGCACAATGCCAGTGCTGCGACCGCAGCGGCGTCACCGCCGCTGGCAAACCGGTCGACGAGCACACCAGCGGTCGCCGCCATGATCACGGCGAGCACGGTGGCCACGAGCAGGCAGCGCCGGAAGGTGGCGATCAGGTCGGCGCGCGTCAACCGCGCCCGGACGATGATCCCGCCAAGCGCCCCCTGGTCGACGAACAGCACCGCCACGTAGACGATCGCCGTGCCCACCGCCATGGTGCCGAAGCTCGCGGGCGCCAGCCAACGTGCGAGCAGGATCAGCGATCCGTACGCGAACGTTTGTGCCAGCAGATGACTTCCGACCATCCAGCCCGCCGAGTGGAGCAACCCGCGAGCAGCGGGCCTCACTTCGGTCGGAGTCTCCTCGGACACGTCGCTCACGGCCGCCGCCACCGCACCCGCAGCGCCGACACTCCGAGCCGCGCGGCGATCGGCATGCCCTGGACGAGGTACCGCCGCCACACACCGGGTTGGCGGGTCAACCGCCACGCCCATTCCAGACAGAGCCGCTGCAGCCAGCGCGGCGGACGGGAGCGGTCGCCATTGATCAGTTCGAACGCCGAGCCCACCCCGACGAACCACGTCGCGGGCAAGGCGCGGCTGAGCTCGCCCATCACCGCCACTTGGGTACCGAACGGCAGTCCGATGAAGACGAGGTCGGGTTTCGCCTCGACGACGACGCGCGCTAGTTCGGCGAGTTCGGCCGCCTCGGTCTCCGGCCGGACGAAACACGGGTGGGTCTGCACCTTGAGGTTCGGCAGCCGATCGGTGAGCCGGTCGGCGGCCCGGGCGGCGTCGCCAGGAAGCCCCCCGGCGAGCAGCACGGCCAGCCCGGCATCGGCCGCACCTTCACAGAGCGCCCACAGCAGGTCCGTACCGGTGATCTGCTCGGGCACCGGTGTGCGCTGCAGCCATAGCGCAACGACGAGCGGCATTCCATCGACGACCCGCAGATCGGTGTGCTCGAAGACGGCACGCAGGTGCTCCGAGGCGAGGAACTGCCGAAGGATGTCGACGTTCGGGGTCAGCACCGTCCCACCGCGCCCGACCGCGATACTGGCGCAAACGATGTCGACCGCCTCGTCGCGGGTCACTGCGTCGATGGGCATGGTCATCAGAGTCGGCACAGTGTCATTCCTCCCCGTCGGGCGCGGGGTCGACCGGCCTGCGGCGAAGTCGCGCCATCCCGATGGCGCACAGCACGCCGACGAAGAGCCCGCCTAGGGCCGCGGCGGCGAGCACCGCGGCGACGGGCATTCGACCGTCGGCGATCGCCGTTCCGGTCGAGTCGATGCGCAGGGTTGGGTCGGCGCCGGATTGACGGATGATCGTCAACGTCTGCAGCCGACCCGAGGCCTCGCCGCTGTTGGGGTCGGTCGACGTGGTCGCGGCGAGGGCCGCGATACGCGTGTCCAACTCGGCGGAGATCGTCTTCCAGCGGTCGGCGAGGGCGGCCTCGGCGAAGCCCGCGGACACCTCCTCCGCCTGCTTCGGATCTGCGGAACGCGCTTGCACCTCAACGATGTTCGACTCCGGAAGCACGGACACCGTGACCGCTGCGTCAACCGACGCGGCCGTCCAGTCGCCGCCGAGCGCTGCGGCCGCCACCCCGGCCTGCCGCGGCGTGTCCAGCAGCGCCGCCACCGTCGTCGCGGTGCTCTTGGCGTCGCCTGCGTCGCGGATCAGGCTGGTGCCAAGGAAGGTTTCGTCCCACTGGGCCAGCGGGATCACCACCAGTTGGGTCGACGCGGTATAGCTGGGTGTCTGCTGGCTGACGCTCCAGGCCGCGGCGCCGATCGCAAGCACCACGGGCAGCAGGATCAGCGGCCACCACCTGAGCACGTCGCGAAGCCCGACCGCCGGGGTACGGTGCGCGGTCACGGCTGGAACCCGTAGGCGCGCAGGTGCACGGCGATGGCCTCGTCGTCCTCGGCATCGAGGTCGAGGTCGGGCCGTCGCGCGCCGTCCGACAGCGCGAGCTGGATGGCCCGGCTCAGGTCGTCGGCGTCACCGGCGGCGAACGTCTCCGACGCCAACTCCCCCATGCCGCCGACGTCGGCGGCGACGGTCGGAGTGCGCAGCCGGCGGGCCACCGCGAGCACGCCACTCTGGCTTGCCAATTCGGAAGGCACCACGACGAGATCGGCCGCTGCGATGGCGGCGGTGAACTCGATGAGGTCGACGAACTCCAGTCGGGTCGCGACGTCGAGGTCGTAGGCGCGGGCGAGGTCGTCACATCTGGCCCAGCCGCCGCGATCGGGCCCCACGACGGCGAGCCGCCGACCCGGAGGCCACCCTCGGGCGCTCTCGACGAGGACGTCGAGCCGCTTCTCGGGGCGGATGAAGCCGGCGAACAGCACCACCCGTTCGGCCTCATCGGCGTGCCACTCCCGGCGCCATTGCATCCGCTGGTGTTCCGTCGGCCGCTCGACCAACTGCACCAACGGCGAAACATGGATCGGTGCAACGGGTCCCAGGACATTCCGCAGCCGTCGCTCGTCGGCGCGGCTGTGCACGATGATCGCCTTCGGCACGCGGTAGGCGCGTCGCAGCAGCGCTTCGTCGAGCAGCCCGCGACGCGAGAAGACGTCATGCGGCGAGTAGACGACCCGATGCCCGGCGCGCCGGGCCCGGCTGAGTGCGAGCAGATTGACCGCACCCGTCGCGGCGACACCCTGGACGTGCAGCACGCCGGGTGGGGTGCGGGCGAGGTGCGGCAGCGTCCGGGTGACGAGCCGGCGGGCGATGGTCCCCCGACGGGCCGCGGACCCGAGCCGGCTGCCGTCGGATGGCCGTGGCCACCAGGAGCACGTGCACACCTCGATGTCGGGAATCAGCACGCCCTCATGCTCGACGCTGGTGTGCAGCACCACTTCCCGTCCCGCACCGTGCAGCGCCTGCGCGAGTCGGCAGGTGTGCTGAAACACCCCGCCGTAACCAGAAGGCTCGAACAGGTGGATCACGGTCACACCAACAGTTCGTATCCGGCCTCGATGGCCCGGAGGTCGGCGCCGCGCCGCGAATACAGGTAGAGCGCCTGATGCGCGAACATCGCACACCACGTGTTGGAGATGTCCTGATGCCTGGCGAACCGCACCCCGCCGTCGGGTCGGACGAGCCCGATGAGTGCGTCCGCGAGCAGGTCCAACCGGCGTGTCCACTCCTCACCGACGAGTCGGCCGCGGCCGCGCAGCAGCATGCCCGCGCGTAGAGCCTGGGCCAGCACGTCGGAGCGCACGATGCCGCCGCCGATGGCCTCTGGCAGCGTACCGTCGTTGTCCTGCAACGACATCAAGCGGGTGTAAAACGCTTCGGCGTCGTCGAGCAGCACGCTCGACCGGTCGCGACCGGCGAGCACCAGCATCCCCTCCACGCCGTAGAGCAGGGCGTGCAACTCCTGGCAGGGCCAGCCGTCGGTCCGCAGCACGGCCGACCAATGCCTGCAGGTGCGCCGCGCCACCGCCGTCAGCCCTCGGCCGCTCGCGGACTCCGGAACCCGCAGCACGGCGGCAGCGGCCTTCAAGTGGTGCGGGCCCGGCCGGGTCGACCACCGCGCGGGAAGCGCCCCGGAATCCGGAACCGTCTCGTGGGAGCGCATCACGTTCGCCCCCGCCGAGATCCGCTCGAGTTGCGCGCACAATCGGTTGACGGTGCGCCGCCGGGTGCGCCGGCCGGGAAGCCCTCGGGCGCAGGACAACCCGCGAGCAGCCATCGCCAGATCGAAGGTGAACACCGCATCGTTCCGCCAGTCCGCGGGCGCACCCGACAGATACAGCCGGGTCGGTGGCACGGGGTTCCTGGCCAGCAACTCGACGATCCAGTCCGCAGCGAGTTGCGCTTGGACGCGGGCGGTTTCGGCGTTGTGCGGCGAGCAGGCCGCACCGGACGCCAGCCACGCCATGGCGGTGAGGTAGTAACCCGCAATCTCGAGATAGACGAAGTCGGGTTCGCCCTCGGCGTTGAGCCAGCCAGCCACCGCGCCCCGGTGGGCCCCGTCGACGAGCTGAACGTCGCTGTGCAGCAACCAACTCTCGATCCGCACGACGGCTTCCGGCGCGATGGACGGTGCATCGGAGCCTGTGCTCGTCCGCTCGGGTAGCAGCTCTGTCATGTCCTCCCCCTCGATTCAGGCCTGGTCAACGGTGACGGGGCGGGTACGCGGTCTCGAAACGGCGTGGGCCGCAGCACGTCCCCGCACGACCAGACCGGCGGTGAGTTCCGCGGGTACCTGGTGTTGAGCAGGGCCCACGAGTCGCGCCCCCACTTTCGAGCGGTTGCGAACGTGCCGCGATCGGTCACCGCGTCGCGGCGCACCCAGTCGCCGCCGCCGGGGGCGCCGGCGAAGATCAACACGTAGTCGCGGCTCATGCGCGGGTCGCGGGCCAACCCCAGCTGGTCGCGCTCCGCCCAGCCGTCGAAGATCTTGATGAACGTCGGCCGGACCTCGCCGAAGACGTGGTCGCGGAGGCCGGGCATGTCGTGGTCCTGCCAGAACCGGGCGATCCGGCGGTCACCGAGCCCGGACAGGTCGACGAAGCGCAACCTGCTCACCAGTGACGTGCCGCCGCCGTCCACTGCGAGCAGCGACCCATCGCGGACTCCGATGATGTCGGCGTAGCCGTTGAACAGATATCCGGCGTTCTGCGCGACGTTGCACACACCCACCGTGGGCTCGACGCGGAAGGCCTTCTCCGAAGCCCACAGTCCGCTCAAGCTCGACGCCGCGGCCACGGTGACGAGCAATGCGACGAGCGCCTTGGTCCGCGTCGAGGCGCCGGGAATCACCGCGACGGCGGCCACGCTCGACGCGATCGCGGCGAGTGGCCACACCGGCGTCGCGAAGCGGAACTGCATCATCCAATCCGGTTGCAGTAGCGCGAAACTCGCGAGCGCGAGCCCCAGCGGCACTAACACCATCGCCACCGCGGTGCGGGTGGGCGAGCGATGGATCAGCGCGACCGTGATGACCGCGACGCCGAGAAGTACCGTGAGCCAGCCGACGTAGCCGACGAGCACGGCGGGCCGGTTGAGGTCGCCGAGGCTTGGCCAGGCCTGCTGCTTGGCCCGCGCGGTGTTCGGCAGGTAGTCGTCGAACACGAAGAGCCGCCAGAGCAGGTAGACACCCACCGGGGCGGCGAATGCGGCCACCGCGATGCCGGACGCGCGCAACGCCTCCCGTGCCGTCGAGCGGTTGACGGTCAGGACCGCGGCCAGCGGAAGTGCGGCGACGTAGATGATTCCGTCGGGACGGGTCAGTGCCGCCAATGCCGCCAGCGCGCCCACGCCGACGGCAGTGCCCATGGTGAGCAGCCTGCCCGCGACCGCCGCGCGGACCAGCACCGCCGCCAACGCCACGACCGCCAGCGCGAACAACCCGTTCTCCAGGCCGCTGCTCGTCCAGATGACGAATGACGGCACCATCGCCGTGAGCAGGCCTGCGACGATGGTGACGGCGACCGGGCGCCGAGTCACCGCGGCGGCGATGGCGAACATCGCCGCGAAGATGCCGAAACAGCACAGCAGCCCAACGAGTTTGGGAAAGGCGATGATGTCGGGCGTCCCGAACCAGGCCCCGTGGTCGAAGAGGCGCAGCCAGCGGCCCACGGCGAGGATCGCCACCCAGGCCGGGTTCGAGTAACCCTCGACCGGGTCGGCGCCGGGTTGCAGTACCGGACCGGCACCCGAGGTCAGCGATCGTGCGTAGGCGAAGCTGAGGCCGGCATCGTCGACGATCCACTGCCCGTAGTAGGCCGAGTGCATGGCGGTGACCACGGTGGGCACGCCCGCGGCGACGACCCAGCGGCGCCTGCGCTGGGGTGTCGGAGCGGGCGACGAGTCGGCCTCTTCCGCAAGTGTTGGTGACAGCGTGATCACGAGCTCGCCTTCTCGACGGACGCCAGTGGCGGCTGCGGCTCGACGACCTCGTGCTTCTTCGGGCGGGGCGTCGTGAACCGCTGTGAGACAACAGACCTCAGCGCATCGACACGACGGCGCACGGCATCCGGCGGTACGAACGCGAGGTACAGCAGGAACATCGCGGGGGTGAAGAAGCCGACGGCGATGGTGACCAAGATGATCGTGTGCAGGACCAGTCCAGCGATGAGGACGACGCGCCGGCAACGCCGGTTCCACACCAGGATGCCGATCAACAACTCACCCACCAGGGTTCCCCAGGTGGCGACGTTCATGATCACGGCGTTGGTGGCGATCCACTGTGGGGCGGGGATTATCAGCATGTCCTGCAGCCGCATCGCATAGGACAGCGCGGTGCCCTCCGGCCACTTCTCGCCGGTCATCCTGATGGAGAAGGTGGCGACGTAGATCAGCGTGAATTGCACCTGCATCAACCGGATCGGCCAACGCGCCCGGTCCTGCGCCGACCAGAAAGAGCCGGTACTGCGTCGCTGATCCATCGACAGCGCGGCGCCACACGGGGCGAGCGCAAGCAGCAAGGCTTCTACGCGAACGAGGTTGTCGCCTGAGTTGAAGATGTAGGGACACCGCAGTTCGAAGGACATCACCAGCACGAAGACGAGGAACGCGGCCACCCTGCTGTGCAGGCCGATGGTCATGGCGAACGCGGCGATCAGAAGCACCGCCCAACCGACCATGACGGCGTCGTCACTGGTCCAGATGCCGAACACGCCCCACTCGTATCGACTGAGCGGCTGGTGCGGGACGACGCCCGTCGACGAGAAGAAGTCGTTGAGGTCCGGCAGCAGCGAGACCGTCCACGCCATCACGATGGCCCCGAACGCGATCCGGATCGCGCCGAGCGTGTAGGCGGGCTCCGGGCGGAACCAGAAGTCGTTCCAGCCGTTCGCGATACGTGCCACGCGCGACGGAGCCGGGTCGTTCACTTCGGTCTCCCGAGCGCTTCGTCGTAGAGCGGTTTCACGGTGACGGTGCGCGGGCCTGGCCGACCCGGTGGGGGCAGAAGTTCGGTGCGCAGCAGAATCTGCACGTGAATCGGGTGGTCGGCGGGATCGGTGAGTTCGCGGACCGCCCAACGAGCGACCCCTCTGCGGCTGGCCGGTTGGCGAACGAGCTGCTCCTTGAGCTTCTGCCAGTGGTACCAGCGGAACGGTCCGACCACCAGATCACCGCGCTGCCACGTCCAGACCCGGTCGGGCCCGTCGGCGAGCCGCACCCGCACCTGCACGCTCTCCAAGGCGGAGATCGGTTCGGGCGCGTACATGCTCCACTTCTGATCGAGTCCGGCCGACGAGGCAATCGGCCGCAGTGTGGGTTGAATCGCGCGTTTGAGCTGAGAGTCGGGCAGGTTCCACACGATCCCGATGCCGACCACCAGGAAGATCACCACGGAGAGCGTGGCGCGACCTGCGGAGGACTGTTCGAATCGCCGACCCAGTTCCGGCAGCGCGCCGCCTAGCCGAACCATCCGCCGCTGCGACCCGTGACGAACGTGAACCATCCACTGCCACCGCCACCGCCACCGGTGAGCCCGGCACCGCCGCCTCCGCCGCCCGAGAGTCCGAGCAGCCCGAGGAACGACGTGATCAGGCCGCCGATGAAGGTCACCGCACCGGAGAACACCGAGGCGAAGAAGCCGAGGATGCCGCCCGGGTTGCTGCCTCCGCCTGCGGGATCGGTGCCGTTGTACACCTCTTCACCGTCGGAGACGCCGTCGCCATCGCTGTCGGCGTTGTTCGGATCGGTTCCGTAATAGTCGGTTTCGTCGTCGTCGTACAACCCGTCGCCATCGGTGTCCGGCCGCGGATCACCCGAGGTGCCGCTCGAACCGCTCGTCCCGCTCGACGTGGTGCCGCTCGAACCGCTGCTCGTCCCACTGCTACCCGAAGTCGTGCCGCTCGAACCGGTGCCACCATCACTGGGATCGGTCCCGTTGAACACCTCTTCGCCATCCGGAACGCCGTCGCCGTCACTGTCCGCCACATTCGGATCGGTTCCGTAGTAGTCGGTCTCGTCGTCGTCGTACAACCCGTCGCCATCGGTGTCCGGCCGCGGATCACCCGTGCTGGTGCCACTGGACTGACCGCTGCTGCCCGACGTCGTGCCGCTCGAACCGCTGCTCGTCCCACTGCTACCCGACGTCGTGCCGCTCGAATTCGTGCCGCTCGAACCGGTGCCACCATCACCGGGATCGGTCCCGTTGAACACC
>NZ_JAPZKZ010000022.1:0-24844 GCF_033804605.1 Mycobacterium sp. RTGN6
TGCAGCGGGTCCTCCGACAACGCCAAACCCAATACCTCTGGACCAAAACTGGTCCACTCGTTGGCATCTGGTGACTCCACCCGCAAATAACCAAGCGAAGTGATCTTCAAGGTAACTCCTCGATGTTGGGGACGACTCCGCTTCTCGCGGCGCCATCAAAGCAATGGGTCAGAAGAAGTTGCTGAGGTTTGCCGACAGCAGCACGGTTTGTTCGAGGAAGATGTGGCGTCGGGCGATCAGGAACGAGCCGTTGTGGCGCCGGAGCAGGTCACGACGCGACCCGATCCACGTCGTCTCCTCGGATTTGAGGCGGGTGCGGTAAAGCACGAAGTTGGAGTGCACCTCCAACTCCCCACCACGATCGTCCACCACGCGCACATTCGTGACGAGATGCCTTGTCCGCGAAGGCGGATCCTCCGCCCACGCCGAGCCCGTCATCAGCTTGGCCACCCGGCCGAGCAGGATCCGCTTGTCGTCGTCGAAGAACGCCATCTCGCCGGGTTTGGTGAATTCCTTGTCCAGCTCGCGCCGCAGGCGAGTCCGGCGGAGCGGCATGAAGTAGTGGGTGTCGTCAGTGAACAACTGCACCCACTGCTCGTACTGGTGGGCGTCGAGCAGCGTCGCTTCGTCGGTGTAGAAGCGCTCCACCTCGAACTGCCGCAGCACTTCGGCGAGCCGGTCGGCCCCGACTTCGATGTCTGTATCGATGGTCATAGTCTTCGTCCTGTTCTCGAGTGGGTACGGTGGTCAGAGCACGTCGGGCGGGGTGGTGAGTTCGCGCAGCTCGTTCCAGCCGACGCCGGACATCCAGTGCTTCCATGCGTGATAGGTCCACCGTTGACCGTGCTCGTTGATGCTGGTGTGGATGTAGGGCGGGTCAAGGGAGTCGTCGTCCTGTACGACCTTGCCGTGACCCAGATCCATCAGCAGCAGCTGTGGAATCTTGCTGCTCGTCTCGCCATGGGTCTGCTTGGTGGATTGAGTCCAGTTCTCGCCGTCATCCTGCTCGGCCAACCCGCCCGGCCCGAAGGTGATGATGGCCCGCCGCGCCATGAGGGCCTTCCGCTCGGGGCTGGCGTCCTTCTTGACGAAGGCGAACCACCAGATCTCGGTTTCCTGTGGCCCACGCGGCACCCGCAGTCCAATCTGCAGGATCCAGGGCAAGACCGAGCAGGTGGGGAAGATGTTCCCGTGGCCGTACGACTGCCTCCCAACCCTTCCGAACTGCTCCGCCTCCGGTGCGGAGTCCGCTCGCCAGGAGTTGTCGAGGAGCCCGCCCATGTCCCCCAACGAATCCGCCGTCTGCCCCGATACGCCATGGCCAAACTGGTCGATGAACACGATGTGGTCACCCATGCTCTCGTCGAACAGTTCAAGATCTGAACCATCGGGTGCCGCCACGCCCGACATTCCCACTTTGCGACCGCGCGCCGTCGGGTCCGGCAGCGGCGGCAGGATGCCGCTGCGAAACGCCGATACGTGGGTGACCTGTGGGTGATAGAAATCAAAGACGTTGTCACCGGGGAACTTCCAGTTGCACGGGATGACGAACTTCTGGACGCCGGGGATGATCTCCATATCGCCTTGGGCTGCGATCATGGCCAAGGCGAGTCGACCGGTCCGGCCGAGGAATTCGTGCAGCGGCGGCGCCTCGGGATCAGCGGTGGCGAACACGAAACCCATGAACGTGTCCAACTGAGCCACCTCACGCAACCCGTTGGCGGCAGTGTCCAGGTCGTTGTGATACAGCTCGGCAAGCCCCGGCACCCCGACCAAATCACCCGAAATGTCATAGGTCCACCCGTGATAGGTGCACATGAAGTTACGGGCGTTGCCCTCCTCGGCCCGACACACCGCATTCCCGCGATGCAGACAGGTATTCAGCAGCGCCTTGATACTGCCGTCCTTCTGACGCACGACCAACACGTTGTCGCGCCCCATCGGGGCCTCGAAGAAGTCCCCCTTCTTGCGGATCTGCGACTCGTGACACAAGAACAGCCAACTCCGCGCGAAGATCATCTGCATCTCCTGCTCGAAGATCTCCGAGTCCCTGAAGATGCTCCGATCGAGCTCACCCCGCTCCAGCGAAACCAACTCCTGCAGCTTCTCGACCGCGATGGCCATGATGTCCTCCTTACGTTCCAGTTCCCACGGCGTCATGCCCACCTGCGACCGAGCGATGGGCGGCATGCTGGTTTGCGGCTGACCTTCACCCGCGCTGCAATTTGGGGTTACAGCAGGGCAATTGGCCCGCAACACCTCGATTGTCTGCTCGTTGGAAGCATCGCTGCGAGCACACCGTTCCACCCCGTGGAACCCGACCCCTCGACTCGGCCATACCCGACAGAAGCCACCGTCGATCGCTGGTCTTGCCATCGCCGTGGTGCTGGTGAGCGACGGCGCTGGGAATCCCACGCGCACTGGATGCCAGACGGGGACCAGCACCGTCACGCGCCCATGACGGTGGCCCCACTGAGCAGCCCCCAATATCCTCACCCGTCAACGAACACGACGAATGGTGTTGCCGTAGTGGGTCATTCGGCTGACCTCTGAGGTCGGTCGAGCGCAACGCACCGTCGAGGTACGGGACTACAGCTCAACGGAAGTCCGGCAACGCCGATGGCAGCCATCCGGCGCTGTCCGCGACGAGTGATTCGTTCCAGCCGATGAGGTGCGCTCCTACTTGGCCGTCACAGCGACGCGCGTTGCATGTCCTGGACCGACCTTGGGTACGGGTTGGGTGCCACCGTCACGCGAACCTTCAGTTGGCGGTGGCGCTCGACGCCGGCTTTGCGGGAGCCGCCGTTCGGTTCGCCCCAGATTAGGGCGACTTCGGTACCGGGCTCGGCGTAGCGCCGCTCGACGAAGGCGAGCGAGAGGATGTCGCGCTCGTTGAAGCTGTAGCCGCACAGCGTGGATTGCCCGATACACCCGCCGTCCGCGCCTTGGACCTCGTCGCGCTGCGGGAATGAGTAGTCGGAGAGGGGTAGGTCCAGGTAGCGGTACGGGAGCCCCGGCTCGAGCAGCGACCGGAAGATCGCGGTCACGTCGTCCTTGTTCCAGACGAGCGTCACCTTGCGGCGCGGAGGCGCCTCCGCAATGGGCTCTAGAGCCGCGCGGCCGATGAAGTCGTGATCGAACTTGACGATGCGGTCGTAGCCTAGGTCATAGGGCGTGACGTAGTAGTCCTCGACGTCGGGCGAGTAAAAGCTTCCGCCGAGTTGGTACTTGGCCTCCCATCCGTCCGCCGGCAACCATTCTCGGAAGGCGCGCAGGTACTCGCCCGTGTAGATGGCCGGCAGCGGATAACCGATCCACCCGCTCTCGTAGCCCGAGCTGTAGTAGGCGCGAGTTCCGCCTTGCCGGAGTCCGAACTCGGCACCCGCGGCCATGAGCGCGTCTCGTACGGCAGGCCCACACTCGTAGGGTCCCGACAACTCGACGCCCTGATGGCCAGCCATGCCGTGCCGCAGCGCCAGCACCTCGGTCGCGCCGATCCGGACTCGCGCAGTGTGGAAGAACGGCAGGTCCGGCGCTGGGCCGTGAATGACTCTGCGGAAGATCTCTCCGGCATTTGGGCCGTCCATGCCGAAGCGAAAGCTGCGGCGCGTCCCACTGACATTGTCAGACGTGTTTTCGTCGCGCTCGACGCTCACGTCGTAGCAGCCGGTCTCGGCCTGAAATTGCACCCAGTTGAGAAGGGTCTTCCCGCTGATCAATTCGAAGGTTTCGTCGCCGAGGTCGTGCAAGACGCAGTCTCCGATGATCTGTCCCCGCGGGTTGCAACCCACGAACTGCTTGGCGATCCCTGGCCTGAGATTTTGGAGACTGTTCACGCCGACATCCGACAACAGCCGCCGTGCGTCCTTGCCGCGCAGGAAGAGCTCGGGCATGTGATGGCTCTGGTCGAACAGGGCGGCGGTTTCGCGCCAGGCGCGTTGCTCGTCACGCCAGTTCGTGTGTTGCGCCGGTACGGGTGAGAGCGCCGCATTCTGTCGACCGTGGGGTCCCGGCGTCTCGTTGTAGAGGTAGTCGACGATGTTTGGTGTGTGATCCAGAACGTCTTGGAGGGACTTCTTCGTCACGGTCATCATCTATTTTCGGCGATCCGTGCCGCGGGTCGCATCTGAACGGAGTCGAGGGCCAGAAGCGACTCTGCGTTCTGGCCGAAGATCAGTGCGCGTTCGTGTTCCGCGATGGGTGCGGTCGCCATGAATTCAGCGGAAGTGTCAATCGACTGGTACGGGTAGTCGACGGAGAAGAGGACGCGTTCGGCGCCCAACTCAGAGATGGCGCACGCCAACGGCGCGTGCGACTCCACGCCTGCGGTCGTGACGAACAGGTTTCTCCGGACGTAGCACGACGGAAGCTCGTCGAGCTCGACGGTGTGGCGCATGATCGACCATCGATCGTCGAGCCGGCCCAGCGCAAACGGCAGGCCTTCGCCCATGTGGCCGAGTATCAGTGTGGCAGTTGGGTGTCGGTCGAAGAGCCCCGACAGCACAAGGCGCAGAGCATGCGATGCGGTCTCGAAACCCCATCCCCACGCCGCAGCGGACATCTCCGGGTAGCCCTCGAGAACCGCTGGCATCACGGCTGGAAAGACAGGATGCAAGTACAGCGGAACTCCGATCCGAGTGAGGGTCGCCCACAGCGGCTCATAGCGGGCGTCGTCCAGATAGACGCCGTTGGTGTGACCGTTCACGAGCGCGCCGACGAAGCCGAGTTCGGTGACACAGCGTTCGAGCTCGCGCGCGGCCGCCAGGGGATCCTGCGTGGGAAGCGCCGCGAAGGCGCGGAACCGCGCGGGATACGCCTCGACGACCTTCGCGAGCGCGTCATTGCTGCGTCGCGCGCGCTCGATCGCTAGCTCGGCATCCGTTTCCTGTTGTACGCCAGGCCCGGTCAGGGAGAGCACCTGGACGTCTATGCCCGATCGATCCATCTCGGGGAGCCGGTACTGCTCGATGTCATCGATGCGGTCCGCGAACATCGCGGCGACCTGTGGAAGCAGTGCGCCCCCGTCGCCCTGTCGATAGTCGGCCGTCGCGAAGTGTTCCTCGAGGGTGATGACGCGGTGTCCGTTTCTCATGTGTTCTCCTGCTCGATTGGCGGCAGACTGCGGTCGCGACGCCCACGTTCCAGCGACCCCGTGGTGTCAGAGAAATGGCGTGGCCGGGTCCAGCCCGACCAACACGCGGCCGTGCACCTCGAGGTTCGAGGTGAGCAGCACAGCGGCGTGGTTGCTCAAGGCCTGTATGTCGCGGTAGACGCGCTGGAAAGGGATGTCCCGCATGATGACCGACGCTCCGCTCGCGGTGTAGAGGATGCTCACCGCCTCGCGCGCGAGTTCGATGGCATAGGCGCTTCGTCCACGCAATTCAGCCTTCTCTTCGACGCTGGGCTGCTCGCCAAAATCGGCGCGGCGCTGGAGGAGCTGGATGCACTCTCGTTGGAGCGCATCGGCTGCCGCGATCTTGTTGGCGGCCGAGGCCACCTGAATGTGCGTGACAGGCGACGCGCTCTGGTCCTTCCACGGCGTATAGGTGATGCTCCGACCGGGAAGTCGCTGAAGAAACAGCTCGAGTGCGGCGCGGGCCATTCCGATGAACACCGAGACTTGTTGGACGGACACGTAAGCGAAGAATCCGTAGTTCCGCTGCTCACCAACGCCGGCGTTCGAGCGGTCACCCGTCGTGCCGGCGAGTGCGTCGTTGATCTTGATCACCCGATGAGCCGGAACGAAGACGTCCTTTGCGGTCGTTGTGCTACTTCCGGTGGCCATCGCGCCAAAGGCGTCCCAGTCGTCGGCAAGTGACAGCTCGGACGTCCGCGCGAAGACGTAGTACACGTCCGGCGGCCCGTCCGAGTGCTCGAGTCGCGAGGCGACGGCGTCGAACACTGAGCCGCGAACGCCGGTGTTCCACTTCCAATTGCCGTTGAGGATGTAGCCGCCGTCGGTCGGAACAATGGTGCCGGTCGGAGTCAAGGCTCCCGAGATCCGTACGTCGCCACCGCTGAAGATCTCTCGCTGGCCGTCGTCGGGGATGAGCTGGCCGATCCAAGTGTTCGCGAGCCACAACCCCGCGACCCAGCCGAGTGAACCGTCGGCCCGCGCCAACTCGCTCACTATCTCGCACTGGTCTTCGAGCGGGAGATCGAAGCCGCCGAACTGTTTCGGCACGACCGTGCGCCACACACTGGTAGCGCCGACCGTCTCTAGGATCTCCGGCGCGAGCCACCGCGCGCGCTCGCTTTCGCTAGCGAGATCGCGAATGCGTGGGACGAGTGCGCGTATCTCCTCGAGGATTTCGGTTTTGATGTCGCTGCTGCTGTCCTGCAACTTCTCGACCGCGACGGCCATGATGTCCTCCTTGACGCGCTTCGTTGGTCCGGTCCGTGCGTGCGCTGATGCCCAGGTGCTGCCCATCGACCGGCAACTCAGCCGGCTCACGAGCTGGCGCGTTCTCCTGGGCGGCCAACTTGCGGCGGTAGCTTTACCATCCTGTTGTTCCGGTCACACGTCAGCGAGCGCACCGTTCCACACCGCGGAACCCGATCCCGACGACTCGGCGGCATGACCGGCCGTCGCGGAGGGGCCGCCCAATCACACCAGCGCAGCTACGAAATCGGACCATCGAGTTGATCCGCGGCCCGCGATAGCAACTCCGCAAGCTGTCGTGCATCAGCCGGACTCAAGTGGATGACGCGATACCGATTTCCCACGTGATGGGCGAGTTCGACCGTCGGCACCCACGTCGCTCGGTCCGAGTCATCGGCAAGGTACTGCGCCGCCCGAACCTCCACCGATTCCCGACACCGCGGTTCCCCCGGACACACGAGTTCGAGCACGTGACTCTCACTGACGTGCCACAGCGGATCCTGACAGGCCACGCCCTCCTCGACGCACCATGTCGGGCAGGTTGATTCGGCAACCGCGGCATGGTCTTCGCGCATCGCCCACCTCACGAGTCAGCTCACCTACCCAGGCGGGTCGTCCCGGCCCGGGTCCTTCTCTCACGCTGCCATCATGTTGGCGCCACGGGACAGGCCGTGTGCCGGGGAATGGAACCCGATTCGCATGCATGGGGACTGGGCCGCGCAGACTGAGAACTTCACGCAGGTGACTGAAAGTGGGCGTGGTGCAAGAATCTTTCGTGATCGTCGGGGCGAACCTTGCCGGGGGCAGGGCGGCGCAGGCGCTGCGCCAAGAGGGTTTCACCGGAAGAGTGGTCCTCGTTGGCGCCGAACCACACCTGCCCTACGAGCGGCCGCCGTTGAGCAAAGACCTGTTGTTGGGCAAGCAAGTTCCGGCCGATCTGCAGATCGCCGACTCGCAGTCGTGGACCGATCAGGACATCGACGTCCGGCTCGGCGTGCGGGTACGCCGACTGCTGACCGCCGAGCAGGCCGTCGAAACCGAAGACGGGGAGCGGATCAAGGCGGACAAGGTGCTGTTGTGCACGGGCGGACAGGCGCGCCGACTCGACGTGGAGGGGCACGACCTCGACGGGGTGCACTACCTGCGCTCGCTCGACGATGCGCTGGTACTGCGTGGCGAGCTCGTCCCGGGTGCTCGGGTGACCGTAGTGGGAGCCGGGTTCGTGGGTGCGGAGGTGGCCGCCTCGGCGCATGCACTCGGCTGCCACGTGACCATCCTCGAAATCGCCGAGCTCCCGCTGCAGCGGGTGCTTGGGCCGTCGCTCGGGCGGATCTTCGCCTCCGTGCACCGGGATCGCGGGGTGGAGCTGCGCCTTCGTACGGGTGTACGGCGGATCGTCGGGGACGAGCGGGTGCACCACGTGGTCACCACCGACGGCGACGTGATCGAGAGCGACGTAGTAGTGGTCGGCATCGGTATCAACCCGGCGGTCGAGCTTGCCGAGCAGGCCGGCGCCCGCGTCGGCAACGGAATCCTGGTCGACGAGTTCTGTGCCACTTCACTGGACGGCCTGTACGCCGCCGGCGACGTCGCCAACCACCCCAATCCGCTTGTCGGCGAACGGGTCCGGCTTGAGAGCTGGCAGAATGCCCAGAATCAAGGTATCGCTGCCGCCCGGTCCATGCTGGGGCGCCGTGAACCCTATGCGGAAGTGCCCTGGTTCTGGTCCGACCAGTATGATTTGAACCTTCAAATGGCCGGTCATCCGCAGTCAGGCGATGAGCTCGTGTGGCGTGGCGACGTCGAAGGCCTTGCCTTCAGCGTTTTCTTCGTCCGCGCCGGGATCCTGCGCGCCGCACTAGCGATCAACCGGCCGCGCGACGTGCGCGCTGCCATCGGGCTCATCGAACGGCGGGCCGCCGTGAGCCCCGAGGCGCTGCGCGACCCGGGAACCGATCTGCGCAAGATCACCGCCTGACCGGCGGCTACTTGATCGAGGCGACGAGATCGGCCGACATGGCTTGCAGTTGCGGCCCCCAGGTCGACCAACCATGGTCGCCGGCAACGGGAAAGTCGAAATGGCCGTTGCGGCCTCCCGCGGCCCGGTAGGCGGCGTAGAACACGCGGCTGCTGCCTTGAGCTCGATCGGCGTAACCGATCATCGCGGCAGCATCAGCGGACGTGAAGGTTTGGGGGCTGTAAACCCATAGGCGAGTGTCGTTTTGCACGAAGATCTGGACGTGAACGTCGGGATCGTGCCACTTCCACCGGCCCAGCTGAGGCAGGCCCCACATGTTGCGGGTGTCGGCGCCGCCGTACTGCATCATGCCCGCGGTGATCGCACCGTTGAGGGTGGTGTTGGACGGGGTGAGGAAGCCAGACATCGATGCTGCGTACCTGAACCGATCGGGATGGAAGGCGGCCATCATCAGGGCGCCGGTGCCCCCCTGCGATGCGCCGACGATCGCGTGGCCACCAGGCGCCAAACCCTTTTCGGTCGCTAACCAGTTGGGCAGCTCGGAGGATAGGAAGGTCTCCCATTGGCGGCTACCGTCCTGCTCCCAGTCGGTGTAGAGACTGTACGCCCCGCCGGCCGGCGTAACCACCGAGATCCCTCTTCCCGCAAGGGTGTTCATCGCGTTGCCCGCCGTCATCCAATTGCTGACGGCGTCGCCGGCATTGAACGCGTCCAGCAGATACACCGCATGTGGTCCCCCGTCGATGAAGGCCACGGGGATGTCGCGGGCCATCGCCGCCGAGGGCACCATCAAGTACTCGAACGCTTCTGCCTTGGCCTGCACCGCCGTCCATAGGCACAGCCCAAGCACTGCGACCAGGGCTAGCCGCAGGAACTGAACGCCACCACGGGTGCGCACGTTTCGCATCGGAAACTCCCTACCGTCGGTGATCAGTCGCTCGTTACGTGGGCACTAGACCGGGGGGTACGCCGGAGGCGGGTAGACACCGCGCAGGATCCAGGCAAACCAGTTGATGCCGTACTCCAATTCGTCGCTTACGTCGTAGTCCGGGCTGGGGTCCATCCGATCACCTTCCTTTCGATCCATAGACCGCGACGACGACCGTGCGATCCATGCTGTTTTCCGACCACACCCCGATCTGGGTGTAGACGCAGTTCTGCATGATGGCCAAATAGCCCGGGTTGTAGTACCACTGGTTGATGAGCTCGATCCCACTGATGGCCAGCGCGGGATTGATGGCGACCGTCTCGGCCACCGTGCCCGCGTAGCCGGCGGCCTTCGCACGGTCCTGGGGAGTCGAGCCGTCGCTGCCGATGTCGCCGCCGAGCGCGCGGTCGTTGAGCACGTCGAGGGCGTGCCACTGCGCGGCCAGTTGCAGCTGTGGACTGACCCTCAGATCTCCGGTGCAACCGGCTTGTCGCTGCAGGGTGTAGACGTTGGAGACGACGCTGCCGTTGAGGCGGTGATTGTCGGCGTTCGCGTGTGGTGTGCCGAGACCCGCGGCGACGCCAAGCACGAGCAGCGTGCCCACTGCCGCACCGAGCCGACTAGATGGGCTCGTCGGTTGGATCGTTGCGCTCATGCTCATTCTTTGGGCTCCAACGGGTTTCGATGACAGCGTGCCTGTCGGGCAGCAACGGCGTGACGGCGCCGGTTTCATGACGCCGGCGCCCGGGAGTTCGCCGCTGAGTTCCTCAGCCGCCAGATCAGGGCTGGGCAAAGTTCGTTGACCGCCTGTGTGATCAAGTAGGACGCCTGATAGTCGTCGGTGGTTCGAAATCGGCCTTTAGGTCGTCGATGATCCGTGCGAATGCATCCCTGGCGGCGACCTTGTCGCAAATCCCGCGCCCGTAACGGAGGGCCTCGTCAGCGTTGGCGAAGTGGTAGCCAGGCCGAACGGTCACGTTGACCACGTAGGCCACCGTGTCGGCAGGTGCGGCCGGGCCGCCCGCCACCGACATTGCGACCAGAGTTCCGACTGTCGTCAGCACCGCAGCCGTGGAGGTGCCCTTCATTTCGGGTCGAATCCGGCAATGAGCCAACGGTTTCCGACCTTGTCGAGAGTGACTTGAACGACCGACGCAGTCTGTGTCGGCGCGTCGTTTCCCATGATTACGGCCTGATTCACGAAAACGACGACCACGGCGTGGTCGGCGCTCGCCGACACCGAGGCGGCCGCAGCCACGGTGGCGGTGGCTGAGATCTTCTTTTCCCTTGCGCCAGGGATTACTACGTCGTCGGTCAATGACGTGTAGGAATCACGAAACGTCCCCGTCAGCCGGTCACGGGCGGCAGTGAGGCTGGCCTGCGCGGTGTCGGGTGTGTAGGAGAGCATCGCGATCGTGCTTTCCTTGGCGGCTTGGACGGATTCGACACCAGCGCTGTCGGCCGCCCTGGTGGTCGAGTCCTCGTATTTCAGATACGCGGCCCCGAGCGCGACTGCCAGCGCCGCGAACGGTACGACACCGAAGCTGAATGCGCGCACGAGCTTGGATCGCCGTGGGGGTGGCGTCGACGCGTCGGCGGCATCGGGTTGCTCGTCGTCGCCGGCGGCCTCAATGTCGTTGTCCGGTAGGGTCTTCGCGTCCGCTCCCGCCGTTGCGGGGTCGCGTTCATCATCGGAGGTGGTCGACGCGGGATCGCCCAAGACCGCGGCTCCAGGCCCTTGGCGATTGGTCATGGTACGAACTCCACGTTTGACACCTTCACGTCGTGGCCCACTTTCTGGACCGAGATCCGCATTCGCCACGCTCGCGGGTTCTGTTCCGGCGCACCGGCGTTGGAGACACTGACGCTGACCGCGACCAGTACCTGCGCTTGAGTGTCAGATGCCGATTCAAGACCCGCGAGGGTGATGGTGCCCGCGGTCGTCGACTGTGCTTGCTTGACCACGTCGATGAACGGTTGTGACCGTTTGGAGAAGACGTCGTAGAACGTGCCGGTGGCCGCGCTCAGGATTCGCTGAACGTCGGCGTCGGGATGATGCCAGTCGATGGTGGTGAGGTTCAGTGCGCCTTGGCGACCGACTTGCAGGAATAGCTCGCGCTGCTGGGCGACCTGATGAGACTCGTGGACGCGCCACCCGAGCCAGCCGGCGAGCGCGACGAGCACTGCGACGATCGGCAGACCGACGACGAGCGACTGGCCGGGCAGCGACATCCGAACTTGGGGCCGGCGCTGGTCGGCTTCAGGGTATTCGTCGGCCTCGAGGTCATCTGCTGAGGTGTCGTTCGGGGCGATGTCACTGTCGACAGTCAAGATTCAGTTTCCCTTCGGCGGAAGCAGCATGTCCTGCCAGGTTCGATCTTGACGAGCATCGCCTGCCAAATTCGCCTGCGTGTACTGACGCCCGTCGGGGCCGATGTAGCTGCCGGTGGCCGGGTCGTACGTGGCGGCGGCCAGCGGAGGCGGCCCGGGTGGCGAGGGGTTGGCCGCGGGCGGCGTTCCGGGGGGCAGTTGGGGAATGGCCTGGCCGTACAGCGTGGCGTTCGAATCGCCCTTCCAGTTGTAGCCGTCGTTGAGTGGCACATAGTTTTCGTCGCTCTCGCACATCTTGACTGTCGGGGCCCGCTTGCCAGGACGGGTCTCGCACGGCAGATTGCGGGCGCCGCGGACGGCGAGCTGCGAGTCTTGGGGGACACGGCAATACATGTCGCCGGGGGTCCTGTCTGGGTAGTCCACTTCACTGGTTGAGCGCACCTGATTGGGCGGGAGGTACCCGGTGGTGCATGGCGGGGGCAGGTTGAGGTTGAGGTTGAACGACAGATACAGGCCCTTGTAGGCCTGTTTGGTATTGCCGTTGGCCAACGTGGCGCCCTGGATCATTTCCACCGCTGGTGGGAGCAGCACCAGCAGCTGTTCGATGTTGGGTTGATAGGTGATTGCGACCTGCCCGATGCTGACCAGGTTGGCCGCCAGCACGGGCAGGGTGGGCTGCAGCCGATCAAGCAGCTGGCGCACTTCGTCGGCCGCCCCGGGACCTTTTTCCAGTAGACCCTTGATCGAGGAGTCCTGGGCCTGAAGCTCATTGGTGATTTGGGCGGTATGGGCGGCCCAGGCCTGGATCGAGTCGGAGGTGTCGATCTGGGTGTCCAGGATTGGTTTGGACTGATCGATCACGGTGGTCAGCGCGTCCAGATTGTTGCGGGCGTCGGCGGCCAGGCTCGTGGTGCCCTTGACCAGCCTCGCGAGTTCGGGCCCCAAACCGCCGACGGCGGTGTACGCCTCGTTGATCGCGGTGCTCAGGTTGTCGTGCGGGATGGCCTGCAAGCCGGCATTGGTGGCGCTCAGCAGTGTGTTGATGTTGGGCGGCACCGTGGCGCGGTCCCGTGCTATCACGTCGCCGTTCTTCAGCGCCGGACCATTTGCGCTGCGCGGAACGAGCTCGATGAACTGTTCGCCGATGGCGGTTTGGCTGTGCACCTGCGCGTCTACGTCGGCTGGGATGTCGATGCCCGACTTGAGGGACAGCAGCGCCTCGACGCCCGTAGGGGTCAAGTGCACGTCCTTGACCCGGCCCACCTCGGTGCCGCGGTAGGTGACGTTCCCGTTCTCATACAGCCCGCCAGTCTCGGGCAGGTCGACGGTCACTCGGTAGTACCCGACGCCGAACAGCAGATTCGGCAGGCCAAGGAGGCCGAGGCACATGATCCCACCCGCGACGAGGGTGATCACGCCAAACATCGCCAGTTGCAGCTGGATTCGCTTAGTGAGGTGCATCTTAGGGCCCCTGGTCGAAGTGGTATGGCGCGAGTAGCGGGTTACCTGCGGTGTATGGGCTTGGCAGCACCCCGACCGTGCGTCCCCATTCCATTTCCAGTTCGGTCAGATCGCCCTCGAAACGGGTGCCGGTCAACAACCCCGAATCCAGCCGGCTCAGCGTCATGTCGACGACGAGCGTCACGTTGGCGTAGTCGCCGCGGAACCAGTTCAGCAGCGTGTCCTTCGCGAACGGATAGGTGCTGAACAGGCCCAGCGATCGGGTCAGCGATCGGCCGGCGTTGGCCAGTGATTCCAGCACGGGTCCAAGATCCTTGAGCTCCTGGACGATCGCCTGCTTGGTCTGATTGACCGAGTCGGCCGCCAGGGCGTTGAATCTGCCGAGTTGGTCGAGTGCTTCGACGAGGTTGTCACGCTCGCCGTTGAGTACCGCCAACGCGTCGGGGATCGTGTCAAGCGCCTTGTCCAAGACGGGCTTTTGCGCGGCGAACTGCCCGACGAGATTGTTGAGGCTGTCTGAGGCCGCGATGATGTCGTCGGTTTGATCGTTGACCCGAGAGATGAATGTGTCGAGCTGGCTCATCAGACTACGAAGGTCGTTCTCACGCCCGCCAAACGCGGTCGAGAGTGCCTTGGTGATGTCTTGGACCTGCCCCAGTCCGCCGCCGTTGAGCAGTAACGAGGCAGCGGCCAGCGTCTGCTCGGTAGACGGATAGGCGCCCCCGGATGACAGCGGGATCAAGGATCCTTCATGCAATGCGCTCTCCGGGGCCGCATCCGGCGGCGGTGCGAGTTCGATGTGCAACGATCCCAACAGGCTGGTCTGGCCCACTGTTGCAGTCGAATTGGCGGGTAGGCGTACGTCACCGTTGAGTGTCATCGTCAGTAGCGCATGCCAGCCTTGCCGTTCGATCTTGGTGACGGAACCGACGGTGACATCGCCGACGCGGACCCGCGAATTCTGCTGGATGTTGTTGACGTCGGGCATTTGTGCCTGGATCGAAAAGGATCCAGCGCCGTGGCCCTGGGTACCCGGCAGCGGCAACGTGTTCAATCCGCGCCATCCGCACCCTGACAGCCAGCTGGCTACGACCACGACCATGACGACCGCACTGGCTTGACGGCGGCTTCTCATCATGCCCCTGCCCCGGGCGGCACCATCAGCCCCGGCAACCCGGCAGCGGGATCGGTTTGTTGCGTCGGCGACCCCGTAGCGGGCGTTGCCGCAACATCGGCTAGTGGCGCTTCGGCAGGCAGCGGCGCCGGAGTGTCAGCGGCCGGGGGTGCTCCAGCGGCCGGGACGGGCTGCGCAGGAACGTAATCGGGTCGCATCCAGTCCTCGCTGTAGGTGATTTCGTTGGGCCGTGCCGCCGTCCCCACGAAGAGATTTTCGCCAAGCGGCAGAGTGTTGTATTGGCGGTTCTTGACGATGGGCGCCAGATACTGCACACACAGTTTTGCCGACTGCTCTGCCCCCGCACGGGACGCGGCCTGGATCGCTCCGCACAGGAAGTTGATCGGATTGCTGAAGTTGTTCACCGCCAGCGCCCCGCTCAACGTGCCCTGCGCGGGCTGATAGGCGTTGAGCGCGTTCGTCGCCGTTGTCGGCAGGACGTGCAGCGCCTGCTTGATGTCGTCGAGGCTCTCGGTCAGGGTTTGAGACACCGAGGTCAGCTTGTCCGTTGTGGTGGCGAACGTTTCGCGGTTCTCGGCGACGAAGTCCTTTACGTCGCCGATCACGTCGTTGAAGTCCTTGACGGCGTTGGCCACCTCACTCGGATCGTTCGCCAATAACCCGGTGACCGCGGCGAGGTTCTGGTTGAGCTGGCGTATCAGCACGGTGCTGTCCTGTAGCGCAGATACCAGGGTCGCCAGGTTCTTCACCGAGGTGAACGTGTCGGCGCTGTGATCGCCGAGCGCCGAAACCGCCTGCGACAGCTTGATGATCGCGTCGCGGATACTTGGTCCCCGACCGCGCAGATTGTCGGCAGTGGTGTTGACCAGGGAACCCAGGGTGCTGACACCACCGGTTTCGGTGGGCGCCAACATGGTGCTGAGCTTTTGGAGTTGGTCACGGAAGTCGTCCCACTCCACGGGTACCGCGGTGCGGTCATGCGGGATGACGGCGTTGTCTTGCAGCGTCGGGCCGTCGTGGTAGGCGGGGGTCAACTGGATCGCTCGCGCGGTGACCAGCGTTGGGGACAGGATCACCGCCTTGACATCGGCGGGCACCTTGAACTGGTCATCGAACCAGAAGGTGATCTTCACCTGGTCGGGTTGAGGTTCGATCGTGTCGATCTTGCCGACGTTGACGCCCCTGATGCGGACGTCGTCGCCGACGAACACGCCGTTGCTGTTATCGAAGTAGGCGACAGCGTGCGTGCGACTGATCCCACGGGTCGCGTGGACCACCAGGACCGCTGCGGCCGCGGTGACGGCGACCAACACCGCTGCCAGGCCTAGACGTAGCGTGCGTGATCGACTCATTGGCCTGTCTCTGACGCAGGAGGTTGTGTGGGTGCCGGGCCGGGTTCGCCGGGTGCGGGCACGAACACCGGAGTGGGAGTGGGCTGTTCCGGTGCCGTCTGGCCGGGCAGCAGTGCAGGTGGGCCGGGCGGCGGCCCGCCTGGAGGCGGCGCTGGTAGCGGCTCACGGTACGGGTAGCAGCCGGTAGGGCCGGGCAACGCCAAGCCGGGCGGGCCGCATCCCTGATCGCCAGGCTTGCCGGTGATGGCGTCGGGCAACGTCATATTCGGTTCGCCGCCTTGCCCGGTGCGCGGATAGGGTACCGGCAGCGCCGGTGTGCCCGGCTGGCCGGTTTGCGGGTCGGTGCGCTGCGAGGGCAGCAGTACATGGGGATCCAGACCGAGGTCGGAGAACGCGGCATCGACGAACGGCTGGATGAATTGGCCCGGCAGCAGATTCGCGACGTAGGCCTTGAAGAACGGTCCCGACGACAATGATTCACCCAGCGACATCGCGTAGCTGTTCAGCCCTTTAATCGATTGTTGGACTTCGGTTTTGCGGTTGTCGATGGTCGCTAGGACGCCGTTGAGTTTGTCCAATGCCGGTTTGAGGGTGGCCCGATTCCCGCCGATGAACCCGCGGAGCTGCTGAGCTAGCGACGAGATGTTCATCGAGATCTGGTCCAGTGCATCGCTTTGGCTGCGCAATGCCGCCAGCACCGCATTCGTATCGTGGATCAGCCCGACGATCTTGTCGGTGCGCTCGGCCAACACGGTGGTCGCCGTACGGGCATTGGACAGCAGCTGGCGTAGCTTTGCGTCGCGTTGGTTGAGGGTTTCGGAGAACCGCGCGACACCGTCTACGGCCACCTTCAGCTGCGGCGGGGTATCCTGCAAGGTCTGCGAAAGTGTTTGCAGCGCCTGGGATAGCTGATCGGTGTTGAGACCGCTGATGGTTGCGGTGAGGTCGCCTACCGCATCGGGCAGCTGATATGGCGAGGTCGTGCGTTCCAGTGGGATCGTGCCCGCTACGTGGCCGTCGCCGCGTGGAGTGATTTCGAGGACTTTGTTGCCGAGCAGCCCGTTCGTCTTGATCGCTGCCTCTGTGCGCTCACCCAGGCGGATGTCGTCGGCCACCGTGAAGGTCACCAGGACTCCGTGCTCGTCGAGTTCGAGGCTCTTCACCTGTCCGGTTTGAGAGCCCGACACCTGAACGGGAGCGTCGATCGTCAGCCCGCCGATCTCGTCGAAGTACGCCGAATAGGTTGTGCTGCCGAACGAGAAAGGGAGCCTGTTGTAGTTCAGCGCGCCCAGCGTGAGCACGGCGACCACGACCACGGCGATGGCGCCGACGATGACGGGGTTACGTTCCCGGAAGGGTTTCATCGCGGGGTGCACCGACCCGTGTCCTGGCCGGCCATCTTGACGTACACCGGTTGACCACCTTTTCCGTTGAGTTTGAGCACCAAGTCGCACATGTAGAAGCTGAAGAAGTCGCCGTTGAGGGCTTGGCGGCCCAGCGCCCGGTAGGCCTCGGGCAGTGTCTTGAGCAAGTTGTCGAAGTAGTCGTGATCGGCTAGTACGTTGCCCGCGGTGCGATCGGTCTCGGTCACGGTCTTCTGCAGTGGCGGACGTGCTTGCTCCAGCAAGTCGGCAATCGAGCCGGCGGCCTCATTCGAATAGGCCACCGCGTTGGTGATGTCTTGTTTGCGGCCTTCGAGTCCGTGCACCAGCTCTGAGAGCGAGTCGATTGCGGTGCCGAATTTGTCGCTGTGATCGCCGAGCGACCCCAACACCGTGTTGAGATTGACGACGACCTGCCCGATCAGCGCATCTCTGTCGGCGAGCGTGTTGGTTAGGGCTGCGGTTTGGGTCAGAATGGACCCCACGGTCGGACCCTGACCTTGAAAGGCGGCAACCAGCTGCCCACTGAGCGCGTTGACCTGCCCGGGATCCAGGGCACGAAAGAGCGGTCGGAAACCTCCGATCAACGCGTCGAGATCGAGCGCCGGCGCGGTGCGATCAAGCGGGATCGTCTCCCCGGCAGACAGTTTGGTGGTACCGCCCGCGCCTTCCTGCAACGCCAGGTAGCGGCCCCCGATCAGGTCGTCATAGCGGACCACTGCCTTGGTGCCCTCGGTGATGATCACCGAGTCGTCGGCGCTGAAACTCACCAGCGCGGTGGCGTCGTCCTTGATCTTGATGGACTTGACCTTGCCGACCTCCACGCCGGCGATGCGCACGAAGTTGCCGGCTTTGAGGCCGCTCACGTTGGTGAATTCGGCGTTGTAGGTCGTGGCCTCTTGGAACCGCAGCTGCGCAAACACGGCGATGAGTGCGAACGCACCCAATAGGCACACGGAGAGGAACGCCGCGAGGCGCCACAGCGTCCCGAATAGATTGTGCCGCAATGTAGTTCACCTCTCCGCTGTTGGAGTTACTGATGTGGGTGCGATCCGTGCCGACGGCGTCACGGCGGCGGCGGGGCTGCGGCCCCAGCATCCGCTCCGGCGGGGGTCGGTCCCCCATCGGCGGGTAGGGACGGGGGCGGGGGGACGCCCGGGTATAGCGGGGTTCCGTCCGGCCCGTACTGCGCCCCGCCGTACGGCGGGGCACCTGGGTAGGGAATCGGACCGGGAGCCGGCCCGCCCGGGTATCGGATACTCGGGGGCTCGGGCACCGCCCGGGTGACCGGGAAGTAGTTGGCCCAGCCGGGGAATCCGATGCCCGGATTCGGCCGAACATCCATTCCCGTGCCGAAACCGGTGTCGGTCACCAGGTACCGCACCGGCCAGTTCTTGGACACGTCGGGCAGGGAACCACAACCCGGTTTGCCGCCTGGACCGCCCTTGGCGGCGACGATTGGCAGATTGTCCGGATACCTGTATGGATCGTCGCCGAGCATCAGCGAGGCATCCATGATCACCGACTTGCCGTCGGCCCCGCCGACCGTAGGAGCGTAGTTTTCCAAGGCCTTGTCGGCGCCGACGAGTAGACAGGTCAGTTCAGGGTTGTACTTCATCAACAGGTTCGTCGTGGGCTCGAGCAGATTGACCGCACGTACCAAGTTGTCCTTGCTGGGGCCCAACACACCGATGCCGCTGCGCGAGAGCCCAACGATGCTCACTAGCAACGCATCCAACTGCTTGGCTTGCGCGGTCACGGTCGCGCTAGTGGTGCTGGCCGCCGAGAGGGTGTCGATGATGTGCTGCGCGGCGGCACCGTAGGTGTCGCCAACGCCTTTGAGCGCGCGCCAGTCCTCGCGCATCGTGTCGGTGCGCGAATTCAAGGCCAGCAGAACGTCGTTGGTGTCGGTGATGGATTCACCGATGCGCTCGCCCTGACCGCGAACCCCGTCGGCCAACGCCGTAAGCACCGCGTTGAGCTTGGACGGATCGACCTGTTTGATCAGTTCGACCAGGTTTTGGAACACGGTATTGACCTCGATGGCCACGTTCTGTGATCGCAGCTGGGCCCCGGCGGCAAGCCGCTGAGGGGACGGGTTGCTCGGGGAGACCAGCTCGACGAACTTGGCCCCAAACAGCGATGTGGCGTCGATGCGGGCTTCCACGTTGGCCGGGATGTACTTGGTTTGGCTGGGATCGATGTCGAGCCGAAGGCTGACCGCGTCGGTGCCGCCGGAAACCGTGGCGACCCGGCCCACCTCGACGCCGCGCATCTTCACTTTGGCGTTGGGCTCCATGACCAATCCGGACCGGTCGGAGAACAACGTCACCGGCATCGTCGGTGTGAAGGATTGGTTGTAGGCGCCCAGGCTCAACGCCGCACCAACGACGATGATGACGACCAACAGGGCGGCCAGCCACTCGGATGGGATCCGGTGCGATCCTGCTGGTCTGGAGCTCTTGGCGGGCACGCCGCTACCCCGCGAAATCGAAGTGACCGGTCTGGCCGTAGAGCGCCAGAGTGACGAGCAAGATGACGAATGCGGCGACGACGAGGGCGGCGCGGGTGGCGCGCCCGACAGCTGCCCCGACACCCGCTGGGCCGCCGGTCGCATTGAATCCGTAGTAGGTGTGAACCAGCATCACCACTACCGCCAGAACTAGGACGGTGATGACTGATCTGATCACGTCTGCCGGCACCAGGAAGGTGCGGAAGTAGTGGTCGTAGACACCGACGGACTGGCCGTAGAGGGCCGTGGTGCCGAACCGTGCGGCGAGGTAGCTCAGCAGCAATGCCACCGTGTAGAGCGGAACGACGACGATCACTCCGGCCACCACCCGGGTCGAGGCCAGGTAGGCGATGGGCCGGATCCCCATCACTTCCAGGGCGTCGATCTCCTCGTTGATCCGCATGGCGCCGATCTGCGCGGTGGCACCGGCGCCTAGTGTTGCCGAGAACGCGATGACCGCGGTGGCCAGGCTGATCAGCCGCGTGGTGAGGTACGCCGAGGCGAAGCCAGTGAGGGCTTCCACCCCGACTTGGGACAACTGGTTGTAACCCTGGGCAGCGATGATGGCGCCAGTCGACACGTTGAGGAACGAGACCACTGCGACCGTTCCACCGATCATCGCGAGCGCCCCAGTCCCAAGGCTCATCATCGCGATCTGGCGGAAGAGCTCAGCCCGATAGTGGACGAACACGTCGACGACCGAACGCAGCGTTTGACCGTAGAACCGCGTCTGATCGCCGATGTGCCTCCAGCGGGATCTGACGCCTCGCATGTAGTTGGCCACGCGTGGAAATCTCTGCACCACAACAAGACTCGCGCTCACTTCATTACCTCGAATCCGACCGCAGTGACGATGACATTGAGGATGTACAGCAAGACAAAGGAGAACACCACCGTTTCGTTGACGGCGTTGCCGACTCCGGCCGGACCACGGCTCACCGACGTGCCCTGATAACAGGCGATCAGTCCCGCCGACATGCCGAACAGGGTCGCCTTGACCATCGACACGAATACATCGCCTAGCCCGGTGACCAGCGTCATACCAGCCACGAATGCCCCGGCAGTGACGTGCTGAAAGAACACCGAGAACAAGAAGCCGCCGACGAGCCCGGTGAGCGTCACCAACGATGACAGCAACAGCGAAACCACGGTGGCCGCCAGCACGCGGGGCACCAGAAGGGCTTGAACCGGATCGATGCCCATCACACGCAACGCATCGATCTCTTCGCGGATGGTGCGTGCCCCTAGATCGGCGCACATCGCCGACGCGCCAGCACCGGCGACGACCACGATCGTGACGATCGGCCCAATCTGGTTGACCGCAGCAAGGGCAGCGCCAGCGCCAGAAAAGTCGGCAGCGCCGAACTCGACGAACAGCACGTTGATGATGAAGACCGACAACACCACGTAGGGAACCGACAACATCAAGGCCGGAAGAAACGACACACGGGCCATGAACAGCGTCTGCTCGAGGAACTCACGCCACGCCAGCCGCGACGTGAACATCGTGACCAGAATGTCCAGCGCCATTGCGGCAAGCCCGCCAACAGCGCGTAGCGGCTTCAGCGGCGCGGCCTCCGACCACGGCACCGACTGCCGCTCTTCGTCCGGCGCTACCGATGGCGGCGGCTCGTTACCGGCCGTATCCACCATCACGACGTCGCTCACCGGCCCGCTCGGCAGTCGGTATTCCGCAGCCCCGGCTCGAGGTGCTCCCCGTCGCCGAGGATGCCGTGGTCGAGTCGGCCTCGTTCCAGCGCAACGTGGTCCTGCAGGTTCGTCATTGCGCTGGCCATGAAGTCCTCCTAGATCCGGCGCCTGTTAGCGGTGAAACCCATGTGTTGACCGATCGACTGGTCACCGAGGCACGGAGTCTTGGGCTGACGTTCGCCTGGGCTGCACACCGGCGGTGCGACGTAGATCTTGTGGCCCAGGACACATCTCAGCGAGTGAACTGTTCCACCTCGTGGAACCCGATCCCGTGGCCAGTTTTCACAGGAAACCAACTGTCGTGACGCTCGGTTCGCTCGGCCGCGGTTCGGCATGGCAGCAGGTCTCGTCGCGGCCGCACCACGCCCTTTTTCGGCAAGTCGACGCTCGTGTCATCCGTGTCGGCGAGGGCCACGTGTCGCGCTGCCAGATGGCGGTCGACGGCGGCCGGAGCGTCGGATGAGGCTGGGGATCATCACGTCGTCGACGAGAGCTCGTACCGTGCCGCGGGTGGGAGGCCGAGCCGACAAGATGGACCGGAAGATGAGGTATCCAGGAAGCACGTCCCAGAGGTCGTCCGTGATCGCGGCGGCATCGATCTCACCGCGATCGACGGCCTGCCCCAGGATGTGATCGATCAGGACCTTCCGTTGATCGAGGAATTGGTGCTGCATCACGTCGTCTAGTGCGGGGTTGCGCGATACCTCGACCAGCACCGCCCGGACGGTGCCGGCATGCGCACGCGCCTGATCACACACCGCGTGTCCGAACTGGAGCAAATCGCCACGGAGCGTACCGGTTTCGGGCGCGACGGCCACCTGCCGGATGCTCTCGATGAACGCGGCCAACACCAATTCGGCCTTCGTCGGCCACCGCCGATACACGGTGGCCTTGCTGGCTCGCGCGGTGGAAGCCACGGCATCCACCGTCAACCCGTCATAGCCTCCTTGCTGCAACAGCCGCAACGTCACCTCGAGGAGCTCGGCCTCTCGCGGCGACCACGGCGCGGCCGCTATGTCAATCACCTTGCGGCCAGCGGCATCTGAGCGGCGCCGCGCACACGGACACCACCACGGTGGCATCGCCACTCACCGTCGTGTCATCGTCCAGGTCCAAGACCAGCCCGCCCCTTTCGTGGGGATCCGCGCCGACGGCAGGGCAACCGACCGCTCCCCTATCTTGTGGTCCCAATCACAGCGCTTCGAGCGCACCGTTCCACCCGGTGGAACCCGACCCCGACGACTCCGCCGGTGACCTGACACTCCCAGAATGCGGTGCCGCGTAGGCGGACTGCCCACGTGGCGTCAGAACCGTGTGCTCAAGTAACGAGCGGCGTCGTGCTCATCGTCGCACGCAACTTGGCCTGCACATGGCGCTCGACCGTTGGCTTGGCCGAACCCCCGTGCTCCTCGCCCCAAGCGATGTTAACCTCGACGCCGTCACTTACCGCGGACTCATCCACCATCGCCAGCGAGGACCAGCCCCGCAGGTTCGCCGAGTAGCCGCTCGTAGTCGACAGGCCTATCAGCCGGCCGTCCAGATGGACACGATCGAAGGATAGAGTCGAGTAGTTCGAGACGGGAAGGTCGGGGTACTTCGCACGGTCACCGTCGTTGAAGAGGCTTTCAGCCAGAATCCGGGCGGCGTCTTCGTCGTTCCACCGCAGCCAGACCTTCCGACGGTGCGGCCGGTCCCACATCGCCTCAACCGCCGAGCGGCCGATGAACTCGTGGTCGAACTTCACCAGCCGCTCAAGACCTAGGTCCCAAACCGTCTGGTAGTAATCCTCGATGTCGTCGGAGTAGAAGCTTCCCCCCAGGGAAGCGTTCGCCTCCCATGTCGATGCGCTGAGCCACTCGCGGTAGGGCTTCATCTGCTCTCCGCTATAGATCGCAGGAGTCGGACTCGGAATCCAACCGGACTCGATGCACATGGACGGGTAGGCACGCGCGCCTATCAACCGCAGCCCGAACTCCTCGCCCGCCGTGATCAGGGCCTCCTTCACGGCCGGACCGTCCGCGGCAGGGCCGGAGAATTCGAAGCCGACTTCGCGCGACATCGAGTGGGCGTGGGCGCGCACACGGACACCGGCGATGGTGACTTCGCCGATGCCGAAGAACTGAATCGGCTCGAGCGGCCCGCCGTTGACCTTCTCGGCGATCTGGTATGCGTTGGGGCCTTGGAGTTGGTAACGGAACAGCTTGCGTTCGTTGTTGCCTAGGGCGGACTGGTAATCGCGCCCGACCTCGACGTCATAGCCGCCGGTCTCCGCGTGGTACGCCACCCAGTTCGGCGCGGCGGCACGTCCCACGAGGACGACCTCGTCTTCGTCAAGACACGTCAGGATCGCGTCGGCAATTACATACCCGTCATAGTTCAGCGCAACGAATTGCTTCGCCTTGTTCGGTCCGAACTTCGCGAAACTGTTGACGCCCGTATCCGACAGGAGTTTCTTGACGTCCGGCCCCTTGAAGTAGAAGTCGGTCATGTGGAACGACGAGTCCATGAGGGCCGCCGTCCGACGCCACGACTCTTGTTCGTCGCGCCAGTTCGTGTATTCCGAGCGAATGGGGAACGGATAGGCCCCCACTGGCGCGTCGCGCAACATCGGGACGGGACCACCGGCCTTCTGCATCTTTGTCTCGAGACTGGTCATCGAATACTCCATTTCTTACGAATGTGCTGCGGCGATGTTGCCGTCGGTCGGCGGCTGACGAATGGCAAAGTCTCCGCCTGCCCTAGAACGGGACTCTCATGTCGGTACCAGCGATGCGAAGGCACCTCGGTAGAAGACGAGGGGCGTGGCGGCGTGAGCCGTCTCGTGGCTGGCGATGTTGAGCACGCGCCCCAGCACGACGCGATGGTCTCCCGCGTCGTGGACCGCGTGCAGGACGCACTCCGCATAGGCAAGGGCATCGTCGAGCAATGGCGCACCACCGGCTCCGCTTCGCCATCGCACGCCCCCGAACTTGTCCCCGCCGGACTTGGCGAAGGATGCGCACACGTCCCGTTGCGAAGAACGGAGGATGTTGATCGCGAACACTTCCCCACTGGCAATCCGTGGCCACGAGGCGGATGCGCTACTCGGGCAGAACAGCAAGAGCGGTGGATTCAGCGACACGCTCACCAGTGACTGCACCGTCATTCCGACGGGCTCGCCACGATCGGATCCGGTCACGATCGCGACACCGGTGGCGAAATGCCCCATGACAGTACGCAACACGTCGGGCTCGACGACCGTCGGCTTCGGCTCCTGACCGAGCGAAGGATCTGGATACCCGCTACGCGAATCCATCGGATCTCCTCGACGAGTCCGTGCCTCTGTCCGCAGCAACCGGCAGGTGATGGAACGCAATGTCACCGAAATCCAGGTGCGAGTGTGTCTCTCGCGGATGCTTGGCATCCACCCGAACGACGTCCTTGGCACCTCGACGTTTCGCGATCGTCGTTGTCAGCCACATGCCTCTTGCACACCTTCCTGCGTTGGCCGTCTTGGACGCGAGCGGCCCGGCACGGCGCGAAATCCCTTTGACTAGCCGACGTTGGCCGCTATGACGGGAGCTTCGGCATCGACGGGCTCGGAACATCCCGGCGGTAGGGCATTGACCGGTCGGTGACCCCACATGCTGGAGGCGTCCATGTAGGTGACCACCCACTCGTCGTCGTCATCGAC
>NZ_JAPZKZ010000023.1:0-5550 GCF_033804605.1 Mycobacterium sp. RTGN6
TAAAGGGTGTTCGGCGGTGTCCTACTTTTCCGACCGGAGGGTCAGTATCATCGGCGCTGGTAGGCTTAGCTTCCGGGTTCGGGATGGGTCCGGGCGTTTCCCTGCCGCTGTTGCCGCCGTAACTCTATTTTCTTTTTGCAGCCCCGTGTTTTTGGTGGTGGGGTGTGGTGTGGTTGATTGCGCGGAATAATTGTGGTTGCGAGTTTTTGTGGTGCTTACACGTGAATCCCTGTATTTGGGTTTTTGTTACCCGATATTGGGTGTGTGTAAGTTTTCGGCCGGTTAGTGCCAGTTCCCTGCGCCCATTACTGGGCTTGTAGGTCTGGTCTATCGATCCCGTGGTCTGCGGGGGGCCTTATCCCACTTAATGGGTGAGAAGCCTGGTCTTGGAGGGGGTTTCCCGCTTAGATGCTTTCAGCGGTTATCCTGTCCGAACGTAGCTATCCAGCGGTGCCCCTGGTGGGACAACTGGTAGACCAGAGGTTCGTCCGTCCCGGTCCTCTCGTACTAGGGACAGGTTTCCTCAAGCTTCTGACGCGCGCGGCGGATAGAGACCGAACTGTCTCACGACGTTCTAAACCCAGCTCGCGTGCCGCTTTAATGGGCGAACAGCCCAACCCTTGGGACCTGCTCCAGCCCCAGGATGCGACGAGCCGACATCGAGGTGCCAAACCATCCCGTCGATATGGACTCTTGGGGAAGATCAGCCTGTTATCCCCGGGGTACCTTTTATCCGTTGAGCGACACCCCTTCCACTCGGGGGTGCCGGATCACTAGTCCCGACTTTCGTCCCTGCTCGACATGTACGTCTCGCAGTCAAGCTCCCTTGTGCACTTACACTCAACACCTGATTGCCGTCCAGGTTGAGGGAACCTTTGGGCGCCTCCGTTACATTTTAGGAGGCAACCGCCCCAGTTAAACTACCCACCAGGCACTGTCCCTGAACCGGATATACGGTTCGAGGTTAGAAGCCCAATACGATCAGAGTGGTATTTCAACAACGACTCCACCCACACTGGCGTGTGAATTTCACAGTCTCCCACCTATCCTACACAAACCGAACCGAACTCCAATACCAAGTTGTAGTGAAGGTCCCGGGGTCTTTTCGTCCTGCCGCGCGTAACGAGCATCTTTACTCGTAGTGCAATTTCGCCGAGTCTATGGTTGAGACAGTTGAGAAGTCGTTACGCCATTCGTGCAGGTCGGAACTTACCCGACAAGGAATTTCGCTACCTTAGGATGGTTATAGTTACCACCGCCGTTTACTGGGGCTTAAATTCTCAGCTTCACCCCCCGAAAGGGGTTGACCGGTCCTCTTAACCTTCCAGCACCGGGCAGGCGTCAGTCCGTATACATCGTCTTGCGACTTCGCACGGACCTGTGTTTTTAGTAAACAGTCGCTTCTCACTGGTTTCTGCGACCCCCCACCGCTGCCCCGGGCAAGCCGGTTCACAGCAAGGGGCCCCCCTTCTCCCGAAGTTACGGGGGTATTTTGCCGAGTTCCTTAACCATAGTTCACTCGTACGCCTTGGTATTCTCTACCTGACCACCTGTGTCGGTTTGGGGTACGGGCCGTGTTTGCACTCGCTAGAGGCTTTTCTTGGCAGCATAGGATCACCGAATTCGCCTCACTCGGCTATGCATCACCTCTCGGACTATGTGACACCCGGATTTACCTAGATGTCGTCCTACCGGCTTGCCCCAGTATTACCACTGACTGGTACGGCTACCTTCCTGCGTCACCCCGTCGCTTGACTACTACCACCGAAGGTCCCACGCAGCCCCTCGACCCCGCCCACCCGAAGGTGATTGGTGATCGAAGCTTTGGGTGGTTAGTACCGGTGATTCATCACGGACGCACACACACGGGTACGGGAATATCAACCCGTTGTCCATCGACTACGCCTGTCGGCCTCGCCTTAGGTCCCGACTCACCCTGGGCGGACTGGCCTGGCCCAGGAACCCTTGGTCTTTCGGCGGGCAAGGTTCTCACTTGCCTTATCGCTACTCATGCCTGCATTCTCACTCCCACACCCTCCACCACACCATCACTAGGTGGCTTCACCGGTGTGCAGGACGCTCCCCTACCCAACGCCACCCCAAGGGGTGGTTCGTTGCCGCGGCTTCGGCGGTGTGCTTGAGCCCCGCTACATTATCGGCGCACAATCACTTGACCAGTGAGCTATTACGCACTCTTTCAAGGGTGGCTGCTTCTAAGCCAACCTCCTGGTTGTCTTCGCGACTGCACATCCTTTTCCACTTAGCACACGCTTAGGGGCCTTAGCCGGCGATCTGGGCTGTTTCCCTCTCGACGCACGGAGCTTATCCCCCGCCGTCTCACTGCCACGCTTTCACTTACCGGCATTCGGAGTTTGGCTGACGTCAGTAACCTTGTGAGGCCCATCGGCCATCCAGTAGCTCTACCTCCAGCAAGAAACACGCAACGCTGCACCTAAATGCATTTCGGGGAGAACCAGCTATCACGGAGTTTGATTGGCCTTTCACCCCTACCCACAACTCATCCCCTCAGTCTTCAACCTAAGTGGGTTCGGGCCTCCACAACATCTTACTGCTGCTTCACCCTGGCCATGGGTAGATCACTCCGCTTCGGGTCCAGAACACACCACTACACCAATCCCCATGGATTGGATACGCCCTATTCAGACTCGCTTTCGCTGCGGCTACCCCACCCGGGTTAACCTCGCGACATGTCCCTGACTCGCAGGCTCATTCTTCAAAAGGCACGCCATCACCCCACCACGAAGGAGGGCTCTGACGGGTTGTAGGCACACGGTTTCAGGTACTCTTTCACTCCCCTCCCGGGGTACTTTTCACCATTCCCTCACGGTACTAATCCGCTATCGGTCATCAGAAGGTATTCAGGCTTACCGGGTGGTCCCGGCAGATTCACAGCAGATTCCACGGGCCCGCTGCTACTCGGGAACACCAAACAAGGCAGGCATCGGGTTTTCACGTACCGGGCTCTCACCGTCTACGGCAGGCCATCCCAGGACCACTTCCGCTAACCACGACACTTTCTCACTGCCCTCCAGAGAGGTAGCTCCAGAAACTTGGGTCCCACAACCCCGCACACACAACCCCTACCCGGTATCACATGCATGCGGTTTAGCCATCCTCCGCTTTCGCTCGCCACTACTCACGGAATCACAATTGTTTTCTCTTCCTACGGGTACTGAGATGTTTCACTTCCCCGCGTTACCCCCCGCCACCTATGTATTCAGTGACGGGTAACACGACATCACTCGTGCTGGGTTTCCCCATTCGGACATCCTCGGATCAACGCTCGGTTGACAGCTCCCCGAGGCATAACGCAGCCTCCCACGTCCTTCATCGGCCTCTGATGCCAAGGCATCCACCATGCGCCCTAAAACACTTACAACACAAAAAACCAAAAAATGAGATTCATTGAAATTACACCACAACAAACCAACACCACTTAGCGCCCGAAACCCCTCCTTGCGAAGGAAATTCCAGACGCACACGATGCCAGCTTGATGCTCGCAACCACTATCCACGAATCAAACACCACACCCCACCACCAAGTAGGGCAACAACACGCCAACGACCCCCAACGGGATCATCGATCACCACCGGTTCCCCATGCGGGGCGAAGCGGTGACGGGCCTGTTGTCTCAGGACCCAACAGTGTGTTTGGCAATTATTCTCGACCGGACGACCCCCGAAGGAGTCTCTCGAACCGGTCAGTTGTTCGTCTATGCACCAGACCTGCACCCACTACAGGTGACAAGCCATCCAACGAATCGCCCAGGTCACCGAACCCCCACACGATGTGGGCGGGCCATGAGTCTCGTGGTGCTCCTTAGAAAGGAGGTGATCCAGCCGCACCTTCCGGTACGGCTACCTTGTTACGACTTCGTCCCAATCGCCGATCCCACCTTCGACGGCTCCCTCCCACGAGGGGTTAGGCCACCGGCTTCGGGTGTTACCGACTTTCATGACGTGACGGGCGGTGTGTACAAGGCCCGGGAACGTATTCACCGCAGCGTTGCTGATCTGCGATTACTAGCGACTCCGACTTCACGGGGTCGAGTTGCAGACCCCGATCCGAACTGAGACCGGCTTTCAAGGGATTCGCTCCACCTCACGGATTCGCAGCCCTTTGTACCGGCCATTGTAGCATGTGTGAAGCCCTGGACATAAGGGGCATGATGACTTGACGTCATCCCCACCTTCCTCCGAGTTGACCCCGGCAGTCTCTTACGAGTCCCCGCCATCACGCGCTGGCAACATAAGATAGGGGTTGCGCTCGTTGCGGGACTTAACCCAACATCTCACGACACGAGCTGACGACAGCCATGCACCACCTGCACACCAACCACAAGGGGGGCCGTATCTCTACGGCTTTCTAGTGCATGTCAAGCCCAGGTAAGGTTCTTCGCGTTGCATCGAATTAATCCACATGCTCCGCCGCTTGTGCGGGCCCCCGTCAATTTCTTTGAGTTTTAGCCTTGCGGCCGTACTCCCCAGGCGGGGTACTTAATGCGTTAGCTACGGCACGGATCCCAAGGAAGGAAACCCACACCTAGTACCCACCGTTTACGGCGTGGACTACCAGGGTATCTAATCCTGTTCGCTCCCCACGCTTTCGCTTCTCAGCGTCAGTTACTGCCCAGAGACCCGCCTTCGCCACCGGTGTTCCTCCTGATATCTGCGCATTCCACCGCTACACCAGGAATTCCAGTCTCCCCTGCAGTACTCTAGTCTGCCCGTATCGCCCGCACGCTCACAGTTAAGCCGTGAGATTTCACGAACAACGCGACAAACCACCTACAAGCTCTTTACGCCCAGTAATTCCGGACAACGCTCGCACCCTACGTATTACCGCGGCTGCTGGCACGTAGTTGGCCGGTGCTTCTTCTGCACATACCGTCACTTGCGCTTCGTCTGTGCTGAAAGAGGTTTACAACCCGAAGGCCGTCATCCCCCACGCGGCGTCGCTGCATCAGGCTTGCGCCCATTGTGCAATATTCCCCACTGCTGCCTCCCGTAGGAGTCTGGGCCGTATCTCAGTCCCAGTGTGGCCGGACACCCTCTCAGGCCGGCTACCCGTCGACGCCTTGGTAGGCCATTACCCCACCAACAAGCTGATAGGCCGCGGGCCCATCCCACACCGCAAAAGCTTTCCACCACACACCAGGAGGCGCATGATCATATCCGGTATTAGACCCAGTTTCCCAGGCTTATCCCGAAGTGCAGGGCAGATCACCCACGTGTTACTCACCCGTTCGCCACTCGAGTACCCCGAAGGGCCTTTCCGTTCGACTTGCATGTGTTAAGCACGCCGCCAGCGTTCGTCCTGAGCCAGAATCAAACTCTCCAAACAAAAACAACCCACACCCAAAGGCACAGGTGAATCCGAATCAGAAAAATCCGATCACAAACACAAGACACCAAAAACTGGCATCTTCAATAAAACAACCACACCCCTAAACGAGAAAAAAGAGCATGGCAAAAAACAAACAAACAAAAACCACCAAACACACTATTGAGTTCTCAAACAACACACCC
>NZ_JAPZKZ010000024.1:0-1526 GCF_033804605.1 Mycobacterium sp. RTGN6
GCTCACTGGTGGACCATCCTTGTGTCGGTGATCTTCGATGGATTGCCGATGCACCCGAGGTGCCGCTGATCTACCGCCCTGCTTGCTCGACACATTTGATGTCCAGCATGAGTTCTGCGGAGATCAGTGGTTACCCGGGGCGCGTCGACCGTCGACAGGGCTATGCGCCATCGAGCGCCGCTCAGTGAGCGAACCGGCAGTCGTGCCCCGGAACCAGCACACAAGGGTGCCTCCCCACTGGGCTTAGCAGCGAGGAGGCTGTCATGAAGTCTGCCCGAAACACCCTGCCAGCGGAACCCCCCAATGGCCACACGTGTGGAATCGACTGGGCCCGTGATGATCACGCGGTCTCGATCGTGAACTCCAAAGGCCGCGAAATCACCCGAAAAACGATCAGCCACAACGCAGCTGGGCTGCGTGAGCTGCTTCGCACCCTCGAGCGCGTCGGGGTCTGCGAGGTCGCCATCGAACGCCCCGACGGCCCGGTCGTTCAGACCCTGCTCGAAGCCGGGATCACCGTCGTGGTCATCAGCCCCAACCAGGTCAAGAACCTGCGCGGTCGTTACGGATCGGCCGGCAACAAGGACGACCGGTTCGACGCCTTCGTGCTGGCCGACACCTTGCGCACCGACCGCATCCGGCTGCGTCCCCTGCTGCCCGACACCCCCGCCACCATCGCCCTGCGGCAGATCTGCCGCGCCCGCAAGGACCTGGTCGCCCACCGCGTAGCGGTCGCCAACCAACTCCGGGCTCATCTGATGATCGTGTTCCCCGGCGCGGTCGGACTGTTCGCCGACATCGACTCGCCGATCAGCCTGGCCTTCTTGACCCGCTTCGACTGCCAAGACCGCGCCGACTGGCTCACGGTCACCAGGATGGCCAACTGGTTGTCGGCCATCGCCTACAGCGGCCGTACCCATCCCCAGGAACTGCACCGTCGACTCAGGGCCGCACCCCGGGGCGCGACAGGCATCGACGGTGCCGCCATCACCGCGGCCTTCGTCGCCGTCCTGACCAACCTGGGTGCCCAGATCAAAACCCTCGATGACAGCATCGCCGAGCAACTCGACTCCCACGCCGACGCCCACATCTTCACCAGCCTGCCCCGCTCGGGCACTTTCCGCGCCGCCCGACTGCTCGCCGAAATCGGCGACTGCCGCGGCCGATTCCCCACCCCCGAAGCACTGGCATGCCTGGCCGGGGTCGCCCCCTCCACCCGCCAATCCGGACAGGTCAAACACGTCGGATTCCGTTGGGCCGCCGACAAACAACTCCGCGACGCAGTGTGCGACTTCGCCGGCGACAGTCGACGAGCCAATCCCTGGGCCGCCGACCTCTACAACCGCGCCCGCGCCCGCGGACACGACCACCCCCACGCCGTACGCATACTCGCCCGCGCCTGGCTCTACGTCATCTGGCACTGCTGGCAAGACCACACCACCTACGACCCCACCCAGCATCGCGCCCTCCAAGCACTGCTCGACAGACCCCAACCGGGAGCGGCTTGACACAGGGCAACTCATGCG
>NZ_JAPZKZ010000025.1:0-1460 GCF_033804605.1 Mycobacterium sp. RTGN6
CCAATACCGTTCAGTTAAGGTGGTCGGACGGTGATGTCTGGTGAGTGCTGTGGCTGAGGCCAGGATGCGTGATGGGCGCGCTTGACGTGCCATTTGGGCATTTTGCGTTTGATGACCCGTGGTGCTGATCGTCTGCGCCGTGCCGGGTTGAGACGATCGAGTACTCGACGCAGGAACGCCTGCCAGTGCCGGTCGGGCGATCGGGGGTGGTCAGGGGGAAAAAGCGCCCTGCTGGGCGACGGACTGGCGAACTATGCGCAGTGCGGCAGTGAAACTGAGGTTGTCGGGATCGCGTCCGGCGTGTTCTGCGGCCTCGCTCATCAAGGAGCGAATCGCGTAGTGGCAGCACAGGTATCCCCAGATTTCTTGCAGAGCCAGGTCGGGGGATTTCGAACGCAACACCACTTTCGATCCGCGCTGATGAGTCTTGAGTTCATCAAAGATGCTCTCGATTTCCCACCGCTGGGCATAGGCGGCGGCCAGCTCCAGCGCAGGCGCTTCGACCGGATCAAGCATGGTGGTCATCAGTCGGTAGACAGTGGGGTTCTCACGGCCGTCGTCAAGGGTGTAATCGAGTACCCGGGCCAGCATCGGCTCACTGTGTCGATCCTTCGTCGAGCGCAGATGGGCCAACCACGAACCATCGGGCAGGTCTTCGACATGAACCGGCGAGGGCCCGTTGCCGCCGGTACTGATCCGCCACAGCAGATCCGATCCAGTGCCAGAAGCATTACGCCACAATGCATATGAGAAGAATCCTCGATCGGCCAGCAACAGCATCCCAGGCTTGAGGGCAGCCAACAGGTCCCCGGCCATTGCGGATTCAGCGTCTCGATAGCCCCCGATCGTGGCGGCAAAGATCGCGTGCGAGCCACACTCGGCCACTGCCAACAACCGTGCCTGCGGGAACGCTGACTTCTCGCCCTTGTTCACCCCCGGTCGACCGAAGAACTCCTCGTTGCCGGGCGTATCTGCCACGTCAAGGCAGGTTCCATCGACGGCCACCAGTCGCCGCCCGGCCAGCCACGTTCCCGGCGTATCCGGCCCACCCAGCGGACGAGCCACCCGCGCGAACAACTCGGCCAAAGGCTCCGAACCCAACCGCTCCCGAGCCTGGAAAATCGCCGACTTGCTGGGCAACTGGTACTGCTCACGCCACCCCGAGGCCCACGCCAAACCATCGGTCAACTGCGACAACACGTCTTCGTAGGAACCATCGGAGTACAGACCCATCCCGATCGCGAAATACGCCATCACCCGCGCCGGCAACGCACGATGCCGCACCTGGGTCCGCCCCGACGCCTCAATCACTTCATCGACCAACGCCGACGGAAACACCCGCGTCAGCACCCCCACCGACACCAAATCCGACAACCGACGATCCGACTCCGGCTTACGCCAACCCGCACGAGGCATGCACTACAAACTACACCCATGTAGTCTTAACTGAACGGTATTGG
>NZ_JAPZKZ010000026.1:0-1433 GCF_033804605.1 Mycobacterium sp. RTGN6
CTTGAACTCAAGTGATCGCTGCAACACCTGAATTGTTTTGGGGTGTTGTTCGATGGGGTTTCGCAAGCATGGCTGCAATCAGGTGCCGGAGTCGGCGCGTGAGGATTTTCTGGAGGCGTTGAGGTCGGGGTTGTCGCGGTCGGCGGCGGCCGCGGTGGCAGGGGTCTCGCACCAGACGGGTTCGAAGTGGGCCAGGGCCGCCGGGGTCGCGGCCAATCTCGAGCATCGCGGCATTCGTTATCCGGCAGCGGCCCGGGAGGCGTTCTGGGCGGCGATGAGATCGGGGTCCTCATCGACACAGGCCGCGGTGATCTCCGGCGTGTCGGAGCAGATCGGCCGGATCTGGGTGAAACAGGCTGGCTTTGTGCCCAGAACCCAGCCCGTCGACGATCTCGAGACCGATCCGTCGCGGCGGTTGCGAGCGCCGTTGAGGTTCACCGAGCGCTGTCGGTTGGAGGAATTGCTCGAGACCGGCCGCTCACCGGCGCGGGCAGCGGTGCTGCTGGGGCGGCACCCCGACACGATCAATCGGGAGATCGTCCGCGGGCAGACTGGTTCGGGGTACCGGGCGCGGGTCGGGCAAGAGGTGGCCGAGGCCAACGCCAAGCGCCCGAAGGTCCGCAGACTCGAGCAGAGACCTGCCCTGCTGGCCGAGGTTCTGCGACGCTTGAAACGGCGGCACAGCCCCGAGCAGATCGCGGGCCGGCTGCGCGAGGAGTTCCCCGAGGATCCGGAGATGTGGGTGTCACACGAAACGATCTACCAGGCCCTCTACGTGCAGCCGCGCGGGGAGTTGGCCAGATTGGTCAAAACCGCGTTGCGCAGCGGCCGGACCCGACGAAAACCGCACGGCCGCAACGAGATCACCAACCGCGGCCAGCTGCGGGACATGATCAACATCAGCGAGCGTCCCGCCGAGGCGAAGGACCGGGCGATCCCTGGGCACTGGGAAGGAGATTTGATCATCGGCGCCGACAGCGGCTCGGCGATCGGCACCCTGGTGGAGCGCAGCACCGGGTTCGTGATGCTGCTGCACCTGCCCGGGGACCGCACCGCGGCCACCCTGGCTGAGGCGATGACCGCCAAGATCCCCGACATCCCCGAGATCCTGCGCCGCTCGCTGACCTGGGACCAGGGCAAGGAAATGGCGCTGCACACCGCGATCACCAAAGCCACCGGACTGCCGATCTACTTCTGCGATCCGCACAGCCCCTGGCAGCGCGGCACCAACGAAAACACCAACGGACTGCTGCGCCAGTACTTCCCCAAGGGCACCGACCTGTCCCTGCACGGACCCGGCATCCTCGACAACGTCGCCGCCGAACTCAACGCCCGCCCCCGCGAACGCTACAAATGGCGCACCCCGGCCGAAGAACTCGACCGACTACTCTCAAACCCGTCCGCATACGTTGCAGCCACCGCTTGAGTTCAAG
>NZ_JAPZKZ010000027.1:0-1132 GCF_033804605.1 Mycobacterium sp. RTGN6
CTAGTGTCCTGAGTCATTAATTCTGGAGCAGTAGTTGCCGATGCTGGCCAGGATTTGGTCGGCAGTCTTGGTCCAGACGTACGGGCGGGGGTTGTCGTTCCAGGTGGCGATCCAGGCGCGGATGTCGTTGTTGAGTTGGCGCACTGAGGTGTGGGTGCCGCGGCGCAGTTTCTTGGTCGTCAACTCGGCGAACCAGCGCTCGACGAGGTTGAGCCACGAGGAACTCGTCGGGGTGAAGTGCACGACGAACCTGGGATGAGTGGATAGCCAACGCTTTACCGCCGGGGTCTTGTGGGTTGAGGCGTTGTCGAGCACCAGGTGGACGTCGAGGTCGGCGGGGACCTCGCCGTCGATCTTCTTGAGGAAGGCCAGGAACTCCTGGGATCGGTGGCGTGCGTGCAAGGAACCGATCACCTGGCCCGAAGCCAGGTCCAGCGCCGCGTACAAGCTCGAGGTGCCGTGCCGGACGTAGTCGTGGCTGGCCCGCGCTGGGGTGCCGGGCAGCATCGGGAACACCGGTTGCGTCCGGTTCAAGGCCTGGATCTGGGTCTTCTCATCGACACAGAGCACCAGCGCCCGCTCGGGCGGGTCCAGATAGAGCCCGACCACGTCGCGGACCTTCTCCACGAACAGCGGATCCTTCGACAGTTTCCACGAATCTTGTTTGTGCGGAGCCAATCCGAACGCCCGCCATACCCGCGAGACCATCGATTGACTCAACCCGAGGTGCTCGGCCATCGACCGCGTCGACCAATGCGTGGCATCTCGCGGAGCGCTCTCCAGCGTCGTGGTGATCAACGCCTTGATCTGCTCGTCGCCCACGACCCGAGGCCGACCCGGACGCGGCTCATCGAGCAGGCCGTCACACCGAAGCTCCACGAACCGGTTGCGCCACCGCTTGACCGTTGACCGCGAGATCTTCATCCGAATGGCCATGTCGGTGTTGGACTCGCCATCGGCGGCCGCCAACACGATTCGTGATCTCAACGCCAACCCCGCCGCACTGGTCCGACGCCGCGCCCAGCCCTCCAACTCGGCGCGTTCAGCATCGGTCAACACGATCACGGCAGCCTGCGGACTGGGCACAACCCAGTCTACCAACTGAACCGTATTTAATGACTCAGGACACTAG
>NZ_JAPZKZ010000028.1:0-904 GCF_033804605.1 Mycobacterium sp. RTGN6
CTTGAAGATCACTTCGCTTGGTTATTTGCGGGTGGAGTCACCAGATGCCAACGAGTGGACCAGTTTTGGTCCAGAGGTATTGGGTTTGGCGTTGTCGGAGGACCCGCTGCAGCGCCCGGACACGGTGATGTTGACCAACGACGATCGGCCCGGTCGGATCGTGGTCAGCCAGGGCCCGCACAATCGGCTGCAGTGTGCGGGCTGGGAGCTGCCCAATGCGCAGGAGCTCGCGGCGGCTACTGCGCAGCTGCAGCGGGCCGGGGTGGTGGTGCAACGGGGCACCGCCGAGCAGTGCCGGGCGGCCAGGGTGCGGGAGTTGGTGAGTTTCACCGATCCCGCGGGGTTCACTCACGAGTTGTTCTACGGCCAACTCGTGGTGCCTGGATCGTTTCGGCCGGGCCGGGCGATGTCGGGTTTCGTCACCGGGGCTCAGGGCCTGGGGCACATCGTGGTGAACGTGCCGGATCTGGTGGAGTCACTCGACTTCTACCGTGACGTGCTGGGCTTCCGAGTCAGCGACGAAGTCGACATGTTTGGGCATCGGTTGATCTTCTTCCACGTCAACCCGCGCCACCACAGTCTGGCCATCATCGAAACCCCGGGGATGCGGGGCATGCATCACTTGATGCTTCAGGTGGGCGAGGTCGACGACGTGGGCTTCGCTCACGATCTGTGCGCCGATCGAGAGGTCGTCGCCTATTCACTGGGCCGGCACACCAACGACCGGATGATGAGCTTCTATCTGCGCACGCCTGCCGGGTTCGAGATCGAGTATGGCTGGAACGCGGTCACCGTCGATGACGACGACGAGTGGGTGGTCACCTACATGGACGCCTCCAGCATGTGGGGTCACCGACCGGTCAATGCCCTACCGCCGGGATGTTCCGAGCCCGTCGATGCCGAA
>NZ_JAPZKZ010000029.1:0-312 GCF_033804605.1 Mycobacterium sp. RTGN6
GGGTTGTACGACGACGACGAGACCGACTACTACGGAACCGATCCGAATGTGGCCGACAGTGACGGTGACGGCGTCTCCGATGGCGAAGAGGTGTTCAACGGGACCGATCCCGGTGATGGTGGCACCGGTTCGAGCGGCACGAATTCGAGCGGCACGACGTCGGGTAGCAGTGGGACGAGCAGCGGTTCGAGCGGCACGACTTCGGGCAGCAGCGGTCAGTCCAGTGGCACCAGCACGGGTGATCCGCGGCCGGACACCGATGGCGACGGGTTGTACGACGACGACGAGACCGACTACTACGGAACCGATCCG
>NZ_JAPZKZ010000030.1:0-277 GCF_033804605.1 Mycobacterium sp. RTGN6
TCATCTCGCGATCCGGCGGTTGGATGCGCACGGCAACCCCGCCGGCACAGCGCAACGCATCGACATCGACCTCACCGGCACCGCAGCCCGCCGCGACGCCCAAGTGCGCCAAGGCATCACCCGGCTCATCCACTACACCCGCCGCCACGGAATCGACACGATCGTCGTGGAGGACCTCGACTTCGCCGACGCCCGCACTGTCGGGCGGGAAACCATGGGCCGCGGCCGACGCGGCAAACGGTTCCGCAAAACGGTGGCCGGGATCCCGACCGCGGTG
>NZ_JAPZKZ010000031.1:0-223 GCF_033804605.1 Mycobacterium sp. RTGN6
CCCCGGCGAAGCCCTCACCGTCACCACCACCGGCGCCGCGCTACCCACCACCGCTGGCGGCACCGTCAACATGGCCGCCAACGGCACCTACACCTACACCGCGCCCAACCCCAACTTCTTCGGCACCGACACGTTCAACTACACCGTCACCGACGGCACCTCCAACAGCACCGGACTGGTCACCATCACCGTCACCGATGTGGAGGACCCCGTCGCCGCGGTC